>NZ_JBAGRS010000001.1:0-864054 GCF_037150615.1 Alcaligenes sp. PF14 | reverse complement strand
CAACAACAACAACAACAACAACAACAACAACAACAACAACAACAACAACAACAACAACAACAGGCAAAGCATCGGGGCGGGTGTTCCCGTGCCTGGTTAGACACAGGAACACCCGCCCCCTTTAGTATCAGCCTGCGTGTCGTGTGCTCTGACGTTCAGCCACCAGATCCTGCACCATGGACTTGGGCACTTCCGCGTAGCGTTTGAACTCCATGCTGTATGTTGCACGGCCCTGGGACATGGAACGCAGCGTAGTGGCATAGCCAAACATCTCGGACAAAGGCACTTCCGCCTTGATCAGCTTGCCCGCCCCCACCATGTCATCCATACCCTGCACCATGCCACGACGGCTGGACAGGTCCCCCATCACATTACCGGCATAATCTTCAGGCGTTTCCACTTCCACCGCCATCATGGGCTCCAGGATCACGGGTGATGCCTGTTTGGCCGCTTCCTTGAAACCAAAGATCGCCGCCATCTTGAAGGCTTGCTCGGACGAGTCCACGTCGTGGTAAGAACCGAAGGTCAGTGTCACTTTCACATCCACCACGGGATAGCCCGCCAACACACCGCTGTTCAGGGCCTCCAGCACACCTTTTTCCACCGCCGGAATGTACTCACGCGGAACCACCCCGCCCTTGATGGCATCGACAAACTCAAAGCCCTTGCCCGCCTCTTGCGGCTCCAGGGTGAAGACCACATGGCCGTACTGTCCTTTACCACCGGACTGACGCACAAACTTGCCTTCGACATCGCGCACGGTCTTGCTGATGGTTTCGCGATAGGCCACTTGCGGTTTGCCCACATTCGCTTCCACGCCGAACTCGCGCTTCATGCGATCCACAATGATCTCCAGATGCAGCTCGCCCATACCGCCAATAATCGTCTGGCCCGACTCCTCGTCCGTGCTGACACGGAAGGACGGATCTTCAGAAGCCAGACGCGAGAGCGCAATCCCCATCTTTTCCTGATCAGACTTGGTCTTGGGCTCTACAGCCTGACGAATCACCGGCTCGGGAAACTCCATGCGCTCCAGGGTGAGGATGGCCGAAGGATCACACAAGGTTTCCCCTGTGCTGACCTCTTTCAGGCCAACACAGGCCGCAATATCACCCGCATGCAGTTCATCAACTTCATGCCTGTCATTGGCATGCATCTGCACAATCCGGCCAATACGCTCTTTCTTGCCACGGCCGGGAATATAGACGCTATCGCCCTTGGCCAGCACACCGGAATACACTCGCACAAAGGTTAACTGGCCGACATAAGGGTCCGTCATCAGCTTGAAGGCCAATGCCGAGAACTTCTCATTGTCGTCAGATTGGCGAGTGACGATTTCGCCAGCCTCGTCCACGCCTTGCACTGCAGGTACATCCACGGGAGAAGGGAGCAGCTCCACCACCGCATCCAGCATGCGTTGCACACCCTTGTTCTTGAAGGCCGAGCCACACAGCATGGGCTGAATCTCTCCGGCAATGGTGCGCAAGCGCAGGCCCAACGTAATCTGGGCCACGCTCAGCTCACCCGTTTCCAGGTACTGATTCATCAGCTCTTCATTGGCTTCTGCCGCCGCCTCCAGCATGCGCTCGCGCCACTGCCTGGCCATAGCGAGCAGATCATCAGGAATGTCCTCAAAACTGAACTTCATGCCCTGAGTAGCCTCGTCCCACACGATCGCTTTCATCAAGCGCAGGTCGATCACGCCCTTGAAGCCATCTTCAGCGCCCATAGGAATCACCACAGGCACGGGATTGGCCTTGAGGCGATCCACCATCATCTGACGTACACGGAAGAAATCCGCCCCCACGCGGTCCATCTTGTTGACGAAAGCCAGGCGCGGAACCTTGTACTTGTTGGCCTGACGCCAAACCGTTTCAGATTGTGGCTGTACTCCGCCGACAGCGTCATATACCATGACCGCGCCGTCCAGCACGCGCATGGAGCGTTCAACCTCGATGGTGAAATCCACGTGGCCGGGGGTGTCGATGATATTGATGCGGTGCTCGGGCAGCGAGCCATCCATGCCTCGCCAAAAGCAGGTGGTGGCCGCCGAGGTAATGGTGATGCCACGCTCCTGCTCCTGGCTCATCCAGTCCATAGTGGCCGCCCCGTCATGCACTTCCCCCAGCTTGTGACTGACGCCGGTGTAGAAAAGAATGCGCTCGGTCGTGGTGGTTTTGCCAGCGTCAATATGCGCCGAAATACCAATGTTCCGATAGCGAGTGATGGGTGTATGGCGAGCCATGATGATTGTCCCTGGAGTCGTCCTGCCTTGCAGTGCAAGGCACCTGGGCTCCTGTTGTTTCAGTGGTTGATAACAATCAGATAGTACGCCTACAATCGTACTATTAACAAGATTTTTTCCACGCGCCGTGCATCCACACCACAGCGCGAAAACGGTACGTGGACACAGGTACAATCACCGCGACGAATAATGACAGGACTCTACATGCTTCCCAATCATCCCGAGCGCGCACAGATTCGCTTGGAAAATGTACTGACTGCCCTGGGCAATCCCTTGCGTCTGGCCGTTGTGCGTGCTTTAGCCTCCGAAGGCGAACGCGCCTGTGGCTCGCTACTGCAAGGCCAAACCAAATCCACCATGACGCATCACTGGCGTGTCTTGCGCGATAGCGGCGTGATCTGGCAACGGCCTTCTGGACGAGAAAACCTGCTATCGCTGCGTAAGGACGATCTGGAGGAGCGCTTTCCCGGTCTGCTGCACTCCTTGCTGGGCGCATTGGAAAATGACCCGGTAACCGAGGCGACCACCGCGCAGCATCTGCAAAACGCCGCCAAATAATAAAAGCACCCTGAAAATCAAACTGCCCGCCAAAGGTCGGATCAATGTCCAACTTTTGGCGAGCAGTTCACATACAGGATCAGGACTCTCGGGGCCAGAGCCCGAAAACGGGATCAAACCCGTTCAGGCTGACTTATTTGCCTCGCAAAGCAGATTGCGCACCGCGCAAGGCCGTACGCAAGCCCTCTTCCAATACGGGATGGTAGAACGGCATGGCCAGCATCTGATCCAGCGTCAGTCCCATCTGCAAAGACCAGGCCAGCAAGTGAGCAATATGTTCTGCTTGAGGCCCCACCATCTCGGCCCCCAGAAACTTGCCCGCCTTGTCCGCATAAACGTGCAACAAGCCACGGTTGACCAGCATCACGCGAGCACGGCCCTGATTGCCGAAGTTCACGCTGCCTGTCACCGCACCCTCTGGCAAGGATTTAAAGGGCGTACCAACCACAGCCACCTGCGGATCACTAAACACCACAGCCATGCGTGCACGACGCGCCATAGGCTCATCCTGGCCATTGCTGACGGCTTGCAAGGCAGCCAGACGACCATCATCTGCTGCCTCGTGCAAGATGGGTGCACGTTGGTTCACATCGCCTGCCAGATAGATAGAGGTGCCTTTCAGTTGCAAGCTGTCCAGGTCAAAGACCACCCGCCCTTTGCTATCCCATTGCGCAGGCGTGTGTTCCAGCCCCAGATTATCCAACTGCGGTTTGCGGCCTGCCGCCCCCAGTACATAGTCGTAGTCCTCGACCAACTCCTTGCCATTCACCTGCAAGCGCACGCGCGCCTTGCCATTGACGACTTCACTACCTAATACAGCTACGTCGGCACGAATATTCAGTTCCTGGCTGAAAATCGCCCGTCCGGCTTCACGTACCTCAGGATCGGAAAGACCCGCCAGACTCTGGCTGCGGTTGATGATGGACACCTTCACGCCCAAGCGCGCCAGCGCCTGCCCCAACTCCAGACCGATTACACCCGTACCTACGACCAGCACGCTTTCCGGCAAATCCGTCCAGTCAAAAACATCCTCGTTATTGATCAGCAAAGCCCCCAGCGGCTCCAGCTCCTTGGGGCGCACGGGCGTGGAGCCAGTGGCGATAATCACGTGCCCTGCGGTGATACGGGTATGGTCATCCACTTCCAGCACATGCTCGGACACAAAGCGGGCATGACCACGCACTTTGTCTTCGGCATCAAAGCCTTCCACATCGTCCACCACAAATTGCACAAAGCGATCCCGCTCGCGACGCACGCGATCCATGACCTCTTTGCCTTCAATGCGGATATTGCCGTCTACGTGAACACCGAAAGGAGCGGTATGGCGGGCATGATGGGCAGCGTCCGCTGCTGCGATCAGCAACTTGGATGGCATGCAGCCAACACGTGCGCACATGGTGCCATAGGGGCCTGATTCAATCATCAGCGTTCGTTTACCGGCACGTTTGGCCGTACGATACGCTGTCATGCCTGCTGTCCCCGCTCCAATCACGGCAACATCACACTGAATTTCTTTCATAACCGCTCCTTGAGTCCATACTAAGGCTATCAGGGGCCTGATGACCTGCCCGACCACCCGTTCTACAATGTGCAGAATTGACTCTTTCAATCATAACGCAGTCCCCTTGCACTGCCCGAGGAAAGCCCATGCTGATTAGTGAAGCGGCCCGCGTAACCGGCCTGACACCCAAAATGATCCGGCACTATGAAGATCTGGGACTCTTGAATAGTGACCGTGCCCCCAATGGCTACCGCGTCTACCAGGATCAGGACCTGGATACCTTGCACTTTATTGTTCGTGCCAAGGACCTGGGTTTCAATCTGGCGGACATTCAGCAACTGACCAGCCTGTGGCGCGATCAGCAACGCCCCAGCAGCGAGGTCAAGCAACTGGCCCAGGCTCATATCAAGAATCTGAAAAGCCGCGCGGCCCTGCTGCTGGACATGGCCGCCAAGCTGCGTGTGCTGGCTGAACAATGCCAGGGGGACCAACATCCAGATTGTCCGATTCTGGATGGTTTGGAGGGGGCATGCTGTCATACAGATGCCTCGACCAAGGCTCAGTCGCATAAACCTGCCCATCAGAAAAGCAATACAGCCAAGCTTTAGTGCCTAAGAGCGGGTTTAGACAGGCAGGAACCAAAACAAAGAGTGGGAAACAGGACAGGAAGCCAACGCCTCCCACTGCTCCTCCAGCTTGCATCACTTACTGAGCAAGAGAAGACAAAAAAGCCTGAGTTCAATGACGAACTCAGGCTTTTTCTTCACAATCGCGAACTTGGCTCGCGCAGGCTACCCCGCAAATTTAAGCAGGCTGCCACTCCGTCACGAACTTTTGTGGCTCGGGACGCTGGGCAGGACCCAGATTGTGAATAGGCGTACCTACCGACACAAAGCCCAGGAACTGGTAATCCAGGGAATCGAAGCCCAGGGCTTCAGGAACTTCTTCACCATAGGTGCCCAGGCCGGTGCTCCAGAAAGCACCAAAGCCCAGTTGATGAGCCGCATGCAGCATATTGCTGACGGCTGCGCCCGTTGCCAGAACACGTTCCAGTTCAGGGATTTTCTCTTCGCCATGATCGATGTGGCTGGCCACGGCGATCAACATGGGCACTTTGGCCAGCCAGGCGCGTACGCTAGCGGCTTTCTGCTCGGTCAAGGGATTACCGGCGCGCTCATTGGCGGCAATGGCCAGTTCGCCCAGAGCCTGCACGTTTTCACCGCGGATCAGGCAAAAGCGCCAAGGCTGCAAACGACCATGGTCAGGAGCGACCATGGCAGCGCGCAAAATCAGGTCCAGCTCCTGCTCGTTCGGCCCGGGGCCTTGCACCAGCTTGATGGAGCGGCGGGACAATAGGGAATCAATGGTACTCATAGTGCTTCCAGAATCAGTTAAGAGTGCCCTGCCCAGATGGCAGGGCTCAGTCAGGCTTGAGCAGGAGCGCCCGCTTGCACCAGCAGGGCTTTCATGTCGCGCACGGCTTTTTCCCAACCGTCAAAGACAGCCTGGGCAACAATGGCGTGACCAATATTAAGCTCCGTCAGCCCCGGCAAGGCGGCAATCGCTTGTACGTTGCCGTAGTGCAGGCCATGACCCGCATTCACACGCAGACCTTGCGACACACCTTGAGCAATACCGGCACGGATACGCTCCAGTTCGCTGGCGGCCTGCTCGGGCGTTTGAGCATCCGCATAGGTGCCGGTGTGCAGTTCAATCACGGTGGCACCCACGTCGCTGGCGGCTCGGATTTGCGCCGGGTCGGCATCAATGAACAGCGAGACGCGAATACCGGCAGCCTGCAATTGCTGCACAGCCGCCTTGACCTGGTCCAGATGACCGACCACATCCAGACCACCTTCGGTCGTCAGTTCAGCACGGTGTTCGGGAACCAGGCAGACATCGTCCGGTTTGATACGGCAGGCAATGTCCAGCATTTCGGTGGTGATGGCGCATTCCAGATTCATCCGGGTACGCAGTACGGGGCGCAGGGCCTCGACGTCGGCATCCTGAATATGACGCCGGTCTTCACGCAGATGTAAGGTGATCAGGTCCGCTCCGGCTTCTTCTGCTCGCAAAGCGGCCTGAATTGGATCAGGGTATGTGGTCAGACGCTGCTGGCGCAGCGTCGCCACATGATCGATATTGACGCCCAGTTCTAACATTCCCCAAGGACCTCCGTAGTTTCAGGGATGAATGACCAGACGTATTATCGCCTGTTTACTCCGGTGCTGTCCCAGTGGCCTGGGTCTTTGTTTCAGGCTTGACGGTTTCAGCTGTCCAGCCGCCACCCAAAGCCTTGTACAACTCGACCCGATTCATCAGGGATGCCAGGCCAGTCTGAATATAGGCTTGACGCGTACCGTACAGGCTGACTTCCGCCGTTTGCACCTGCAGGAAGCTGTCTATACCCACTTCGTAACGCAGCTTGGCCAGACGCAAGCTTTCGCTGGCAGCCTGATCAACCTCTTGCAAGGCGTCGATCTGCTGACCGTAGGTGGCTTCGCCCGCCAGAGCATCAGCCACTTCGCGGAAGGCTTCCTGAATGGTTTTTTCATACTGGCTGATCGCAATGTCACGACGAGCCTCGGCCAGATCCAGATTGGCCCAGGTACTGCCCGAGAGCAGCGGCATGGTAATTTGCGGCTGGAATTGCCAGTAACGGTTACCCGAACTGAACAGACCACCCAGCTCGGGGCTCATGAAGCCCAGCAGACCGGTCAGGCTCAGACGCGGAAAGAAAGCAGCGCGTGCTGCCCCGATGCTGTAGTTGGAACCACGCAAGGCGTGCTCGGCGGCCAGAATGTCAGGACGACGCTCCAGCAATTCTGCCGACAACCCTACAGGCAAGCTAGGCATCAGCTGAGCACGGGTAAAGGGCAAGCCTGCTGGCAAGTCAGCCGGTATTTCACCGCCCAACAAGACCTGCAAGGCATTGAGTGCACGCTGACGATCACGCTCGACAGCCTGCATATCGGAACGCACGGTGTTGTATTGCACCTTGGCCTGGTTCAGGTCCAGCGCCGACACCGTACCGGCATCGTAAGAAGACTGCACCAGGCGCAATGTCTCTTGACGGCTGCGCAAGGTATTGCTCATCAAAGCATGCAGTTCTTCGGCAGTACGTACCTTGAAGTAGGCTTCGGCGGTGCCCGCCACCAGGGCGATATGGGCGGTACGTTGAGCCTGCTCGGTGGCAAAGTACTGTTCTTGAGCAGCACGAGCCAGATCACGCACTCGACCAAAGAAGTCCAGCTCGAAAGCAGTGATACCGACACCGGCCTGGAACGTACGGGTTACGGGGGCCGAATTTGGGCCACCAGGACGCAGCTCAGCCGGTGTGTGGGTGGCCTGCTCGGCCGCCTGCACACCAATGCTGGGCAACTGGTCACTGCGTGCCACGCCGTATTGCGCGCGAGCTTCCTCGATGCGCTGGGTGGCAATACGCAGATCGCGGTTATTCTCCAGAGCCTGCTCGATCAGGGCATGCAGACGCGGATCCGTAAAGAATTCACGCCAGCCCAGATCAGCAGCCTGTGCCGCATCCGCCTGGCCCTGCTGGGCCAGAGGGAATTGTGCGGGCACGGGAGAATCAGGACGCTCGTACTTCGGTGCCAAGGAGCAAGCCGACAAGGCAAACGCCACGGCCAGCACCAAGGGGCTACGTAAAAACATGCTAGACATCAGTGCTGTCCTCCTTGCGAACCGGCCGGCTGTGCAGCTTGTTTGGCCTGTTCTTCCTCGTGCAATTTAGCGGCTTCGCCAAACAGACGGGGTTTAGTTTTAAAGAGCTTGAGGATCACGACAAAGAAGGTCGGCACCATCAAGACAGCCAAGGGCGTTGCGGCCAACATACCACCCAGCACACCCAGACCCACGGCGTTCTGGCTGGCAGCTCCCGCACCAGTCGAGGTAGCCAGAGGCACCACACCCAGCACAAAGGCGAAAGAGGTCATCAAGATAGGACGGAAACGCAAGCGAGCGGCTTCCAGAGTGGCGTCGATCAAGGTAGCACCACGTGCGTAGGCATCCTTGGCAAACTCCACAATCAGAATCGCGTTCTTCGCTGACAGACCGATCACCGTCACGATACCCACCTGGAAGTACACGTCGTTAGGCATACCCAGACCGGAGACCAGCAAGACCGAACCCAGCATACCCAACGGTACGGCCAGCATCACGGACAGCGGAATCGCCCAGCTTTCGTACAAGGCAGCCAGCAGCATGAACACCACCAGAACCGCCAAGCCCATCAAGATAGCGGACTGGCCTGCGGCCTGACGCTCTTGATAAGACAGACCTGTCCAGTCCACACCAAAGCCGCTAGGCAACTGCTTCATCAGGTTTTCCATCTCGATCATGGCTTCACCCGAGGTATAGCCTGGAGCGGGGCCACCACCGATACGGACAGACTCGTAGCTGTTGTAGCGCACGATCTGTACCGGACCTTGTTCGGTCGTCTGGCTGACAAAAGCCGACAGCGGAACCATCTTGCCTTCGCTGTTGCGAGCGTTGAGCTTGAGCACATCGTCGATGGTCATGCGATATGGCGCATCAGCTTGTACCCAGACACTTTGCACACGTCCCTGGTTGGTGAATTTACCCACAAAAGACGAGCCCAGGGCGCCACTGATCAAGGCAGAAGCTTCGCTGAAGTTCACACCCAGGGCAGCCGCCTTGTCTCGGTCAATTTCCAGACGAATCTGTTTGCCAGGTCCCAAGCCCGTGATACGCACACTCTGTGGATCGAACACAGGGCTTGCCTTGGCCAGGGCCAGCAACTGATCCGCGGCTGCCATCAGGGCATCGTGACCCATGCCGCCGCGGTCTTCCAGACGCATATCAATACCCGAGGAGTTACCCAGAGCAGAAATAGCGGGTGGCACAATCGCGATCACCATGGAGTCGGGCAAACCGAACAGCAATTGGCCCATGGCCTTGCCGGAAATGGCTTGAGCCGAGTTTTCCTTGCCTTTACGTTCGTTGAAATCTTTCAAGGGCACAAAGGCAATCGCCGAGTTCAAACCACTACCGTTAAAGCTGAAGCCTTGCACGGCAATGATGTTTTCAACCTGAGGCTGCTCCTTGAAGTAGTCCTCTACCTTGGAGATGGTTTCAATCGTACGGTTGGCCGTCGAACCGGCAGGCAGTTCGATGTTGGCAATCACGTAGCCCTGATCTTCCTCGGGCAAGAACGCGGTTGGCATACGCATGTACAGGAAGCCCAGCACCAGCACCATGATCAGGTAGATGAACATCATCCGACCGCCACGACGCAAGGTCTTGCCAATAAAGCTTTCGTAACCATTGGTGGTACGCGTAAAGACACGGTTGAACCAACCAAAGAAGCCACGCTTGGTTTCGTGATGACCCTTGGGGATAGGTTTCAACAAAGTCGCGCACAAGGCAGGTGTAAAGGTCAGTGCCAAAAAGCCGGAGAAGGCAATCGACACGGCCATGGCCACCGAGAACTGACGGTAAATCACCCCCACCGAACCGGCCATGAATGCCAGGGGCAAGAACACGGCCGACAGCACCAGCGTAATACCCACAATAGCGCCACTAATTTGCGGCATGGCTTTCTTGGTCGCTTCCTTAGGCGAGAGCCCGTCTTCCACCATGATACGTTCGACGTTCTCCACCACCACGATCGCGTCGTCCACCAAAATACCAATGGCCAGCACCATCGCGAACATGGTCAGCACGTTCACGGACATGCCCAGCACCTGCATCACCGCGAACGCCCCCAAGATAGCCACCGGCACCACCAGTGCAGGGATCAGGGTGTAGCGCACGTTTTGCAGGAACACGTACATCACGATGAACACCAGCACCATGGCTTCCAGCAAGGTGTAAACCACCTGGGTGATGGACTTGTCCACGTAGGGCGAGGTGTCGTAAGGAATGTCGTAGCGGATGTTTTCCGGGAAGAACTCGGCCAACTTCTCCATTTCGACTTTGATTGCCGCGGCAGTATCCAGCGCGTTCGCTTCAGGCAACAGGGAGATAGCAAAAGCCGCTGTTGGCTTGCTGTTCAGACGGGCACCAAACTGGTAGTTGTCCGCCCCCACTTCCACACGAGCGACGTCTTTAATACGTACGGTCGAGCCATCAGGCTGCGAGCGCAGAATGATGTTTTCAAACTCTTCCACGGTTGCCAACTGACCGTTCACCGTAATGGGTGCGGCCACACGCTGACTGTCCTGATTGGGTGGGCCACCCAGAATACCGGCAGACACCAGCATGTTTTGCTGACGAATCGCGTTGGTCACGTCCGCTGGGCTCATCTGGTAACCGACCAGCTTGGCAGGGTCCAGCCACACACGCATGGCGCGACCGGATGCAAACAGCTGGAAGCGAGCCACACCAGGAACACGAGAAATCGTGTTCTTGATATTGCGTTCGATGTAGTCAGCCAGAGCTGTCTGATCCAGACTGCCATCCGTGGAGGACAAGGTCACCACTTGCAGAAAGCCGGTACTGGACTGCTCCACGTGCAGGCCCTGCTCCATCACCGCTGTCGGCAAGGACGCAGTAATGTTGCTGACCCGGTTCTGGACGTCTACCTGAGCCATGTCAGGATTGGTACCAGGACGGAACGTGGCGGTGATTTCGGTCGAGCCGTAGGAGTCACTGACGGACTCGTAGTACAGCAGGCCTTTGGCACCGTTCAGCTGATCTTCGATCACACTGGCTACCGTACTGGCAACGTCTTCCGCGGTTGCACCTGGGTAGGTCGCCCGGATGGTGACCGAAGGTGGTGCCACATCGGGATACTGCGCTACAGGCATATTGGGCAAAGCCAATAAGCCAAATAGCGTGATCGCCAAGGCAACGACCCATGCAAAAATGGGCCTTTCAATAAAAAACTGAGGCATGTCGCTTACTCGCTAGACTTGGCTTCGTTTGGCTCAGCAGCGGCGGCCGGTTCCTGTGCGGGAGCCGCATCAGGAGCAGGTGCAGCGGCTGACTTGTTGCCCTTCCAAGGCATCGTCTGGACAGGGGCACCGGGACGAATCTTCTGGAAGCCTTCGACAATGATCTGGTCGCCAGCTTGCAGGCCTTTGTTGACCACATACTGACCATCGCTCTCAGGTCCCAACACGACAGGTACGGACTGGGCTTTTTCTTCACGAACTACATAAATGTTGGAAGCACCATCCGAGGTGTACTGAACAGCTTGGGCGGGCACCAGCAAGGCATCCGGAATGACGCCTTGTTCCAGACGTACGCGTACGTACATGCCGGGCAAGAGGATTTCGTCAGGATTAGGGAACACGGCACGCAAGGTTACTTGCGAGGTGGATGGATCCACGCTGACACCGCTAAACAGCAAAGCGCCATCCTGATCGTACAGGGAGCCATCTTCCAGAACGGCCTTGGCCTTGGCCTTGGCCTGGCCTTCACCAGCCGACTTCAAGGTGCCATCGGCCATGGCGCGACGCAGCTGCGTCAGTTCAGCAGTGGAACGCGTTACGTCAATATAGACACGGTCCAGTTGCTGCACGGTGGCCATATGGGTGGCGTTGGCGGCGGAAACCAGAGCACCTTCGGTAACCAGGGACTTGCCGATACGGCCCGACACGGGCGACACAATCTTGGTGTAGCCCAGATCAATATTGGCGCTGTCCAGGGTCGCCTGTGCAGCGGCAATGGCGGCATCGGCCTGCATGGCGCGGGCCTTGGCGTTGTCGTAATCCTGGCGGGAAACTGCATTTTCCTTGATCAGACGCTCGTAACGCTGGGCCAACTGCTTGGCACTTTGTGCGTCAGCCTGGGCGTTTTTCAGCTGAGCTGCAGCCTGGTTACGAACTGCACGGTACGGAGCCGGGTCAATGGTAAACAAGAGCTGGTCTTGTTTGACATCAGCGCCCTGCTCAAAGTTGATCTCTTCCACAATCCCGGAAACACGGGCGCGGATTTGTGCATCTTTAATTGCTTCGACTCGTCCAGGCAGCTCGGAGAACAACTCGGTAGAGGTCGGTTGGACGGTAATCACACTGACTGGGACCTTCATCCCGCCGGCCGGAGCTTGAGGCTCTTTGTTGCCGCAAGCGGCGAGCAGAACCAAGGAAGAGAAGGCAGCAATACGAAAAGTCTGCCGACCCAACAAGCTTTGAAATGACATGAAGAACTCCTGAGCTAAGCGTTGCATGGGAGTTTAACGCTTAAACTGACTGGATTGTATGGTTTGGACAAGCAGCAAGTATATGTCGAAAAAGCGCAAATCAAACAGGAAAATTTGCGATGAGACTCATTTCGATCTTGCCATTATTTGGCGACTACGATTAGCCAGCTACCCCCTTGCACCCGCTCCGCTGTCTGCCTATGCCAAAAGAACACGTATTATCATATACCTACGGTTTCTTGAATATAAAAAAACCGCGTTTAACCCTCAGAGTTCACGCGGTTTTCCAAATCCGGGATAGTGCTTCCTAACCTAGCAATAAACTATCGTCGGCTAAAGTCTCGCCCCGAACCCGCTCGAACATCTCCAGCAAATCTCGCACATCCAGGCCTTGACGCTGTTCACCACTGACATCCAGAACCACCTTGCCCTGGTGCAACATGACCGTGCGATCACCCACATCCAGAGCCTGACGCATACTGTGCGTGACCATCATGGTGGTCAGGCCACCTTCACGCACAATCCGATTGGTCAGTTGCAAAACAAAGTCAGCCGTACGCGGGTCCAGTGCCGCCGTATGTTCGTCCAGCAGCAAGATCTTGGAAGGACGCAAGGCCGCCATCAACAGGCTGACGGCCTGACGCTGGCCACCGGACAACAATCCGATGCGGTCTGTCAGACGGTTTTCCAGACCCAGACCCAAGGTTTCCAGACGCTCTGCAAATTCAGCGCGCATGGAGTGACGCACGGCACGGCTCAGACCACGGCGGCTGCCACGGCAGGTGGCCAGCGCCATATTTTCTTCAATGGTCAGATCTTCACAGGTACCGGCCATTGGATCCTGAAACACACGTGCTACCCAATTGGCTCGCTCCCAGACCGGGCGGCGAGTCACGTCTACCTTGTCGATCATGATTTGGCCATCATCAACAGACTGGTCGCCCGAGATCGCATTCAGAAAAGTAGACTTGCCCGCACCGTTGGAACCGATCACGGTCACGAACTGCCCTTCCGGAATGGTCAGGGACAAACCGCGCAAGGCACGGGTTTCAATGGGCGTACCTGGATTAAATGTCAGGGACAGATCTTTTGCTTCTAACATTACTGGGCCCCCTTCTGTTTACGAGCACGCTTTTTCTTGAGCAATGGAATCACCAGCGCCACGGTAACCAGCAAAGCGGTGACCAGGTTCAAGTCCTGCGCTTTCAGGCCGATCACATCGGCATTCAGAGCCAAAGCAATAAAGAAACGGTACAGAATCGCGCCCAGCACCACGGCCAAGGTGGCGTAGAACAGTTTGCGTGCGGGCAAGATGCTTTCACCCACAATCACGGCAGCCAGACCAATCACGATGGTCCCGATACCCATGGAGATATCCGCCCCACCCTGCGATTGTGCAAACAAGGCACCGGCCAAGGCGACCAGGGCATTGGAAATAGCCATGCCCAGCAAAAGCATATTGCCAGTTGCCACACCTTGAGCACGGGCCATACGCGCATTGGCGCCGGTAGCGCGCATGGCCAGGCCAGTTTGCGTACCGAAGAACCAATCCAGCGCCAGTTT
Source organism: Alcaligenes sp. PF14 (assembly GCF_037150615.1). Taxonomy (NCBI): domain Bacteria; kingdom Pseudomonadati; phylum Pseudomonadota; class Betaproteobacteria; order Burkholderiales; family Alcaligenaceae; genus Alcaligenes; species Alcaligenes sp. PF14. The sequence continues at coordinate 850,062 of NZ_JBAGRS010000001.1, read as the reverse complement.
GGAAATGATTACCAAACCAATCAGCATCAAGGGACGAGCAATATAGTCAGCGATGGACTCGGGCTGCAGAATCGTGAAGACCGTCGGCTCCATGATCAGGGGCACATTGGGACGGCCCATGATGCGCAGGTTGATGGAATACAAGGCGATCATCATCAGGATACTGGCCAGCAGATCCATGATTTTCAGGCGTACGTTCAACCAGCCAGTAATCGTGCCGGCAATGGCACCAGCAAAAGTGGCCACTACAGTCGCCAGGAAAGGATCATTGCCCTGACTGATCAGGATGGCGGCAACCGCCCCACCCAAAGGAAAACTACCATCGACCGTCAGGTCAGGAAATCGCAGGATGCGAAAAGAAATCAGAACACCCAGAGCAACCAGTCCGAAAATCAGACCAATCTCCAGGGCCCCCCACATTGAATAAATAGACATATTGTTGGACGTCTAGGATACAAAAGAAACAGGCGGGCAGCTTGTGGCAACCCACCTGCAAGAAACAGTCAAATCAGGCTTATTCGACGATTTTTGTTGCGGACTTCACGAAGTCCTCGTTAAGCGAAACGCCTTGGCGCTTGGCAGCGCCCGGATTGACATACAGTTCCAGATTGCTGCTGGTCTCGGAGGCCATATCACCGGGTTTTTCACCCTTCAGAATACGGATGACCTGTTGACCGGTCTGCAGACCCAGGTTGTAGTAGTTCACGCCCAGAGCTGCGATAGCACCACGGGCCACACTGTCGGTGTCCGAAGCGATCAAAGGCACTTTGGCGTCCACGCCCACTTTTACCAGGGACTCGTAGGCCGACACCACGTTATTGTCGGTATTGGTGTAGATCACATCGACCTTGCCCACCAGGCTACGAGCAGCCGCCCCCACGTCCACGGTACGAGGCGCGGTGGCTTCCACCAGCGTCATGCCGTGCTTGGGCAGCAATTCTTTCATTTCTTTAACGACCACGGCGGAGTTGGCTTCGCCAGGGTTGTAAACCATACCCACGCGCTTGGCATCAGGCACGACTTTCTTGATCAGATCAACCTGGGCTTCCAGTGCCAGCGCATCGGACACGCCTGTCACGTTGGTGCCCGACGGTGCCATGCTGGGCACCAGGTGTGCCACCACAGGATCGGTCACGGCCGAATACACCACAGGGATAGTCTTGGTTGCCGACACCACGGCCTGCGCCGAAGGAGTGGAAATGGCCACAATCACGTCAGCCTTGTCACCGACGAATTTACGAGCGATCTGAGCGGCAATCGCCGGATTGCCCTGGGCGGTCTGAAACTGCCATTTGAAGCCGGAGGCTTCGTTATAACCAGCATCGGTCAGCGCTTTGTGTACTCCATCCTTAATGGCGTCCAGAGCCGGATGTTCCACAATCGACGATACCGATACAGATTGCGCATGAACTGCAGCGCCCGACATCAATCCTACACAAGCCAAAGCGGCCGCCACCTGATGCACCGATCTGATCAGTTTCATCCAATACTCCTTAGATGCAAAAAAACGAAAATTTTAGGTGTTTAGTCTAACGCGAACGACAGGACTTTGACCCTTCAGGTAATCCCTGCCCCGCTCCCCTACTGGTCCTGCATCTGGCGACGGAACGAGAGCAGTTCCCTGGCCCAACGTGTAGCCGGCACACCATAATCGGCCTGCACTTGCTCGGCCCGACTCAGCAGCTCTCCGGCCGTCATCTCCAGCGTGCTGCCTTTGAAGGCCAGAACCACCTGATTGCCCTCGTCCATTTCAGGCAAGAGCAATACTTTGCCATTAAAGGCTTCACGAATGTTGTCAATATTATGTTTGAAGCTGGGATGGGCACCAAAAAGATTCACCGTCATGATGCCTTCATCATCCAGAACCGCGCGGCAATCCTGATAGAACTCCAGACTGTCACGTACTGGGCCTTCGGCATGCGCGTCGTACAAGTCCACCATCAAGGCGCGATACTGACTGTGCTGATCGCTATCCTGTACCCAGACACCGGCGTCAGCCTGATCAATCAGAGACCGTGGGCTGCGCGGCAGCCGGAAGAAAGCAGTGCACATGCCAATCACCGACGGATTCCACTCCACCGTCTGTACCTGACTGCTGGTCTGCTTCAGGCAGAAACGCAGCAGGGAACCCGCCCCCAGCCCCAGAATAGCCAGCTTGTGCTCGGGTTTGGGGTCTTCCATAAATAGCAGCCAGGCCATCATTTGTTGTGTGTAGGCCAAGACCAATTCAGCGGGCTTGCGAATACGCATTGCACCTTGAATCCACTCCGTTCCAAAGTGCAGATAACGGATCCCTTCGCTTTCCGACAACGTAGGACTATCGTCCCCCTGCTCACCAGCCATGAAACTCTTCCTTGCAAAGCAGTCAGGCGGCCCGGCTCACACGGGAGCAACGTGGCACCCCACATAATCCTGAACCTGGATATGGCCTGACGACAGAGAAAACAGCGCCGGAAGGCGGCATTGCGCCACTTCCGGCGTTTTTTAGCAAGGCGCCATCATAACAGCGATCACTTGATGGGGAACGGCTCACTGACGTTCGATAATCATGGCTACTCCCTCGCTACCGCCATGACACATGGTGACCAGAGCATACCGCCCCTGGATGCGCTGCAACTCATGCAAGGCCTTGACTACCAGTGCCGCTCCTGTCGCCCCCAAAGGATGCCCCATGCTAATGCTGCCGCCATTTGGATTGACTCGCTCCGGATCAAAATCCAATTCTTTGGCAACGGCGCACACCTGTGCTGCAAACGCCTCATTGGACTCGATCACATCAATATCGGCTACCGTCAGTCCCGCCCGCTTGAGCGCCAAGCGAGTCGATGGCACCGGCCCCATTCCCGCAAATTGAGGATCCACGCCCGCATGCGCCCATGAGCGCAGCTTGCCCAAAGGCTTCAAGCCTTGACGGCGTGCCTGCCCCTCTTCCATCATCAGCACCACCGCCGCCGCATCCGCCAGACCCAAGATATTACCGGCCGTCACCGTCCCCCCGTCGCTCTGGAAAATAGGCTTCAAGGCGGCAAGCTGCTCCAGACTGCCATCATGCCGAACATGCTCATCCTGCTCGAAGATGCTCCCATCGTGGGCCGCCAGCGGGACGATCTGCTCCTTGAAGTACCCATTTTCAATGGCACGAGCCGCTCTACGGTGCGACTCCAGGGCCAACTGATCTTGCTCACAGCGGGACACACCGTATTTTCTGGCGACATTCTCCCCCGTCACCCCCACATGCTCCCGAGTCAGAGGACTGATGAAAATCTCCGACAAGACATCTACCAAGGCCACACTGCCCATGCGACTCCCCCAGCGCTGGCTTGGCGCCAGATAGGGCATTCGACTGGTACTTTCAACACCGCCGGCCAAGGCCACCCGAGCCTCACCCAATACAATCGCTTGCGCTGCCGAAATAATGGCCTGCAAACCGGATGCACATAAACGGTTTACGCTCATCGCGACAGCCTCATGAGCCACTCCCGCTTTCATGGAGGCTGCCCGCGCCATATAGATATCCTGGGGCTCAGTCAGCACCACCTGCCCCATCACCACCTGGTCCACCTCCGAGGCAGCTACTCCACTCCTGCCCAGCGCCTCCTGCATGACTGCCGCCCCCATCTCAATGGGAGGCACATTCCGTAACGAGCCACCAAAGTTACCAAAAGCAGTTCGACAAGCTTGAACCAGGACGACTTCTTGCATATGAATCTCCTTTTATTCCGTTTTATTCCGATGAGAAAAAACAAGGGCTTCATGCTCAGCCACACAAGCCACGCGTTACTTTTAAAACAATTCAATGCAATTGGCTGGATACTTAGGGCCCATTACAAAAACAAACAATCAAGTCGGCGTTTTTATAAGATTTACTTGTATATGCCGAAAAAAAAGCCGGAAAGTGACTCGTAGCACTTCCGGCTTTCCTGCTCTTTAAACGAAGCCTAAAGAGAAATAATCAGCAAGGTTCAAGGGCGCTCGAAAATCGCCGCAATCCCCTGCCCACCACCAATACACATGGTGACCAGCGCGTAACGACCTTGGACACGCTGCAGTTCATGCAAGGCCTTGACTGTAATAGCGGCGCCGGTCGCGCCAATAGGGTGGCCCAGGCTGATACCACTACCATTGGGATTCACACGTGCCGGATCCAGACCCAGTTCACGCACAACTGCGCACGCTTGGGCGGCAAAAGCTTCGTTGGACTCGATCACATCCAGATCCGACACGCTCAAACCGGCGCGCTCCAGTGCCAGACGGCTAGCTGGCACTGGCCCAATACCCATAATGCTGGGATCCACCCCGGCATGCCCCCAGGACACCAGCTTGGCCAAAGGCTTCAGCCCACGCTGGCGAGCTTCTTCCGCGCACATCAGCAAGACAGCGGCTGCACCGTCATTCAGGCCCGAGGCATTACCTGCCGTAACACTGCCGCCGTCAGGCATGAACACAGGTTTCAGGCCGGTAAAGTTTTCCATCGTAGCGTCCAGACGTACGTGCTCGTCCTGATCAAACACGATCTCGCCCTTACGACTTTTCTGGATAATGGGCACGATCTGCTCTTTAAAATAACCTTGCTCGATCGCGCGACGGGCACGCTGGTGCGATTCCAATGCCAGCTCGTCCTGATCGGCTCGGGTCACGCCGTATTGGCGGGCCACATTTTCGGCCGTAATGCCCATATGAACGCGATCAAAAGGATCTGTCAGTGCGCCAGTCATCATGTCCATCATGACCGAGTCCCCCATGCGAGCGCCCCAGCGATGAGCACTGGACATATAAGGCGCACGGCTCATGCTTTCTGCTCCGCCTGCCAAAGCCACCTTGGCATCACCGACCAGAATACCCTGCGCGGCCGACACAATGGCTTGCAGACCAGAACCGCACAAACGGTTGACGTTCATGGCCGGTGTTCCGTGTCCCACGCCCGCCTGCACCGACGCCACACGCGACAAGTACATATCACGTGGTTCGGTCTGAATAACCTGCCCCATCACTACATGCTGAACGTCTGCCGCCGACACGCCACTGCGATCCAGTACTGCGCGCAATACCGTCGCGCCCATCTCGATAGGCGACACGTTCTTCAAAGCACCACCAAAGTCGCCAATCGCGGTACGGCATGCCTGGACTACAACCACTTCTTTCATATGAATCTCCCTCAATCCCGGTGGGATATGATGACCAGCATAAAAAAGCCAAGCTGACAAAAACGTCCACTCGAATATACACGGCTGCCATGGAAAACCATAAAGCAGACACAAAGACCGTAATTCGCAGTATGGTTTGATACCTTACCCACAAGACACGTTCTTGATAACCCTTTTTATAGGATTCCCCCTCATGTACGAGCGTATCCTGGTATGTACCGACGGCTCAGAACTGTCCGCCCACGCTGTCACCCATGCCCTGAATCTGGCAAAGACCAGCGGCGCCAAATTGCTGGCCCTGCGCGTCATCCCGCGCTATCGCCAAAGCTACCTGGAGGGCGGCCCCATTATCGACCAGAAGCTCGATAGCCGTATCGAAGCCTCCTGGGTAGAGCACGCCCAATCCGAGCTGGCCGCCATCAAGCAAGCCGGTAAAGACATTGGTGTCTCGGTCAAGGGCCTGGTGGTGAAGTCCGAACTGGTGGCCGATGCCATTATTTCTACCGCTGAAAAACAGAAAGCTGACCTGATCGTCATGTCCTCGCATGGCCGCAAGGGCTACAAGCGCCTGCTCTTGGGCAGCGAAACCCAGCACGTTCTGACCTACTCGGAAATCCCCGTTCTGGTGATCCGCAAGAAAGCCAAGAAAAAATAAAACGCGGCCAGGCATCAAAACGCAAACTCCGGTTTGCGTTTTTTATTCTCAGGAGTCCCGCATGAACGTCAGCACACAGGAAAAACGACGCCGTTTTCGAGCCTTGCATGAAAGTGGCTTACTGATTTTGCCCAACCCCTGGGACATAGGTGGAGCCAAGCGTCTGGAACGACTGGGTGCACAGGCAATTGCCAGCAGCAGCGCTGCGTTTGCCTGGTCAAAGGGATTGGAAGACTTTGAGGTGGGCCGGGATGCCCTGCTGGCGCATTTGCGAGAGCTGGCGGCCAGCACGAATCTGCCACTGAACGCCGACTTTGAAAATGGCTTTGCCGATGAGCCCGAACAGGTCGCCGAAAACGTCCGCCTGGCCATTGAAACCGGCATTGCAGGCTTATCCATTGAAGATCGCCATGGCGACGAACTGTATGAACTTGAGTTGGCTGTGGCCCGCATACAGGCTGCCAAGCAAGCAATTATCGACAGTGGCGAGGACGTTCTGTTAATAGGACGCAGCGAAGGCCTGCTGATTGACGCGCTGGATCTGGGACAAACCATAACCCGGCTAAAAGCCTTTGCCCAGGCAGGCGCCGATGTGGTCTACGCCCCCGGATTACGCGAGCTGGACGATATTGCCCAAGTGGTCCAGGCACTGGCACCTACGCCCCTCAATGTGCTGCTGATTCATCCGGGACTGAACGTGCCCGATTTGGCCGCCATCGGTGTACGCCGTGTCAGCACAGGGTCACAACTGGCTCTGGCCACCTGGAACCGCTTTGAAGAGGCCAGCCTGCAACTGCTGGAGCAAGGGCATCTGCCGGCCACCCAAGCCCATCGCCGCTGGTCCTGATACAAGACAGGCAGGCATAAAAAAAGCGCAAGCTGCAAGGCTTGCGCTTTTTAACCCTTCAGTCAGAACTTAGCTGTCCTGAGCCTGGTCGCTGGACGCGTCCACTTTGGCTTCCTGATCGGTTTCTACGACTGCTTTCTTGGGAGCCACCCAATTCAGGGGCTCAACCTCAAAGGCCTGTTTACGACGTACTGGTTTCGATTTGCTCACGAATAACTCCTGCTCAATATCGACAGGGGGCGCTGCCCTTAGCGCCCCGATTTCTTTATTATATCAATGATTAGACCACAAATCAATTTTGATCATGATATGGGCGCATTATGAATGCAAATTAGGCGACGTTAGAACAAAATAAAGGCAATTCAAAACAAGGCTTTTTCATAGACAATTCAAGCCAAAATAACTGCCCTGAATACGCGACTGCTCACATAGCCCCCCAGGCACCCTTGAAAACTCATTTTTCACCCATTTGAGTACAACAATAAAGAGACAATGGCATGCACGAATCCCGCCCCACCGATCATCTGGATCGCTCCTTGCGCTGTTTTTTACGCATTGCACAATTAGGCTCGGTCAGCAAAGCAGCTGATGATTTGGGACAAAGCCAATCCAGCCTGAGCAAACAATTAAGCTCGCTGGAACAAAGCCTGGGCCAAACCCTGTTTAACCGTACCGGGCGCGGAGTCAGCCTGAATGATGCGGGCGAGCTGCTGCGCCAAGCAATCGAACCCGCCTATAGCCGTATTGATAGCGCTATCCACGCCGTGCGCCAGGAGCACGGCGTCAATTCAGGCACCGTGAGGCTAGCCACCGTCCATACCCTGAGCTACTACTTCATGTCCGATGTCGCTGCCACTTTCATGAGTTCGCATCCCGGCGTGAATTTGTCCTTATTGGGACGCAGTTCGCCCGAAGTAGTGGCTTTAGTGGAAAGTGGTAAAGCCGATGTGGGGTTTGTGTACGACTCGGCGGTGGACTGTGGCGGCTTGATCTCGCACACCTTGTTTGACGACCAAATGTGCCGCATCTCCGCCAAGCAGGAGCCTTTTCCCAGTGCAGATTTAAGCCACCAGGCCTTGCGCCTGATCGGTTTTCCGCCCCATTACGCCCTGCGCCGCATGATTCACAGCAGCGGCCTGCACCCCGAATTTGTGGCGGAGGTCGAAACCATAGATGCCATGTTGCGACTGGTCGCTTCAGGATTGGGGGACTGTATCTTGCCGAGCCGCATTCCCGACAACCTGCTGAACGAGCACAATCTGCATAAATACCCGATTGAGCAACCTGCCCTGCAACGCCGGGTTGTGGCGATCTTGCGGGCAGACCGTGATCCCCAAGCACTGACTTCACGGCTGCTGGAATGTGCCTTGCGCACAGCACAAAGTCTGTAACAAGCCTCTGCAACACGAACCTGTCACAAAGATTCGTGGCAGATAGACAGCCCATAAAAAACGGGCCTGATGACAGACACTTCAAGTCTGGAAGTCTTTCAGAACCCTGAACATCCCTCATCAGGCCCGCTTGCTTCACTGCTCTACCCAAAGGCCGATGCCCTGCCCCGGCCCTGGATAGCAAACTGCTTTACTGTGCCACGCAGTCCACGTAGTAACGCTTCTGACCGGAGGCATCCACCTCTTCCACAAAACCGTGGATATCCGTACCAAAGCCCGGACACTGGCGATGCAGTTCACGCGAGAACTTCAGGAAATCCACAATCGTCTTGTTAAAGGCTTCACCAGGAATCAGGAGCGGGATACCGGGGGGATAAGGTGTGATCAAGTTGGTGGTCACCCGACCTTCCAGCTGATCAATCTCGACCCGTTCCGTGCGACGCTGCGCAATGCAGGCAAAAGCATCAGCCGGACGCATGACAGGCACTACATCCGACAGGTACATATCGGTCATCAAACGGGCAATGTCATGCTTGGCGTACAACTGGTGCACATGCTGGCACAAATCGCGCAGGCCCATTTCCTCGTAGCAAGGATACTGGCGCGCAAACTGCGGCAGAACACGCCAGACAGGCAAGTTGCGGTCGTAATCGTCCTTGAACTGCTGCAGCGCAGTCACCAGGGAGTTCCAACGGCCCTTGGTAATGCCGATGGTGAACATGATGAAGAAGCTGTACAGGCCAATCTTCTCCACAATCACGCCACGTTGCGCCAGAAACTTGGTCACGATAGAAGCCGGAATGCCGGTTTCACCAAATGTGCCTGTCAGATCCAGGCCGGGGGTAACAATCGTGGCCTTGATCGGATCCAGCATATTGAAGCCATCAGCCAGCGGGCCGAAACCATGCCACTCGCTATGCTCCGCATCGTCCGTAATGATCCAGTCCTCAGGTTTGCCCACACCGTCTTCTGCCAGTGTTGGCGGGCCCCAGACCTTGAACCACCAATCGTCTTCATCAAACTGCGATTCGACCTTGCGCATGGCGCGGCGGAAATCCAGCGCTTCAATAATGCTTTCCTCAACCAGCACACGACCACCGGGTGGCTCCATCATGGCAGCGGCCACGTCGCAAGACGCAATAATCGCGTACTGCGGGCTGGTGCTGGTGTGCATCAGATAGGCTTCATTGAACAAATGACGATCCAGGCTACGGGTGACCGAGTCCTGTGCCAGCACGTGGCTGGCCTGGCTCAAGCCGGCCAGCAGCTTGTGCGTGGACTGGGTGGAGAACACCATGGTTTCCTGCGGGCGCGGACGGTTCTTGCCCATGGCATGGAACTGACCATAGAAAGGATGGAAAGCCGCGTGCGGAATCCAGGCTTCGTCAAAATGCAGCACTTCCACGTAACCATCCACGGCATTCTTGATCACCTGGGTGTCGTAAATAATGCCGTCGTAGGTGGACTGGGTCAGCGTCAGCACACGAGGTTTGACCGTATCGGCATCCAGATGCGAGAGCAAGGGGTGCTTGCGGATCTTCTCACGAATGGTCTCGATATCAAATTCGCTGCGCGCAATCGGGCCAATAATCCCGAAGTGGTTGCGCGTAGGACGCAGAAACACGGGGATAGCCCCCGTCATCACAATGCTGTGCAGGATGGATTTGTGGCAGTTACGGTCCACGACCACCACATCGCCCGGAGCCACGGCATGGTGCCAGACAATCTTGTTGCTGGTGCTGGTGCCGTTGGTTACGAAAAAGCAGTGGTCAGCATTGAAAATACGCGCGGCATTGCGTTCGCTGGCGCCAATGGCCCCGTTGTGATCCAGCAGTTGGCCCAGTTCTTCAACGGCATTGCAGACGTCGGCACGCAGCATGTTTTCACCAAAGAACTGGTGGAAAATCTGCCCGACCGGGCTTTTCAGAAAGGCTACGCCGCCGGAATGACCGGGGCAATGCCATGAATACGAGCCATCCTCGGCGTAATCGAGCAAGGCTTTCAGAAATGGAGGCTTGACGCCTTCCACATAACTGCGCGCTTCACGCACGATGTGGCGCGCCACGAACTCGGGCGTGTCCTCGAACATGTGAATGACGCCTTGCAGCTCGCGCAAGATATCGTTTGGCATATGACGAGCCGTTTTGGTCTCGCCATACACATAGATAGGTACATCGGTATTGCGACGACGCACAGCCCGAATAAAGGCACGCAGATTGACCAGCGCCGGGGCGCTGTCTCCATCTTGCGTGAACTCCTCATCATCGATGGACAAAATAAACGCGCTGGCACGACTTTGCTGCTGGGCAAATTGACTCAGATCGCCATAACTGGTGGTTCCCAACACCTCGAAGCCTTCGGCCTCGATCGCATCTGCTAATACACGAATGCTCAGACCAGACGCATTTTCAGAACGAAAATCCTCATCGATGATCACAATGGGGAATTGATATTGCATGCCATGTCCTTAATACAAGGGAGTGCCGCAGGGGCGGCAAAAAAAGGGAGGGACGTCAGTCGCTTTTGCGCAGCAGATCGTACCGTGTTTCACGTCCCGTCATGTGACACTTGCTTTTCCCTACGTCCTTGGGCATAATTCTACATGTCCCAGGACAAAACAAAAGGCGTGGTGACAGATTGGCTATGTGACGGACTGCAAATCCGTTCAGGTTGGTTCGATTCCAGCACACGCCTCCATCTTGCTTGCATTCAAGACAGACAAAACTGGCCTTCTTTCCGGTTTTGATCACACAGAAAAAGTCGCCATTATGGCGATTTTTTTATTCCCTTTTCCTGCATATCAAATCCTTGTACTACGCGCTGCGGCCAAGCCCTTCCATCGGTTTTGGCCCACCGTTCCAACTTGGCCTGCAATTTAACACAAGCAGGCGCGTGATCTGCGCAAAAAACCCTCTTTTTCGTGCCCTAAAAACATCAATCTGCCCCAAGCGCGCTTTGGGTCTTGCCGCCTGACTTTATGGCTGTTACATGCAGATAGTTTGAGGACAAATTTATTGTCTGAAAATGTCTGTTTTTCACTACGACCTAGAACAAAGCCCAGGCTCATCGGCCATTTTCATCCTGTCGGTGGCGCTGGCTTTAAAACCAGTCCCTGGCTAGCGCTGATATGATGGCGGCATTCGCGCACGCTAAACGCCATCCTGCCCGTTTCCAACACGCTGATGGCCGCCTCTGCACTACCTTTATCGGCAAAGCCCTGTACAAGCGGCTTTCTCTGATTTACCGAGATTGTCTGACACCATGAAACTCACCACCTGGAACGTGAACTCCCTGAACGTCCGTCTTCCCCAAGTTCTGGACTGGCTCAAGGCCAACCCCGTAGACGTGCTGTGTCTGCAAGAGCTCAAACTGCCCGACGAGCGTTTTCCCTTGGAGGCTTTTCAGGAAATGGGTTATCACGCTCACTGGGCGGGTCAGAAAACCTATAACGGCGTGGCCCTGATTTCGCGTGAGCCTGGCGCGGATGTGCAACGCAATCTACCCAACTACGAAGACCCACAACAGCGTTTGCTGGCCGCCACGTACCCCTCGCCTGACGGCCCGGTGCGTGTGATCTGTGCCTACTGCCCCAACGGGCAATCGCTGGAAAGCGAAAAGTACACCTACAAGCTGGAATGGTTTGCCGCCTTGCACGACTGGCTGGAAAAAGAATTGCAGCAGTATCCCCGTCTAGCCATTCTGGGCGACTATAATATTGCCCCAGCCGACCAGGACGTTCACGACCCTGCCAAGTGGGTCGGCGATGTTCTGGTATCCCCACCCGAGCGGGCCGCCTTCGAGCGCTTGCTGGCACTGGGCTTGCACGACGCCTACCGTCTGTTTGAGCAAAGCGGTAGTCCCTTTACCTGGTGGGACTATCGTCGTTTTGCCTTCCGCCGCGATGCGGGGCTGCGTATTGATCACGCCTTGTTGTCCGACGCGCTCAAGGCCCGTTGCACGGCCTGCGATATTGACCGCGAGCCGCGCGCCAATGAGCAGCCCTCGGATCACGCTCCCGTTACCGCTACCTTGTCTTTTAGCTGACACACTCTTTTCATTATGCAAATTCAAAGCCAAATCATCGAGCAGACTGACTCGGCCTATGTGCTTGAGATCACCTTGGAAGAGGAGCACAAGGTCTGGGCCTATCTGGCCATCAGCGAGCCTGATCTGGATGCGGTCGCCCATATTGTCCCGCCCGAGCAATTCGAAGCCGGTGGCGATGTGCACGTGATGGCCATTGCCCAGCCCGAAGATGCCCCGCAGGAAGTGGAAGACGTTTTGTTCTCCATGAACCCCAATGACACGGTGGTCTTTCTGTGCGCGGACCAAGCCAGCATCCTGGCCGTTTTGAATGAGTTTGGGCAAACCGACCCAAGCAGCAATTAATTCTTTTATAAAAATCTACTTCTAGAGTCTGCTCTCCATGTCCACGAGCTATCCTGGCACCGTCTTTATGGTTGTCGCCCCCAGCGGGGCGGGTAAATCCAGTCTGGTCAACGCCCTTCTGGCCAACGATTCCAACATCATGCTGTCCATCTCGGCCACCACACGTGCCCCCCGTCCCGGCGAGAGCGACGGCCAGCACTACTTCTTTGTGGACAAAGCGCGTTTTGAAAACATGGTCGCAGAAAACGCCATGCTGGAATGGGCCAAGGTGCATGACAACTACTACGGCACGCCCCGCGAACCCATTCAGAAAGCCCTGAATGCAGGCCGCGATGTGTTGCTGGAAATTGACTGGCAAGGCGCCCGCCTGGCGCGTGAACATTTCCCCGAAGCCGTCGGCATTTTCATTCTGCCGCCCTCCTTGCCCACCTTGCAGGCCCGTTTGCGCAAACGTGGACAAGATAGCGAAGAGATCATCGCCCGCCGCCTCGAGGCTGCCGAGCACGAAATCGCCCATGTTCATGACTGTCAATATGCTATTATCAATGAGGATTTTGATACGGCATTACAGCAGCTATTGAGTATTGTGCAGGCCAGTCGTTTGCGCACTGCCACTCAGTCAGTACGGCATCGCCAACTCTTTCAACAATTAGGCGCAGATGCCCTGCTGAATCAGGGCTGATCTCCTTCTTATTACTTTTTGATAACAGGTCTACTATGGCTCGCATCACTATCGAGGACTGCCTGGAGCAAGTCCCCAATCGCTTTAAGCTCACCTTGGCAGCCGCCTACCGTGCGCGCGAACTGGCTCAAGGCCACGAACCACGTCTGGAAAGCAAGAACAAGCCTACGGTTACCGCCCTGCGAGAAATCGCCTCCGGCGCGACCGGTCTGGAAATGCTGCGCAAAGTTCCTACCTGATAGGCACAGGCGGAGCACGGTATGGCATTTTCTGGTTTACGGGGCGCATCGTCTGGGCTGTTGGCCGTCCTTAAAAAAGGTTCACGGCTAGGTCGTCGCAAGCCTAAAGACAAGAACACCCCGGCACTGGCACAAGCTGCCCAGGAAAGTGCCAGTCCTCCTATTGCCTCACTGGCTCCGCTACACAAGATCATCTCGCAGTACCTGGACCCGAAAGATGTAGAACGGGTACGGGAGGCCTATCGTTTCTCCGATCAGGCCCATCTGGGGCAGTTTCGCGCCAGTGGCGAACCCTATATCTCGCACCCCATTGCCGTCACGGAAATCTGTGCGGGCTGGAAGCTGGATACCGATGCCTTGATGTCGGCCCTGCTGCATGACGTGATCGAAGATCAGGACGTCACCAAGCAGGAACTGGCTGAAAAGTTCGGGACCGATGTGGCCGAGATTGTGGACGGCCTGTCCAAGCTGGAACGCCTGGAGTTTGCTACCAAGACACAGCAACAGGCCGACAGCTTCCGCAAGATGCTGCTGGCCATGTCGCGTGACGTGCGCGTGATTCTGATCAAGCTGGCCGACCGCTTGCACAATATGCGCACCCTGGATGCGGTCAAGCCGGAAAAACGCCGCCGCGTCGCCCAGGAAACGCTGGATATTTACGCTCCGATCGCGCATCGCCTGGGCCTGAACGCCCTGTTCCGCGAGCTGCAGGATCGCTGCTTCAAGGCGATCTACCCCAATCGCTACAAGGTGCTGCACAAGGCCTTGCTGGCAGCGCGTGGCAATCGCCGTGAAGTGCTGGGCAAGATCACCGAAGCCGTCAAGATCGCCCTGCCTGCTGCCGGAATTGATGCCGAAATTTCCGGCCGTGAGAAGTCGCTCTACAGTATTTTCTGCAAGATGGTCGAGCAGAAGAAGTCCTTTTCGGACGTGCTGGATATTTATGGCTTTCGCGTCATTGTGCATACCCTGCCCGAGTGCTATTTGTCCTTGGGTACGCTGCACCAGCTGTATCGCCCCGTACCGGGCAAATTCAAGGACTACATTGCCATCCCCAAAGTGAATGGCTACCAGTCCCTGCACACTACCTTGATTGGCCCCTACGGCACCCCTGTCGAGTTCCAGTTCCGCACCCGCGAAATGGACCACGTGGCAGAAGAAGGCGTGGCCTCTCATTGGCTGTACAAAGAAGACGACGTCACCCTGAACGATCTGCAAAAGCGCACACACCGCTGGCTGCAATCCTTGCTGGATATCCAAAGCCAGACAGGCGACTCCACAGAATTCCTGGAACACGTCAAAGTTGACCTGTTCCCCGATGCCGTTTATGTCCATACGCCCAAAGGCAAGATTATTTCCCTGCCTCGTGGTGCGACTCCGGTGGACTTTGCCTACAGCATTCACACCGATATAGGCAATCACGCTGTTGCTTCCAAAATCAATGGCGAGTTTGCCCCGCTGCGTACCGAGCTGAAAAGCGGTGACTCGGTAGAGATCATTACCTCCCCCGCCGCTCGCCCAAGCGCTCAGTGGCTGAACTACGTCCGTTCGGGCCGCGCCCGTTCGGAAATCCGCCATTACCTGCGCACGGTTAAATACGAAGAATCCGTTGCTTTTGGCCGCCGTCTGCTGGATCAGGCCTTTGACCAGTTGAGCCTGCCACATGCCACCGACGACGATCCCAACTGGGACAAGCTGGCCAAGGGTTCGGGTGCTGCATCCCGTGAAGAAATTCTGGCCGATATTGGCTTGGGCAAACGTTTGGCGGCCGTCGTGGCGCGCCGCTTTGCTCCAGAAAACCCCTTGCTGGAAACCACTGCGGCCGAGTTTGACGAAATTAACGCCAACACTTCTGCACCGATTCTGATTCACGGTAACGAAGGTCAGGCTGTACAGTTAGCACCGTGCTGTGGCCCCCTGCCTGGTGACGCCATTATTGGCGGCATCCGTCTGGGTCACGGTTTGGTTGTTCATATGGCTGAGTGTGCGGTGGCACAACGCGCCCAGGCCAAAGAGCCCGAACGTTGGGTTCCTGTCATGTGGGACAGCAATACCGCCCGCCACCTGTCCACCCGTCTGGATGTCACTGCGATCAACGAGCGTGGTGTTCTTGGCCGTCTGGCTGCTGAAATTACCGATGCCGACTCCAACATCCTGCATATTTCCATGCCGGACGAATCGGCTGCCACCTCCGTGCTACACCTGACCGTTCAGGTTGATAGCCGTACCCACCTGGCACGCGTGATTCGCGCCATCCGTCACGTACCGCAAGTTCAGAAGATTGTGCGTGTGAAGGGCTAAACCCGCTTGCAAATCAGCTTTCAGCCGTACAAAAAACGCCTGCTCAATAGCAGGCGTTTTTTTCAGATCTCATTACCGTGCTCACTGTGCCCTATGTCAGGGCCTCACATACAAGCTGTAATAGCACACAAATAACTCCCATCCGGCTCATGACACCAGATATCACAAAGGCAGAAACAGGGAGACAAGCGACTTACACACCCACGTAAGCCACGCACAGGCCATAGGCCAGCACGCCAGTCAGTGTTGAACCCGCAATGCCACCTGGCCAGCGACGGCCCAGCAGCACCCCTGCCAGACCTGCCAGCAAAGGCGGCAAGTCCAGGGACATATGTTCAGGGCGCAGCAAAGAGATCAGAGACACAACCAGCAAGGACACCACACCTGCCGGGCCAATGGCTCCAAACAGGCGTGGCCAGATCGAAACGCGGCTGGGGTCCACCTTGCCTTGTCGTCCACCCAGACGCAAGGGCAAGTAACGAATCAAAAATGTGCCCAGACCCGCCAGCACAATCATGAGCAGAAAACTCCAATCCATCTCCACTCCTTAAGCGCGGCGCAGGGCCATCAAACCACCGGCCAGCATGCCGACAATAATCGCCAGATATGATGGCAAGAAAGCCATGGCCAGAACAGCCCCTACAGCGGCAGCCACCAACACCGGCACAGGTGCAGATCGGCGGATTTCCAGCAACAGGGCAAAGAACAAGGCGGGCAAGACAAAACCCAGCGTCTTTTCCAGCACGGGAGATTGACCGAGCAAATCGCTGGCGAAGAAGGCCCCCACGGCGGTGCCCAGCACCCAGGACAGGTAAGAGCCCAGTTGCAAGCCGCAGTACCAGGACTCCTGCTCCTGGGCCGGTTGGCGGGCTACTCCGGCTGCAGAAGCGGCAAAGACCTCATCGGTCAGGCCAGGAGCCATGAACAGACTGGAGACAGTTCTTGGGCCGGTAAAAAAGCCCATCAAGGTTGGGCCATAGAACACATGGCGCAGATTCATGAGCAGCACAATACCTAAAATGCTGGGATAGGCGGCACCTGCCACCAGCAGACTGATCAAAATGAACTGACTGGCCCCCGCGTACACGATCAGGGACACCATCACTGCCAGCCAGGGTGACAAGCCCGCGTGCACAGCGGTCAAACCAAAGGAAATCGCGACGGGGACATAGCCCAGGGCGATAGAGGCGCTGTCTCGCAAGCCCCGTCGATATGCCGAACCGATAATCATGAAAAACCTTGCAGGGCCTGCCTAGGCCTGGAATGCACCAATAAAGATGGCGGGGTCCACCCGTGCGTTATTCAGACTGACATTCCAGTGCAAATGAGGGCCAGTCGCACGGCCCGTTGCGCCGGAACGCGCCACCACATCGCCCCTGCTGACACGATCACCTACGCGCACATCAAAAGCCGACAAGTGACAAAACATGGTGATCAGGCCCTGACCATGATCCACAAATACGGTTTTACCGTTAAAGAAGTAATCCGCCACAATGGTGACGATCCCGTCAGCGGGCACTTTTACTGCCGTGCCGGTAGGCGCGGCAAAGTCCAGGCCCGAATGTGGATTACGCTCTTCACCATTGAAGAAACGGCGCAAACCAAAAGGACTGGTCAGGCGACCCGGTACCGGCTTTTCAAAGACCACATTGCTGGGGCCTTCTGTGCGGAAGCTGGCATATGCCTGCATCTGCTCCTCGTATTCACGCTCAAAACGGGCTTGCTGCTGCGGGTCCGGATTCACATGCGACTTGTTTTTCAGGGTGATGCGCTGCTCGCGGTAACGCTTGCTGCCAACCTGAAACGCTACGCCCGACTGTCCTTGCACGGATATGCTGTACTGGCCTGCTTGGGTTTTCAAGTCCAGTCCGACAATCGCTTTCCAACGCTGATCAGCATCCTGAATCACCAGCACACGGTTGCCATTAAAGTGCACCACCGGCGCTGAGCCACCCGCTCCCAGGTCCAGCACTGCCACCCCGCCTGGCACAGGGCGATGCAAGGTGCGCTCGATAAAGGTGCCCTGCCCAGGCGCAGCATAGGCCAAGTACGGTGCCGTCAGGCCCCAAACAGTTGCGGCGCCTAAAAGGCGCCGCCGTACCAGGGAAATATCAGTGTGATTCATCAGAATGCTCTTTGAAAAACACCCCTGGAGCCTGCTGGCTCCAGGGTTACAGGCTCTGATTCAAGCCGCTTTATTCATTTTCACCTGTGGAGGTCAACTCTTTTTCTGCTTCTGGCAGAATCTGAACCTTCTCTTCCACACGCATGGCTTGCAGAACGGCCTGGGTCTCCGTGCGGGCCATGGCTTGGGTCAACTGTGCTGTCAGCATGTCCAGCCCAGGGTTGCCGGACTTGCCGGGCTCATGGCTCAGAATCTGCACCACGGTGTAGCCCTGGGGTTGGCGATCACCCACATAGGCAGGCAGCTTGTCCACGGGGTTGGCCAGAACCTTGTTCAGCAAGGCTTCGTCCATCTCGGGGAATTCCGCACGGCTCACGGCAAACTGGGCCGAGAAGTTCTCAGGTTCGGCACCCGCTTGCAACTGCTTCAGGTAGTCCTCACCGGCCTGAACCGCCAAGGCAGCCGCTTTTTCACGGCGCAGGTTTTCCTCAGCAATAGTGCGTACTTTATCCAGTGCAGGCACATGAGCCTCGGTGACGTCGGTTACGCGCAGGGCAATCAAGGTGTCAGGCGATACTTCTACAACGCCTGCATTCTTGCGCGAAGCCAGAGTTTCGGCATTGAACAAGGCTTGGCGAACACGGCTGTCATCCAGCACGGCTGCATCAGGGCTCTTGGCGGCAGCCAGCTCACCTTCAACTTGCGAAGCAGGAATCAAACCTTGGCGGCTGATGCCTTCAGCCTGCTTCAGAGTCAGGCCCAAGGCATTGGCGGCGGCTTCCAGATTGTCCTCGTTGTCGTAAACCAGATTGGTCAGCTTGCTGGCCATATCGGCAAAGCGCTCGGAAGCCAGCTGCTTGCGCACTTCGTCCTGCACCTTGCTGCGAGCTTGCTCGAAGGACTCGCCTTGTTCGGGCTGAACTTCGTTACTCTTGAAAATGTGGAAACCGTTGGGGCCTTCAATCACACCCGACACATCACCTTTTTTCAAGGCAAATACAGCGCTTTCCAGCACGGACGGCCAGGAGCCTTTGCTGATCCAGCCCAATTCGCCACCTTCACGGGCGCTACCCTCGTCCTGGGAGTTGGCACGGGCCAGGTCGGCAAAGCCTTCTTTATTGGCCTGGGCTTTTTCAGCCAGTTCGCGAGCCTTGGTCTGGGCCGCTTCACGTTCGGTATCGGAGGCACCGGCAGGCAATGTCACCAGAATGTGACTGATGTTCACACGGCCAGCCTGCACGTAACGAGCCTTGTTTTGCTCGTAGTATTGCTTGAGCTGATCGTCGGTAGGTGTCGCCAGATCTTTGGAGGCCGCTGCTTCATTCAGCAGCAGGTATTCCACTTTGACTTGCTGGGGCAGTTCCAGCGATTGCTTGTTGGCGTCATACCAGGCTTGCAGATCGGCATCGCTGATCTGAACCTTGGATTCGAAATCACGGGTCAGGAAGCTGCGTGTGCGTACACCACGCTCTTCGGTCAGGGCAATTTCCAACTTGTTCATCACGCTGGGCAGCATGGAGGAGCTGGCAGCCACGGGACCGAGCACGCGTTGCAGGGCCATCTGACCGCGCTGGCTTTGCTCGAAATCACGGGTATTGATGCCAGCCGAAGCCAGAACCTGGCTGTAAAGGGCGGGCGAGAAAGAACCGTTTTCCTGAAATTCCGGCATAGTGGCGATGTAGTCGCGCAGCGCAATGTCGGAGACGTTAAAGCGAGCGGCAGTAGCCACTTCGATTTGTACACGCTGATCAATCAAGGATTCCAGCAATGCACGACGGCTTTCCAGGCTGTCGGCCTGGGCCAGATCAAAACCGGAAGGATTGTTGCGCTGCATATCGTCCAGCTGCATGCGGCGCGCACGATCAAATTCCTGGGACGTAATGGCGCTATCGCCAACTTTGACAATATCGCTATCGCCAGAAACGTAGCTGGAGTAGCCGCTGACGCCGATCAGTACAAAAGACGGCAAAATCAACACTAACAGGACCAGCTGCATGACGCGTTGGTTCTTACGGATAATCTCGAACATTAATCATCACCTACTTTCGCTTGCAGCAGGGCGCTGCGGGTGGCGCATCAGGCCGGTGAGCCGGCTCGGCCTGAAAATATACCGTATATGAAAACCGTACAGTGTACAGCCCCGGTTAAAATAGTACATTGGCTTTTTATCACGCCTCTTGCGAGTCCGCCATGTCTTCAATGAATCATCACTGGCCCTACCCCGCTTTGATCGCCCACCGTGGCGCCGGCAAGATTGCCCCGGAGAACACCCTGGCCGCCATTCGGGTCGGTGCCCAGAACGGTTTTCGCATGATGGAGTACGACGTCAAACTGAGCCGTGATGCGGTTCCCGTGCTGCTGCACGATGACGAGCTGGACCGTACTTCCAATGGTCAGGGTATTGCCTCCAGGCTAACCTTGGCCGAGCTGTCCGCCCTGGACTTCGGTGCCTGGCATTCCTCGGCCTACGCCGGGGAGCCCATGCCCACATTAAGTTCGATAGCCGCCTTCACCCTGGCCAATCAGGTTCACAGCAATATCGAAATCAAGCCGACTACCGGGGACGAAGCCGAAACGGGCCGACTGGTCGCCCTGGCCGCCCAAGCCTTGTGGGCGCAGGCCAGCTTGCCGCCGCTGCTGTCGTCCTTTTCTGAAGAGGCTCTGGAAGCAGCCCAACAAGCCGCCCCCACCCTGCCCCGTGCCCTGCTGATTGAAGAAGAGGTTCCGGCCGACTGGCCCGAACGTCTGGAGCGTCTGGGCTGCATGGGTCTGAATCTGAATGACCGCTTTGTCACTCAGGCTTTGGTTCAGGCAATTCGACAAAAAGGCTACACCGTGGCTGTCTGGACCGTGAACGATGCCGAGCGGGTGCGCGAACTGCTCGATTGGGGGTGCAATGGCATTTTCACTGATAAAGTCACCACCATTCGCCCCGACACTCTTTAATTAAACCGCAACACCAGGATTTCTCTTGTTCAGTTACCGTCACGCCTTTCATGCTGGCAATCATGCAGACGTGCTCAAGCACGCCACCTTGCTGCATATCTTTAATTACTACGCTCAAAAAGACAGCGCTTTCAGCATCATCGATACCCACTGTGGTGCCGGTATCTATGATCTGGAGCACGACTGGGCGCAAACCAAGGGCGAGTTCTACGACGGCCTGGACCGGGTCTTGCAGCAGGACGACTACCCGGAGCTGGTGGAACACTATATTGATGCCATTGCCGACCTGAACCCGGACGGTACCGCGCGCTACTATCCCGGTTCGCCCTGGCTGGCGCTGGAGCGCTTGCGCACGCAGGACAGCTTTCACGGCTTTGAACTGCACCCATCTGAATTCGAAGTCTTGAGCGACAACGTGGCGCAACTATTTCCCCAGGGAAACCGTCGAGTGCGCCTGTATCCGGAAAATGGGTTTGAACAGTTGGGACGCCTGCTACCGCCGCCCTCGCGACGTGCCATCGTGGTAATGGACCCCTCGTACGAGGCCAAATCCGACTACCAGCAGGTCTTGAACAGCGTCAAAAACGCGCTCAAGCGTTTTGCTCAAGCCTGTATTGTCGTGTGGTATCCCATTGTGCAGCGGCCCGAAGTACAAGCCTTGCAACGCAAGCTGGAGCAACTGGATACGCCCTGGCTGCATGTCAGCCTGTCGGTTCGTGCTCCGGCCAAAAATGGTTTGGGTTTGCATGGCAGTGGCCTGTTCATCAGCAATCCTCCCTGGACGCTGCTCAAAGCTCTGGAACAAAGCATGCCGTGGTTAACAAAAACGCTGGCCCAGGATGACAAGGCCAGCTTTCAACTTCGTCACTCGGGGCTGTAAGCCGCCCCTTTGCCTTTAGGCCAGGCTCTCGGATTCTTTCATGTAGCGCCACTGGCCCATAGGCAGGTCGCCCAGCACCAGATCGCCAATACGCACGCGCTTCAGACCCACCACTTTCAGGCCGACCAGTTCACACATGCGGCGAATCTGGCGTTTCTTGCCTTCGCGCAAGATGAAACGCAGCTGGTCATCGTTCTGCCAGGACACTTGAGCCGGCAGCAAGGGCTTGCCGTCCAGGCTCAAACCAAAGTTCAGCAGTTCCAGACCACGCTCGCTCAACTTGCCGGTTACACGCACCAGATATTCCTTGTCGATGACCGAGTCTTCGCCAATAATCTGCCGCGCAATACGACCATCCTGAGTCAGAATCAGCAATCCGGTGGAGTCGATATCCAGACGACCAGCCGGCGCCAGACCGCGCAAATGCGCCGGATCAAAGCGTTGACTGCCGCGACCACCCTTGTACTGCGTGGAAGCGCCGATAAGGGAAACCGCATTGCGATAACCGGCTTCGGCTTGCCCCGACACATAGCCCACGGGCTTGTGCAGCAAGATAGTGGCACGTTGGGTCTGACGCTGACGCGCTTGTTTTTCCAGTGTGATTTTCTGATTGGGGTAGGCTTTGCTCCCCAGTTCAGAGACGATTTGACCGTCCACACGAACCCAGCCGCGCTCGATGAAAGCATCCGCCTCACGGCGTGAACACATGCCGCGCTGGGCCATTAATTTTGAGATACGTTCTTTTTCCATGAGCGCTATTTTATGGCTTTGGCGATAATACAGGACATGAAATTTCCCTCCAGCACAAAAAAACCCTGGCATGAGCACGTTCACCCCTCTGCTACCCCCGCTCAAAAGTACTGGCTACACCGTCCCGGCGCCCTGACTGGCGGTCTGCGCCGCTTGGGCAAGGTCGATCTGGAAGTGGTCAGCGAATACGCTTGCCGCTTGAACCCGCAAGAAGCCGCTTTGATTCAAAAGCCGCCAGGCACGCTGGCCTGGATACGCGAGGTGTCCATGGCGGTGGACGGAATCCGCTGCGTGATTGCCCGCAGTTTCACTCCCCTGCCCGCCTCACACAGCGTCTGGCAAGGCATACGGCGGCTGCGTAGCCGTCCGCTGGCCGACATGCTTTATAACGATGCCCAGATACAACGTTCCGCCTTTTTAAGCTGCCGTTTGAATCGCGGCATGAGCTTTTTTCGCACGATTGAGCGCGCCCTGAATCCCAGTGGCGAGCCGGTTCCGCAGGCTCAGCAGATTCTGTCGCGCTGCTCCGTCTTCTGGCGGCACGGTCAACCCCTCCTGGTGGCCGAATCCTTTATGCCAGCCTTCTGGGCACGCGGTGCTACACTGGTTTAGCTCAAATTCAGCATTAGCTAATAAAACAAAGTTATATACAGAACCAGACCATGTCCACGCAAGCCGATCCAAGCCGACGCAACGCCTTTATTCTTTCCGGGATGCAAGCATTAGGCGGGGCAAACCCGGCCTTGGTGGTCGCACTCAGCAGTCTGGTGGGCCAAAAAATGGCCAGCAGCCCGGACCTGGCGACCTTGCCGGTAGGTATTTTCAACCTGGGTCTGGCTGTGGGCATTTTGCCAGCGGCCTACCTGATGCGCCGCTTGGGGCGCCAGGGTGGCTATATCATCGGTGCCTTGCTGGGCATAGGGGCGGGCCTGCTGGCCGCCGCCGGGATCTACAGCCTGTCCTTTGTCATGTTCTGTGTGGGCACTCTGCTGGCCGGGCTGTATGCCTCTTACGTACAAAGCTATCGTTTTGCCGCGGCCGATGACGCCAGTGATGCCTTCCGCCCCAAGGCCATTTCCTGGGTCATGGCCGGGGGGCTGCTGGGCGCGATTATCGCCACCCAGACCATTATCCATACCCAGGACATTTGGCCGGAGCACCCTTTTGCCGCCGCCTTCCTGGCACAAGCAGTCTTGGCAGCCCTGGTCCTGCCCTTCGCCTTTGGCCTGCGCCTGGCACCGGGCACACGGAATCAGCAAGAGAAAATCCCCTACACCGGACGCCCCTTACGCGAGATTGCCTCCAATAGCTACTTCATCATTGCGCTCCTGGCCGGAGTCGCTTCCTATGTGCTGATGAACTTTCTGATGACGGCTTCGCCCTTGGCCATGGTGATGCACGGCCATAGCCTGAAAGAGTCCACCTTGGGGATTCAGTGGCATATTCTGGCCATGTTCGGCCCCAGCTTCTTTACCGGCAATCTGATCAAGCGCTTTGGCAAGATCCCCGTCACCTTTGCGGGCGTGCTCTTGCTGGGACTGGCCAGCATTGTGGCGCTGCTGGGCATGACGGTGCCGCATTTCTGGGTGAGCCTGATTTTGCTGGGTCTGGGCTGGAACTTCGGGTTTATTGGTGCCACCAATATGGTGGTGGACTGCTACCGCCCGGAAGAGCGTGGCCGTGTGCAAGCTTTGAATGACTTCATCATCTTTACCTGTGTGGCCTTGTCTTCCTTCACCTCGGGCCGCGTGCTGGCCGTGTATGGCTGGTATGGGGTCAATACCTGGACGCTGCCGATCTCGGCCGTAGTCATGCTGGCTTTGGCCTGGTTGTACTTCAAGAATAAGCGTCAGCCCTACTTCGCCAGTTAAGCAAAGCGACAGCTCATGAAAAACGGCCCCCAAGCCTTGGATTTCATCCAGGCTTGGGGGCCGTTCCTCTTGCGTTCAAATCATCGGTAAATAAGCAGGCTTGGGGCCGCGAGGAAACTGAGCGTCCAATGCCTGAATATGCTCGGGCTGCAGCACCAGATCCCCGGCAGCGGCATTTTGCTGGGCATGAACCGCGCGCGAGGCCTTGGGAATCACAAACACATTGGGGTCACGCAGCAAAAAAGCCAAAGCCACTTGCCGCGCAGTAGCCTGATAATGGCTGGCAATCTCGGCCAAAAAGGCCCCGCCTTCTGAATTCGGCTCGGGGAAATCGTCGTGACCAAAGGGACTGTACGCCACCACGCTGACTTGATGCTCCCGGCACCAGGGCATAACCGCGTGTTCAATGGCACGCTCGTTCAGGTGATACAAGACCTGATTGCAGGCAATTTCACCCGGCCCCACGATGTCGTACAGCTCTTCCAGATCCGGCACGTCAAAATTGCTGACGCCCCATTGCTTGATCTTGCCTTGCTGAACTAGCCTGTCAAAGGCTGCGCAGGTTTCTTCCAAAGGAACCTGACCGGGCCAGTGCAATAAATACAGATCCAGGTAGTCCGTACCCAGACGCTTCAGGCTGGCCTCGCAAGCGCGGATTACACCCTGACGGCTCGCATTGAAGGGCAAGACCTTGGACACCAGAAACGCCTCGTGCCGACGACCTTGCAGGGCCTGACCGATCAAGGTTTCTGCTTGCCCGTCACCATACATCTCGGCGGTGT
Organism: Alcaligenes sp. PF14; assembly: GCF_037150615.1. Classification (NCBI taxonomy): domain Bacteria; kingdom Pseudomonadati; phylum Pseudomonadota; class Betaproteobacteria; order Burkholderiales; family Alcaligenaceae; genus Alcaligenes; species Alcaligenes sp. PF14. Next base: position 825,060 of record NZ_JBAGRS010000001.1, on the reverse strand, counting down.
CGATATGGTTCATGCCAGCGTCCAGCCCGGCCTGAAACGCGGCCACGCTCTGCGCCCAATCGGCCTGCTCCACATACCAACTGCCTTGGCCTACACGCGAAACACGTGGTGCCGACCCTAGTTTTTCATATCGCATCAGCTTGTCCTTCCATAACTCCTGTCCAAACCAGCCCAACTGCGACCCCCTCACAAGGCGTCGCGACCGCTCTCCGAAGTACGGATACGGATAGCCTGCTCGACCGGCGTCACAAAAATCTTGCCATCGCCAATTTTGCCCGTATGGGCGGCTTTGATAATGGCTTCGATGATTGCATCACAGCGATCGGCCGCCACCACGATGTCCACACGAATCTTGGGCAGAAAATCCACCACATATTCGGCACCGCGATACAGCTCGGTGTGGCCCTTTTGACGACCAAAGCCTTTCACTTCAGTCACGGTCAAGCCGTTAACATCCAGCTCTGCCAGGGCTTCGCGAACTTCATCCAGCTTGAAGGGTTTGATGATGGCCGTAATTTGTTTCATGGTTACTCGCACGTCAAATTTAAAGAGGATCTTTGGCAGCGCCCGGCAAGGACGGGCGATGACTTTCTGCTGCCAGACTCAAGCCCAGGCTCAAGTCGCGACCGGTAGGCGACTGGAACAGACGCAAGCCAAGCTCAGGCAGCACCGCCAGAATGTGGTCAAAAATATCGCCCTGGATGCGCTCGTGGTCCACCCAGGCGGTTTTATTGGTAAAGCAATACACCTCGATAGGAATACCGTCCGCCGTGGGCTCCATCATGCGCACCATCTGAATCATGTCCTGATGGATTTCAGGATGGCGCTTGATATACGCCATGCAATAGGCACGGAAGGTACCCAGATTGGTCAGGCGGCGGTAATTGACCGCATCCAGACCGGCACGGCTCAATTCCTGATTGGAACGCTCCAGATCTTCTTTTTTCTCGTTCAGGTAATCGCGCAGCAAGGCAAAGCGCGACAGGCTATCGACTTCAGTCGGCGTCAAAAAACGAACGCTGGAGGCATCAACGCTCAACGTGCGCTTGATACGGCGGCCACCTGACTCAAACATCTGACGCCAGTTGCGATAGCTCTCGGAGAACAGCTTGTAGGTGGGAATGGTGGTGACGGTCTTGTCCCAGTTCTGGACCTTGACCGTGTGCAGCGCCATATCAATAACAAAACCATCCGCCCCGGCCTGCTTCATTTCGATCCAGTCGCCGATGCGCAACATGTCATTGGTGCTCATCTGCGTGCTGGCCACCAGCGACAGCAAAGTGTCTTTAAAGACCAGCAAGAGCACCGCCGACAGTGCACCCAAACCGGAGAGCAACAGAACGGGCGATTGATCCAGAATGATGGAGATCATGACAATAATGCCAATCGCCCACACCGCTATCTTGGCCACTTCCACATAGCCCTTGATGGACTTGGTGCGCCCTTTGCTGGAATTGGCGTAGACCTCTTGCCAGGCCCCCAACAGGCTGACAATCGCCATGATGAGAAAGACCAGAAAGCCCAGCAAGGCCACCCGCTCTATGATTTCCAGCAAGGTCTTGGCCAGGGGCAGCAAGGTCAGATTGGAGCTGACCACCAGCAAGGGCACGGCATAGCCCACATTGCGCACAAAGCGCTTCTTGACCAGGGCACGCGCCCAATCGTCCTTGCCCGCCACTTTCAGCAAACGCCGCACCAGGCGTGAGAGTACGGAACTGGTCAACCAGCTGACAATCCAGACCAGCCCCGTCAGCATGGCCAAACCGGCCAAAATCTGTACCCAGCGATCCTGCGGTAAATACGCTTCGATCCATTGCCATCCCAACAAATCGGCAAAGGTGCGTTCTTGCTCCATGTATTCTTCCTTGTCCAGCCAACCCCAAAAAGGGCCCGCATGGTTTCCTAGAGTCTGAAAACTATCTAATATACTGCACAGCGTCTGTTTCCTGCGGGACTGGATGACCTGCGTCAGCCCGTCCGATCCACTATAATTGCCCTCTATGTCATCAAACACCCCCTCCTCTTCCCAAGACCAGTTCGCCAATAAGGCCATGGCCTGGTCGGCTCGCTTTTCCGAGCCCGTCTCTGACCTCGTCAAACGCTACACAGCGTCGGTGGACTTTGACAAGCGCATGGCCCGCTTTGATATTCAGGGTTCCCTGGCCCACGCCAGCATGCTGGCCGCCGTCGGTGTGATCACCGAGCAGGACAAGGCCGACATCGAGCGCGGCATGAGCCAGATTCTGGACGAAATCGCCCAAGGCCAGTTCCAGTGGTTGCTGGATCTGGAAGACGTACACCTGAACATTGAAAAACGTCTGGTCGAGCTGATTGGCGATGCGGGCAAGCGCCTGCACACTGGCCGTTCGCGCAATGACCAGGTCGCCACCGATATCCGCCTGTGGCTGCGCAATGAAATCGACATTGCCCTGGACCTGCTGGCCCAGATGCAGCGCAAGCTGGCTGAATTGGCACTGGCTCAGGCAGACACTATTTTGCCCGGTTTCACCCACCTGCAAGTGGCACAGCCCGTTACTTTTGGCCACCATTTGCTGGCCTACGCCGAAATGTTCCAGCGCGATGCCGAGCGTCTGCAAGACTGCCGCAAACGCGTGAACCGCCTGCCATTGGGCGCGGCCGCACTGGCCGGCACCAGCTACCCGATCGACCGTGAAATGGTTGCCAAGCTGCTGGATTTTGACGATGTGTGCCGCAACTCGCTGGACGCTGTGTCGGACCGCGACTTCGCCATCGAATTCTGCGCCGCTGCCGCCCTGATCATGACGCACATTTCCCGCTTCTCCGAGGAGCTGGTGCTGTGGATGAGCCCACGCGTAGGCTTTATCGATCTGGCCGACCGCTTTTGCACCGGCAGCTCCATCATGCCGCAAAAGAAAAACCCCGACGTTCCCGAGCTGGCCCGTGGCAAGACCGGTCGCGTCAATGGTCACCTGATCGCCTTGCTGACCTTGATGAAAGGCCAACCACTGGCCTACAACAAGGACAACCAGGAAGACAAGGAAGGTCTGTTCGATTCGGCTGATACCATTCGCGACACCCTGACCATTTTTGTAGACCTGATCTCGGGCATCAAGGTCAAGCCAGAAGCCATGCGCGCCGCAGCGCTGCAAGGTTTTGCGACTGCTACTGATCTGGCCGACTACCTGGTCAAGAAAGGCCTGCCTTTCCGTGATGCCCACGAAACCGTGGCCTTGGCCGTGCGTGAGTGTGAACAGTTGGGTTGCGATCTGGCTGATCTGAACCTGGAACAGCTGCAGAAATTCGACAGCCGTATCGAGTCGGATATTTTTGGCGTGTTGACTCTGGAAGGCTCGGTGGCTTCACGCAAACACATCGGTGGCACCGCACCTGAGCGGGTGCGTATTGAAGCACAGCGCATTCTGGATCGTATTCCTGGCTGATAAGCAGCGACTGCTGAAAGCAGAAAAAGCCGCTCCTGTCCCAGGAGTGGCTTTTTTTATAGGTGTTGACTCAGATTTGATCTGACGTGTTTTGTCAGTTGCGTTAGGGTTAGGACTGGAACCGCCGCTTTCGGCCAAAAGCGGACACAACGCTACTGAGGTAAAACATGATGAATCAGGTTTTCCAGTCCGCCGTAGGAGTTGATCTTGGTGGGACAAAGCTACTACTGAGGTATCGAGATCACGTCCTGCGGTTCGAAACCGGACCCGATTTCGGTGCTGCTGATCTAAGGGATATCTTGAAGGATTTTATTGGGCAATACGCCGAACCAGGTGTTGTAATTGGCATCGCTGTACCTGGCGTCGTCGAAAACGATACTGTGGTTGCCTGTGATGTCTTGCCGAAACTTGCTGGGTGGAGAGCAAATACTCTGCTTTGCCAAAAAGTCGACCAGATTTCCTTGGTAAACGATGCGAATGCAGCACTACACGCTACTGTAATTGACTTGGCTAGTGACAAGACAGCCGTCACCGTTATGGTGGGTACTGCCATTGGTTGTGGTCTTATGCTCGACGGCAAAGTATTCCGCGGTGCAAGGGGGTGGGCTGGCGAACTTGGATATTGGCCAGTGCAGGCATCTGGCTCACAGTGGCAAAGACTCGACGACATCGCTGGCGGACGCTACATGGCCAATAGACTTAACGTTGACGCAAACCAGTTAGCACTGTTAAGCCAACAGGGTCATCGGGCGGCATTAGAAGTGATTGCGGAAGGAGGACGCGCTCTTGGGCGTGCACTTGGGGGAATCATCAATCTATTGAACCCACATCGTCTTTCAGTCGGCGGGGGCACCCTCAAACTTGTTGGATATTGGGCAGAGGCGCAAACCCAAATCGAAGCCTCGGCGATCCCAAGCATACTAAAAGAGTGCGAGATACGGACAGTTCACGAATTGGAGGACCTCGTCGCGATGGGCGCCGCTCAAATTGCGCTGACAGCTCCTCGCTGAGTTCGTGGCTCACCACCTATTTCCGCTCCGGGTCGTTTTCTGCCCAATAGATCTGCCAGCGTCTGTCAGATCAACCTGAGTCAATACATTTATATCGCTTCAACCTACTGCCAATCCTGCACGGATTTGCAGCTTGGACTTCATACTCAGCTTCGCTCCTGATACTGACAGGCTATTTTTACTCATTTACAACTTCGGGCTACATCTCCTGGCCAGCTAAACCCTCCAGCAACGATCAGAAAAGCGGCACCGCCTCAAAGTGCAGGTGCCGCACTCGACGTTAAGGCTGAGGCTGAATCAACAGCATCGTGCTGCTTTGCGCATTACGACGAATGTCCGTATGTGTCACATCCATAGTCTTGCACTCGAAGTTCTCGTACAACTTCAGCTGATCCTCGTAATGCGGGCTGCGCACGCCATTGCGATCCGTGAATCCGCTCTGACCGGGTGGCATGGCATCACAAAACTCCACACCTTGAGCATTGAACACCACACGATTATTTTCCGTTCCACGATTCTGATAGCCCGTGAATGCAAAGGTATTGCCCGACGTCGTTTGCGGCGTTCCCGTGAAGTTCTTGTCGCTGAAGCGATGCACCGAGGTCGACATGGTCCAGCGCTCCATCTGAGTACCCTGCTCCTGGCTCAAGCGGGCCTGCGCATTTTGCAAAGCCGTATGCATGATTTCTTGAGACGAACGCTCACCAAAGACATTCACACGCTTGGGATCAGGATTGGCTTCCAGCGCCAAAGCACGCAACAGGACCTTGGTCCCCATGCTCAAGTTGATCGAACCTGGATTGGGGCCTTTCTGTGTAGCAAACCCTGTCTGGCTGTACATGGCACGATGCGATTCAGGCACCACCGGCATCAAGACCTGCTTGTACAGCTCCTCCAGCCAGGTCTTGAACAACACGCGTGCTGGCCCGGCATTGTGCCCATCCTGATCTCGTTCCATACCATCCCAGGCCAACAGGACGTCCAGTGCCGCCTTGCCGGAATCCTCGGCCGACAACTGCTGCGCCAGCTTTTCCAGATGCGGACGGAAATAGCGCCAGTTCACATCGCTATAGGACGCTTTTTTATTGAACTCCCAGATCTCCTGCACGCTATAGACGTCCTTGTCCTGATACTGGCTGGTCAACTCGTTCATGCGGTCGCCATAGGTCCAGTAGTAAGTATCCGTATTAGTTTTATCCGGCGCGGGCTTGTTATTCCAGTTGACCAGATAGCCTTGCGGCGGATTGTAGGCTTTAGGAATCGCGTCAAAACTCTTGATGCCCTCCCACTCCATGCTGCCGTCCCCTGTGGCTGGCACGCGGATGTCCTGATCGGCAGGACGCTGGGGCAGGAAGGCCGGCGAGACATAGCCGATATTGCCGTGCTTGTCGGCGTAGTACCAGTTAATGGAAATCGCCATCTTGCTGGCCTGATCCAGAAACTCCGTCCAGTTGCGCGCCTTGGCTACATTCAGCCAAGCCAGCAAGGACTGCACCTCATAACCATCCCAGCTGCGTTTCTTGCTGTAAGCCGTGCCCTGTTCGTAATCAAACTGCATCACGGGGCCGTGTACGGTGCGCCAGATCGTCATTTCACGATCAGCCTGACCGCGTACCTGGATACGCTCCTTGCGCTGCTCCATCGTGCGCCAGGCATTATTGAACCAGTACTGATCGGCGCGCGCCGGGTTCAGTTTCTCCTGGTACATATCCACCACGTCCTGAGGACCAGCAGTCGCCCCCCAGGCAATCTCGCTGTTGGTACCGAACAGAACAATCGGATAAGCAAAAGGCGTATTGCCCACCACATCAAAGCCCGCGCCGTGCAGGCCAATACCGTAGGTGTAAGCCGGGTTGTACCAGCCAAACTGCGGACCGTTGATCAGAACCGTAGAACCATCCTGAACGCGCTCGGGGCGGGTGCTCCACAGATTACTGGCTTTAGGTGCAAAGTCCGGGCCACGGCCACCCCAATGCTTGTCCTGACGCTCCAGCTCGGCAGCCAGCACTTGTGAAGAAACATGAGCCAGATTCTGCGTCCCTGCTTGCGCCTGTGGCTTGCGCTCGGCAGCGGGTGCCGGAACGGTGGTGGGGGCTGTTGTGTCATTGATCCACAGCAGTTCATCAAACAAGGCGCGGCCACGGTCCAGGCCGTGCTGTTTTTCCAGAGACTGACGCATGGCCAGCGCGGTGACCTCCAGGTTTGTGTCCGAGAAGCGATTAGCCATGGAGCCGACCCAGATCATGACCACATCAAAGTCCGTCAGTGGCTCGGGCTGGAAATCAAAGTCTATATATTCTTTAGGCAGCAGTTCTGGACGACGGCGCACCTGCGCCAGATAAGCGTTATAGCCATCGGCATAGCCACGGAAAATATCGCGCTCATCCTTGGACAAGGCTGCAATCTGCCGCTGAATAGAGGCAGGGGTGAAGTTCTGACGCACCTGCATGTCGTACTTGACGTAGACATCCTGCTCGCCAGGACCCAGAACGGCGGCTGTTGTGCCTACAAAGGAGCGGCGCGCCATATCCATCTGGAACAGACGGTCTTGGGCGACCGCATAACCATAGCCGTAATACAAGCCATAGTGGCTGTCGGCAAAGACGTGTGGCACACCATAGCTGTCACGCATCACCTCTACCGACTGCACCTGCGCATGGGCCGGTGCCCCCGCCAAACCCAAGATCAAACCAGCGGCCGCAGCCCCTGTACGAACAAGCCCTTTCTGCATATCTGTCCCTTGTTTTTATGATACTGAAAATTATTATGAACCTAAAATATTGAAGCCAATACAAATAGGAAATCACAATGTAAAACAATCAGGATCGAAAACAAGTAAGGGCTTGCCCTAGTCAGCGCTGCTAAGCAAAGGCTTGAAAACGTATTTAGAAAGACACCAGACGACCGGGATTCACCGCACTCATCATGCCAATGGCTGCCTTCACCACAGGGATCGCCAGGCCGGACAACTGATGGCCCAGAGGAATACTGCGATGGGTAATATCCGTCAGCATGGCAAAGTCCTCGTTGCGACCCATGACGTCGTCACTAATGGCTTTACCAATACGCACGGTTTGCGCTACGCCGTGACCACTCCAGCCATGCACCATGTACACGGGTACCGCATCCTCGGTTTTACGCGAGTCAGTTGCCCCGTTCAGAGTAAAGTCACTGATCCCGCTCCAGGAAAAGTCCAGCTGTACCTGTTCCAGCTGCGGGAAAACGGTCTGAATACGATCCAGCAGGTAGTCATTGATACGTTCGGGGGACCAACTGGTGCCTGTACCCTGCCCGCCAAACAACAGGCGGTTTTGACGCACGGCGCGGTAATAGTCGATCTGGAATTGCGTGTCATACACCGCACGGTCTGTTGGCAGCAACTCGCTGACTGGACACTCCAAAGGTTCAGTCACACCCACATAGGTATAGAACGGGACAGTGGTATTGGATTGCGTCGGCAAGAACTGCGAAGTCGTATCATGCACGGCCAGCACCAAGGCCTGACGGGCCAGAATCGTGCCACCGGGGGTGATAGCCAAAGCGCCCTTTTCCGTCTGCTCGATTTCCTCGACCGGACTGCCTTCATAAACTCGACCGCCATGTTGAACCAGGCCGTAAACCAGTCCGCGCAGTAGCGCCAGGGGATGCAGTTGACCACCCAAGGTATCCACCACGGCACCATGATATAAGGGCGAGCGGATTTCTTGCTCCAGTTCGTAGCTACCCACAACTTCCACGCTGGTATCGCCCAGATAGCGGCGGGCATCCGCCCCCTCTACCAATGCACCCATATGACCTGCGTGAATGGCAGCCGTTAAATGGCCACGACGACGATCAAAATCCAGATCGTAATCCTGAGCAATCTGATCGAGCAGATCCATGGCTTCATGCGAGGCAAAGCGCCACAAGCGACGGGCCTCATCCAAAGGCAGATGGGCAATCATGTCTGCGGCTTCCCAACGGGCCAGGCCGGGAGTCAGCTGACCACCGTTTCGGCCTGAAGCGGCAGAGCCAATACTGTCTTTTTCTACCAGCACCACGTCCAGGCCAGAGCGGGCCAGGTGCAAGGCGGTAGAGGCACCCAGCAAGCCACCACCCACTACCAGCACATCACATTGCGTGTCGGCTTGCAGAGAATCAAAGCGGTTCCAGGGGGCAAGTGATGCTTCGTAATACGTCGCGGGCGCGACAGCTTCGTTCAGATGGCCTTGTCGCCAGTTCCACAATCGGGGATTACTGACCAGCAGGCTCTCTGCATTGGAAACATCATTTAAAAGAGTCGGTTTGGAAATAAGCATAAATGTCCTGTGTCTGTTACGGCCTTTTGGCCGCCTGGATCACAGAGCGGAATGCTCCGGTGACGCCCCGTCAACGCGGCGTTCCGTTCTGTCTCGTTATCAACACCCCGTTGTAAAAACGGGGTGGAACGATCTTCTTCTACGCTGTAGAATTAATTTATTCTACTCTGTAGAGTTAAACTTGGCAAATCTGCCCTTTCCCTATCAAAGGAACTCTATTGGTCCAAGCACCCGCCACGCGCACACGCAAACTGAATAAGGACGAGCTGGTGATCGCCGCCGTCATCTTGATGGAGGAAGCCGGAGACAGCGGCTTTTCTTTACGCAAGCTGGGAGAGCGAGTCGGTTGCGATCCCATGGCCGTGCTCTATCACTTCAAGTCCAAGGACGGCTTGCTGCGTGCGATGGCAGATTATTTGACAGGCCGCATTCAGGCCGTGAATACAGGTCTGTCGTGGACAGAGCGTTTGTATGAATTGGCCCGACAGTATCGTGAGCTGGCCTTGGGCCACCCACAGACTTTTCAGCAAATGCAGCGTTTTCTGAATACCGGCAAGGCCGACTATCTGGTTCTTGAGCAGGTATACAGGGCCTTGCGCGATGGCGGTTTGAGCGATGCCGAAATCCCCGCCGCCTGTGTGGGCTGGTATGCCGCTTTATATGGATTGATTCAGGGCGAGTTGGGTGGACTTATCCGCCAGGTCACTGAGGAAGAGCTAAACGAACTGGAACAATGGCCCGCCGAGGATGTGCCTATACTGCGCCAGATTCTGCCGCGCTTTGTGCATCTGCAATCCGAGCAGGTATTCAAGATGATGATGGAGCTGATACACGATGGCTTGATTGCCCATGCAGGTAAAGCGGCGACACCTGCCACCAAGCAGTAAAACCAGCAACGGACCGAATCAAACACACAAAGCCGATCAGCCAGCCTAGCCTTCAAACGTGGTGATGAAAAGCATGTAGCTGCCGGCCACCTTGGCAAGGACACGGGCTGGCTCATGCCCACATCTCGAGAAAAGCACCTGAACGGGACTGATCTTTCCGCCAGCCTTCAAAACGTGATACTACCCAACTGGTCGGGATTGAAGGCAACAGCACCTTGGGCAAACGAGCTGACAAAGCCCCCGAGAAAAAACAAATGCCCCGCAAACTGGAACTCTGTCCAATTTGCGGGGCGTTTTAGTTCAAGCCTGCTTAGGTGTACTTAGCGTGTAAAGACGGCAATTGATTCCACGTGTGCCGTATGCGGGAACATATTCACCACACCGGCCGATTCCAGCGTGTAACCACCCTGGTGAACCAATACACCGGCGTCACGAGCCAGAGTACCTGGGCTACAGGACACATAAACCAGACGCTCGGGGCGCTCGTGCTTTTCCAGCTGCGCCAAAGCAGTGGCGACCGCAAAGGCACCATCACGCGGCGGGTCAATCAACATGCGATCAAAATGGCCCAGGTCACGCAGCCATTGCACGTCCACCTCAAACAAATTCAGCGTTGTAAATTTCGCCTTGTCCTGCAAATTGTGGGCCAAGGCTGCTTCACCGGCACGTTCGGTCAAGGTGCTGCTGCCTTCAATGCCAACCACCTCGGCTGCACGGCGTGCCAGCGGCAGGCTGAAGTTACCCAGACCACAGAACAAGTCCGCCACACGATGCTCGGGCTTGACGTCCAGCAGGGTCAAGGCACGCGAGATCAGGCTGCGGTTAATGTCGTGGTTCACCTGCGTAAAGTCTGTAGGACGGTACGGCATACGCAAATCAAATTCAGGCAATGCATACGCCAGCTTGCCCGCATCTTCGCGCAGCAAAGGATGGGCCGTTTCCGGGCCCTTGGGCTGCAGCCACCAGCTAATGTCGTGCTCCTGACCGAAGCTCTGCAAACGCTGGATATCCTCGCTGGTCAGCGGCTCCATATGGCGCAAGGTCAAGGTGGTGATCTTGTCGCCCATGGCCAGCTCGATCTGAGGCAAACGATCCGGGCGAGACAAGCCCGCCAAACAGGAACGCAAGGGCTCCAGCAAGGCAGAAACTTTGGCGGGCAACACACGACATTCCGTCATGTCCACCACGTAGCGACCATTCTTTTCACGAAAGCCGACCAGCACCCCACCCTTCTTAGGCACGTAGCGCATGGAGAAACGGGCGCGGTAACGGTAACCCCAGTAAGGGCCGTGCAAGGGTGCCAGCACGCGACCTGGCTTTACCTTGCCAATATGACCCAAGGAATCTTCCAGCACACGTTGCTTGACGGCAACCTGGGCCGAAGGCTCCAGGTGCTGCATGGCACAGCCACCACAGACACCAAAGTTGGGACAGGGAGGTTCAGCACGCTGCGACGACGCTTTCAACAAGGCCGTCATGCGGGCTTTATCGTAAGAGTCCTTGGAGCGCACCGTCTCGGCCAGCACCTCCTCGCCGGGCAAGGCACCTTCCACAAACACCACTTTGCCCTCTTTGTGGGCGACGCCGCGTCCTTCCAGATCCAGCGATTCAATTAACAATACGTCAGACATTCGATAAAAACCTAAATAAGCGTCCTGCCAAGCAGAATGGCGCAGTTGCATTGCTGCAAACGATGGCGAATCGCTGATTTTACAATGAGCATTCGGCACAACGGGTAAAAACAAGCACAACGCGGCACTAGCGGTTCCGCAACGCTACTAAATTCTGAATGCCCCGCCCGTCCGACAGGCATAGCCTTCAAGTTGGAAGAGCAATCTGCACTCAAAAAGTCATTCAGTTGAGCACCCTCGAACAGGGCGCACAAAAAAAGCGGCCAGAAGCCGCTTTTTTCAGTCTAGATACCGAGCTTATCGCGTAGGCAGGTACGAGATCGGGTTGACCGGCGTACCGGAGCGACGAATCTCGAAGTGCAGTCGTGGCGAGGTGGTGTCAGACTGACCCAGATCGGCAATACGCTGCCCCTTCTTCACCTGCTGACCCGTTTTAACGTGCAAGACACTGTTATGGGCGTAGGCAGTGATAAAGCCATTGCTGTGACCGACCAGCACCATGGAGCCTAGACCGCGCACACCGTTACCAGCGTACATGATCTTGCCATCCGCTGCGGCAACCACGGGGTCGCCCACCTTACCTTCGATATCAATACCCTTGGTCGAGGCATTGAAACCCTGGATGATCTTGCCACTGGCAGGCCAGCCCCAGGCGATCAGAGCCGCGTCGCTGGCGCGAGGCGCAGACACGGGCGTTTCAGTCTTGACCGGGGTGGCCGGGCTGACGGGCGAGGTCTGTGTGCTACCGCTACCGGCTGGGCGAGTCGTCACTGCCGCCATCGAGGTATTGCCATCCAGACGCAAGGTTTGACCCACGCGCAACATGGAAGGATCCGTAATCTGGTTCAACTGGATCAGCGAATTCACGTCCATGCCGTGCGCTTGTGCAATCTTGTAGAGCGTATCGCCGGGGCGTACCACATAGGTACCCGAGGCACTGCTGACGCTGCCTGCCGCCGAAGAGGAACTCAGGTCAGTGACTGGAGCGCGCTCATTACGGCTTGCACAACCAGCCAGCAGGGTACTGGTGACCACAGCCGCCACCAGGCACTGACGGGGCGTCAAGAACCACTGTGTACCGGTGGAAGCAGCGGTTAACGGTAACCTGACTGCATGCTGCATATAAATCTCCTGAGAATATCTGACTAAATCTGGGTTCCGGCTCGCATCGGCACGAAGCGAACCGCATCAAGTTCTTCACGACGCCAAGTAGCCTGTCCGGTGCGTTCCACCAAAACCAGGCGCTGTTGTGTCGTACCTTCAGGGGCGATCAGTCTCCCCCCCAATGTTAATTGTTCCAATAAGGTTCTGGGAATGACCGGACCGGCTGCCGCCACAACAATAGCATCATATGGTGCCGCGGCAGGGTAACCTTGCATTCCGTCACCAAACATTATTCGAGCCCGTTGCGACAGCCCTAATTGGCGCATGTGATCGCGAGCCATATCGCACAAGCCTTTGATACGTTCTACCGCATACACTTCTTTGACCAATTGTGCCAAAACAGCAGCCTGATAACCACATCCGGCTCCCACTTCCAGCACCTTGGTCGGTATTTTCTGGTCACACACCAGGCTGATCATATGGGCTACAACCCAAGGCTGGGAGATGGTCTGCGCAAAGCCGATAGGCAAGGCATCATCTTCATAGGCCCGACTGGCCAAACCCTGATCAACAAACTGATGGCGCGGTACTGCCTGCATGGCCGCCAGCACTCGTTCGTCGGTAATTCCTTGACGGCGCAAGCGCTCGATCATCATGCCACGCGAGCGTTCCGAGTTCAAACCCAGGTTGACACTTGTTGACACTTGCGGTGACAAAACGGCCGACGGTGTCGGTTGTAACTGGCCCCGTTGCACAATACGGGTATTGCTGTTGCTGGCAGACAGGCCACTGCCCAGGCTGGACTTGCCAAACCGATTCCGAGTGCCGTCTGCAAAAGGATAGCGCTTGCCTGGTTTACTTGTCATTGCATCCAGTCCCGCAATCCGGCCAGTTGCTCGTGGTGAGTCAGGTCCGCGCGCAAGGGCGTAATGGATACTGCACCTTGTTCCACGGCACCGAAATCTGTGCCCTTCTCGCTATCGGACACACCACCGACACGGCCAATCCAGTACACGGGTTCGCCATAAGGCGTCTGGCTTTTTACGACCGGCTCCGAAGGATGACGCTTGCCCAGGCGGGTGACTTGCGTGCCCTTCAAGGCTTCGTAGGGCAAACACGGAATATTCACGTTCAGCAAGGTATTGGCCGCCAACGGCTTCTTTTGACAACGCTGTACCAGATCTCGTGCCACGCGCGCTGCGCTGTCCAGGTTCTTCCAGCCGCGTTCAATCAGGGAAAACGCAATTGCGGGAATACCAAACAAATGACCTTCCATCGCGGCCGCCACCGTGCCTGAATACAAGGTGTCGTCGCCCATATTGGCGCCGTTATTAATGCCGGACACAATCAGATCGGGACGGAAATCCAGCAGGCCTGTCAGGGCCACGTGCACACAATCGGACGGTGTACCATTAACAAAATAAAAACCATTGCTGGCCTGGCGCAGCGACAGGGGACGATTCAAGGTCAGGGAATTGCTGGCACCGCTGCAATTGGTCTCGGGTGCAATGACAGTCAGCTCACCCAGTCCTTGCAAGGCTTCATACAAAGCCTCGATACCGGCTGCTGTATAGCCATCATCGTTGGAGACCAGAATACGCATGCTTACTTTTCCGTTAAAAATCTAACAGGGGCAGCAAATTGTACCCGCTGCCTTTGGTATTTTGCTGCAAGGCCGGTAGAATCCGCGCAACAATAATTGTGGAGCTCAATCCTCATGAACGCCGTTTCTTTTGCTGTGGCCGCCCCGCTTGTCGCCCTCTTGTCCTATTTGCTGGGATCCTTGCCGTTTGCCGTAATCGTCAGCAAGATCATGGGCTTGCAAGACCCTCGCACCTTTGGTTCGAAAAATCCGGGAGCCACTAATGTACTACGTAGCGGCAATAAAAAAGCAGCTGTCCTGACCTTGTTGGGTGATGCCTTCAAAGGCTGGCTGGCTGTCTTTCTGACCCAACAGGCCATCAGCAACTGGGGCTGGGCACCGACTTTACTGGGTGTCAGCGCCTTTTTTGCCTTTTTGGGTCACTTGTACCCGGTCTTTCTGGGCTTTAAAGGCGGTAAAGGCGTGGCAACCGCGCTGGGTGTCATCCTGGCCCTGCTGCCCTGGCTGGCTCTGGCTACCGCGGCCACCTGGCTGATTATCGCTTATGTCAGCCGTTACTCGTCGCTGGCAGCCATCATCAGTGCCGTGTTTGCCCCCTTGTTTTACCTGCTCGGTGCCAAGGTGGTCTGGCCCATGAATGCCTCTATTGCCACGGCCCTGGTCCTGATCAGTGCCTTCTTGCTCTGGCGTCACCAGGAAAACATTCGTCGTCTGATGACGGGCAAAGAAAGCAAGATCGGTTCCAAGAAAAAATAAGCACTAACGCTCTTGCTGGGAGACAGGCTGGTTCACACAAGCCAGATCCCAGCGAGGCCGGATGGCAAAGCCATGCTGGCTATCATCCAAATTCACCAAACCGTGCTTGACACGCATGGCCGCCGCAAAAGCAATCATGGCACCGTTATCGGTACAAAATTCCAGCGGTGGAAAGAACACCTCGCCCTTTAAACGCGCCACGGCTTTCTGTAAATAAGCCCGCAAGTGGCGGTTGGCGCCCACACCACCGGCAACCACCAGACGTTTCAAGCCCGTTTGCTTCAAGGCCTTGATCGCCTTGGCGGCCAGCACGTCCACAATGGCGGCCTCGGTCGCAGCAGCCAGATCAGCGCGTTGCTGTTCGGTAATCCCGCCCTCTTCCGCTTCCAGCTTGCGCAAGCGCGTCAGCACGGCAGTTTTCAAACCACTAAAGCTGAAATCCAGATCCTTGCTGTGCATCATGGGACGCGGCAGCTCGTAGACGCTGGGGTCACCCTGTTCAGCCAGACGCGACAAGGCCGGGCCGCCGGGATAACCCAGGCCCATCAGCTTGGCGCTTTTATCAAAGGCTTCGCCTGCTGCATCGTCCAGCGTTTCACCCAGCAATTCATACTGACCCACACCATCTACACGCATCAGCTGAGTGTGGCCACCCGAGACCAGCAAGGCCACAAAGGGAAAGTCGGGACGCGGCTCGGCCAATAAGGGCGAGAGCAAATGACCTTCCAGATGATGGATAGCAATCGTCGGTTTTTTCAGCGACCAGGCAATCGACTGCGCCACACTGGCTCCCACCAGCAAGGCACCGGCCAGACCGGGGCCGGCGGTATAGGCAATGGCATCGACCTGATCGAGCTGCATATGGCAAGAAGCCAACACCTGCCGTGTCAAAGGCAGGACGCGACGGATATGATCGCGAGAGGCCAGTTCAGGCACCACCCCACCATATTCACGGTGCATGGCGATCTGGCTGTGCAAGGCATGGGCCAGCAGGCCCTGTTCCGTGCTGACCAGCGCCACGCCAGTTTCATCGCAGGAACTTTCAAATCCAAGAATATTCATGGCGCTTATTTTAGCCTGCTGTATTGGGGAAAATAGGAATTTATCCCCTCAAGACAATCAGCGGATAGTGTCTGGGTTGTGCCGATACATCGCGACAAAGGGGGGCGACGCAGTGGCACACTCGTGGTTAAAATCCCGCATCGATAATTTCACGCTCCAATCGCCTAATAATCACAAGGAGGCTGCCCATGTTTGAACGTCTCTTCAAACTCACTGAGCATGGCACCAACGTCCGTACCGAGGTCCTGGCAGGTATCACTACCTTCCTGACCATGTCCTACATTATTTTTGTGAATCCAGACATCCTGTCGTCCACAGGGATGGATCGCAATGCCATTTTTGTAGCCACCTGCCTGGCTGCTGCTCTGGGCACGTTCAGCATGGCCTTTGTGGCCAACTGGCCTATCGGCATGGCACCGGGCATGGGCCTGAACGCCTTTTTTGCCTTCACCGTGGTCGCCACCCTGGGCTATACCTGGCAACAGGCACTGGGCGCGGTCTTTATTTCCGGCGTGATCTTCCTGATTCTAACGGTGACTGGCATCCGGTCCTGGCTGATTCGGGGCATTCCCAAATCCCTGCAAAGCGCCATTGCCGCCGGTATCGGCATGTTCCTGGGCCTGATCGCCCTGATGAACTCGGGTATTGTGGTGGCCCACCCTGCCACCAAGATTGGTCTGGGTGACCTGACCCAGCCCGCAGCCCTGTACGCAATTCTGGGCTTCTTTATTATTGCCGCCCTGGACGCGCTGAAGGTGCGCGGTGCAATCCTGATCGGCATTCTGGCCGTGACCATTCTGTCCATGCTGACCGGTCACAGCGAATTTGGTGGTGTGGTCTCCACTCCCCCCTCACTGATGCCTACCTTCATGCAACTGGACATCATGGGTGCCCTGCACACCGGCTTTGTGCACGTGATTCTGGTTCTGGTACTGGTTGAGGTGTTTGATGCCACGGGCACCATGATCGGGGTTGCCAAGCGCGCTCGCCTGATTGAAGAAGGCAAGCCCAATCGCCTGGGCCGCGCCCTTCTGGCTGACAGCACCGCCATTGTGGCCGGTTCCATGTTGGGTACCAGCAGCACCACTGCCTATGTGGAAAGCGCCTCGGGTGTGCAAGCCGGTGGCCGTACCGGTCTGACAGCGCTGACCATTGGTGTCCTGTTCCTGCTAGCCCTGTTTTTCTCGCCACTGGCCGCGACCGTTCCCGGTTACGCCACCGCCCCCGCCTTGCTGTATGTGGCGTGCTTGATGATGCGCGAAATCACTGAAGTGAAATGGGACGACATGACCGAGGCTGTGCCTGCTGCCCTGGCTGCCTTCACCATGCCCTTCACCTACTCGATTGCCAACGGTCTGGCCTTTGGTTTTATCAGCTACGTGATCCTGAAGCTGACAACCGGCCGCTGGCGCAGTATCCACCTGGCCACACTGATTGTCGCCATCTTGTTTGTGATCAAGTACGCAATCGCTACGGAATGAAAAACCCTTTAGCAAACTCGTTTGGCGCTTTAGGGCTGCCTGGAAAACGAGTACACTGATTGCATGTTTAACGAAGCGGCTGAACACCATCAGCCGCTTTTTTATTGCGGAGGCTCCCCCATGAGCATCGTCGAACTGAACGAAGAAACATTCCAGGCTGCAGTAGAAGACGGCAAACCCCTGATCATCGACTTCTGGGCTCCTTGGTGCGGTCCATGTCGCCAATTCGCCCCTGTCTTTGACGCAGCAGCGGCCAAGCACCCCGGCGTGACCTTTGGCAAGGTGAACACGGAAGAAGAGCAGGAACTGGCCGCTGGCCTGCGTATTCGCTCCATCCCTACCCTGATGGTTTTCCGTGAAAACGTCTTGCTGTTCTCGCAAGCCGGTGCCCTTTCCGCTGCCCAGCTGGACGATCTGATCGAACAGGTCCAGGCTGTGGACATGGAAAAAGTCCATGCTGAAATTGCTGCCCAGCAAAACCAGCAGCCTGACCAGGCCTGATTTGCCCGGCCCCAGAAAAAACGCCAGACAAATCGTCTGGCGTTTTTTTTGCATAAATGCGATTTAGTCGCAGTTTTCCAGCTCGATAATCGCGAAGCCACTGCGTTTGATTTCATTTTCGACCGGCGCAGAAGCCATTTCCGTATGGCAGAAGCGGCACTCGCGCGAGGTGAAGTTTTCAACATTCACCCCTTTGGCCGCCAGATAACGCTGACCATAACTCAAGACCTTGTCCATATCCTTGGCATCGTCACTGACCAAGATATCAAAGTGCATACGACGCCCGTCAGGACGCACAACGTAGGTATCAAACACCGCAATCTTCATGACAAACCCTTTTCAGCAAAAAACCTAGTAGGTACAGGTCGGCCCGCAAGAGGAAGAATCCTGCTTGTCCGCCACCCCCTCTTTCTTGTCTGCTTGCGCCGGGCGGCGAGCAATCAGCTGGCCGACAAACGCACCCAGACGCAGATCGTCCAGATGGCCCAATTCCTTCAGAGCCAGATTGCCATCACGGTCAAAAATAATGGTAGATGGTGTCCCGCCCAGGCCCCACTCCTTCATGGTGCGCGGCAAGGGGCCGCTGTCTGAAGGCTGATCAATGGCGATGGGGAAATTCAAGCGGTACTCATGGGCAAACGCCTGCAAAGCTGCAGGGCCCATCACGTCGTGATGCTCGAACACGCTATGCAGGCCTATGATGCGCAGATCATCGCGCGAGAACAGCGTATCCAGTTTCTTGGCTTGCGGCAGGCTGTTGATGACACAA
This sequence comes from Alcaligenes sp. PF14, assembly GCF_037150615.1. Lineage (NCBI taxonomy): Bacteria > Pseudomonadati > Pseudomonadota > Betaproteobacteria > Burkholderiales > Alcaligenaceae > Alcaligenes > Alcaligenes sp. PF14. The sequence continues at coordinate 806,536 of NZ_JBAGRS010000001.1, read as the reverse complement.
CCAGGGCAAAGCATCTGAAAGGCCGTGACCACCACCACGCGGCCACGCAAGGACGCCAAGCTTAATGGAGCGGTCGTATTGAGCCACTGGCTGGCATGGATCTCGTAGGACATGGCTTACACTCACAATGCTGACTAAACCCGATCATACCCGCAGGCTGGATACAGACTTAGAAGGAATCAGAGGTATTTAGTATGGCCACTGCCTGGACGGTGCAGAGGGATAATCGTCTGGAAAAGATACCTTTTCGTCCAGAAAACTCCATCAAGGAAGATGGCGACCAGAGGTCCATTGCAGACCTTGGGCAGAACCGAGGGTGACTTAGGCTTGGTCCAGGGGTTCACATTCCCCCTGGCCACGCGTCATATTGATAAAAGACTGTTGAAAATCAGCTTTATGCTCGAGCGGCAGATTCAACAGCCACTGCACACCTTCAGCATCGAATTGCTCGTCCTGAACCTGAACGCCAAAGCTGTCGAAACGGGATTGAACCAAAGCCAGATCGGCAAAGGAGCAACGGCAGCGCAAAGCTGCCATGGGAATCAGCTCCTGCTTGTCAGCAAGACGCAAACATTGAGCGGCCACGCCGCCATAGGCGCGCACCAGACCACCCGTACCCAGCTTGACGCCCCCAAACCAACGTATCACCAGTACCGCAACACGGTCGCAATCCTGGCCTTCTATGGCTTGCAAAATGGGACGCCCGGCAGTGCCGCCGGGTTCGCCATCATCGTTAAAGCGGTATTCCGACCCGATCTTGTAGGCCCAGCAATTATGCGTGGCATCGGGCACACCCTTGGCCTGGAAAAAAGCCAAAGCCTGGCTGGCACTGTCTACAGGCGCAGCCAGTGCCAGAAAACGGCTTTTTTTGATGTCCTGCTCAAAGCTGGTGGGCTCACGCAGGGTAAAGACGGCCACCCCTAGCCTCAGTCCTGCTCGCGGCTGGCCAGGTAGTCTTCGTAGCCACCGCGGTAATCCACCAGACGGCCTTCAGGCATCACTTCGATAATGCGGGTTGCCACGCCGGAGACGAACTCGCGGTCATGGGACACGAAGATCAGAGTACCTTCAAACTTTTCCATGGCCATCTGCAAGGACTCGATCGATTCCATATCCAGGTGGTTGGTCGGTTCGTCCAGGAGCATGACGTTGTGACGACCCAGCATCAGACGCGAGAAAGTCATGCGGTTTTTCTCGCCACCCGACAGCACTTTCACGGGCTTGATGATGTCATCGGCCGAGAACAACATGCGGCCCAGCACCGAGCGCAAAGACTGATCGTCGTCGCCGGCCTGACGAAACTGGCTGATCCAGTCAAACACATTGTCTTCGGTATCGAACTCGTCCGAGACGTCCTGAGCCATATAGCCGATATCAGCGTTCTCGGACCAGACCACCGAGCCGCTGTCAGGAGTCAGATCACCGGCCAGCAAACGCAGCAAAGTCGTCTTACCCACACCGTTCGCACCCACAATCGCAATTTTCTCGCCCGCTTCAATCATGGCCGAGAAGTTCTTGATGATGGGATGATCGTAGGACTTGCTCAAACCCTCGACCGTCACGGCCAGGCGGTGCAGAACTTTTTTCTGTTCAAAACGAATAAACGGGTTTTGACGCGAAGAAGGCTTCACTTCGATGGTCTCTGCCTTCAGGCGACCAATCTGTTTCAGGCGCGAGGTAGCCTGACGGGACTTGGACTTGTTGGCGGCAAAACGGCGCACAAAGTCCTGCAGCTCGCCAATACGCTCTTTGGCCTTGGAGTTGGCCGCCAGCACACGTTCGCGCGACTGCACCGACGCCAGCATGTAATCGTCGTAGTTGCCGGGGTAGACACGCAGCTCGCCGTAATCCAGGTCAGCCATGTGAGTGCAGACCTGATTCAGGAAGTGACGATCGTGACTGATGATGATCATGGTGCTCTGGTAGCTGTTGAGCACATCTTCCAGCCAACGGATGGTGTTGATATCCAGGTTGTTGGTCGGCTCGTCCAGCAGCAGGACATCCGGGTTGGAGAACAGGGCCTGTGCCAGCAGCACACGCAGTTTCCAGCCCGGAGCCACTTCGCTCATGGGCAACTGATGCTGTTCGACCGGAATTTCCAGACCCATCAGCAATTCACCGGCACGGCTCTCGGCGGTATAACCGTCGTACTCGGCAAAACGGGCCTCCAGTTCGGCGGCCTTCATATAGTCTTCTTCGGTGGCCTCTGGATTGTCGTAGATGGCATCACGCTCTTGCATGGTGTTCCACATTTCTGTGTGGCCCATCAGCACCACGTCCAGCACACGTTTGTCTTCGTAGGCAAACTGGTCCTGACGCAGCTTGCCCAGGCGCACGCCCGGATCCAGCGATACATTACCCCCGCTTGGCTCCAGGTCGCCGCCAATGATTTTCATGAAGGTAGACTTGCCCGACCCGTTGGCACCAATCAGGCCATAGCGGTTGCCTCCGCCCAGTTTGACACTGACGTTTTCAAATAAAGGCTTGGCACCAAACTGGATCGTTAAATTAGCGGTGGAGATCACGTAAACGTACTTTGAAAAAGGTTGAGTTCAACCCAGTAGTGTATCAAGCAGGCGCGAAATCCGTTAGTGTTCGTGCTCATCCAGAACCAGATAAGCCATGCCGTCCTCGGTAGCCAGGCCCACTTCCTTGCCAATAGGCAGGCTGACCTTGACGTCCACATGTCCATAAGGCAGGCCCGTTACGACCGGGACTTTGACGGTTTCACGCAACCAGCGCACCACCGAATCCATATCAAAGCCGTTATCCGAAGCGCCTGTCTTGTAAGCCGTAAAACGGCCCAATACCACCGCCATCTGACGATTGAGCACGCCGGCATGCCAGAGCTGCGTCAACATGCGCTCGACTCGGTACGGTGCTTCACCCACGTCTTCCAGGAACAAGATACCGCCGTTGATATTGGGGAAGTACGGCGTGCCCAGCAAGGAGCAAACCAGGGCCAGATTGCCGCCCCACAGAACACCGTGACCATCGACGGCATCCGAACCCTCGGACTCAAAGCTGAACAGCTCCAGCTCGCCACGCATCAATTCGCCAAACAGTTCGGTCGTCAATTCATCGGTTTCATCGCCACCAAAGTCCGCAATGGCGGTGGGGCCGGTGTAGCTGATGGCGCCAGTTTGCGCCAGCAAGGCCAGATTGAAGGCCGTGAAATCCGACATGCCGACAAAACGCTTGCCACTGTCGGCTACCGCGCGCCAGTCGATCTGGCCCAGAATGCGGCTTAAACCGTAGCCACCGCGTGTCGCCATCACAATGGGCTGAGGCTGTTGCAAGGAACGCTGTACCGCGGCCAGACGCTGAGCGTCCGTACCGGCAAAGCGTTCATCCACCGCCAGGGCGTCCGGGTCTATGTCCACGGCAAAGCCCAGCTGGTTCAGGCGCTGGCTTGCCAGCTCCAGGCGCTTGGGTTCAAGGATCTGGCCAGAGGGCGAAAACAGGTAAATGCCCGAACTGTCCTGCTGCCCACAATGGCACTGGCCATGTTCGTGGTGATGGTGATGATGGTCGTGCTCGGGGCTGCTCATGATTAACCTTGAAAATAAAGTGCTGACATTTTAGCGAGACTACTGGGCGCCATCCAGCGGCGATTGGACTGTTTGAGCCTGCTTTTGCAACTTCTTCTGTTCGCGTCGTTCGCGGAAAAAATCCCGCAAGGCCTGGGCCGCCTCTTCGGACATCAAACCACCCGAGACACGGGTGTGGTGATTCAGAGTGGGATGCAAATGCAAGGACTCCACACTGCCACACACTCCGGTCTTCGGATCGGCTGCGGCCCACACCACCCGCGACAGACGCGCATGCAACAAGGCCCCCAAGCACATCATGCAAGGCTCCAGCGTCACGAACAGGCTGGCTCCGGGCAAACGGTAATTGCCAACTTTACGCGTCGCGGCGCGCAAGGCCACGATCTCGGCATGCTGGGTGGGATCGTGATCACAAACCGTGCGATTGGAGCCCACAGACAGCAGCCTGCCGTCCGCATCCAATAGTACGGCACCTACGGGCACCTCGCCGATGCTGGCCGCCTGTTGAGCCTGCTCCAAGGCTAAAGCCATAGCCTGAGCATCACTCAAAACGTCACTCTCTGTTAGCGGTGGTAAGCTAGTTGGCATCGTCAAATCCATTGCGTTATTCAAACCCTGTCGGCACAGCAAAAGGGTCATTTTACTGTCTATGCAGAACACTCCTGATTCTCACGCTATTTTGCGTGTTCGAGGCCTGAGCAAACAATACGCAAACGGGCATCAAGCCCTGCACGCTTTGGACCTGGATATTTGGCGGGGCGAGATTTTTGCCCTGCTCGGCTCCAACGGCGCAGGCAAAACCACCTTGATCAGTATTATCTGCGGGCTGGTCAATCGCAGCAGCGGCACCGTTCTGGTAGATGGCGCAGACAATGTCGCCGACTACAAGCGCGCCCGCCAGAAAATTGGCCTGGTGCCGCAAGAGCTAAGCGCCGATTCCTTCGAGACAGTCTGGAATACCGTCAGCTTCAGCCGTGGCCTGTTTGGCAAAGCCCCCAATCCGGCCCTGATCGAACAGATTCTGAAGGACTTGTCGCTATGGGACAAGAAAGACAGCCCCTTGATTACGCTCTCGGGCGGCATGAAACGCCGCGTCCTGATCGCCAAGGCGCTTTCCCATGAACCGGAAATCCTGTTTCTGGATGAACCTACCGCCGGTGTGGACGTGGCCTTGCGCCAAGGCATGTGGGCCTTGGTGAAACGGCTGCGCAGCCAGGGGGTCACCATTATTCTGACCACCCACTACATCGAAGAAGCCCAGGAGATGGCCGACCGCATCGGCTTCATCAATAAAGGTTCACTGCAACTGGTGGAAACCAAAGACAATCTGATGCGCCGCCTGGGCGGTAAAACCCTGAGCCTGAATCTGGCCGAGCCGATCAGCGCCCTGCCCGCTGCGCTGGAAACGCTGGGACTGCAAAGCACTGCCGACGGCATGAGCCTGCTCTACCCCTTGACCAACCGCGAACAAGGTCATGACTTGAGCAATTTGCTGGCGGCAGTTGGGCAAGCGGGGCTGACCATTACCGACATCCATACCCGCGAGCGCAGTCTGGAAGATATTTACGTTGAGTTTGTAGGGGCACAGTCATGAACTGGTACGCCATCCTGGCCATTTATCGCTACGAAATGTCACGCACCCGACGCACCCTGCTGCAAAGCATCGTAGCCCCCGTGATTTCCACCGCCTTGTATTTTGTGGTGTTTGGCGCTGCCATTGGCCATCGCATCAATGAAATCGGCGGCGTGCCCTATGGCGCGTTTATCGTGCCTGGGCTGACCATGTTGTCGGTGTTGACCCATAGCGTCTCCAACGCCGCCTTCGGAATTTACTTTCCGCGCTTTACGCGCAATATCTACGAGATTCTGTCTGCGCCCATTTCACACTTCGAGGTGACCTTGGCCTTTGTGGGCGCAGCAGCCACCAAGTCACTGTTTCTGGCGGCTATCATCCTGATCACGGCGCGGCTATTTGTGCCTTACGAAATTGCCCACCCTATCTGGATGCTGTGCTTTCTGGCCTTAACCGCCCTGACCTTCAGTCTATTGGGTTTCATTATCGGTATCTGGGCCGACAACTTTGAAAAGCTGCAATTCGTGCCCATGCTGATTCTGACGCCACTGACCTTTTTGGGCGGCACCTTCTATTCCATCGACATGCTGCCCGAGTTCTGGCAAAAACTGACCTTGCTGAACCCGGTGCTGTACCTTATCAGCGGCTTTCGCTGGAGTTTCTTTGATCTGGCCGATGTGAATGTGTGGCTGAGCCTGGGCATGACACTGCTGTTTTTAAGTGTGTTTCTTGCCGTGGCGGGCTGGATTTTCAAAACGGGCTATCGATTGCGCCCGTAAATAAAAAAGGCCGGGAATATTTCCCGGCCTTTTTTTGGCAACTCGAACAGGATACGCAGTCGCTAGATACTGAACGTCTCCTCAGAACAGTTCAATCGGGATGCACAGCGCAATCCATAAAACTGGCTTGCTCTCCATACTGACGCAGCTTTGCTTCCAGCACGGGTGCAGGCACCCCTTCAATCGGCTTGTAGCCCAGACGCTGCCAATAGCCCACGGCAGGTCCCAAAGACACCAGACTGCAACGACGCAAGCCACGCTGCCAGGCATAGCGGCGACCGGCTTGCAACAAAGCTCCGGCCACCCCACGGCCTTGCGCGCGACGCATCACGGCGCAGTCGTGAATAAACCATTGGTCTGCGGGCGAAGGCAGGCTATTCAACGCGTCGCCCAGGGACGGCGGCAAAAGGCCCGCCCAAGGGTAGGACACCAAATAACCCTGCAGTTGATTGTCGGTATCACGTGCCACCCAGCAGCTATCCGGAGCCAGATCCAGACGGTTCTGATAGAAGCTGCGGTCTTCCAGAATATCCGCGTCGTACACATCCGCCTGGACTTCCAGCACCTGGCTCAGATCGTGCACACGCATTAATTCAATTCGTACATTCATAGCTGATACACGGCGGCGTCACGTCACCACCGTGCCGTTTCACTCGGTTTAGTCGCGGAAATTATCGTACTGCAAAGGCAATTCCACATCGGTCTGTTTCAACAGAGCGATGGCAGCCTGCAAGTCGTCCCGTTTCTTGCCGGTTACACGCAGTTTTTCACCTTGAATCTGCGTCTCTACTTTCAGCTTGGCGTTCTTGATGGCGGCGATCAGTTTCTTGGACGTAGGCTGGTCCAGACCCTGACGCACTTTCACTTTCTGACGCGCGCCGGCCACGTTTTCCAGAACCTTCTCGGTGTCCAGGCAGCGCACATCAATACCGCGGGCAGCAATACGGCCACGCAGAATCTGCATCATTTGCTCGAGCTGAAACACGCTGGGAGCCGATTGCAAAATGGTGTTTTCGTCTTCGAGTTCAAATTTGGCATCCGTACCTTTGAAGTCAAAACGGGTAGCCAGTTCGCGGCTGGCTTGTTCCACTGCATTACGCAGTTCGTGGGTGTTGACCTCGGATACAACGTCAAAAGATGGCATTCCTAACCGTCCTGTTCCTTAAGTGCAGACAGGCCGCATGAAGCGACCTGTGTGCTTTTTAGAAAACGCTGGTCTTAGTCCGAAGCGGCTTGCTTGGCCTGCTGACGCAGCGCGAATTTCTGTATTTTACCTGTTGCCGTTTTGGGCAACTCCATAAAACTGAAATGTCGCGGTATTTTAAAGCCAGCCAAGTACTGACGGCAATGCGCGCGCAGTTCTTCCACCGTCACTTCCGCACCGGGGCGCAGTTCCACATAAACGTGAGGCGCTTCACCCCAACGCTCGTCCGGCTGGGCTACAACGGCCGCCGCCTGCACGGCTGGATGGCGATACATGACGTCTTCAATCTCAATGGAAGAAATGTTCTCGCCCCCGGAAATGATGATGTCCTTGCTGCGGTCCTTGATACGTACGTAGCCGTCCGGCTCGCACACGGCCAGGTCGCCGGTATGGAACCAGCCACCGCCCAGGGATTCCTGGGTGGCCTGCGCGTTCTTCAAATACCCCTTCATGGTGATATTGCCGCGGAACATGATCTCGCCCATAGTCTCGCCATCGGCAGGAACGGGCTCCATGGTTTGCGGATTCAAAACCTGTACGCCCCCTTGCAGGTGATAACGCACACCTTGACGGGCATTGCGCTGCGCACGTTCCTGGATATCCAGTTCACTCCAGGGTGCATGCTGCGCACAGACCGAGGCGGGGCCATAAGTTTCGGTCAGGCCGTAAACGTGGGTCAGCGCAAAGCCCATGCGCTCCATCCCTTCAATCATGGTGGCCGGAGGTGCAGCGCCTGCCACCATGGCCGACACACCCTTGGGCAGGCGGGACTTCAGCGCTTCGTCGGAGTTGACCAGCAGGGAGTGCACAATCGGTGCACCACAGTAGTGGGTGACGCCGTAATCGACCATATTGTCGACCATGGCCTGGGCTTCCACCTTGCGCAAACAGACGTTCACACCAGCACGGGCTGCAATCACCCAGGGGAAAGTCCAACCATTGCAATGGAACATGGGCAGGGTCCACAGATAGACCGCATGCTTGGGCATGTCCCATTCCAAGACGTTGGACAAGGCCCCCAGATACGCGCCACGGTGATGGTAGACCACGCCTTTGGGCTTGCCGGTGGTACCGCTGGTGTAGTTCAGGGCAATCGCATCCCACTCGTTGGCGGGCAATTGCCAGTCGTAATCCGGGTCGCCTCCGTCCACGAACTCTTCGTAGGTTTGCGAGCCGATACGTTCTGCGCCAGTGTCAAAATAATTGTCCACGACGTCGATGACCAGAATGGGCTCTTTGCTTTCGCGCAGGCTCAAGGCTTCTTTCATGACGGCGGCAAATTCGCTGTCCACCAGCACCGCACGCGCTTCGCCGTGATCCAGCATATAAGCGATAGTGCTGGCATCCAGACGGGTATTCAAGGTATTCAGTACGGCACCGCACATGGGCACACCAAAGTGTGCCTGAACCATGGGCGGAGTATTGGGCAACATCACGGCCACTGTATCGCCTTTGCCAACCCCAGCCTTGGTCAGCGCACTGCCCAGCTGACGAGTACGGGCATACAGCTGAGACCAGCTCATCTTGATGCCGTTTTGGGCGGGCCCGTAAACCAGAGCCGGGTAGTCAGGGTAGACAAAAGCACTGCGCTCGATGAAATCCAGCGGCGACAAAACACGATAATTGGCGTCTGTCTGGGGCAAATCCTGATCGTAAATACTCACCACAAAGTCTCCAAAAAAGGGCGGGCTAACCGAAATTCACGGCGGTCCGTCTGATAATTGCGCTCTTACATTAGCTGGCTACGCGCCTTTGGGCAAGGTCGCCTTTTCAGTCATAGAGGCGCATAATGACACGCTATCCTAGGTATATATCGCGACCGGCTGACTGCTCGCTGACAGTTTGCCCCCTACCTGAAGGCCCTTCATGCCCGTAGCCATGCTGTATATTGCCGCCGGTGGTGCCCTGGGCGCATTGGCGCGTTGGTTCTTGAGTCAGGCTTTAAATGCCCTGTTCCCCACCCTGCCCCCCGGTACTTTGCTGGCTAACTTGATTGGCGGCTATTTAATGGGTATCGCAATGGCCTATTTCAGCGGCTTGGGCCTGGGTCACGAAGGCTGGCGCATGTTCGTCATGACGGGCTTTCTGGGTGGCCTGACCACTTTTTCCACCTTTTCCGCCGAGATCATGACCTTGATGATGCAGCAGCGTTATCTGTGGGCCATGGGCGGCATTGCCATCCACGTTGCCGGTTCCCTGCTCATGCTGGGTCTGGGCATGGCCACGTGGAGCCTGTTTCGGGGGCAAGCATGATAGACGTCCATTTTCTTCAGGCCGGCTCCCCTCCTCCTGATATCGAGCAACGTTTTGGCAACCAGAATGCCTGGTTCAAACGCGCTTTGCAGCCCCTGGATGTCAATGTCCACACCTGGCGAGTCCATCAGGATGATGCCCTGCCTGCGCCGGACTGCCCCGACCCTGTGGTGATCAGCGGTTCCTGGAGCATGGTCACCGACAAGCTGGACTGGAGCGAAAACCTGGCCGCCTGGATTCGGGAACGCTATCAGACACACATGCCTTTGCTGGGTATTTGCTATGGCCATCAATTAATGGCCCACGCCTTGGGCGGGTGCGTGGATTACCACCCCAAAGGGGCCGAGGTCGGCTACCTGCCCATTCACTTGTCCGAGCAGGCCCACGAGCATGAACTGCTGGCCAATCTGCCCATGCAATTTCCTGCCCTGCTGACGCACCAACAAAGCGTATTAAGCTTGCCCGAGCATGTGGAAATACTGGGCAGCTCTGCGCATGATCCGCATCAAATTCTGCGTTATGGCCCCGCGCAGTGGTCGATTCAGTTTCACCCTGAATTTTTTGCCGGCCTGCTACGTTACTGCGTGCTGCGCAAGGCCGCATCCTGGCGAGCCCAAGGCATAGATCCCCAAACACTGGCAGACCCTATTCAGGACACGCCTGACGCCCATCGTCTGCTGTGCAATTTTGTACAGGCTTACTCGTCCAGCGGCCCTAATGGCCGACGGAAAAACTCGCCGGGCGTCTGACCCATCAAATCCCGAAAAGCTGCCACAAAGGCCGACATGCTTTCATAGCCACAAGCTAACGCGACATCAGTGACACGCTCGTGCCGCTCCAGCAAAGGCAAGGCACTCATGACGCGCAGTCGCTGACGCCAGACCCGAAACGTCAGCCCGGTCTGCTGACGAAACAGACGGCTCAGGGTTTTTTCTGACAAACCCTGTTGCTCTGCCAAGTCCTGCAAACTCCAATCGCCCGAAGGCTGGGCCTGCAATTGTTCGCAGACCTGCAAAAGACGCGGGTCCGAAGGCCAAGGCAGAATCAGGCCACTTTCAGGCGCCGCCAGCAAACGATCCAGCAAGACCTGCACCAGACGCCCCTGCGCCCCCTCGCGCTCGTACAGCACAGGCAAAAGGCTGAACTCGCGTATCAGTTCACGCAGCAAGCGGTCTACCACAACCACTCGACACACCGTAGGGGCCTCTGGCAAGGCGCTGACATCGATGTAAAGACTGCGAATCTGCGCATCAGGCGAGCTACGCACCCCATGTTCCACACCCGCAGGCACCCACACCGCCTGCTGAGGCGGCGCCATGAAACGCCCGCTGGCAGTACGCACTTCGATCACCCCCGTCAGCGCATAGGAAAACTGCACCCAGGGATGCCGGTGTGGGCGGGCAATGGCCTGATTGGGCAAGGTACGCTCCTGACCATATAAAGGCCTGGGTAGATAGCGCAACTGCTGCAAACTCTCCGGAATTCGCTCCGCAGGCATCAGAATGTCCGTTTGTCGATAATCCATATCCGTTTAGCGATAAACCCCCAAAAAGGTCTACGGTAAAGTGAGGCCTTTCATAACGCAAGCCTTTCAAGCCTCTAACAAACCCATGTTCTCTCAACTGCGACTGCTTTTTGACAACTTCACCCTGATCCTGATCGGCGTAGTGGCACTGGCAAGTTTCTTTCCCGCCTACGGCCAAGGTGCGGTGTTCTTTGACGTGATCACTGGCCTGGCGATTGCCCTGCTGTTTTTCATGCACGGGGCCAAGCTATCCCGCGAAGCCATCATTGCTGGGGCCACCCACTGGCGTTTGCACCTGCTGGTCTTTGGCTGCACCTTTGTCATGTTCCCCCTGCTGGGCCTGCTGTCCAAGCCCATCTTGCTGCCATTGCTGGGCATGCCCTTATTTGTGGGCATTCTGTACATGTGCGCCCTGCCCGGCACCGTGCAATCGGCCATTGCCTTTACCTCGATTGCTCGCGGTAACGTGCCTGCCGCGATTTGCAGCGCCTCGGCCTCCAGCCTGATCGGTATTGTGCTCACCCCCGTCTTGTTGAAACTGCTGCTTGATGCAGACGGTGGTTCGGCCACTTCGACCCTGGACGCCATCAAGAAGATCAGCCTGCAATTGTTGTTGCCTTTTGTGGTCGGCCACTTGATGCGCCCCCTGATTGGCAAATGGATGGATCGCAACCGTAAATGGCTGCGCAGCGTGGACCAGTCCTCCATCTTGCTGGTGGTCTACACCGCTTTCAGCGCCTCGGTGATTGGTGGCCTGTGGCAAACCATACCGCCCAAGTCCCTGGCTATCCTGGCCGTAGTCTGCCTGGTCTTGCTGGCCATCATCCTGTTCCTGACCACCTGGCTGGCCCGCAAGCTGGGCTTCAATAAAGAAGACGAAATCACGATTGTCTTCGGTGGCTCCAAGAAAAGTCTGGCAACCGGCGTGCCAATGGCCCAGGTGCTGTTTACCGGTGCTGCCATTGGCCCAGCCCTGCTGCCCATCATGATCTTCCACCAGATCCAGTTGATGGCTTGTGCATTCATTGCGAATAAGTATGCGCAACGGCCTGAGACTCCTGAGGAAGCGATCAGCTTGCAAAAGGCCTGATAGCACTCCATCGTCAGCAGCCCCCGACACGTGGGGCTTGCTTTGGAGACAGCGGCACAAAAAGAAACCGGCTTGATGCCGGTTTCTTTATTTATAGATTCGAGATGTAGACAAAGATATCGGTGCCGTCGTACTTGAACGAGCCATCGGGATTTTTTTGAGTGAGCACCTTGCGCAAATCGACCGGATGTAGCCAACCTGCTCCCAGCAAACCGCCATTGATCGCCCGAATTTCGGTCCCTCCAACCGCGACGGCAGCATGGAAGAACTCCATGCCCTTGACTCGACAAAAGCCAATGGCCTTGCCGCCAGGCAAGGAATTCCGACCATCCCACATTCTGCCTTCAGCAAACTTGAATACCGGCAGCCAGTTCTGCGCCGAAATGGAAGTCAGCTGATCAAAACTGATTTTCGCATTATATAAATAACGCATATAAGCAGCGGCGTCATAACACACCCCTTTCATATAAGCCGTAATATCATCTGGCCCATGGATCAGGTGATTATCTGCATAGATAATTCTATCGGGCGCCGAAAGCTTCGCCGTCTTCGTTCCTTTCTCTGTCAAATTCATGGCTAAACCCTTGTAAACAGATAAAAAACAAGGGCCTATAGTAGCAGTCGAATTCTGTTAAAAACCTGAAACCAAGCTTGATTATCGATTGAATTAACTAATTGAAAACAAGGCGACAGCCTAATTAGCATCTTTATATTATTTGAATAAAAACTTGTTTATTCAAAAAAATAAAAATCAGTCAAAAATAAAAAGAAAAAACCGGAATCAATAGCAGCAAAATATTTCTATTTCAGCTTATTGATCTTGTCGTTCAAGGTTGCAGCAGACAACTCCCCGGCTCGGACATCCACCAAACGTCCCTGCTCGTCCAAAAACAAGGTGGTAGGCAAGCCACGGCTGCGCACGGCCTGGCCCAGCTGCATTTGCGGGTCGCGCCACATATTATCCAGCTCCAGATTCTCGTCTATCAGGTACTTCTGGATCTCGGCCAGTTCCTCGCCCTGGTTCGCAAACACGATATTCACGTCGGACCGGGTGGATTGCACTTGCTTGAAGGCAGGCATTTCGCGGCGGCACGGAGGACACCAGCTGGCCCACAAGTTAACGACCGTGACCTTGCCTTTATACAAATCCAGATTTTCCGGCGCACTGACATCAAGCTGCATAGGGATCAAGTCTATCTCGGGCAATGGCATGGCGGTTTCCACTCCCCCTCGCCCTGTCGCGACCATGATTAGCGAAAATGCCGCAACACCAACGGCCAACCCTCCCGATACAGCAGGCAAAACGGCCTTGTCACGCAGCACGCGCCACAGCACATAGAACCAGCCTGCCGTCACGGCTGCCGGAATCATCAGACCGCCGTCGCGCAAATCCAGCCAGCTCAAGGGTTCGCTTTGATAAAACGGCCATTGCTGGATCAGAAAACCCAAACGACCGACCAGCACACCCAGAATCATCGCGCGCCACAGCACCGATTCGGCTCGGGTCTGCTTGCGTCTATCCAGCCAGGCGGCCAGAAACAGCCCCAGCAATGCCGCGACCATAAAAGCAAATAGAGACGTGGCAAAGGTAAAGGGACCGAGCTGTATGCTTTGCATAAACATAAATCCTGACAAGACCAAATAAAGATCGACCCGCCATAAGCGGGTCGGGGCAATAAGTACAGACAGCGTCGCTGCTAAAAGATTCCCTCAATCAGGAGGCGCTACTCAAAATCTGCATGAATTGGCCCATTTTCATTTTGCATTTGATGCCCGGTTCCAGCTCGACTCCACTGCTGACATCAATCGCATAGGGGCGATGCAAGGCGACTCGTTCGGCCACATTGTCGATACGCATGCCTCCGGCAAGGACCAGCGGCGGCAGCCCGTCATGGCCTTCCAGACACGCCTGCAGCCCCTGAATCAGCTCCGGATCAAAAGCCGTACCGGTGCCGCCATAGGCATCGTGATAACCATCCATCAACCAGGCACGGGCATCCTGATACTTCAAGCATTGTTCCAGCAGGCCATCCACTGTATCCAGACCAGGCGCACCGACTCGGAAAGCCTTGATATACGGATGCGCGTAGCGACGGCATTCTTCCGGGCTTTCTTCACCGTGAAATTGCAGCAAGTCCGGTTGCACCTGTTCCAGAATTTCCCGAACAAAGCTCTCGGACGCATTCACAAACAGGCTGACTGCCTGCACAAACGCCGGCACACGGGCGCGCAGGGCAACAGCCTGCTCCGTACTCAGCATACGGGCACTTTTCGGGTAAAAGACAAAACCCACCGCATCCGCGCCCAACTGCACGGCAGCATCAATATCCTGCGCTCGGGTAAAGCCACAAATCTTGACTCGGGTACGGCTGAACATCACACATCCTTGAATAAAAAACGGGGGCCAGATGCCCCCGTGTGAATCATGAAATAAGCTTATTGGAAACTGCTGGCCGCGTCATCCGTTCCAAATCCGTAGCTGTCAGAACCGTAAGTCGATTCCGTACCAAACTGGATTTGCGAATCCTCCAGCAGAACTTCGCCGTGCTTATAGTGCGTAACCAGTCCGGGGAAGACCAGTACCGTTGCCACCATCAACAACTGAATGATAATAAACGGTACCGAGCCCCAGTAAATATCCGTTGTGGCCACACGCTTGATGCGCTCGCCCGTCACCTTGTCGGTGTAGTCCTCTTTGGGGGCCACCGAACGCAGGAAGAACAGCGCAAAACCAAAGGGCGGGTGCATGAAGGAGGTCTGCATATTGACCGCCAGCAAGACACCGAACCAGATCAGGTCAATGCCCATCTTGTCGGCAATCGGCCCGAGCAGCGGCACAATAATGAAGGCCAGCTCAAAGAAGTCCAGGAAGAAAGCCAGCAGAAAGGTCAGGATACTGACGATAATCAGGAAGCCCCACTCGCCACCGGGCATGTCGATCAAGAGGTGTTCCACCCACAGATCGCCATTAATGCCACGGAAGCTCAGGCTAAAGACGGTCGAACCCACCAGAATGAAGACCACGAAGCAGGACAGGCGGGTCGTCGATTCCATGGCCTGACGCAGCAGCTTCCAGGACAGGCGGCCGCGAGATACCGCCATGATGATGGCACCGACCGCCCCCATCGCCCCACCCTCTGTGGGCGTTGCCACCCCAATAAAGATCGTACCCAGCACCAGGAAGATCAGGAACAGCGGGGGCACCATCACAAAGACCACACGCTCGGCGATCTTGGACAGCATTTTCAGCTTGAGCAGCTTGTTGATCAGCGCGATCACCCAGGCCGTTACGCCCCACAACAGCAGCAGCACGACAATGTGCTCGTCCATCGGGATATTGGGATGCGTGGCAAAGTAATGCTGCGAGCCGAAATACGCCACGGCCGAGGCCACAATCGTCAAGGCGATCAGCGAAGTCAAACCACGACTGCCGTTAGGCTCTACATACACACGGGCCTCGGGTGGCAAGGCGGGAGCCGACTTGGGCTTGATGTAAGACATCACCACAATGTACAGAATGTAGATCGCTACCAGCAGCAGACCCGGCAGCATGGCGCCACGGTACATATCACCGATGGAGCGGCCCAGTTGGTCAGCCAGAATGATCAGCACGATGGAGGGCGGGATGATTTGCGACAAGGTGCCTGAGGCGGCAATCACCCCGGTTGCCAGCTTGCGGTCATAGCCGTAGCGCAGCATGATGGGCAAGGAGATCAGGCCCATGGAGATGACGGAGGCCGACACCACACCCGTTGTAGCTGCCAGCATGGCACCGACCAGCACCACAGCAATTGCCAAACCACCACGCAAAGGCCCAAAGAGCTGGCCAATGGTATCGAGCAGATCCTCTGCCATGCCTGATCGCTCTAATATCAGGCCCATCAAGGTAAAGAAGGGAACCGCCAACAAGGTATCGTTCTCGACAATACCAAATACACGTTGAGGCAAGGCCTGGAACAAGGCCGGCTGCATCATGTCCAGTTCAATGGCAACCAGGCCGTACAAAATTCCGATTGCCGACAAGGTGAAGGTAACGGGAAAGCCCAATAGCAAAAATACGATCAAGTTAAAAAACATGATCGGAGCCAGATTATCAACGAGAAATTCCATTATTACTGGCCCTTGGAAACAGAGGTTGTCGCTTCATTTGCCTGGGCCATCTCGCGAATCTCCTGGGCAAGTTCTTCTTCTGCACTCAGTCCGCCATTCCTTAATAAAGGATTAGGACAGGCACCAAGCAAAAAGCCTATGCATTTGATCAAGTGGGATACCCCTGCCAACGCTAACAGAGCAAAGCCGACGGGAATCAGCAACTTGACCGGCCAACGTACCAGCCCCCCCGTATTGGAAGACTGCTCGTTAAGCACGTAGGACTGCTCAAAAAATGGAATCGAGAGCCAGAAAATCAGCAAGGTCGCGGGCAGGAGAAAAAAGATCACGCCGATAATATCGATCCAGATCTGAACGCGCGGCGGAAAACGTTCCGCCAGGGCATCCACCCGAACATGCTCGTTCACAAAGAAGGTATAACCAGCGGCCAGCAAGAAAATTGCACCGAACAAATACCACTGCAATTCCAGCCACTGATTGGAACTGACGCCGTAGACCTTGCGTACTACAGCGTTAATCGCACTGACCAACACCACGATCAGGGTCAGCCAAGTCACGGACTTACCAACGACCGTATTCAGACGGTCGATCAAACTAGACAATCGTAAGAAGAATTTCATGGCCTTGCTCAGGATATGGTCGCCTTCAGGATTCGCTTGTGGCTAATGCTCGAAGGTGGTCGGCCTTATACAGATAAGAATGTAAGAGAAGAAAATGGCTTCACATTTTATACGATTGAAGCATGTGAAGCCGGTTCGAATACCGGGGATAAACCCTTTAGAAACGGACTAAATCATGATTTTTTCAGGCCGTTTCACCAAAACGCAATCCACTTAACTCATAGAGCAAATCGTAGGGATTGCTGGCGGGAATATCGAACTGCTTGGGGTAATCCACCCCGGCCAGATACAGGCCACTGGCATCGAAAGTCGGGGCTGACAAGCGGCGATCGCGCTGTGCCAATAAATGCAGCACCCAATCAGGCGGCTGACGGCCTTGGCCGATATAAATCAGCATGCCCATCAGATTGCGGATCATGTGATGTAAAAAGGCATTGGCGCTGAAACGGAACAGGAAAAAGTCGCCCTGCTGTTCAATCCGAATCTGCGACATGGTGCGCACCGGACTGGCCGCCTGGCATTGCGAGGAACGAAACGCGCTGAAATCATGTTCGCCCACCAGGTGCTGGGCGGCCTCTTGCATCAGAGCCAGGTCCAAAGGACGAAACACCCAGGCCACTCGACCATGCAACAAGGGGGAACGCACCCGGTGCTGGCGCAGCAGATAAACGTAATGACGGCCTTGGGCCGAGAAGCGGGCATGAAAATCATCCGGCACTTCGCGTGCCCATTGCACGGATACAGAGTCCGGCAGCAAGGCATTCAAACCGCGTACCCACGACTCCAGGCTGCGCTCGGCAGCCGTGTCCAGATGAACGACTTGATTGAGGGCGTGAACGCCAGTGTCGGTGCGACCGGCGCAGATCGTAGAAACAGGCTGGGCCGTAAAACGGCCCAGTGCCTGCTCCAGAACATCTTGAACGGTGTTGCCACCGGCCTGACTTTGCCAACCCAGCCAGGATGTCCCTTCATAGCAGACACCCAGTGCGATACGTCTCATGGTGGCTTTGCCTTACTGACGTACAGGAGGCTCGTCCGAAGGCGGCTGGTCCAGATCCAGATTGATTTTTTCCAGCTTTTCCCGAACCATCGCTTCGCTGACAGGGGCGGGCGAATCGTCACCGTTGCGGTTCTCGCTATTCGCGCGTCGCAACACCCAGGTCACCAAAATAACGATGAGGGCCAGTACTACGGCCATCACGGCCAACATATGTTCTTGAATCCAGGACACGGTCTTTTTTGCCTTGTTAACTGCACCGGCCATCTTGCCCTGTTCGGGCTCGGACGGCACGGAAATCGCTCCTGCCACGGCGGCAGAAGAAGCGGCGCCTGAGGCGCCAGAAGAAGTACTACCAGTAGCAGCATCGCTGCCGGAGTCACCCAGACCCAGCTCCTGCGCTGAATCCAGGATCAGATCTTTAGCGGCCTCGCCTTGAGACTGCAAGGCACGGCCCAGGGTGGAGACATTCTCTTCCAGCTGCGAGACACGATCGCCGGTCTCGCGCAGCTCGTGCTGCATTTGCTGTTTGGCGTCACGGGCATCTGCCCCTGCCGACAATAGCAAACGATCCTGGCCTTGCACCTGAGCACCTGGCTCGCCGGAGCCTGTTTGTGCTACACCTTGAGACGCATCCGCCTGATCCTGCCCTGCTTGCGCAGCGGAGCGCAAGGCCTGAGCCTGGTCAACATAGAAGCGGCGAGCTTGGGCATCGTCAATGGACAACATGGCCGCCGCATCAGGAATCTGTAGCGTTTGGCCCGCCTTCAGGCGATGCATATTCTGGTCGATGAAGGCATTCGGGTTCTGCTTTTGAACCGCCATCATCCACTGATAAGAGCTGACACCATCCACCGCATGGCGGCGCGCCAAGGCATGCAAGGTATCACCCGATTTCACGCGTACCGCACTTTGGGTCTGCACACTGGATGCAGAGCTCGAAGCAGAAGCCTGCACGGATACCGGTGCCCGATACGCTGCCTGTGGCTGAGCCACTGCCTTCACGGCCACCGGGGCCGGAGCCAGTACGCTGACCTGATGCAGGAACTGCCCGCTATCACTTTGAATCTGCAAGAGCACATCGGCCACCGAGCCCGAGAACATCTGCTCGGAGGACAACCGAATGCGTCGTACTTGCCCCTGCCCATCCCGCTCGATCACGGCCTTCAAGGAGTCCAAGTCAACCGGAGGGGTCAAGCCCGCCTGTTGCCAGGCGGACAAGGGGGCAGGTGTCACCTTCAAGGACAGGCTTTCTTCAGGGCTGATCTGTCGAATGCCCACATCCAGCTTGAAAACCTGATTAGGAGCCGACACAAAACGACTATGACCGATTTCCAGGGCGGAAACCGGCGCAGCCGCCAGCATCCCGGCCAATAGCAGGGCCGAACCCAGCGTACGTACAGGATGCAGGCGGCCAGCCATGATTAGAGCTCGCCCAAAGCGATGCGCAACATGCGGCGCAGCGGTTCAGCCGCACCCCACAGCAACTGGTCGCCAACCGTGAAGGCGCTCAGGTACTCGGGGCCCATGTTCAGCTTGCGCAGACGGCCCACAGGGATATCCAGCGTGCCGGTGACGGCAACTGGAGTCAGCGCTTGGACCGTGGCTTGACGCTCGTTAGGCACAACCTTGGCCCACTTGGAACCTTCAGCCAGGATGTCGGTGATCTCGTCCAGCGGAACATCGCGGGTCAGCTTGATGGTCAGTGCCTGGCTGTGGCAGCGCATGGCACCGATACGCACGCACAGACCGTCGATAGGAATGTGCTTGTCCTGTGCACCACGGCCCAGGATTTTGTTGGTTTCCACACCGCCTTTCCACTCTTCACGCGTCATGCCATTGCCCAGATCGGAGTCGATCCAGGGGATCAAGCTACCGCCCAGGGGTACGCCAAAGTTTTTCTGAGGCAGATTGGGGTCGCGTTGCGTCTGCAAGACACCGCGGTCAATATCCAGAATGGCCGATGCGGGATCGTCCAGCAGGCTGGAGACGGACTGGTTGATCAGACCGAACTGAGTCAGCAGTTCGCGCATATGCTGTGCGCCACCACCGGAAGCAGCCTGGTAAGTCATGCTGGTCATCCACTCAACCAGATTCTGGTTGAACAGACCGCCCAGACCCATCAGCATGCAGCTAACCGTACAGTTGCCACCGATGAACTGCTTGCCACCTTTGGCCAGTGCAGCATCGATAACAGGACGGTTGATCGGGTCCAGCACGATCACGGAGTTTTCGTCCATGCGCAGCGTGCTGGCCGCGTCAATCCACAAACCATTCCAGCCAGCGGCACGCAGCTTGGGGTAGATCTGGCTTGTGTAATCTCCACCCTGGGCGGTCACAATAATTGGCAACTTTTTCAAGGCGTCAATATCGTGGGCGTCCTGCAATGGGCCAGCACCGTCAGCCCACGAAGGAGCTGCGCCGCCAGCATTGCTAGTCGAGAAAAACACCGGCTGAAAAAGGGAAAAATCGCCTTCGTCGCGCATGCGCTGCATGAGCACGGAGCCCACCATCCCACGCCAGCCGACCAAACCTACCGCTTGAGTCATGGTAATACCACCTGGATATATAAAAAAATAAAACGATAAAAGATACTATCGCAAAGCCTTGAGCACTGCATCCCCCATAGCACTGGTGCTCAGCAATTGGCAACCGTCTTCGTAGATGTCGCCGGTACGCAAACCTTGTTCGAGCACGCTGGCAACCGCCGCTTCGATACGCTTGGCCTGGTCTTCTGCATTGAGCGAGTAGCGCAGCAACATGGCAGCGGACAAAATGGTGGCCAAAGGATTGGCCTTGTCCTGACCGGCGATATCGGGTGCCGAGCCGTGGCTGGGTTCGTACAAACCTTGCTGGGATGCGTTCAGAGATGCCGAAGGCAACATGCCAATGGAGCCTGTCAACATGGCTGCTTCATCCGATAGGATATCGCCAAACAGGTTGCCTGTGACA
The DNA here is from genome assembly GCF_037150615.1 of Alcaligenes sp. PF14. Taxonomy (NCBI): domain Bacteria; kingdom Pseudomonadati; phylum Pseudomonadota; class Betaproteobacteria; order Burkholderiales; family Alcaligenaceae; genus Alcaligenes; species Alcaligenes sp. PF14. The sequence continues at coordinate 785,882 of NZ_JBAGRS010000001.1, read as the reverse complement.
ATCACGTCAAATTCTTTTGGTGCGCGCACCAACTGCATGGCGGCATTGTCCACGTACATGTGGCTCAATTCCACGTCCGGATACTCACGGGCCACATCAATCATGATGTCACGCCAGAACTGGGATGTTTCCAGCACATTGGATTTATCCACGCTGCACAAGCGCTTCTGACGTTTTTGTGCGGCCTGGAAACCCACGTGAGCGATACGGCGCACTTCGCTTTCAGCATAGTGCATGGTGTCAAAGCCCTGACGCTCGCCCGCGAAGTTGCCCTCTTCCACCGTACGCACGCCACGAGGCTGACCGAAGTAAATATCACCTGTCAGTTCGCGCACGATCAGGATATCCAGACCGGACACAACTTCTGGTTTCAAGGTAGAGGCGTTAGCCAGTTGCGGGTACAGGATGGCGGGACGCAGGTTGGCGAACAGGCCCATGGCACGACGCAAACCCAAAATGGCTTGTTCGGGACGCAGGTGACGCTCCAGCGAGTCGTATTTCCAGTCACCCACGGCGCCGAACAGCACAGCGTCGGAGTTTTGAGCCAGGCTCAGCGTTTCAGGTGGCAGGGGGTGGCCGTGCAAATCGTAAGCGGCGCCGCCCACGGGAGCCACGGTCATTTCCAGATCCATGCCCAGAGCACCCAGTACGCGCTGCGCCTGTTCGGTAATCTCGGGACCGATGCCATCACCGGGCAATACTGCAATTTTATGAGTCATGATGAGTAGGACGTAAAAATTAGGGAATAAGTGTGAAGAACTCCGGCCTGATGGCCGGAGCATCTTGGCTGCCAGACCAAGGCAGCCACCGCAAAGCTTCTATCGGACCTCAAGCAGGCTCAAGGCTGGCCCACCAGCCAGGGATGACGAGCCAGGCGCTCGGCTTCGTACTGACGGATCATGTCCGCTTTCTGCAAGGTCAGGCCAATTTCATCCAGACCATTCAAGAGGCTGTGCTTGCGCGACGCATCGATAGTGAACGGCAATTCACGGCCTTCAGCCGTAATCACGCGCTGCTCGGCCAGATCAATGCGCAGTTTGTAACCCGGGAAGGCTTTGACTTCGTCAAACAGACGCGCAATATCCAGCTCGTTCAGAATGATAGGCAGCAAGCCGTTCTTGAAGCTGTTGTTGAAGAAAATATCGGCAAAAGACGGCGCGATAATGGCGCGAAAACCATATTGCATCAAGGCCCAGGGAGCGTGCTCACGGCTGGAGCCACAACCAAAGTTCTTGCGCGCCAGCAGTACGGAAGCGCCCTGGTAGCGGTCCTGGTTCAGCACAAAGTCCGGGTTCAGCGGGCGGCGGGAATTGTCCATGCCGGGCTCGCCGTGATCCAGATAACGCAACTCATCAAACAAGTTGGGGCCAAAGCCGGTGCGCTTGATGGATTTGAGGAACTGCTTGGGGATGATCAAGTCCGTATCCACGTTCTCCCGATCCAAGGGAGCGACCAGACCTTCATGAGTAGTAAATGCTTGCATGGTGTGGATTTCCTCAGTTGAACGAACGCACGTCGACAAAATGGCCGGCAATGGCGGCAGCCGCTGCCATGGCTGGGCTGACCAGGTGGGTACGACCACCCTGCCCCTGACGTCCTTCAAAGTTACGGTTGGAGGTCGAAGCGCAACGCTCGCCCGGCTCCAGACGGTCAGCGTTCATGGCCAGACACATGGAGCAACCAGGCTCACGCCATTCAAAACCGGCGTTCAGGAAAATCTTGTCCAGACCTTCTTGCTCGGCCTGACGTTTCACCAGACCGGAGCCGGGAACAATCATGGCCTGCTTGACGTTGGAAGCGACTTTGCGACCCTTGGCCACGCTGGCAGCCGCACGCAAGTCCTCGATACGGGCATTGGTACAGGAGCCAATGAACACGCGGTCGATACGGATGTCGGTCAACGGCATATTGGGCGTCAGGCCCATGTACTCCAATGCACGCTCCATGCCATTGCGGGTGACTTCGTCTTTTTCTTTCTCTGGATCGGGTACGCGGCTGTCGATAGGCAAGACCATTTCAGGCGAGGTGCCCCAAGTCAACTGAGGGGTGATCTGACTGGCATCGATGCGAATCACGCGATCAAACTCGGCACCTTCGTCAGTGTGCAAGGTGTTCCAGTAAGCCACAGCCTGATCCCACAACACGCCTTTGGGCGAGTAAGGACGGCCACGCAGATACTGAATGGTTTGCTCGTCCACAGCCACCATGCCTGAACGTGCACCGGCTTCAATCGCCATATTGCACACGGTCATGCGGCCTTCCATAGACAAGGCGCGAATTGCCGAGCCGCCGAACTCAATGGCGTAGCCCGTACCACCAGCAGTACCGATCTGACCGATCACGTACAGGATCAGGTCCTTGGCAGTACAGCCAAAAGGCAGCTTGCCGTCCACCTGGATCAGCATGCTTTTGCTTTTCTTCATCAGCAAGGTCTGAGTGGCCAGCGTGTGCTCGACCTCCGAGGTACCAATACCAAAGGCCAAAGCGCCCACGGCACCGTGCGTGCTGGTGTGGGAGTCACCACAAACCACGGTCATGCCGGGCAAGGTCGCGCCCTGCTCGGGGCCGACAATGTGCACAATGCCCTGACGCACGTCGTTCATGCGGAATTCGGTAATGCCGAATTCTTCGCAGTTGGCGTCCAGGGTATCGACCTGCAGGCGCGAGATCGGGTCTTCAATACCGTTCTGACGGGAGGTGGTGGGGACGTTGTGGTCCGCCACAGCCAGGTTGGCACTGATGCGCCAAGGCTTGCGGCCGGCCAGAGTCAAGCCTTCAAAGGCCTGGGGGCTGGTCACTTCATGCAGCAAGTGGCGATCAATGTAGATCAAACAGGTGCCATCCGTGTCCTGATGCACGACGTGTTCGTCGAACAACTTATCGTATAAGGTTTTTGCCATTGCGCTCTCGCGATTCAGTTGAAATTACAGTCCGCACAGAGCGGGCTGCACATAAATTTTTTCTTATTATGACAGGCGTAGTAACTGGGACAAGACCAGTTTCCATACTAGTATTGGGACTACCACCCTAAATAGAAACATGCCGCTCGACAAGGACTCCCGGAGCCTTGTCAAAGAAAGCTCTGAAAGACCAACATCGTCAGCCTTGGCGATTGCTTCAGGCCGGACTCTTGTTCAAGAAGGTTCAGCAATGGCCAAGCTCAAACGCTCTACCCATTCATCGGCCATGCCCTGATCGCTAATATTGGCAAAGCCCATCAACAGCCCCTTATGCACCGCAGGCGATATTTGCCAGTCGCTCAAAGCCTGAACGGCCAGGCCCTGTTCCTGGGCAGCCTTGGCCAAAGGCCGGTCATCTTCTGCCCTCCTCAAATTGGCAAGCACATGAATCCCGCCTGCCTGGCTTTGCACCTGCAAGCGCTCCCCCAATATCTGTTGCAGCGCCTGTACCAAATAAGCCCGACGTTGTGCATACAAAGCCCGCATCTTGCGCAAGTGCCGCGCAAAGTAGCCCTGCTCCATGAAGTCCGCCACGGTAGCCTGCGTCAGGATGGAACCCGGCCCGCCTGAATAGTGAGCCGCCTGCTGGAAACGCTCCACCTGGGACAAGGGTGCGACCAAGTACGCCAGCCGCAAACCGGGATTCAGAACCTTGCTGAAGGTGCCGGTATAGATCACCCTGTCGTCCCTATCCAGACTTTTCAGGGCAGGCAAAGGACGCCCATGATAGCGAAACTCGCTGTCGTAATCGTCCTCCACAATCCAGGCCTGCTGCTGTCTGGCCCACTCCAGCAATTGCAAACGCCTGGGTAGGGACATGGCCATGCCCATAGGGCTCTGATGAGTGGGGGTCACGATGGCAAAGCGTGCCTGTGGGCAATGCTGCTGCCCGGCTATAAGGTTCAGGCCGTCTTCATCCAGCGGCACCGCATGCACGTGCATGCCGGCCTGCTTCAAGAACTGGCGGGCAAAAATATAGCCAGGATTTTCGTACCAGCCCGCGTCACCCGGATTCAGAACGCTACGACACACGAGCTCCAGCGCCCCCCAATACCCGGCCGTCACAAAGATCTGCTCCGGCAGACAAGCTATGCCGCGCGATACGCCCAAATAAGCCGCAATAGCCCGCCGCAACGGCGCATAGCCCACCGGATCGGGGTAACGCATTGCCACGCCCCCCAAAGAGCGCTGATTCTGGTTGGCCAGTCGTGCCCAGGTCTTGCGCGGAAAGGCATCCAAAGCCGGCAGGCCCAGCTGAAATGGCAAAGGGGGTGAGTCTTCTGCTGGCACATATGGCGAGGCACGCAGGGATGAGGCAGGGACACTGGCATATCTTTTCGCAGCCAGACTGGCCAACTGCGGTGACACCACCGTTCCTGCCGGCCCTCGTGCCAGAAAGTAGCCTTCACCCAGCAAGATTTGATAGGCCTGCTCCACCGTACCCTTGGCCACATTCAGCTCACTGGCCAGACTGCGTATGGATGGCACCCGGTCGCCGGGGCGCAATTGGCCTGCAGCAATCGCATCCCGAAAGCGCTCGTACAACTGCTGATAAACAGGAATGCCTGGTTCCCGGCTGGGTTTCCAGTGGCGTAGATCCATACCCATGTCCTAGTCAATTACTGATTTCTTGTCACTGATGACTGGGACATTACTCAGGGATAATCAACAAGTAAAGCAGATAGCCCGGCTTGATGACTAGACTGCTACAAACAGTGCATCAAACACAGCCACAGAACCAAAGTCTGCCCTGCCCTCTGTCTTACTTTCGATTGGATACGCCATGAGTACACTTCGCCTTCCCTACGACACCCTGTCTCCCAAAGCCTATCAAGGCCTGCTGCAAACGAAGCTTGCTTTGGACAAAAGCACTCTGGGCAAAGAGTTGATTGAGCTGGTTAATTTGCGCATTTCGCAAATCAACGGCTGCTCCTTCTGCCTGGAGATGCACGCAGCCTCCTTGCGCAGCTCGGGCGTGGCCAATGCCAAGATAGACAGCCTGGCAGGCTGGCGTGTCAGTGCGCACTTTAACGAACGCGAACGCGCGGCCCTGGAATGGACAGAATCCGTGGTGGATGTTGCTCACACTCATGCACCCGACGAGCACTTCGAGCCCTTGAAAGCCCATTTCAGCGATACAGAAATTTCGGATCTGAGTTTTGCGATTGCCTTGATGAGCGCCTTCAATCGCTTGGCCATCAGCATGCGCAAGTGAACGCGAAGGATGATTCTGCAGCGGCAAGAATCAAAAACCCTACGCCAGAAGTCAATCGTCAGACGGAATACGACCGTTCAGCGGCAACACTGAACGGTCAGCTTATTTGCCAACAATCCCGCCTTTACCGCAGGCCTTACCGCAAACACATCAAGCGATCCCTGAACTAGCCATGCAGCAAACCCCCGAAGCTTGGAGTAATGTCCAAGTTCCGGGGGGGGGGGCAGTTCAGGGGCGGCTCCCCAATCTGCAGGAATGCGACTACTTCAGATCGGCCTTCAGGGTTTCCAGAGCCGCTACGGCGCACGCTTCGTCCAGGTGGCCGCCAGGGGCACCGCCCACGCCGATGGCGCCTATCGTGTCATTGCCGACCTTGACCGGCACGCCGCCGCCCAGCAGCAGAAAGCCCTGGATATCGCCCAGATTGGCGGCACCGGCATTTTTCTGCGAACCCTCCAGCATGGCGCTGGTCAGGCTGCGGGCCGAAGCGGACGTATAGGCCTTGTCGATGCTGGCATTGACCGTATGCGGACCGGCCTGGTCGGCACGTTGAAACGCACGCAATACGCCGGCGCGGTCAACCACAGCCGCAGACACGTTGTAACCTTTGGCCGAGCATTGCTTGACGGTTTCAGCAGCCAAACGGTTAGCCAGATCCAGGGAGATGTTTTTTTCGGTCAGCACACCCTGGGCCTGGGCGGCACCAGCGGCAAACAACAACGCCATCAAAAGGGAAGAGCGCAACATAGCAGTAATCTCCATTTATCAGTTCCGACAACACTGTCGGCATGGAAAAACTATACTTGCGCCGCCCGAACGTGACTATTCGGACGCTTACCCTGGCATCTACGTAGTTTTACGGAGAGACACTCACCAAGCTGGCGTAATGCCGAATCAGGTGGGCCAGGTTATCGACCTGCAGTTTGGCAAACAGGTTGGCACGATGCGTTTCAACTGTACGGGGCGACAGCGACAGCACACGACCTATCTCCTTGTTGGTCAAGCCCTCGACAATCAGCGCCAGCACCTCGCGCTCGCGCTCGGACAAACTTGTGTAGCGTTCACGCACCCACTGGTCGGCCGCAAGCCGCTCACGACGGCGCACGTGCTGACGCACGGCCTGCTGAACCGTGTCCAGCAACACATCGTCACTGACCGGCTTTTCCAGGAACTCGACAGCACCCGCCTTGAAGGCGCGCCGGCACATATCCACCGTGCCGTGCCCGGTCAACAGAATGATAGGCTGATCCACGCCTTGTTCAATCAGGGTATCGAGCAAGGTCAGTCCACTGATGCCGGGCATGCGCACATCCAGAATCAATGCCCCGATAGACTGCCGATCAAAAGACTCCAGAAACTGCTGCGGATCCGCCCAAGTCTGCACCCGTAACCCGACTGTGCTGATCAGCAAGGACAAGCTTTGACGCACGGCGGCATCATCGTCCAGCAGGTGGATCAAGGGCGACAGGCTAGAGCCATTTTCAGTAGGGTTCATGATGCTTCCTCATCCACGAGTTGCAGTTCCAGCGCAAACACGGCTCCCCCCATGGGATCGTTGAACGCCTTCAAGCCGCCGCCCATGGCCTGAGCCAGCGACTCGCTCAGGCTCAGGCCCAGCCCCAGGCCGTCGGAGCGCGTCGTAAAAAAAGGCTCGAACACACGATCCAGATGCTGCGGGACTATTCCCGGACCATTGTCACGCACGGTCAATTCCACGCGCCCTTGTCGCTGCAACACCTCGAGCCAGATGCGCGGATTGCTGATCTGGGCTACGCCCAAAGCGGATACGGCATTATTGAGCAGATTGTGGATGATTTGTCCGAGCGCCACGGGTTCACCAACAACAACGACATCGTGTGAAGGAAGGCGTTTTTCCAGGGTAATACCATGCCGCTCCAACTCCGGCATCAGCAAATGCACAGCCTCGCCCAACACCCGCGTCAAGGACACCGGGCAGCACTGCTCAGCCAGACCGCTTTCACGCAAGCTGTGCCGCAGGCGTGTCAACACGCTGGCCGCACGCTTGATCTGCTCCACCGAATGCGCCATGGCTTCACGTGCCGGCTCCAGGTCGGGGGGATCATCCTGCAAGAGCCGCAGGCTGGCTTGTGTATTGGCCAATACGGAGGTCAAAGGTTGGTTCAATTCATGCGCCAGGCCCGCGGCCATTTCACCGAGCGCATTCAAACGGCCCACCTGACCGATACGCAGCAACTCCTGAGCGCGCAAGGTCTGTTCACGCTGTTTGCGCACATAGATGACCAGCGCCACCAGCAAGGCACTGGCCAGGGCGAACAGTGCCGCCTGTCCCCAAGGCAGGTCGGCATAGCCCACGACGCGACGCGTGTGCAATTGAAAGGGTTGGCTGGTGGAAGTCATTGTCTTGCCTGACTGGAATACCACAGGCCCGGCATGGTCCAACCCAGGACTGATCACCCATTGTTGGTCCTGCCACTCCAGCACCACGCGCACGGGACTGCCATCACGCCGAAAAGGCCATTCGTCCCAGGCGATGGCGGCATTCAAATCCAGCAGCACGGCAAAGCTGGCCGGATGCGCCGCTACCAGCAGAACATAGCGCCCTTGTGCCAGTTGCACATCCGTCAACACGGCGCGCTCGGCCTTTAGAGACTGCAACTGCGCCTGCTGCCATTGAGGATTGGCCCACGCGACGTCGCTCTCTTCGCGATAGATCGCCATGATCTGGGGAAACATGGCTTTCAGCGTTCCCAGACGTTCAATGCGCTGCACGGGCGGCTGCAGCAGGGCCAGCATTTGTAAAATGGCGTCATGCTGGGCCAGACGCTGGCCCAGCAGCCGGTAGGCTATATTGCTTTGCACCGTGAATGCCTCCTGCTGCCGCGCCAGTTCAGCGCGCGTCAACACGATGGCGCCGGCCAAAGACAGGCCGAGCCAAATCAACAAACCATACAGAAAAGTGCGATGGCGCGATTTCATGAGTGCATTGTGAGTATGGGAAACAATCAGATAAATAGGTCGACGGGTCGAGAAACCAGGCTTTCCTATACTAAACAATGTCCCTGTCCCGCGCCGTTGCGAGCGGCAAGGTCTGGATCTCAGTTCCCACTCCATGATGAGAGCTGAGCTTGGCAATCTCCAACAAAGCCTCATCAAGGGTGTTGTTCATTTCAGATCATGAACCTCTGAAGCCAGCCTTTCACGGCTTGGCCGCCTGCTGATACAAGGGCATGACGCGTTCCGAGATCGCCTGCAAATCCGCAATACGGGTTGAGGAAGCCGGGTGAGTAGACAGGAACTCCGGCTGACTTCTGCCCTGCTCCAGGGCCCCCATCTTCTGCCACAAGCTGACCGCAGCACGCGGGTCGTAGCCTGCACGCGCAGCCAGCTCAACCCCGATCAGATCGGCCTCGGATTCGTGAGTGCGGCTGTTAGGCAGTTCAAACATGACTTCGCTGAGCGTACCGCCCAAATCGTTCACAGCCTGCACACCAGTCAGGGCGGAGAGCACCGTCAAACCGAAAGAAGTCGCCATTTTCTGGGAAACCTGCTCACGCGAATGCTCGCGCAAGGCGTGAGCAATCTCATGCCCAATGACAGCAGCCAGTTCCGCGTCCGTTGGCTGAATCCGTTTGATCAAGCCGCTGTAAACCGCCATCTTGCCGCCCGGCATGCACCAGGCATTAACTTCGTCCTCATTGATGACGTGAACTTCCCAATTCCAGGAACGGGCGTCCGCCCGGAAAACACCGACTTGATCGATCAGGCGTTGGGCAATGGACTTGACCCGACGAGTCTGGGCCGCATCGGTATCCAGCGCCTTTTGCTGCCGAGCCTGGGACAAGACCTGAGCATAATTCTGGGCCGCCGCCTGATTGAGCTCGGCCTCGGACACCAGATTGGAGATAAATTGTTTGCGTTCGACACCTACCGTCCCGCTTTCCGTCGTCTGCACCGTGGCACAGCCCGTCATGGCCAGTATCAACCCCGCCGCCAAAAAGCGTTTTCCTTTCGCAATACCTTTCATGCTCAGCTCCAAAAAACAAACCTGACAAGAAAATGAAGTGCTAGGGTCCTGCGCAAACCCTCTGTTTCAGACGCCGCACTGCGAGCGATGACGCAGACAATGATCCATCAACACAATGGCCAGCAAGGCTTCGGCAATCGGCGTGGCACGAATACCCACACAAGGATCGTGACGGCCCAGTGTCTGCACTTCAACCGCTTCACCGGCTCGATTCACGGAAGGACGCATGGTACGGATGCTGGCAGTAGGCTTGATCGCCAGGGAAACCGTCACGGCCTGCCCGGAGGAAATACCACCCAATACGCCACCGGCCTGGTTGGTCTTGAAACCATCAGGGTACAGCGCATCACCGTGCTCCGAGCCTTTTTGCGTAATGCAATCAAAGCCAGCGCCAATCGACACGCCTTTAACGGCGTTCAAACCCATCATGGCATGGGCGATATCGGCATCCAGACGGTCGTAAATAGGTTCACCCCAGCCAGCGGGCACGCCTTCGGCCACAACTTCAATGCGTGCGCCAATCGATTCGCCTTCTTTGCGCAGCTCGTCCATATAGGCTTCCAGCTGCGGCACCACGTCCATGTCTGGCGCGTAAAAGGGATTCTGCTCGACCACATCCCAGCTTTTGAAAGGAATGGCGATGGGGCCCAGTTGGCTCATATAGCCGCGAATCTTCACGCCGAAGTGCTCGGCCAGCCATTTCTTGGCAATTGCACCGGCCGCCACGGTAGGCGCAGTCAGGCGAGCTGAAGAGCGACCACCACCACGCGGGTCGCGGTTCTCGAACTTCTTCCAGTAGGTGTAATCCGCATGGCCGGGACGGAAGGTATCCAGCAGATTGCCATAATCCTTGCTGCGCGCATCGGAGTTGCGAATCAGCAGGCTAATGGGCGTGCCAGTTGTACGACCTTCGTAAATACCGGACAGAATTTCCACCTGATCCGGCTCACGGCGCTGAGTCACGTGGCGCGAGGTGCCAGGACGGCGGCGATCCAGTTCAAACTGAATATCCTGTTCAGACAGCTCCAGGCCCGGAGGGCAGCCGTCGATCACTGCGCCGATCGCTGGACCATGAGATTCGCCGTAATTCGTGACGCGGAAGCTTTTACCTAGAGTATTGCCGGACATAGAGAAAGTGAACGCAAAGAAATGAGGAAAAATGAAAGACAGGCACGATTATGGCATTGTTCCCGAATCCGGACATGCGCCGCGCCCGGTCTTTCAGGAAGAGCAACTGACGGCCAGCTCCGCACTGCCTTCTGGCGGCGGCATCGCATAGGCCTCAAAACCGGCCCGCTCGGTGTATGGGTCGCGCAGCAGCTTCAGCAAGGTGTCGATTTCACTGGCATCGTCCTTGGCAGCAGCCTGGATGGCCTGCTCGGCCAAATGGTTACGCAGCACATACAAAGGATTGACGCGATTCATGGACTCGCGCTGCTCTGGCGTGTCGGAACCGTCCAGCTTCAGACGCTGGCTATAGGCTTGCCACCAGGCCCGGGCCTGATCTTCGGAACCCTCAAACAGGCTCAGGAAAGCCTCGGGTGCCTTGCTGGCCTGTGCCAGAGCACGGAAGGACAAGGTGAAATCCGCCCCGCTGTTGTGCAGCAAGCGCCACCAGTCATCGACCAGTTGCGCGTCATCCGCCTGCCAGGTGCGCAAGCCCAGCTTGGCCTGCAAATTGGCGTGATAGCGCTTCAGAAAACTGGCTTCAAACGTCTGCAAACGCTCTTTCACCGCATCCACATCTGGATCCAGCACCATCAAGGCGCTGGCCAGGCGGTACAGGTTCCAATGCACAATCGCAGGCTGTGCATTCCAGGCGTAACGACCTTGACTGTCGCTGTGATTGCAGACGTGATTCACGCGGAATCGGTCCATGAAGCCGTACGGTCCGTAGTCAATGGTCAGGCCCAGAATGGACATATTGTCGGTATTCATGACGCCGTGGCAAAAGCCGACAGTCTGCCAGTCGGCCACCATTTCTGCGCTGCGATGCGTCACTTCCTGCAAGAAGCGGCAGACGCGCTCCTGCTCCGAATCGCCTTCGACCAGCAGTTCCGGATAGAACTCGCGCAGCACATAGTCCAGCAATTCACGCACACGGCTTGCGTCGTTGGCCCAATGTTCAAACGAGCCAAAACGCACAAAACTGGGGGCAACACGTGTCACAATCGCGCCCGTTTCCACGGTTTCCCGGTACACAGGCGTATCCGAAGTGACAAGGGCCAGGGCCCGGCTGGTGGCAATGCCCAAACCGGCCATGGCCTCACTGGCCAGATATTCGCGCACACTGGATCTCAGCACGGCACGGCCATCGCCCATACGGGAATACGGGGTTTTACCGGCGCCCTTCAACTGCAATTCCTGCGGGCCCGTGGGGGTGTCGATTTGCCCCAGCAAATGCGCGCGGCCATCGCCCAACTGTCCTGCCCAGACACCAAACTGGTGACCGCTATAGACAGCCGACACCGTCAGGCCACCCGGCAAGGGGGCTTGGCCGCTGACTACATCCAGAAATTCCTGTTCCCCCAAACGGGAGACATCCAGACCCAGTTGCGCCGCCAATTCCTTATTGACGTGCAGCAGGCGGGAATTGGCCAGGGGTTGCGGCGGAACCGCCGTATGGAAAGCCGAGGGCAAATCCGCAAAATGATGACTGATGGCCAGGCCATCGAACAAACTGGACATACAGACCCCCTTAGGCCGATTTGGCGGCTTTGGCAGCCTCGGCTTTTTCGGCCTTGCTGCGCTGCTTGGCCGCTTTCTTGGCTGGCCAAAGATAAAAAATGGCGCAGAAATAATAAATCAGGGACAAGACAATTTCTGCAATCGCCCAGGGCATAACTTCAGCCACCGGGTCCGACCAGGCACGCATGACCCCTTCTGCGAAGTACAGCAGAATCATCATGGACGTCCATTGCAGGGTATATAAATTGCCCTTGAGCACGCTGCGCAGCGGCAGCACCAAAGGAATCACTTTCAGCACCAGCCAGGAGCCACCAGGTTTCAAGGGCGCAAAATGAAGCTCCCAGGCCAGGCACAAAGCAATCAAGGCGACCAAAGCCAGGGCCGCCACTCGATGAAGTATGGGGTTTAAAGGTTCATGCATGCTGTTATTATCACCTGAACCCTGTCGAAAAGCAGCGTCCGCCGCATCAAACCGCTATGAAAAACGACGAGAACTTCCCTATGCCCTCTGAGCAAGCTGAACAAACAGACTTGAACCCAGATAACACCGATCCTGTCTCCGCGCAGGAGCCCCCGCCCGCCCCCACCGCCAAGCATCACTTTTTAAGTGTGGCGCGCTTTGCCATCAAGCGGGTGGCTGAAAAAGATCTGATGAAGGTGGCCTCCAGCCTGACCTACACCACGATCCTGGCCATTGTCCCCATGCTGACGGTGGTACTGGCGCTGTTCACGGCCTTTCCACTGTTCCAGGAATTTGAAAGTGCCCTGGAAGGGTTTTTGACCCGTAACCTGATGCCCGAAGTGGTGTCAGAAAACATCATGTTGTATCTGAACCAGTTTGCCTCCAAAGCGTCAGGCCTGACGGCGGTAGGCAGCTTGTTCCTGATTGTCACGTCCATCATGCTGATCATGACCATTGACGAGACCTTCAACAATATTTTCCAGGTCCACGTGCAACGCCCACTGGGGCAACGCCTGCTGGTGTACTGGGCCATTATTTCGCTGGGCCCGATTCTGACCGGTGCCAGCCTGTGGGCCACGACCATTCTGGCTCGGGAGTCCTTGGGTTATATCGGCGACTTGTCCGGCATAGTGACCTTTGCCCTGTCTTACGTCCCCTTCCTGTTTACCGCCCTGGGGCTGACGGCGCTGTTCATGTATGTGCCCAACCGCCGCGTATGGTGGCGCGATGCGCTGATTGGCGGGGTGGTTACCGCTGCCTTACTGGAGCTGATGAAGGCCGGTTTCGCCTTTTACCTGACCCGCTTTCCCACCTACACGATTATCTACGGTGCCTTTGCCATCCTGCCGATCTTCCTGCTGTGGATCTACATTTCCTGGCTGATCGTCCTGCTGGGTGCCTCCATGGTGGCGATTCTGCCCGACTGGCGTGGCCGCAACTGGGTCAAGACCAATGTGCCCGGCATCGCCTTTACCGATGCCGTGAACCTGCTCTACCAGCTGTGGCTGAACCGTCAGAGCCAGCAGGGACTTAGCGTACGTGAACTCAGCCACAAGCTGGAACGCGACCCGGACGAGCTCTACAGCATTTTATGCAAGCTCAAGTCCATGGGACTGATTGCTGACACCCAGCAAGACAATGACGAACAGTGGGTACTGAGTTGCGATCTGCGTCAGGTCAGCCTGAAACAACTTACCAAGGCATTTCTGCTGGACCGCTCCCATACCCACGAGGGTCCGCTAGAATATGTATTCAATTATCTTTCTCAGTTTTTCGATCAGCGACTATCCAATCTGGAAGAACTGTTTGAGTCGCCGCAAGGCATTCTGACAGGACAACCAGCCATACTAAACGCCGATCCCGGTCAGGAGACCCAGTATGCTAAAAGTCAGTGAAATCCTGCGTGTCAAGGGAGACACGCTTTATACAGGCACCCCCGAAATGACCGTTGAAAAAGCGGTACAGAGCATGAGCGAGCTGGATATTGGTTCGCTGGTGATCATGGAGCATGGTCAGTTGGTGGGTATGTTGACCTTTCGCGAGATCATTCGCCACTGGCACGCTCAGGGCGACAAGGCCCAGGGCTTTACGGTGCGCAGCATCATGGATGACGCCCCTGTCAGCGTCACCCCCAACACCAGCGCCGACGAGGTACAGCGCCTGATGCTGAACAACCACGCACGCTATATGCCCGTGATGGACGGTCCGGTGCTGATGGGAGTTATTTCCTTCTTTGATATGGCCCGCGCCATTGTTCACGCCCAGCAGTTCGAGAACAATATGCTCAAAGCCTATATCCGCGACTGGCCTACCGATTCCGAGCAAGCCAGCGCATCTTGATCCCCTGGATCTGGCCGCCTTTACTGACGGCGTTGCAATTCTTCCCAGGCCTGCGCAAGCAGGCCTGGATCGTTTTTGGCCAACCAATGGTGATCTGACAAGGTACGACGCCACTGACGTGCGCCCTTCTTGCCGTGCGGCCAGCCCAACATGCTCTTGATCACAATGCGCAACGGCACACCCGCCTGAACATGGTGCCGGGCATAAGCAATCATCTGCTCCACCACGGCATCCTCGTCCATCAAGGGATGCTCAGGCCACAGCCGACGATGAATCTCGCTTAATACCGCTGGCGTATGCCAGGCTGCCCGGCCCAGCATCACGCCATCGAACTGTTCTTCCAGCTCTACCGCCTGATCCGGCTCCTGAATGCCACCATTCAAGATGAACAGTGCTTCAGAAAAGTCCTTTTTCAACTGCATGGCCATGTCATAGCGCAAAGGCGGAATCTCCCGATTGTCCTTGGGCGACAAGCCTTTCAAGACCGCATTGCGGGCATGAACCGTAAAGACTCGACACCCGGACTCGAACAAAATCCCCACAAAGTCCCGCACAAAGTCGTAGGACTCGTTGTAATCCAGCCCCAGCCTGTGCTTGACCGTCACGGGCACAGAGACCGCGTCCTGCATGGCTTTGACGCAGTCTGCCACCAATTGCGGCTCGTTCATCAAACAGGCACCGAAAGCGCCTTTTTGAACCCGCTCCGAGGGGCAGCCACAGTTCAGATTAATTTCGTCGTAGCCCCACTTTTCACCTGCCAGAGCGCTGGTCACCAAGGCGTCCCGGTCGCTGCCACCCAGTTGCAAGGCCACCGGATGCTCCGCCTGATCAAAATCCAGATGACGTGCCTGATCGCCGTGCGTCAGTGCACCCGTGGTGATCATTTCAGTAAACAGCAAAGCGCGCGGCGCCAGCAGACGATGAAAAAAGCGGCTGTGGCGGTCAGTCACGTCAATCATGGGCGCCACACTCAAACGCCACATCTGGCTGTCCGGCATCACAAAATTAGTCATAAACAGGGAGCAAATAGCCTGATCGCAGGCTTGGTGAAAAAGGGTAAACACCCATTTTAATGGTTTCAGCCGACCACAGGATGAAGATAAAGCGCGGTAAATCGCCGCAAGGCTCCAAAAAGCGGGCGCACTGGTCTAAAATCGGCCGTTTGACATACTTGCGCGCCTGATAGTGCGCCAACAACCGGACCCTCACTGAAAGCATGGCTGTTTTTACTTCTGTCAGCGAACTTGACGCCCGCGAACTGCTGGAACAATACACAATTGGCGAATTTGTTTCCTTACGTGGTATTACCGCCGGCATTGAAAACACCAATTACTTTCTGAGCACCACCCAGGGCGAGTATGTTCTGACCTTGTTTGAAGTCCTGACGCTGGAACAACTGCCTTTCTATATCGAGCTGATGCACCACCTGGCCGCCAAAGGCGTGCCGGTGCCCGAGCCCATGACACGCCGCGATGGCAAACGCATCTGTGTCATGCACGGCAAGCCGTGCTCGATTGTGACGCGCCTGCGTGGTGGTTACGAGCCCGAGCCCACGGTTGAACATTGTCGCCAGATCGCCCGTACACAAGCTCAGGCCCACCTGGCTGCGCAGGACTTCCCTCTGGAACAACCCAATCTGCGCGGCCTGAGCTGGTGGCAAGCCACCGTTCCCCAGGTTCTGCCCTTTCTGGACGAGAGCCAGTCCGAGCTGATCCAGACCGTCTTGCAAGAGCAAAGCCGTTTTGCCGACAGCGACACCTATCGCGCCTTGCCACAAGGCCCGGCTCACTGCGACCTGTTCCGCGACAACGTGCTGTTTGCCGGCACCTCGGAAGCGCCCCAGATGGGCGGCATCATCGACTTTTACTTTGCCGGTTGCGACACCTGGCTGTTTGACGTGGCCGTGGCCGTGAACGACTGGTGTATCGACCGCCTGAGCGGTGCCCTGAACCTGGAAAAAGCCCAGGCCTGGCTGGAGTCCTACGCCCAGGTGCGCCCCTTTACCGAAGCCGAACACAGCGCCTGGCCTATACTGATCCAGGCCGCCGCGCTGCGCTTCTGGATCTCGCGCCTGTACGACTTTTATCTGCCCCGCCCCGCTCAAACCCTCAAGCCGCATGACCCGCGGCACTTTGAGCGTGTGCTGCGCCAGCGTCGCGACCATGCTGTACCGGCGCTCCCTCGATAAATACGGATACTGATATGCAAGCTGCCAAGCTCCCCTTTCTTTACGGGTGGTACTGGATTCAGGAAGGATTGCGCTTGTTCAAGCTGCAACCGGCTGCTCTGTTCTTCTGGAGCTTGATCACCTCCATCCTGATCAACCTGAGCAATATTTTCCCCATCATCGGCCAGATGGTGCTGATCGTGCTGGTCCCGACCATGACCTTTATCATTCAGAATGCCTGTCGCCGCATTCATGAGGGAGAGGTCATTCGCCTGGGCATGTGGACCGAGCCCTTGAAGCCCGCCCCGGTACGCAACCGCCTGATCAAACTGGGCATCATTTACTTGTTGGCCTGCCTGGTCGTCGGCTTTGTGGCGACTTTCCCTTTTGTGAATGAGCTGTCCCAGTTGATGGACAACAGCAATGCCACTCCACAGGAAGTCATGGCGGCCTTTCGCAAGCCCATCATTTTGTTCTTCGTGCTGTACCTGGGCCTGTCCGCCCTGTTCTGGCACGCTCCGGCCCTGGTAGGCTGGCATGCCATCCCGGTCAAGCAAGCCCTGTTCTTTTCCATGGTGGCTTGCTGGCGCAACAAGGCCGCCTTCCTGCTGTACGGCCTGTGCTGGGCGGCTGCTTTCTTCGCCATCCAGACCCTGGGCGAATTGCTGCTGGGTGCAGGTTTAAGCCCAGGCACGGCCACCATGGTGCTGACGCCTATCAATCTGGCGATGGCTGCCATCCTGTACGCCAGCTTCTACCCGGCTTACCGCAGCGTGTTTGGTGATCCGATGCGCGACGCCGCACAAGGCTAAGCCCGGTCCAGCCATACCCCGCCCCCTGTTTGACGTATTTCCTGCAGGGCGGCGGCCCAGGGCGAAAACTGCTCCGGCCCCGACAGAGAAGTGACCGGCGCCTCCAGTACCGATCTGGCTTTTCTGTGCCAACGTATCGCTCCCGCAGGTACAGCCGGACAAAACCTCAAGGGCTGATCATCTTCATCCAGAAAGCAGATATCCAGAGCCTGCCGCATTCCCCATAGGTGCACCGCCCTACAAGGCCGCAGCCACACCGCAACTGCGAAACTCTTGTTCTGTGGCAATGCCTTCCAGCCACGCCAACGGGCCCAGAAAATATTGGCGTCGAACAGATACAAGGGCTGCTGTGGCACCTGTTGCAGCGGCTGTTTGATCAGTACTGAGATAGACATCGCCCTAGCCTCCCCCTGCCAGCCAAGGGCCTAACAGGCTCATCGCAATCACCAGAAACGTGCAGGGGAAAATGCACACGACCAAAGGGGCCAGCAAATAAACAGGCAGCTTGAGGGCTCTTTGCTCAGCTTCCAAGTGCAAATGACTACGCAATTTTTCAGCTTGAGCGCGTAGCAACAAAGCCAAAGACAAACCCGTGTCCTGTGCCAGTTCCAAAGACAAAGCCAATTCTTCCAGCTCTGCCTGCCTGAAACTCAAAGCGACATTGCGCATGGCTTGCGGCAAACGTCGTCCCGCCCGAACCTCGCCCTGTACCTTGTTCAAGCTGATCAGCAGACTGCCTTGCGGTAGGGCCTGCGTTGCACGCGCCCAGGCTTGCTGCAAGCCCAGTCCGGATTCGACAGCCAGCACCAGCAGATCCAAAAAAAATGGCAAGTCCCGGCGGCAACGGAAATGATACTGACGCTGCAGTTTTCTTCCTCGTGAGATAGCTTGCAGTACGCTCAGGAAGAAGCCAGTCACAGCCAGCCCTGCAAGCTCCATCAATGAGGCTCCCTGAGTTAACAAGAAAGCACTGACAAGACTCGTGAGCAATCCAGTCAAGGACAAACGTTTGCTTAAAAACCCCCGTACTTCCTTGGCATACGAACCCCACAATCGCTCGGGCCACTCATGCATAAAAGGCAAGGACAGGCAGAGATTCAGAGTTCTGGAAAACGGGGCTTCCCAAGCCTGCCAGGCCGCCTGCCCCAAACTGCTGCCTCCTTGCAGCAAAAGCAGATAACGACCGCGCCAAGCCCACAGGAATGCCATCAGGAACAAGGCTGCACTCAAGGCAGAGAGCATCCAGATCAGTGTGAGCATGATCACCCCTCCCCTCGCAGGATCACTTGCATCCACCACAGCCCCATCAGCAGCATGGCCACTAGCGCCCCCGCCACCCAAACACCCAATGTGTTGAACCAGGCCTGCTCAAATGCCGTGGCATCCAGAAGGTACAAGGCGCCCGCCACAAAACCCGGCAAGCAGAACATGATGCGCGCCTGCAAACGGGCCTGCGTGGTCAAGGCAACAATCTTGTCCTCGATGGTCAGTCGCGCCCGAATGGTTTGCGCCAATATTTTCAAACGCTCCCCCAATCCAGCCCCCGTGCTCTGGCCCATCTGCAAGGCACTGAACAACATGGCCAGTTCTGACACCGGCACTCGATCCAGAAGGTCTTGATACGAGTCCTTGGCACTCACCCCCAAGCGCTGCTGACGCAATAGCAAACGCAGCTCTTGCCCCAAGGGCGCAGGCAAAGATTGAGACAGCTGCTGCAAAGCCGCTTGCAAGGCCAAACCTGCTTGCAGGCTCAAGGCCAAAGACAGAACAAAGTCAGGCAACTGTCGTCGCAAGCTTGCCAAGCGCCGCTGTCCCATCCAGCGCAGAACCAGTAAAGGCGTGACTGCAGCCAGCAGGGCTACCATCGCTGCCAGCCAGAACGACTGCATCAGCCACCAAGCCGTCAAAAAGATCAGGGGCAATAAAGCCCAGGCCCCAAAAGCCAAATACTGACTGCGCACAAATACAAAATGTGATTGCAAACTCTGCTCGGACTGCCTGAGCAGTTGCTGCCTATAACGCTTGGCAAGACGCTGTCCTGAACGTAGCAATACATAGGCCAACGCCGTGGTACCCAAGACAATCAGCAAAATACTGAGAAATCTCATGATTGCCTCTCTGCAGACGAAACATGTTCGGAACGCAAGCCACTGGCGGCAAAACCGAACTCCGGGCGATAGCGGTACAAGGTTTGCAGTTGAATACGCTGCGCCTCGATGCCGGTCACCTCCACAATCTCGTGCACCAAACGCTTGCCATCAGGCAAGCGGCTCAGTTGCACGATAATGTGCAAAGCCCGCGCGATATGCTCTCGCACAACCAGCAAAGGCAAATCCAGACCTGCCATCAACACCATCCCTTCCAGGCGGGACAAAGCATCGCGAGGCGTATTCGCATGCAAGGTCCCCATCGAGCCTTCGTGGCCGGTGTTCATGGCCGACAACATATCGAAAGCTTCTGAGCCCCGGCACTCCCCCACCACAATCCGGTCTGGCCTCATTCGCAAGGCTTGTCGTAACAGGCTCCGTATATCCACTTGCCCCTGACCTTCTGCATTCGCGGGTCGGGACTCCAAAGCCACCCAATTACTGTGCTGCAACTGCAGCTCAGCCGCGTCTTCCAGGGTCACGATTCTTTCACCTGAATCAATGCAGGTGCTAAGCACGTTCAGCAACGTCGTTTTGCCTGTCCCGGTTCCACCCGAAACCAGAATATTGCAGCGTCGCTGCACCGCCTGTTGCAGGAAAGCGGCCATCTCCGGCGACAAACTGCCCGTCTGCAACAGATCCTCCAGCCCCAGGCGTCGTTTGGGGAACTTGCGTATGGTCACGCAGGTTCCCTTGACCGCAATGGGCGACAGTACGGCATGAAAACGCGAGCCATCGGCCAAGCGCCCATCCACTGCGGGCGAGCTGATATCCAGCCGTCTACCCAAGGGAGCCAGGATGCGGTCAATAATCGCCCGCAAGGCCGACTCGCTGCTGAACACCAGAGGATGGGCCTGAAGCCGCCCCGCCTGCTCAACAAATACCCGATCATAATGATTGACCATAATTTCCGAGACCGAGGCATCAGCCAGTAAAAGCTCCAGAGGACCCAAACCCACCGCTTCGGCACAAACACTGGCTTGCAGTCTGGCTTGCTCATGCTTGGGGACAGCACATTGGGCCTGGATCAAACGACCCAAGCAATCAAAGGCTTCCTGCTCCAACTGTTTGTCTGTGACGCGGGAGAGGTCTCGACGCTCCAATTCCAACGCACTCAACAAGGCTTGATGCAGGCGTTGCTGTTCCTGTCTGAACAGAGCACTATCGGATACCGGAAGATCAGCTTGCCCAGGAGGGGAAAAACCTTGCTCACCCTGTGGTGTCTGACGCGGTTCTTCCCTCGTAAAGGACTGCGGTGTTGAGGTTTCCGGTGGGTTTCCCAAGTCCGAAGCGGCCATGTCAACTCTAGGCTGAACCTTCTGCCCAAAACCGGCAATCCGCAACTTGAACCCTCCCAGCACCAGCACATCGCCCAAGCGCAAAGGCCCATCGTCATAAACCCGTTTGCCGTTAAGCTGTACGCCCGTCAAAGAGCCGTGATCCTGGATGTACACCGCCCCCGCCCGCTCCAGAAAACTGGCATGCTGACGCGCGATACGCCAGGACGGCAGAACCACATCACAGGCCGGGTCACGCCCTATCAAGGCCGGCAAACTGACCGTGCAGGGGCGCGTCGTCCCCAGTTCCGACTCAAGCTCAAGGTTCAACACGAAATACCTCACTATCAGGTTCTACCCATTGCGACCAGGTGCCTCGCCCTGCTCCCTTCGGGATGGCACGCACAGGTGTATTCAAGCGCGGAGCATCAGGAAAGGTTTGATCCAACCACTGGGCAGCATTCGCCTGCCGAGCCAGCAAATCAGGATGCTCTGCCGCCACCAAAGTCGGCGTCACAAATACCGCCAACTCCGTTTCCTGTCGGGCAAAGCGTTCGGAACGAAACAAGGCGCCCAGCACTGGCAAACTGGCCAATCCCGGTAGACGATCCACATGCCGAGATTCTTCACGCGAGATAAACCCTGCCAGCACCAGCGTTTGTCCTGAACGGACATTGAACTCGGTCGAAGCTCGTCGGGTTTTCAAAGACGGCCCGGCGGGTTGGGACAGGCTGGCGTCAACGGAGCTAACCTCCACCTCGATCTGCGAACGCACCAACCCGCCACGCTCAACTCGCGGCACAATGCGCAGCGACACACCGTAAGGCTTGAAGCTGGTCTTGCTGTTTCCCTTGTCGTCCGTGGTGGTGTAAGGCAGCTCGCCCCCGGCCAGAAACTCGGCTTGAGAACCACTGCGTGCCAATAGCTGCGGTTGCGCCAGTACAACCGCATGTCCTTCCTGTGCCATGGCCTGAACGCGAGCAGACATCAAGGCGCCAACACCAAAGAATGCTGCCCCCTGCTTGGCAGGAAACGCCAAAGGCAAAACAGCTTCACCTGGCCTGTCCAAAAACTGATGAGTAGCCGCATCCCAGGCACCGCCCATACTCAAACCACCCTGAGAGCTCCCATCCCAACGCACTCCCAGCTCTCGCAGACTGTTGCGCGGCACCTCCACTACCTGCACATCCAGCAAGACCATCGGTTCCCAACCGTCCTGCTGCGTGAAATCCAGCAATTGAGGATGCTCCTGACTTAATGCCTGAATGCGTTGCTTGTCCTGATCACTTAAACCTTCTCCTTCCAGCACCAGCTTGCCACCCAGTTCGCTGATGCGTAACTCGGGAATGCGTTCCAGCAAACTTCGTAGCTCCGCCAAGGTTTGCCTATGATTTTCAGGCGACACCTCAATTTGGTAGGACTGGCTTTGCCCGGAATGGGACCAGACTTGCACCACCGTGCTGCCCGTCTTGCGTGCAAACAGAATCAATTCGCCCGATTCCGTGGTGACAGCGTGAACAATATCACCGTCGCCGACCGCCACCCGCTCCACCTGCGTGTCAGGCAGAACCATCAACTCACCGACTTGCAGCCCCAAGCCCTGGGCCTGGCTTTGCAAAGTTGCACTACACAGGGCACCAGACAGCAAACTCACAGCGGCCCGCCTACACCAATAGCGATTTTTGCTCATGGCTGCTGCCCCACAGAAAAGCCGTCCGGCATATCCAGCCAACCCAGACGCTCCACTTCTGTCTGGCCAAGTTGCCCTGCCGGTCTGTTGCCGTACAAAACTTGTACAGGCTGTTTGGGCCTTGCACCCGGCCCCAGACCCAGAATGTCAGCCAGCTCACCCCGCACGGCAGCCTGATGGGGTGTATGGTCATCCGGATTGCGCAGCAAGGCACTGATGCGTCCATGTTGCCTGGCTGCCAGCAACTTCAAGGCATCGTCCGGGCCTACATCCAGGGTCAAGGTGTTGTAGACGTCCTGATCCAATCTGGCCGTGGTCGAGCCTTCACCCGACCTTTGTCCGGTCGCCAGAACCAGAACAGACTGCAGCAAGGGGGCCGTTACCCGCCGCTGCCGATCATCAAAACTGACATAGATATCGATCAGATCTCCTGGCCGGATCAACCCCGACACCGAACTGATCGCATCCACCGGCACAGTCAGGGCACGCCTGCCAGAGAGCAATTGCTGTGAAAATGGACTGCTGACCTCCTGCACATGCGCCTTGCTGATCAAATCCCCTGCCCGCAAAGGCTGGCTGAGCACTTGCCCTAGCAGACTCTCAAACTGCGCTACATCCCAGCTGTCACTAGGCACCAGTTCAGCAGGAAAGGCGCGGGCGGCCAAATGCTCCGCCTGCAACACCGTCCCCGCTGTCAGACTGGAGGCGGCTACCACCCTATCCAATTGCACACGATGCGCCGCTTGCCGCAGAGCCTCTTCCTGCCGGTCCAAGTAACGGCTGCTGGTCCCGGCGGCCATCAAACCAGCCACCAAGGCCAGCAGGCCAAACCCTGCGCTGGGATGACGGCATAGCCACAAGAATTTCGCCCGTATCATGAGGCCTCCTTTCCACAGGCACGGCAGATCAAGAGCAAGTAGCGCTGCCGCTCATGCTCCAGCTCCATGACATCCAGTTCGGCCGGGCCTTTGCGCCAATAACGCTCGCCCGCCTCGGCTCCCCAGTCCTTGCGCCGCAAATCGGCTCGCCATCCAGGCTCGGCCTTCAACAGCCAGCTTTGCACTTGCCCTGGCTGTTCGTGTTGCCACAGGACGGCACCAGCAACGGGTGGCGCTGACCAAACCGATGAGGGGGAAACAGGCTGACTGTGTTCGGAAACACTTAACAAACCCGACAAGGTCGAGGCCTGTATATCCTCCAACCACAAAACGCAATTCCTGCCATCTTTGGCACGCAGAAATACCCATTGCCCTTCCAATCTGATTGCGCCGTAATGAGCTCCACAGAATGGCTCCAAACGAGAAGCCAAAGTCTGCGCATCCAGGTCTGTGCTCAGTCCCCAGCTATACACAGGTCCAACATCGGTCTGTGCCATTTGCCCTTGACCCCACTGAACTTGGGAGTCCTGCAAAGGTAGGAGCAAGGGCCGCGTTTTGGCCGGCAAAGGGCTGAACATCAAGAAAAACAGCAAGATCAAGGCAAGCAGCTGTCTCATGGTCGCTCCTTGGGGCCATGATCCGGCACGTAATCCTGCCACCGGCTCAGCCAATCCAAATCGGCTCGTGTCCGCCCCCAGGCCGCGTCCATAGGCCCTGCCTGCCGTATCGTTTCTCTGGCAGCGGGCCGGCTTGAGGCCATGGCCTCACCCCAAGCAGTCGTACTGTTTTCCAGACGCTGACGTGTTTGTTGTGTACTGCTAGCCTGCCCCGCAGCCGCCCACAGCCGGGATTGGCGCTGCAACTGTGTTTTGATGGACAGAGTTGCCAGCCAACGCGGCCACGGAATGGAAACACGCGACTGTGCCGTCCAGAATCCACTGCGCAAGCTCAAAAGCTCCCATTGCAAGGGCTGGGTTGTCGCTATCGGCGACTCCGAAAAACGGGTCGGTACTGCTTCTTGAACGGGGCTGCTCGCTGCTCGAACTGGCTTGCCATGGGCATCGTGCGTGAACAGGCTCAAGTGTGTACTCTGCTGCATTTGCTGCAAGCGATACTGCTGCTGCATCAGCCAACGTCCCGCCATCACCATCAGGCCCAACACCACACCCAGCAAACAGGCCTCGACCAGTGCGATCCCTTTTTGTCGCGTGTTCATAATTGGCGGCCTCCTGCATCCATCAGCCGTGCCTGCCAAAAGGGCAAAAACAGGCTGGGCTTGGCATCCACACCAGAATCTGCCCTATCCGGTGGCAGGGAGAAAAATGATTGCGCCGCCGCCCGTGTATGAACGGTTTGTCCCCAATGGCCTTGAGCCTGTAATGTCAGCACCAGATCGGGGCCTGCTCTCTTTTCAGAATCAGCCAAGGCATACCCGTCTACCCATGACCTTTGACTCCAGGGTCTGGCATCTCGCCGCGCCCAGGATTGCGCCACTGTATTGCCTTGAGCCGATAGCAAAGAGCTATTGCCCTGCTCCAGCGC
Organism: Alcaligenes sp. PF14; assembly: GCF_037150615.1. Lineage (NCBI taxonomy): Bacteria > Pseudomonadati > Pseudomonadota > Betaproteobacteria > Burkholderiales > Alcaligenaceae > Alcaligenes > Alcaligenes sp. PF14. The sequence continues at coordinate 761,198 of NZ_JBAGRS010000001.1, read as the reverse complement.
CCACTTCCAGAAGCTCTGCCCTGAAAAGTCGTCTGGCGCATCAATTCCGGACGCATGAGTTGGCGTTTGCAAGGCCCACGCCATGGCATATTCACGGAAATAACAGCCTATCCAACGGTTGGAGCGAACCATATGCATGGACTGCGTATCGTTGGAATGCCAGCGGCCCGAACGGTCAAACTCGGTACGACCAGCACGACGCAAACGATGCTGCCTCAAAGGGCAACGCCGATCGACACCGGGATAAGAGCGAGCCTCGTAATCCCGTGGGGACAGAAACCCGTATAAAGACACCAGATGCGCCAAGCCCGACTGCCATTGGGCTTGTCCGGACTGTAGCAACAGAAACTGCGGCCAGCCGTCCTGCTCAAACTGCCAGCGAATGGCTTGAGCCGGCCAATCCGGCAAACTGCCATCCAAGGTCGCCTGAATAATGGCTTGTCTCCGTTGCGGTAACCCCTCTACCAATTGCTCTTGGGCCTGCGCCAGCACGTCCTGAATCAAACGCTGATGGGCCTGGAAAGCCTGCTCCAAAGCCTGCTGATTGTCTCCAGCAGATCGCGCCTGGGTATACGCCAGTCCATGTGCAGGACCAAACATCATGGCGACCAAGTGCACAGGCGGATTCGCCCTACGCGCTTGCCCGGACTGGGTTTGCGCTGCCCTGTCCCATGTTGCCAAGGTCAATAAATGACCCAAAGCCAGTTGATGCCCCAACTGCGCCCGATTGATATAAGCCAGCAAGTTCAAGGTACGTGCCTGCTCGGTGGCCGCACCATAGGCAGCCGCATCCAGCACCAGGGACAAACGCCCTTGCTGCTCGGCAATCTGGTTCACATGAAAGTAGCCGCCCCAGGCGACAGACAGAAGTGCCAGCGCGATCAGCCCCCAGGCCAACGCCGCCCCCTCTTGTGGTCGGTTGGGCGGCCTCATTGCGCATTGCCCGTAAAGGATTTCAGGCTCTTGGCACTGCCTTGAGCCGCAGCAGCAGAAGCGGCAGATTGCGCTTGCTGAGTCTGCTCGGAGCCATCCTCCCCCGCCAGTTCCTTGGCCATGGCCGCGGTCTGATTACGAATCACCTGACCAAAGGACTGGTACACCGCAATGGCCGCCACCGCGACCAAAGCCACAATAATTAAATACTCGACCATGCCCTGGCCGCGCTGCCGCCTGATGAACTGTCTCATTGAAATCTCCCAAAAGTCAGTTCACAGTCTGCCCCTTGGCAGCGGGCCGGAATATTCGCAAAAGCCGAGCGGGATGGGTTTGTCCGGCTTTAATACCTATGGGCTCATTACGCCCCGAAAAGCATGTTACTCATGAGTAGTGACCGCGTACCCCAAAAAACAACTTGCTCACTGCACGGCCAATAAAAATGCCAGTCAGTGTTAACTGACTGGCATTACGCCTGGAGGCGATTTTTTCTTCAAGCCGATGGCTTAGACCAGACGCACCTCTATGCTACCCAGACCGTCGATCGCCCCGTGCATCACATCGCCACGTTCCACCGAGCCGACACCGGCTGGGGTTCCCGTGAAAATGATGTCGCCTGGGAACAACTCGAACAGGCCCGACAGGTAAGCGATGGATTCAGCCACATTCCAGATCAGCTGATTCAAATCGCCGGTCTGGCGACGCTCGCCGTTGACGTCCAGGGTGATGGCACCTTGGGACAGCTCGCCAATACGGCTGCGTGGGACCAGAGGGCCGGTCGGCGCGGAGTGGTCAAAGGCTTTGCCCACTTCCCAGGGACGACCAGCTTTTTTGGCTTGCGTCTGCAAATCCCGGCGGGTCATGTCCAGACCCACCGCGTATCCCCACACACATTCAGCAGCCTGCTCCACAGTCAGATCACGCCCGCCCTTGGACAAAGCCACGACGAGTTCGATCTCGTGATGCAGATCCTGGGTGCGAGAGGGATAAGGCATGTCGCAGACCTGGCCGGGCAGCACGTTCAAGATGGAGTCCGCCGGTTTGCAGAAGAAAAAAGGATCTTCGCGACCGGTAAAGCCCATTTCCTGTGCATGCTCGACGTAATTGCGGCCGACGCAGTAAATGCGGCGTACAGGAAAAACCTGCTCACTGCCCTGTACGTTCAGGGCCGCAACGGCGGGTGCGGGGATGACGGTACTCATTTTGCCTGGCCGTCAGCAAAGCGCTTGGCACCGTCTACCAGCTCTTTCTTGGCAGCTTCGATACCGTCCCAGCCCTTGACCTTGACCCATTTACCTTTTTCGATGTCTTTGTAGTGCTCGAAAAAGTGCTTGATGCGCTCCAGCTCTTCAGGCTGCAGATCTTCAGGCGACTTCACGTTGCGGTACAGGGGGTACAGCTTGTCGGTAGGCACGGCCAGCAGTTTGGCATCGCCACCGCCTTCGTCGTCCATATGCAGCACGCCGATAGGACGGCAAGGAATCACGGCACCGATCTGGATTGGGAAAGGAGCAATCACCAGCACGTCAACCGGGTCGCCATCGTCCGAAATGGTTTGTGGAACGTAGCCGTAGTTGCAGGGGTAGTGCATGGCGGTCAGCATGAAACGGTCCACAAAAACCACGCCGTTCTCGTCAACTTCGTATTTGACGGGGTCCGAGTTCATGGGGATTTCGATGACTACGTTGATCTCGTCGGGCAGTTTCTTGCCAGCAGGTACTTGGGCGAGGCTCATTCGTGCAAACCTTTAAAAATAAAAGAAATTAATCGTTGGAGCGTCGAGGACGATCCGAAGTTTGAGAGAGATCGACCCCAGGGATGGGAGCCGTATCAAAGTAATCATCCAGATCCGAAGAGGAGCTCAAGCTGTCTTGCGAAGGCGTGGCAGCAGGAGGCACTGGCTCGGCCACCACAGGCAATGGACGGCCCTGATCTGGCAGGTCCTCGGCCACGACGCTGGCGGCATAGGTGTAATGCGGCAGATCGTCGTCATCCTGCGATGGCAGGCTGTCCGCATCGGTATGGCTAGGGTCATGACGAGTATCCGCTGCTGGCAAAGCCGTGCTGACCGCCAGAATCGGTAAGGTGCCGGCCATGGAGGCGGCCTTGCGCCAGTAAGAGACGGCTTCGTCGTGGCGACCCAGGCTGTCGTACAGATTACCCAGCAAAGCATGATTACGCAGATCGCCCTGGATTTTCAGGCTACGCAACAGGTAATGCTCGCCCTGCCCCCACAATTGGCTGGTCAGGCACAGATGGCCCAGGGTGGACAGCAAGACCGGATTGTTGGGCTGACTGCGCAGCCACTCTTCGGCCTTGGCCAAGCGGCGGCCCACATATTCAGGTGGGCACTGGGCGTAGGCTTCCAGCAAGCGGCTGTCGAAACTGACTGCAATCGCAGGCTCCAGGATACGACCGGCTTCTTCATAATTGCCTTCATGTTCTTGAATCAGGGCAGCTTCCAGCGCGACGCCGGGCAGGATCTTTTCTTCGGACTTCAGATCCGACCATAAGGCCTTGAACTGTTCAGCACCACCCACACGCAAACGAGCAGCAGCGGCAAATTCGATGTGGTTCAGTGCCTCTTGACGTTCGATGCCGCTGCGGCGCACCAGCAAACGGGTCAACTCGTAAACACGTTCGGCATTACCTTGCTGGCGATAGGCGCGCAACAACAAACGAGTGGCGTGCAAGTGGCGCGAACTGGCATCCTGCAAATCCTGCAGCAGCTCGATGGCTTCTTCGGTACGATTCTGATCCAGGTACAGCTCGGCCGAAGCCACGGCACTGGCCTCTTTCAAACGGGCATCATCGCCAGCGGCAGCACGAGCGGCGGCCAAGGCTTCGTCACGTTGAGCAATCTGACCTTGGTAATGCGCAGCACGCGCTGCTGCCAAGCCTGCCACGACCTTGCTGGACTGCGAGCGGGTTTTGCTCATCAGCTTCATCAAGTCTTTTTCAGCTTGCTCGTAACGACCTTCCAGAATGCTGATCCAGCCGGTTTCCAGCAAAGCCTGGTCACGGCGTTGAGCGCGACGACCACGCCACAGGCGGAAACGCTCCGGACCATCGCTGAACCAGGCCAGCAGGCGCAGCAGTACGTACAGCACGATGAACAGCCCCAGCGTGCACAGAACCACGTAAGTTAGCGAAGCACGTGCCAGATAATGCGGCGTGACCAAATAGACATTACCGGCGTGTTCACGCAAGACCAGAGCCAGCGCGACCGCAGCGATAAATAAGATGAGAGTCCAAAACCAAGTACGCATACCTTACCCCTGCGCCTGAGCCGGCTGTTCCGTCTCGGATTGAGCGGGAGTCGCAGACTCAGTCTGTTCGGCAGCAGGAGCAGCGGGCTCCTCCTGGCTGGCAGGTTCTGTGGATTGAGGAGGGTCGGACAAAATAGGGTCCGTATCGCCCTGCTCGGTCGTGGTGTCGTCGGCATTGTCCTGACTGCGGCCGGCCTGAGCCTGACGCAGGCTCTCAATGGCCGCCAAGGTGTTATTCACGGTAGGCAAACGAGCACCGATGCGGGTGTCCTGCAATTGGCGGGTCAGACGCAAGGCCTGCTGAACCTGACCGGATTGCGTATCAAAGCGTTTTTCCAGCGCCGTCGCGACTGCGTTCAGCTCGGTCTGCCAGACGGCGGACTGATTCATCATCATGGCCAGTTGGGCGGCCATAATGCGCAGACGCAGGTTCTCTCGCAGACGGGCAGCCTGATCCGGCGACATCAGCAAGGCGGCGGCATCGTCGACACGACGGATGGAGACAAACTGCCCCAGATCGTGGCTGACCGAGCGCCAGGCGCTGCTACCCCACTGTTCCACCGTATTCCAGCTGCGCTCCCACCAAGGGGCATCAGCGGCCAGTTCCGTAGGTTCCTGAACGTCGGACTGCAAGTCCAGCGCTTCAGTATTCGCACCACCGGCAACGTCATCCGGCACCAGCAAAGGCGCTTCCGAGACGTAGCGCGACAAGGTGTCCAGTTGACGCGACAAGGAGGCCACATCCACCGTGGCAGCGGCGCGCAGACGTTCCAGATCGCCATTCAGTGTTTGTTGCAAGGACGCCAGACCGACGCGATTGGCACGAGCCAATTGCGCCTGAGCAGCTTCCAGAGAAACGATGGCATTGGCCACATTGCCACCCAGCATCAGCTGTTGCTGCGCAATCGTAGCGAGATGATCAATATCGTTCAGCAAAACCAGTTCCGAACCGCTGTCTGTCATGGTCTGGAAGGCTTGACTCAGATCATGAAACTGTTCGGTGGAATCGTTAAAGGATTTTTCCAGCTGGGCAAGCTTGTCAGATTGACGCTGCGCCAGGGCCAGGGCCTGCTGCGCGGTTTGGCGCGCCTGCTCTGTGGTGTTGATATTGGTTGCCAGCTGGGCTTGCAGCTCGGCCTTATGCTTTTCCAGCAATGAATTCTGGTACCAAAGACCGGCAGCGGCCAGCACCACCACAACAGCCGTCAAAGCATAAGCCGGACCCGCGCCACTTTTACGCTTCTGCGGCGCAGTGGTGCTGTCTTTGGGTTCGGAATACGGACGAGGAGCCGCTGTATTGGCTGGGCTGGAAATGGAAGTCTCCGGTTCGCTTGCGGATGCGTTCTCTGTTTTATCGTTCATGGCAAGATTGTAATCCGTGTGAGGCTAATCGCGCGAGAGCACCGCCATCAAGGCAGCGACAATGTCATCATCGTCTGGCGTACACCTTTTTACCATTGGTGGCGCTGCGATTCCAGCCTGCAACAATAAGGACTGTAAATGTTCTTCAATACGCGGATGTATGACCACATAGGCACATTGCGCCCAAACATCCAGTAAACCCAGGCTTTGTACATTGGCGAAAACCGCATCGGCGCTTTGAGAACTGCTGAGCAACACGGCCAGACGGCCCGCCTGCAAACTGTCACGAATTTGACGGCCCTGCTCTGTACTCCACTGGGCGGGGCTACGCTGGTAAATCGCCAGGCGCTGGACCTGAATACCGTGATTTTCCAGCTGCTGTCCCAACCATTCACGACCGCTATGACCGCGCACAATCAGAACCCGCTCAAATTGCGCCAGTCGAGGCTCCAGCACCGCCCACAGAGCCTCTGAGTCCTGCAAGGAATCCGTATTTTCAGGGTGAAGTACGGCATCTGGGGAAACGCCCGGCTGGGCGCGCAAACAGGCGGCGGTAGCAAAACCAACTGCAGCCAGCAATACCTTGTCAGGCCAGCGTTGACCGCGCGCTTGCAAAGCCGCAAAGTAAAAATTGACCGCACTGCTGCTTACAAAGAGCACCAGGTCAAAATCCTTGGGATCTTGCCATTGTTCTTCGGACAGGTTTTGCGCTTCCAGGCTCAAGGCGGGCATAAGCAAGGAAGAAAAACCCTGCGCGGCCAAGGCAGCCGACAGGGTTTCGTTCCGTCCCGCGGGGCGGGTCAGTAATACACAGGGCAGGTTCATGCCGCTTTACTCGCCTTCTGCGGGCTGTTCCGTAAGCAAGCGATCCAGAATGGCTTGAGCACCTTGCTGCTTCAGATCTTCCGCCAGCGACAGACCCAAGGCTTCCGCATCTTTGGCCGCACCCGTGATCTGAGCGCGGTACACCGTGGAGCCATCAGGTTCGGCAACCAGGCCGCTCAGGCTCAGCTCCTCGCCATTCAGTGAGGCATAAGCCGCCAATGGCACCTGACAGGAACCACCCAAGGCACGCGATACGGCACGCTCGGCCAAGGCACATACGTGGCTGGTGGAATGCGCCAAAGGCGCCAACCATTGGGCCACATCGGTACGAGTTTTCAGAATCTCGATGCCCAAGGCCCCCTGCCCGGCGGCAGGCAAGCTGTCTTCGATCGAGATGTAATCCCGAATACGCTCGGCCAATTCCAGACGACGCAAACCAGCCGAAGCCAGAATAATGGCGTCGTAATCGCCACGATCCAGCTTGGACAAACGGGTCTGGACATTGCCACGCAGGGGACGGATGTCCAGGTGCGGGTAGCGCTCTCGAATCTGAGACTCGCGGCGCAAACTGGAAGTGCCTACGATGGCACCAGCAGGTAAAGCCTCAAGATTGGGATAAGTATTGGAAACAAAAGCATCGCGTGGGTCGTCCCGCTCCATGATGATGGGCAGGTCAAAGGACTCGGGCAACACCACCGGCACGTCTTTCAGGGAGTGCACCGCCAGATGGGCGCGGCCATCCAGCAAGGCGGTTTCCAGCTCTTTGACAAACAGGCCCTTGCCACCCACTTTGGACAGCGTACGATCCAGAATCTGGTCACCACGGGTTGTCATTTCCAGCAAGGACACCTTGCACTGCGGGTACAGCTGCTGCAAAAGGTCGCGAACATGCTTGGCTTGCCACAAGGCCAGTTGACTGGCACGAGTGGCAATAACCAATTCCTGAGGAGTAGAAGCCACAGCGGTCATGCAGCAAAATAGCGCACGATGGCGGCAGCAACAATACCGATAATGGCCAGGATCCCTAAGCCTTGCAGCAGGGACAAACCGCTTTCCTGACCTTTGGCGTCGGAGGATTTAAAAATTGCCATAGAACTAAGCTTCCTTGGTAGAACCTTTACGGTGCGCCAGCCATTTGCCCAGCGCCACCACTAATAAGGCACAAACAATCTCGACCCCGAGTTTAACAGGCTGGGGCTGCACGCCAAATTGATTTTCCACAATCTTGTCCGTGACCAGCATGCCGCCTGCAATCCAGCCCAGCAAGGCACCGCCCAGGGTGACGACAATAGGGAAACGGTCGATCAGTTTCAAAACCAGGGTGCTACCCCAGACAATAATGGGGACACTTAGCAATAATCCAAAGATCACGTAGCCCAGTTGATGATCCAGGTGCGCGTTTTGGGCCGCACCGGCAATGGCAATCACGTTATCCAGGCTCATCACGAAATCCGCAATGATGATGGTTTTGACGGCAGCCCAGATGGTTCCGCCCCCTTGAATATTGCCGTGTGCGTCGTCGTCCGGCATCAGCAGCTTGATCCCGATCCACAAGAGCAAAAGACCGCCCACCACTTTCAAAAACGGCAGATCCAATAAGGTCAGAGCAAAGAAAATCAGGACTACACGCAGGATAATTGCGCCTGCGGTCCCCCACAAAATGCCTTGCATGCGCTGCTGCCTGGGCAAGTTGCGACAGGCAAGTGCGATCACGACGGCATTGTCGCCACCGAGCAAAATATCAATCAGTACAATTTGAAACAGTGAACCCCAATGCAGGGTTTGGAGGAATTCAATCATTTCGTTCCCGTATAGCTAAACGTGAGTTCTCTTCCCAGCCGCGGGACAAACGTTCTTTTTCTGTCGCCAGGCTGTCCCAAGACAACAACGCCCCTTAAAGCAGCAAACTAATCCTAGCCTGTGCAACATCGGGGCTTCTTTTTCTTACTTGATTCGTTTGAGCATGATCAGGCTGGCCAGATTCGGGAAGGAATGCGCCGGGTTGTGGTGTTTTTCTTGACGAAACCGGCTGGCCAATTTTGCCCGGCTGCACAGGGCAGCCAGACAAAGAGCCCGCCAAAGCGGGCCCCGGTACTACTATTTACAGCACTTCTTTGAGCAGCTTGCCCATTTCGGACGGGTTGCGAGTGGTACGAATACCGCAAGCTTCCATCACTTCCAGCTTGGCGTCGGCCGTGTCGGCACCACCGGAGATCAGGGCACCGGCGTGACCCATGCGTTTTCCGGGAGGCGCTGTCACACCAGCGATAAAGCCAACAACGGGCTTGGTCATATTGTCTTTAGCCCACAAAGCCGCGTTGACTTCGTCTGGACCGCCGATCTCGCCAATCATGATAACGGCATCGGTATCAGGATCGTCGTTGAACATCTTGAGCACGTCGATGTGCTTCAGACCGTTGATTGGGTCGCCACCGATACCGACAGCCGAGGATTGACCCAGGCCCAGTTCGGTTACTTGAGCAACGGCTTCGTATGTCAGCGTGCCGGAGCGGCTGACCACACCGATGCGGCCCTTGCGGTGAATGTGGCCGGGCATGATACCGATCTTCAGCTCGTCAGGAGTGATCAGACCGGGACAGTTCGGGCCCAACAACAGGGTTTTGCGGTTTTCTGCGCGCATGCGGTTGCGCACTTCCAGCATGTCGCGAACAGGGATGCCTTCGGTAATGCAGATAACCAGGTCCAGGTCAGCTTCAACAGCTTCCCAGATGGCAGCCGCAGCACCTGCGGGCGGAACGTAGATAACCGACACGGTTGCGCCAGTTTCAGCCTTGGCGTCGGACACGGAGGCGTAAATAGGTACACCTTCGAAATCCTCACCAGCACGCTTGGGGTTCACGCCAGCCACAAAGGCTTCCATGCCGTTACCGTATTCACGGCACATGCGGGTGTGGAACTGGCCGGTCTTGCCGGTGATCCCTTGCGTGATGACTTTGGTGTCTTTATTGATCAGAATCGACATTTGCTAATCCTCAACCTTTTCTTACTTGGCGGCAGCGACAACAGCAGTCGCCGCTTCGGCCATGGTGTCAGCACTGATGATGGGCAGACCGGAATCGGCCAGCATTTTCTTGCCCAGCTCTTCGTTGGTACCCTTCATGCGTACCACCAGAGGCACGTTCAGGTTGACGGCCTTGCACGCAGCGATCACGCCTTCAGCGATCACGTCGCAGCGCATGATGCCGCCGAAGATGTTAACCAGAATGGCTTTGACGCCCTTGTTGGCCAACATGATCTTGAAGGCTTCAGTAACTTTTTCGGCCGTAGCGCCACCGCCCACGTCCAGGAAGTTGGCAGGCTCGCCGCCAAACAGCTTGATGGTGTCCATGGTCGCCATGGCCAGACCTGCACCGTTCACCAGGCAGCCAATGTTGCCGTCCAGCTGGATGTAGGCCAGGTCGTACTTGCTGGCTTCAACTTCAGCAGGATCTTCTTCAGCCAGGTCACGGAAAGCCACGATATCGGGGTGACGGAACAAAGCGTTGCCGTCGAAGTTGAACTTGGCGTCCAGAGCGATGATGTCGCCCGAGCCGGTCAGGATCAGAGGGTTGATCTCGGCCAGTTCAGCGTCGGTTTCGGTGTAGCACTTGTACAGCTTCTGGAATTCAGCAACGGCTTTTTCGATAGAAGCGTCAGGAACGCCGATACCGCGAGCCAGCTTGGTGGCTTGCTCGTTGGTCAGGCCAACAGCAGGGTCCACAAATTCTTTCAGGATGGCGTCGGGGTCGCGCTCGGCCACTTCTTCAATTTCCATGCCGCCTTCGCTGGAAGCCATCACGGCCACGCGCTGGGTAGCACGGTCGGTAACGATACCGACGTAGTATTCCTTCTTGATGTCCGCGCCTTCCTCGATCAGCAGGCGACCCACTTTCTGGCCTTCAGGGCCAGTTTGGTGAGTGATCAGCTGCATGCCCAGGATTTCCGAGGCCAGTTGACGCACTTCGTCCATCGAGCGAGCCAGCTTGACGCCACCGCCCTTGCCACGGCCACCGGCGTGAATCTGGGCTTTGACAACCCACACAGAGCCACCCAGCTCCTGCGCAGCTGCAACCGCTTCATCGACGGAGAAGGCAGGAATTCCGCGTGGCACGGCAACGCCAAACTGCTTAAGCAGTGCTTTGCCCTGATATTCGTGAATTTTCATGTGATACCTGTCAGTCTAAAAACACAATAAAAAAAGAAGGCAGGAACTCCAGGCCTGAGCCCGAGACCTGACTAAAACAAAAAACTAATCCACCCCGTCTGTGACTTTAGGTCGATACCAGACGGGATAAAACTCCTCAACCACGGGACCGCTCAAACGCAAGGCATGGCAGCCATCCAGATGGAAAGGCTGCTTGTCGGTGCGATAAATCTCTGATTCCCCGCTGCTGCGACGTCGCCCGGCCATGGTTTGTACGGCGGCAGTTGGCAGCACTTGTGCCAGCTCGCTCATGTGCGTACAGCCAGCCGAACGCCCAAAGCGCTCTTTGACACCCTGACGAAACTGCTTGAGCAAATTCAGGCCCACCAACTTCTGGTAGGCGTCCGCAATGGACGAACAGTTGTCCTGGTAAGGGGCTGCATCGTAGACCGCCACGGCATCCACAATGGCAAAGCTGCTATCGATAGTGATACGCAGATGCATCAGGTGGACAGGATCACCTGCCTTATGGGTTTGGCCGTTGCGTATGGGAAAGTCGTAGGACTTCACATCCAGCAGCGAGGCCTCCAGGTCCCAGAGGCCATCTTCCCGTGCAAACGACTCTACCGTGATGGTACGCGTATGCAATGGTTCACGGGCGACGGACGGCGGGGGCAAAGGCATTGATATGAACGGGGCGGCAAGATTGAAACTGATCAAGTATAACGCACCTCGTATGTTCCGTATCAGCCACTTACATAATCTGTAAGCGCATCCCAAGCGGGCCAAACACAGGATCTACGCGGTGTCGATCCTACGGTATACCAAATTTGCATGAAAAAAACGACCACCTGACGGGCGGTCGTTTTCATCCAGCCTGGGAAATCGAGTGGCAGGACGAAAAGCGCCCTGCCCTGTCAATCTATTCAAGCGGCTTATTTCAAGCCTGCACCAAATCAGGCTGCCGCCCGCAATGCTTTGGCCGCATCCACCATGGCCAGCAAGGCAGCCTCAGTTTCAGACCACGCCCGCGTTTTCAAACCACAGTCGGGATTCACCCACAAACGGTCGGCGGGCAAGCGCTTGGCCGCCTCGCCCATCAAGCGCACTATCCAGTCCTTATCAGGCACATTGGGCGAGTGAATGTCATAAACGCCTGGGCCTATATGATTGGGATACTCAAAATTCTCGAAGGCATTCAGCAAGAGCATATTGGAACGCGAGGTTTCAATCGTGATCACATCCGCGTCCATATCGGCAATGGACTGCATGATGTCGTTGAACTCCGAATAGCACATATGCGTGTGAATCTGGGTTTCATCGGACACCGCGCTGGTGGACAGGCGAAAGCAATCCACCGCCCAATCCAGGTAGGCCTGCCAATCACCCTGACGGAGCGGCAAGCCTTCGCGGAAAGCGGGTTCATCCAGCTGAATGACACGGATGCCCGCCTGTTCCAGATCGGAGACCTCATCGCGCAGGGCCAAAGCCAACTGGCGGCACGTATCGGCACGGGGCTGGTCATCTCGAACAAACGACCACTGCAACATCGTCACTGGCCCCGTCAACATGCCTTTGACGGGCCGATCAGTCAGTGATTGGGCGTAGGAGGACCAGGCCACACTCATTGGCGTGATGCGCAGCACATCCCCAAAGATAATAGGCGGCTTTACGCAACGCGACCCGTAGCTTTGTACCCAACCGTTTTGTGTAAAGGCAAAACCACCCAGCAGTTCACCAAAGTACTCCACCATATCGTTGCGCTCGGCCTCGCCATGCACCAGCACGTCCAGACCTATCCGCTCCTGAAAACGAATAACTTGCTCGATTTCTGCCTGCATGGCTTTTTCATAAGCCGCATCACTCAGGGCTCCCCCACGCCAGTCGCGGCGAGCAGTACGAATTTCCGTGGTCTGAGGAAACGAACCGATCGTGGTGGTGGGATAGGCAGGTAACTTCAGCTTGTTGCGCTGGGCCTGGATACGCTGCGCGAAGGGCGTACGTTGACGCTTGAGCTGGTCAATCTTGGCCATCTGGGCTTGTACGGCAGGATTATGCGTGCGCTTGGACTCACGGCGCGTTTGCAAAGCAGCTTGCTGAGCTTGAACCGCTTGCTGACCCGCTTCGTCCAAAGTGCCATCCAGCAATCCTTGCAACAGTTTCAGCTCATCCAGTTTTTGCACCGCAAAGGACAGCCAGCTCTTCAATTCAGCGTCCAGGCCGGCTTCACTTTGCACATCCACAGGTACATGCAGCAGCGAGCAGGATGGCGCAATCCACAGGCGCTCGCCCAAAACCGCTTTCAAGGGCTTCAAGGTTTGAACCGTTTTTTGCAGATCGGTGCGCCAAATATCCCGACCCGAAATCACACCGGCAGACAGCACCTGGTCTTGCGCCAATACCGCTTGTACGGCCTGCAAAGCAGCTGGAGCACGCACCGCATCCACATGCACACCCGCCACGGGCAAATCCTTCAATACCGCGACGTTCTCATGCAGATCATCAAAATAAGTCGCCAGCAGCAGCTTCAAGCCGGATTGATTCAGACCTTGATAGACGCGACGGAAGGCGTCTTGCCACGCTTGAGGCAAATCCAGAACCAGAACAGGTTCGTCAATCTGTACCCATTCCACACCTTGAGCTTTGAAACGGGCCAGCACTTGTTCATACACAGGCAGCAAAGTATCCAGCAAGGCCAGCTTGCCCGCGTCTGCCGAGCCCTCATAGGCATCGCCCTTGCCCAGCCACAACCAGGTCAAGGGTCCGGGAATCACGGGCTTGACCTTGTGCCCCAGAGCCTTGGCCTCTTCAATCTGCTCAAACAAGCATTCACGGGCAATCCGGAAGCTTTGACCTGGTGTGAATTCGGGCACGATGTAGTGGTAGTTTGTATCGAACCACTTGGTCATTTCACAAGCAGCGGCAGGGGTGCCGCTGGGCGCACGGCCACGCGCCATGCGAAACAAGGTATCCAATGACACGGGTGCATTTTCAGCCTGGCCGAAACGGGCAGGAACCGCTCCCAGCAAGGTGCTCCACTCCAGAATCTGGTCATACCAGGCAAAATCGCCCACAGGCACCGTATCCAGCCCAGCCTTGCCTTGCAAACCCCAATGCTGGGCGCGCAAGGCTTTGCCTGTTTCCAAAAGCTCTTGCTGGCTTACCTGACCGGCCCAATAGGCTTCCAAAGAGCGCTTCAATTCGCGCTGCGCGCCCATGCGAGGAAAACCCAGATTATGAATAATAGTCATAGTAAGCCCATAAATTAGGAATAAAAGGCCCGTATCAGGCGCCTGAAATCTATTGTGCCTGTATAATTACTTGAAAAAAAATCAAATACACCATGCTAATTATGAATTTTCCTCAACATGCTTGAAATCCGCCATCTCGAAACCCTGAGCGCCATCCGCGACAGCGGCAGCTTGCAAGAAGCCGCCGAGCGCCTGCATGTTACGCAGTCCGCCCTCTCGCACCAGCTTCGCGACCTGGAAGTGCGGCTTCAAGTGCAATTGCTGAACCGCCGCACCCGCCCTGCCCGCCTGACCACCGCCGCTCTGCGTATCCTGACGCTGGCCGATGACATCCTGCCGCGCGTGCGCGCCACCGAGCGCGATCTGCAAAGACTGGCCGCCGGACGCACAGGACGCCTGCATGTGGCCATTGATTGCCACTCCTGCTTTCAATGGTTGATGCCAGCACTGGACGCATTCAGGCAGCAATGGCCTGACGTCACGCTGGACTTGAGCGCGGCTTTTTCCTTTGCGCCCCTGCCCGCCTTGATGCGCGGGGATCTGGATGTGGTGATCACCTCGGACCCGCAGGACAATCCGGCTGTCCATTACGAACCCCTGTTCCGCTACGAGCTGGTGCTGGCTGTCTCCAACCAGCACCCCTTGTCGCAGTACCGCTATGTAGAACCTTTCCAATTGACCGATCAGGTTCTGATTACCTACCCGGTAGAACGCAATCGTCTGGATATTTTTACGCAGTTCCTGACGCCAGCCGATGTGGAGCCCGCTGCGATTCGGCAGGCCGAGCTAACGCCCATGATCGTGCAACTGGTTGCCAGCCAGCGTGGTGTGACGGCGTTGCCAAACTGGGCCTTGACGGAGTTCCTGAACCCGGCCTCGATTCGCACTTGCCGTTTGGGAGAGCACGGTATCTGGCGCACGCTATACGCCACGGTACGTAGTGAGGATTTACAAGCGGACTATGTGCAGGCCTTTTTGGCACAGGCACGAGAGACCTGCTTCAAAAGCCTGCAAGGAATCGTGGCGGCGCAGTCTTGAGCCATTTAGCAATGGCATGGCAAAACTCTGTTGCAAGCACTATGTAAATAGAGGAAAAGTACAGGCGGGCGGGCTCATGCCAACTTGAACGAGGCCACGTTTTTTGATGGCGGCAGCAGACAAGCAAGAAACACAGCAAAACGAAGCATTGCAGATGGCTTATTCAAGCCGGATCGTCTTCCCAATCACCCAGAATCTGCTGCAAGATACGGCCCGAGAAGCCTCGGCTGGCCATGAAGCGATATTGTTTGGCGTAACTGCGGGGATCATCGGGCGGCGCACTGAATTTCTTGCTCCACACGTGCTTGGCCCGTTCCAGCTCGGTCGCCATCAACTCTTCTTTGATAATTTCGGTCTGTTCCACATCCACGCCATGCTGGCGCAGTTCTTGCAGAATGACTCGGGTGCCCACACGCGAGGCACGGCGATTGACGACACTATGTGCGAAGCGCTCGTTGGACAGCCATTTCTGTTCGACCAGGGCGTCGAGCAAGGCCTCCACTTCTTCAGCACTTTCTGCATGGGGCGCCAGACGGCGGCCCAACTCCAGGCGCGAGTATTCGCGTCGGGATAAAAAATTCAACGCTCTGGCTTTAAGAGACAGCCCCGGCCGTTTGGACGGGGCTTTCTTTTCAGCAGCAGGAGCATTGTCGCCCAAGCTATCTTCTACGTTTCTGCCCGCCCGAGTGGGCCGGGCAGAAAGCGCAGCAACGCGCTCCCTTTGAGCTTGTTTACGTTCCCGGATTTCCTCCGGGTCTGTCTCAAAGGGTTCGTCATCGAACTCTGGGGGAAAAATCAGACTTCTCCCTCGGCCGGATCAACCACAGGAGCAGCGGCTGGACGGCTGACAGCAGCGCTCATCAGGGCAACGCCCAGCTTTTCACGCACTTTGTTTTCGATTTCGCGGGCCAACTCGGGGCGCTCTTTCAGGAATTCGCGCACATTGTCCTTACCCTGACCAATGCGGTTGCCGTCGTAGCTATACCAGGCACCTGCCTTGTCGACCACGCCAGTTTGTACGCCCAGATCGATAATCTCGCCTTCACGGGAAATACCGCTGCCATACATGATGTCGAATTCGGTTTGCTTGAAAGGAGGCGCAACCTTGTTCTTGACCACTTTAACGCGGGTCTCGTTACCCACCATTTCGTCGCCACGCTTGATGGAACCGATACGGCGAATATCCAGACGCACGGAGGAGTAAAACTTCAGCGCGTTACCACCCGTGGTGGTTTCAGGGTTGCCGAACATGACGCCAATCTTCATACGGATCTGGTTAATGAAGATGACCATGCAGTTAGCGCGTTTGATGGTGGCCGTCAATTTACGCAGGGCCTGGCTCATCAGACGGGCCTGCAGACCGGGCAAGGAATCGCCCATATCGCCTTCGATTTCAGCCTTGGGAGTCAAGGCAGCCACCGAGTCGATAACAATCAGGTCTACCGAACCCGAACGCACCAGGGCTTCGGTAATTTCCAGAGCCTGCTCGCCGGTATCAGGCTGGGAGATCAACAGATCACCCAGATTCACGCCCAGTTTTTGAGCGTATTGCACGTCCAGCGCGTGTTCGGCGTCAATAAAGGCACATGTGCCTTTGAGCTTTTGCATCTCTGCAATCACTTGCAGGGTCAGCGTGGTTTTACCCGAAGATTCCGGACCGTAAATTTCAATAACGCGACCACGTGGCAGACCACCGACGCCCAAAGCAATGTCCAGACCCAAGGAACCCGTGGAGACAACCTGGATGTCATGCTCGACGTTGTCGTCGCCATAACGCATGATCGAGCCCTTGCCGAACTGCTTTTCGATTTGCGACAGAGCGGCGGCCAACGCTTTGGAACGTTCCGAGGCCACTGCTTTGCTGTTTTTATCGTCCATGAAAAATCCTTGACTGTGGAATGGCGCCCCAACGGACGGGCACGGCAATTAAAAATCAAACCTAATTATTGCATCAAATTATACTGTATATATACACAGATATTCAAATAAATTAACTAGCCGGCATCGTTATCCCCTACTGACCAGCCTTACAGCCTTGTGCAACAATGCCGAACAGCCACTCAATCATCTGTTTGTGTAGGGTCATGCGCATACTAATAGCTGAAGACGACAGTATTCTCGCGGATGGACTTTCTCGCTCCTTACGCTACGAAGGCTATGCGGTTGATGTCGTGCACGATGGCGATAGCGCCGACTCGGCCTTGCAGCTGCAAAGCTTTGACCTTCTGATCCTGGACCTGGACCTGCCCAAAAAGCCCGGCCTGTCGGTGCTGCAGTCAATCCGCCAACGCCAGGACACCCTCCCCGTTCTGATCCTGACTGCCAGCGATACGGTCGAACAGCGTGTGCGCGGTCTGGACCTGGGCGCGGACGACTATATGTCCAAACCCTTTGCCCTGACCGAACTGGAAGCCCGTGTACGCGCCCTGACGCGTCGCAGCACCGGCACCAGCAGCGCCTTGCTGCATCACAAACGACTAAGCTTCGACCTGAAAGGTCGCATGGCTTATATAGACAATCAGCCCCTGGAGCTGTCGGCGCGTGAAACCAGCTTGCTGGAGATTTTCCTGTCGCGCAGCGGCCGCATGATCAGCAAGAACCAGTTTGTGGATCTGCTCTGTGAGTGGGGTGAGGAAGTCACCCCTAACGCCATCGAGGTCTATATCCACCGCCTGCGCAAAAAACTGGAGCCTAGCGGCGTACGCATCCTGACCGTGCGTGGTCTGGGATACTGTCTGGAACCGGAAAAATTGCGAGAAGACGCTCCAGCCTAAAGGATCGTCCATGCAGCACGCTACGCCCCCAACCAGCAACAAGGCTGCGCCTGCCAAAGGCAAGCGTGTCGCACCACGCCCGCTCATTCACAAGATCATGATCTGGATTTTCGGGCCTTTGTTTTTGCTGTGGACGGTAGGCATTGTCATTACCTACTTCATCGCCCAGCACATTGCGAACTCCCCTTACGACCGCACCTTGCGCGATCACCTGGACTTGTTGCGAGTGGAAATCAGCCATCAGGATCTGAGCCAGCCCATCCATTTATCGCACGGGGCACAGACAATTTTGCGTCAGGAAAGCCCGACCCCTACGCTATGGCAAATCCGCGATGCCAATGGCGAGCCACTGGCTGGCAACGCGAATTTGCCGGTTCCCGACAGTTGGGGGTATGACACCGACCTGCTGCGCTACCGGGACGTTATTCTGGACGATCAAAGCCTGCGGCTGGCCTATGTCTGGGGGGGCAAGGACAAAAACGACATGCCCTTTCTGGCGGTTGCTGCCGAAACCAATGAACATAGAGCGGTGCTACACAGAGAAATTCTGATCGGGATGCTGACACCACAATTCATTCTGGTACCGCTGGCGGCCATGCTGGCGGGCCTGGGGCTGACACATGGCCTGGAGCCGCTGAACCTGCTGCAAGCGCGCTTGCGTGCTCGTGCGCCCGGTGATTTATCGCCGGTAGATCAAGAGCAGGCACCTGCCGAAATTGTGCCGCTGATTGATGCCATGAATGGACTCCTGGCCCAGCAGGCACAATTTTCAGCCACCCAAAGGCAGTTTGTGGCCAATGCGGCCCACCAGTTGAAAACGCCGCTGGCGGGGATACGCACCCAAGCCGAACTGGCCCTGCGCGAGCGCGACCCCAAGCAGACCGAAGCCAGCTTGCAACAACTGGTACGCGGCATCGACCGGGCCACGCGCCTGGTCACCCAAATGTTGGCCTTGGCCCGTGCCGAAAGCAGCGATGTCCTGTACGCCCCTACCAAACAAACCCTGGACCTGAATACGCTGACTGAATTGCATGTAGGCCAGCGTGTGCCCGATGCCTTGAAACTGGGGCTGGATCTGGGGCTGGAAAACACGGCCAAGGCTATCCTCTTGCAAGCGGATCCGGTCCTGCTCGATGAGCTGATCAACAATTTGCTGGATAACGCCCTGATCTACACCCCTGCTGGCGGCTGGATCACCATGCGTACCGGCCAGACTCAAGGCAAGGGCTGGTTGGAAATCGAGGACAACGGCCCCGGCATTCCCACGGAACATAAAGCACGAATTTTTGATCGTTTTTATCGCATCATGGGCAACCAGGCAGACGGTAGTGGCCTGGGGCTGGCCATTGTGCGGGAGATTGCCGACATTCACGGCGCCTCCATCGACTTCATGCCACTGACTGGGGGCCAGGAAAGCGGCCTGCGCTTACGCGTCAGTTTCCCACTGTCTTTGCCTTGGAGAGCCTGAGAACATGCCCCAGACAATCACCAGTGCAACCTTCCCGAAAGCCAAGAATAAGCTGGACACCCAGGGTCGCAAAGTTATTTTTGCCTCCGCCCTGGGCACCATGTTCGAGTGGTACGACTTCTATCTGTACGGCTCCATGGCCGCCATTCTGGCGCAACACTTCTTTACCGCCGTTAATCCGACAGCCGGCTTTATCTTTGCCTTGTTAGCCTTTGCCGCCGGTTTTGCCGTACGCCCCTTTGGAGCCTTGCTCTTTGGTCGTATTGGCGACCGCGTGGGCCGCAAGTACACCTTTCTGATCACAATCTTGCTGATGGGACTGTCCACCTTTTTGGTCGGCGTACTACCGAGCTATGAAGCCATCGGGATTGCCGCCCCCATCATGCTGATCGTCCTGCGTCTGCTGCAAGGCCTGGCCATGGGTGGCGAATACGGCGGTGCCGCCACCTATGTGGCTGAGTACGCGCCCCAGCACCGTCGCGGTTTTTACACCAGCTGGATTCAGACCACCGCATCCGTGGGTTTGCTGCTGTCCCTGCTGGTCATCATGGGCATACGCAGTCTGGTCGGGGAAGAAGCATTTGTGGTTTGGGGCTGGCGCATTCCCTTTCTGATTTCCGTGCTGCTGCTGGCGATTTCCGTCTGGATACGGATGAACCTGAAAGAGTCACCTGCCTTCCAGCACATCAAGGAAGAAGGCACGCTGTCGACCTCGCCCATTACCGAATCCTTCGGGCGCTGGGCGAATCTGCGCATCGCCTTGCTGGCACTGTTCGGCCTGACGGCCGGCCAAGGCGTGGTCTGGTACACGGGGCAGTTCTACGCCTTGTTCTTCATCACCCAAATGCTGGGTTTGCATGCCACCTTGGCGCAAACCTTGATGGTAATTTCACTGCTACTGGCCACCCCGCTATTTATCTTTTTTGGCTGGCTGTCGGATCAAATCGGGCGCAAGCCCATCATCCTGACGGGCTGTTTGCTGGCCGCCCTGACCTACTACCCGGTCTTCCAGGGCCTGGCCTATTTTGCCAACCCCGCTTTGGTCCAGGCGCAGCGCAACGCGCCCGTCACTGTTATTACCGACCCGGCCAGTTGTTCCTTCCAGTTCAATCCGGTGGGCAGCCACACCTTCACCAGCTCTTGCGATATCGTGAAGTCCTACATGGCCAGCCACGCGGTCAGCTACAACAACGTCAAGGGTTCACCCGGTCAGGTGGCCCAGGTACGCATTGGCGATCATGTGATCGATGGTTTTGAAGGCGGACATCTGAGCCGCGCCGATTTTGCCCGTCACTCGCAAGAGTTGCGCAATGAGTTGACTCAGACCATGCGCCAGTACGGCTACCCGGACGGCGCAGACCCGGAGCAGATCAATAAAGTGATGCTGGTGGTTCTGCTGACCTATCTGGTGGGGCTGGTAACCGCGGTCTACGGCCCCATTGCGGCCATGCTGGTGGAGATGTTCCCGATCCGCATCCGCTACACCTCCATGAGCCTGCCTTATCACATTGGCAATGGCTGGTTCGGGGGTTTTTTGCCCACCCTGTCCTTTGCCATGATTGCCGTCACTGGCAATATTTACGATGGTTTGTGGTACCCGATTCTGATCTGTCTGGTGACGGTTGCGATTGGTGCGCCCTTTGTGCGGGAAACCCGCCATAACGACATCAATCGTTAGCCAGTCCAGGCAAAAAACGCGTTGCACCGGCCATTTCCCGCGCTCTGTCAAGCAAATGCAAGGGTCCGTAAATGGCGGGGCGGCACAGGAAGATCTGCGCGTACAATCGAACATTGCCTCGGGCTTTACGCCCGCCCTTTTTCTTCTGTTTATTTATCTTCGTATCCATGTGGTTTAAGAATCTACGCATCTATCGCCTCTCCCCCGACTGGGTATGTTCCGCCGAAGAGCTGGAAGAAGCTCTTTCCAAACACAGCTTCACCCCTGGTTCCAGCCAGGAACCGCTAAGCCTGGGCTGGGTCAGCCCACGCGAGAACAGTGCTCTGGTGCACGAAGTGAACGGTCAGTACCTGATCGCTCTGCGCGCCGAAAAGAAGCTGCTGCCCACCACAGTGATCAACCAAGTCGCTCGTGAGAAGGCTCGTGATATCGAAGAGCAGCAAGGCTACAAACCTGGCCGCAAGCAAATGAAGGAAATCAAGGAACAAGTCATTGTGGACTTGATGCCTCGTGCCTTCGCCGTCTCGCGCGACACCCGCGTCTGGCTGGATACCCGCAACCACTGGCTGGCTATTGATGCCGCGGCTACCGCCAAGAGCGACGAAGTTCTGGGCCTGCTGGCCAAGAGCGTGGAACCTTTCCCCGTGCAGCCTCTGTATACCGAGCAATCACCCGGTGCCGCCATGACCTCCTGGCTGGTGGGCGAAGAGCAACTGGCCAACTTTACTGTGGACCAGGACACTGAACTGCGCTCCACCGGCGATAGCGGTGCTGCCGTGCGCTACGTGAAGCAAAGCGCCGACATTGACGAAGTGCGCAAGCACGTTGAAGCCGGCAAGCAATGCACCCGTTTGGCCATGACCTGGGCGGATCGCATCAGCTTTGTGCTGACCGATGCGCTGGACGTCAAACGCGTGGCCCCACTGGACATCCTGACTGAAAAACAAGATGTGACGGCCGTCAACGATGACGAAATCTTTGACGCTGACATGACCTTGATGACCTCCGAGCTGGCCAAGATGATCAGCGATCTGGTCGAAGTCCTGGGCGGCGAACGCAAGTAAGCCCGGACCACACAGCCCGCTTGGCTGAACCGCCCTTCAGGCCAGCTCCTGCTGGGCGGCGCGATACACACCGGGCGTCATGCCCGTCCAATGGCGGAAAGCCCGGTGAAATGTCGCTGGCGAACTGAACTTCAAGGCGTAAGCAATTTCAGCCAGCGACATATCTTTGCGCAGCAATTTGAAAATCGCCAAATCTCGGCGCAGCTCATCCTTGATCCCCTGAAACGACAGGCCTTCATCTTGCAGCCTGCGTATCAGCGTGCGCGCCGACATATGCAATTTGCCGGACACATCCTGCAAGGTGTAGCCTAGGTCGGTATGCAAGATTTCCCGCACTTTGAGGCGCAAGGCATGCTCGTGATAGGAGGTAAAAATCCAGTCACGCGGCGCACGCTCCAGAAAGGCTCTGGCCTCAACCTGAGTGCGTTGTGGCCGTACCTGCCCCAACTCCACGCCAAACAAGATATGCGAGCACGGCGCATCAAAACTGACTGAAGCGGGAAACAGCACCGAATAGTCCGCCGCAAAAGCCGGTCTGGGAAATGCAAAGGCCACTTGCTGCACCGGCACCTCGCGCCCCATCAGCCAGGACACAATTCCGTGCGTCAGCTTCAGCATCAGTGCATGGCCGAAACGATGCACATAGGCGGTGGGATAACGCGGCACCAGCTCAATGCCCAACTCTTTATCCGTGCGTATCAGATTCAGGCTGAAATCATCCAGCAGCAGATTCCAGAACTGGGTGAAACGGTACAAGGCCACATTGATGGATGGCGCGTCCCGCACGGTGCGCACAATGTATTTCAAGGCCCCGGCGCGTATGGGCCGAGTCCAGAAACCCATCATCTCATCGCCCGTTTTCCTGGCGCTTTCCTGATACAGGCGCACCAGTTGATCACGCGTCAAACGAGCGCCGGGCCGATCAATAAAATCTTTCACGATGCCCGCCTGCTTCAGGCAATGATCCAGCACATGTTCGGAATAGCTGGTGCGCAGGCTATGAAACCAGTCCTGAACCAGATCCAGCGCCACGGTGGCCGTATGGGCTGCATCAACGGGCACCGGGAGCGTGCCGGGCAAAGCATTCATTTCCTATGACCTCTCAAAGATTGTCACTTTTTGCATATTCGACGTCAGTATTCGCTATTGGGTAAGGTGCTAAACCATCCTATGCTGACACACATAATACAAGGAGACATCACCATGTTAGGCACTGGAAATATGATGCATATGCCCTTGCTCATCAGTTCAATTCTCACCCACGCCGTAGAGAATAACCCTGAGCAGGAGATTGTTACCGCTTTGGATAATGGCGAGCTTCATCGCTACAGCTATCTTGAATTTGCCCACCGGGTTCAGGATCTGGCTCTGGGACTGCGCCGAGAAGGCCTGCAGCCCGGCGAACGCGTGGCAACTTTGGCATGGAACACCTACCGCCATCTGGAAATTTACTACGCCACTTCGGGCATCGGTCTGATCTGTCACACCGTGAACCCGCGTCTGACGCGCGAGCAAATTGCCTTCATCATCAATGATGCTCAAGACACGGTGATGTTCTACGACGAACATTTTGAAGAAATGGTCAGCTATCTGCGCGGCCAATGCCCCACCGTCAAGCAGTGGGTACGCATGGGCAGCCAGGCTCAGGGCCCCTTGGCCGATGAATACGAAAGCTGGCTGGGCAATGACAGCACGGGCTTTGAGTGGCCTGTGTTTGATGAAAATACTGCCAGCGGCCTGTGCTACACCTCCGGCACAACGGGCGATCCCAAAGGTGCCCTGTACACCCATCGCTCCACCCTCTTGCATGCCTACGCCTCGGCCCACCCGAACGCACTGTGCATTGCCAGCGCTGACGCCGTCATGCCTTTGGTCCCCATGTTTCACGTCAATGCCTGGGGCCTGCCTTACTCCGGCCTGATGTCCGGAGCCAAAATTGTTCTGCCCGGTGCAAATTTGCAGGGAGAGCGCATTTACTCCCTCTGCGAACGCGCTGGCGTCACCTTGTCCGCCGGTGTACCCACCATCTGGAAAACCGTGCTGGACTATGCCAAAGCCAATGGCAAGCAATTCACTACCCTGAGCCGCATCCTGATCGGCGGTTCCGCTTGCCCACCCAATATGATTGCCGCCTGGGCGGGCTACGGCATTACCGTGCGCCACGCCTGGGGCATGACGGAGACCTCGCCGCTGGGCACTGTTTGCCAATTGCTACCCAAACACAGCGATCTGCCCGAAGCCCAGAAGCAGCACGTGCTGGCCTCGCAAGGCCGTGCCCTGTTCGGCGCACGCCTGAAAACTGTTGACGACGAAGGCAATACCTTGCCACGCGACGGCAAGAGCAGTGGCCACCTGCTGATCCAGGGCAACTGGATCTTGGACCGCTATTACGGCAAACCCGATCTGGCCAGTGAAAACGGCTGGTTCCGCACGGGCGACGTAGGCTCCATCGACGCCGATGGCTACGTCTACATTACCGACCGCAGCAAGGATGTAATCAAGTCCGGTGGCGAATGGATCTCCTCGATCGAGATTGAGAACATCGCCATGGAAGAGCCTTTGGTTGAGCTGGCTGCCTGCATCGCCCAGGCCGACGACAAATGGGGCGAACGCCCCGTGCTGTTCGTGGTGCCACGCGAAGGCGCTGAGCTGGACGAGGCCCACATGCTGGAGCGCTATCAGGATCGCGTCACCCGCTGGTCCGTACCCGACAAAGTAATTTTCATCGACCAGATGCCGATGACGGCAACTGGAAAGATTCAAAAAATGGCACTGCGCAAAATGCTGGCGGATCAAACCGACCCCAGCTGATTTGCACCACTGCCCTCGCATTTACGTAACACAAGGAGTTTTTTATGGCCGCCCCTTTCCTGCTCACCACCGAGTTGGACAACATCGGAATTGTCACGCTGAACAAGGCGCACAAGCGCAACGCCCTGGATGAAGATGCCATTGCTGAAATTGATGCGTACTTCTCCAATATTCCCGAGCACATCCGGGTCATTCTGATGAAGGCAGAAGGCGATCATTTCTGCGCGGGCCTGGATCTGAAAGAACACCATGACAAGGAACGCGGCGCCGTGGATTTTCTGCGCGTCTGCCAAAGCTGGCACCGTGCTTTTGACAAGATCGAACACGGCGGCATCCCCGTCATTGCCTGCCTGCAAGGCGCGGTCGTGGGTGGGGGCCTGGAACTGGCTAGCGCAGCGCACATTCGCGTGGCCGACAGCAGCACCTTCTTTGCCCTGCCTGAAGGTACACGCGGCATCTTTACCGGCGGTGGCGCGACCGTTCGCACCGCAAAAATCATTTCTCCCAACCGCATGATCGAACTGATGCTGACAGGCCGCGTGCTCGATGCCGTGGAAGGAGAGCGACTGGGGCTGGCGCACTACGTGTGCAACAACGAAGCCAACCCCAAAACAGCCTATGAGCTGAGCCTGGAACTGGCCCAGCGCATTGCAGGCAATGCCATCTTGTCGAACTACGCCATTGTCAGCTCGATCAGCCGCATTGCCGATATGTCTGCCACCGATGGCCTCTTTGCCGAGGGCTTGATGGCAGCAGTAGTTCAAACCGGGCGGGACGTGCAGGAACGCTTGGGGGAGTTTGTTAATAAGAAAGCTCATAAAGTGAAGCCGACCAAATAATATCGGCCAGGCGGACATGGGCAGTAATCACAACAATACGGAGACAA
This sequence comes from Alcaligenes sp. PF14, assembly GCF_037150615.1. Lineage (NCBI taxonomy): Bacteria > Pseudomonadati > Pseudomonadota > Betaproteobacteria > Burkholderiales > Alcaligenaceae > Alcaligenes > Alcaligenes sp. PF14. The sequence continues at coordinate 735,695 of NZ_JBAGRS010000001.1, read as the reverse complement.
AACCATGCTGTCGCATCAAGAGTTAAGCCGGCAACTAGCCGGGCTACAGGAATATGAGCAACTCAAGTCGCAGCGTCGGCGTCTGGCATTTGCCTGCGCCGGCATCTGCCTGGGGCTGACCGGCCTGTTTATCGTGACGGCCATTTTTTGGCCCGGCGTTCTAACCCATGACCTGGGCAGTGGAGGAGCTGTCAACAGCGGCATGGTGTACGGGGTAGGACTGATTCTTGTGTCCTGGTTATTAACAGGCGTGTATATCCACGTCGCCAACACGCGCTTTGATCCGCTTTGCGAACGTGTACTGGCAAAGGTGCGCCCATGAATACACAAGCGATTCTGATTTTTGCCGCCTTTGTGGTCGTGACCCTGGGCATCACCTACTGGGCCTCGTCGCGCACTCGTTCCAGCTCGGACTTTTACACCGCCGGGGGTGGCATTACCGGCACGCAAAATGGGCTGGCCATTGTGGGTGACTACATGTCCGCCGCCACCTTGCTGGGTATTTCGTCCCTGGCCTTTACCAACGGCTTTGACTCGCTGTTGTATGCGGTCTGCGCCTTCATGGGCTGGCCGGTCATCATGTTTCTGATTGCCGAGCGCTTGCGCAATCTGGGCCGCTACACCCTGAGCGACATCGTCTCGTACCGCCTGGATGAACGCAGCACTCGCATCTTTACCGCGATCAGCTCGCTGACCGTGGTGCTGTTCTACCTGATCGTGCAAATGGTCGGCGCAGGACAACTGGTGCAACTGCTGTTTGGCATCGACTACACCTATGCCGTGGTGGCCGTGGGCTTGCTCATGATGGTGTACGTCGTGGTGGGTGGCATGGTGGCAACCACCTGGGTACAAATCATCAAGGCTATCTTGATGATGGGTAATGGCTTCTTGATGGCTGGCCTGGCCCTGTACTACTTCAACTTCGACTTTTCCGCCCTGGTCAGTGCGGCGGCCGAACACCACCAGGCTGGCGCGGCCATGAAAGGCCCCTGGAAGCTGATGGCTGATCCGTTCTCGGGCCTGTCTCTGGCGGTGTCACTGGTGTTTGGTATTGCCGGTCTGCCTCACATCATGATGCGTTTCTTCACCGTGCCTGATGCACGCGCTGCCCGTAAATCGGTCTTCGTCGCAACGGGTTTGATGGGCGTCTTCTTTGTGGTGATCTGCTTCCTGGGTCTGGCTGCCATGGCCATCCTGCCCAACTACCCCGAGTTCTATGTGGACGGCAAGGTAGGCGGCATGGTGCTGGGCGGCTCGAACATGCCCATCATGCACCTGGCAACGGCTTTGGGTGGCAACCTGTTGTTTGGTTTGCTGGCCGCCGTGTCCTTTGCCACGATTCTGGCCGTGGTCAGTGGTTTGACCCTGGCCGGTGCCTCGGCAGTTGCACATGACCTGTACGCAAAAGTCATCCGCCGCGACGATGTCACACCCTCGCAAGCCATGCGCGTCAACCGTCTGGCCTCGATCGGCATTGGCATTGTCGCTATTTTCCTGGGCCTGCTGTTCCGTGACCAGAACGTGGCGTTCCTGGTTGCCCTGGCCTTCAGTATTGCCGCCTCGGCCAACTTCCCGGTCTTGCTGATGTCCATGTACTGGCGCGGCATGACCACTCGTGGTGCCATTTATGGCGGTTTGAGCGGCCTGCTTGTGGCCCTGGGTCTGGTGATTCTGTCGCCAGCCGTCTGGGTTCGCATTCTGGGCTTTTCCGAAGCTGTATTCCCTTACGACTTCCCCACCCTGATTTCCATGCCTTTGGCATTCTTCATGATTTACTTTGTATCGAAACTGGACAGCAGCCGCCGCGCCAGCGAAGACCGGGATGGCTTTGACGCCCAACAGGTCCGCGCTGAAACTGCAGTCGGTATTGCCGCTGTCTCTCACTAGATACTTGGTACTCTGGCGGTAGCCCAGCCCGATCGGGTTACCGCCCCTTGTTTTAATTCATCCCAGCAGGAGCATCACCATGACAGAGTTAAACACCCCCGAAATTGCTCACTACATCGGAGGTGGCCAGCAGGCTGGCGCCGGTACACGTACTCAACCGGTGTACAACCCGGCCACCGGCCAGGTCAGCGCCAAAGTCAAACTGGGTAGCCAGCAAGATATTGACGCCGCTGTGGCCAGCGCCCAGGCCGCTTTCCCCGCCTGGGCCGACACCCCACCGCTACGCCGCGCCCGTGTGCTGTTCAACTTTTTATCCTTGCTCAACGAGAACAAGGAAAAGCTGGCAGCCATGATTACGGCCGAGCATGGCAAGGTTCTGTCCGATGCAATGGGCGAAGTCACCCGCGGTATTGAAATTGTGGAATTTGCTTGCGGCATTCCTCAACTGCTCAAAGGCGATTTCACCGAACAAGTCAGCACCAATATCGACAACTGGACCATGCGCCAGCCCTTGGGTGTGGTGGCCGGTATCACCCCGTTCAACTTTCCTGTCATGGTGCCCATGTGGATGTTCCCCGTTGCCATCGCGGCGGGTAACACCTTTGTGCTCAAGCCCAGCCCTATCGACCCCAGCCCCAGCCTGTTCATTGCCGAACTGCTGAAAAAAGCCGGTCTGCCCGATGGCGTGTTCAACGTGGTGCAAGGTGATAAAGACGCGGTTGAGGCACTGGTCAATCACCAGGACGTGCAAGCCGTCTCCTTCGTGGGCTCCACCCCGATTGCCAATCGCATTTATGAAATGGGCGCCATCGGCGGCAAACGCGTGCAAGCCCTGGGCGGTGCCAAGAACCATCTGGTCGTCATGCCGGATGCCGACATCGACCTGACCGTGGACGCCCTGATCGGTGCCGCCTACGGCTCGGCTGGCGAGCGTTGCATGGCCATCTCGGTAGCCGTGCTGGTGGGGGACTCTGCCGAGCGCATCCTGCCCAAGCTGGAAGAACGTACTCGCAGCCTGAAGATTCTGAACGGCACCAATGCCGCCGCCGAAATGGGCCCCATCGTGACACAGCAAGCGCGCGAGCGCATCAGCAGCTGCATAGACAAAGGTGTACAGGAAGGCGCCAAACTGTTGGTCGACGGTCGCGAATTTGACGGCGCCAAAGCCGGTGAAGGTTGCGAGAACGGCTTCTGGATGGGTGGCACCCTGTTCGATCACGTCACCCCCGACATGAGCGTGTATCAGGAAGAAATTTTCGGCCCTGTGCTGTGCTGCGTACGCGTACCGGATCTGGCCAGTGCCATTGAACTGATCAACAAGCACCAGTTCGGCAACGGCGTAGCGTGCTTTACCAGCGACGGCAACGTGGCCCGTGAATTTGGCCGCCGCATCCACGTGGGTATGGTTGGTATCAACGTGCCAATTCCAGTGCCAATGGCCTGGCACGGTTTTGGTGGCTGGAAGAAGAGCCTGTTTGGCGATATGCACGCTTATGGTGAAGAAGGTGTCCGCTTTTACACCCGCCAGAAATCCATCATGCAGCGCTGGCCTGAAAGCATCTCCAAGGGTGCGGAATTCGCCATGCCTACGTCCAAGTAAATCACGAACAAAAAACCGGGGCTCTGAATCAGAGCCCCGGTTTTTTTAATGCTTGCGTGTACTTAGCGCTGACACCTGCTCAACTTAGTACATGCCGTGGAAAACCGCATCATCAGGACCGATGTGCGAAGGAGGATTCCAGGTCACATCGCGCATGGAATGCTGCACCAGCGTTTCCACACCCAGCAGCACAGCAAAAATCGCCATACGCACGGGAATACCATTGTCAGCCTGACGGAAGATGGCCAGTCGAGGGTCGTGGTTCAGATCCACGCTCAAATCATGGGCACCTTCACGGCTATCGCGTGGCAGTGGGTGCATCACGATTACATCGGGGCCGCAGCAGCGGTCAATAATGGCTTTATTGACCTGGAAGTCGGCCGTGAAGCTGCCGTCCTGCCCTTCTTCGAAGCGCTCTTTCTGCACACGCGTAGCGTAAATAACATCCACACCAGGCAAGCCCTTTTCCAGGGACGTCGTCTGCTCGATGACGTGCTTACCTTGCTTGGCCACCTGCTCCACAATGTGCTCGGGCATTTCCAGGCCGGGGGGCGAGATCAGGGTGAACTTCAGGCCACGGTACATACCCAGCAACTTGATCAGGGAGTGCACGGTACGGCCATATTTCAGATCCCCTACCAGGGCGATATGTGCGCCATCCAGCAACTTGCCCAGGCGGGAGAACTCCGTGCTGATGGTGTACAGATCCAGCAAGGCCTGGCTGGGGTGTTCGCCCGCGCCGTCACCACCGTTCACCACAGGAATATTGGTGGCACGCGCAAATTCCGCGACCGAACCTTGCTCAGGGTGACGAATCACCATGGCATCCACATAGCCGCTCATGACGCGGCTGGTGTCGTAAATGGATTCGCCTTTGGCCATGGAAGAAAAGGTAAAGCCAGTGGTATCGCACACCGAACCACCCAGGCGGCAGAAGGCCGAGCCGAAGCTGACGCGAGTACGGGTGGAGGCTTCAAAAAACAGGTTACCCAGCACCGCCCCTTCCAGCACGCGCGACACTTTTTGACGGCGGGCGATGGGCTGCATGATATCAGCCAGGCTGCACAGTTCTTCCACGGTTTCGCGGGTGAACTGGTCTACGGACAAGAGCTGATGCTTGCCGCCGGTGGCAATACGGTCACGCAAAGGACCGGACTGTGCGCTTTGCGCATACTTGCTCAGCAAGGCTTCGTTTTCCACGATTTCCGTGACAAAACGCTGCACCACTTCGGGCATGGCCCGCGACTCCAAAGAGCCTTCAGGCAGCAGCCAGGTATCCAGTGCACGACGCTTCACCCCAATACGTGCCGCAAAAACGTCACGAGTCAGGTTCAGGCGACGCATTGCATCACGCAAAAAAACTTGTTGGGAGACGGCCATATCAGCTCTCGCTTATGAAATATACGCAATGCGCACATTTTAAGACTGCGACTGATAAAAAAGCGAGCAAGAATTGAGACTATTGCAGAAAATACAACGACACTCTACGCAGCAGGCTTGAAACGCTGCTGTCTGAACGTAGCGTTCAAATGGAAGGCAAGCTAAGGATGTTGCCGATAAGGCATGGTGTAGGGCTGGGCTTCGTCATTATTGGGAACGACAAAACCGTCGTAATCTTGCTGGCCGGAGGTAAGCCACTCGCTATGCTGATAGGCAAAATCGGCCAGGCCCAAGGTACCCCATACGCCAATTACAAAAAGAGCCAGGCTCAAGGCCAGAAAGAAGGCCGAACAGAAACCGGGTATCCAGGCCCAGCGTCGCCCTGCTTTGGAGCTGTGCCACGCCAGGGTCCAGTGACTCCAGCACAAGGCCAGAAACGCCGAAACCAGCCCCATCAGAAAAACGAACAAGGGCAGGCGCAAAAAAGCGGGGACGAAAACAGATCCAATCGCTCCAGTGCCCATCAGCATGATGAACAGCAGCGCAGCCCCATGCAGGCAGACCAGAACCCGAAAAGAAAGAATATAAAAAGCGAGACTGCCTGGCGGGGTCACCATACCGACTTTCCTGTTAGTAACAAGAGCGGCGGGTTTGCACCCACCGCGTTTTTCAAAAAGCCGGGCATGGGTGAACCCAGGACCAGGACAGCATTCAGACGAGCCAGCAGCGCTTACTTCTTACCGTTGGTCTGGGTAGCCTGTGGACCGGCAATCGCGCGGGCAGCAGCCAAAGCGTTAGCTTCCGTACCGACCATGAAAATCAGACGGCCATCTTTAACGGGCGAACCGTAAGCAGGGGCAGCCAGCATGGTGTCACCCACGACCAAAGCCAGACGCTTTTTGGGGAACTGAGTGGTAACTTGCAGCAGACGCTGAGCAGCCTCTGGAGTCAGATCCAAAGCCAGCAAACCTTCTTTGCTGTCGTTGGTGCCGGCTTGCACGCCAACCAGATCCTCACGCACCACCACGGCACGCGGATTCACAAACAAGACACCATTAGGTTGCACGTCGACACGTGCCCAACCCGCTTGTTCCTGAGTATCAGCCAGGAAGATCTGTACAGGCGCAGCTTGCTGCTCGGCACCAGCTTGAGCCTGAGGCTGCTGGGCACCCGTCGCAGGCGTGGAGGGAGTGGTTTGCGTTGCGGCGCTGGAGGTGCCAGCTTTGTCGCTCGGCTTTTCTTGAACGGTTTGACAAGCGGCCAAGGCGACCAGGCCAACAGGAGCCAAAATTCGAGCGAGTGTGCGTAAAGTCATCATAGTGAAGTTCCCCCCTCTCTTTACGAAGAATCAATAAGGATAGCAGTGTATCAGTCATGTAAAAGCGCAAGCGGTTAATCTTTGTTAAAGCTTGTCATTTGCGCACCCCTAATTTGTACGCTGACTTGATCCATTAGGCGACCTTGTTCGGTTTTCAATTCAATGCGCAGCGTTCCGGGTACCAATGGAATTCGCAGCTGCGCCCCCTTCCCTGCTTCTACTCCCTGCACCCACCATACCAAGGGCTCGGTAATCTGCCCTTGGGCCAACAAACGCAATTGCTGGTTTTGCGGTGGAATATCCGGGTCCAGCGCGAAAATGGTGCCATTGACCGGCTCGCGGATACGGGCCGGGCCGGCATAGGCCAGATTCACATCACTTAATTCCACACGATCGGTCTGTGTGCCTTCAACAAAAAACTCTTCCCGGCCAGGCTCCATGGCGGGTACAAACTCAATCTGGCGCACCTGCACCTGGGCAGGCATGGCCGTTTGACGACCGGGGCGACGCTGGTTCAAGAGCGAAATCACCTCGTGCCAGATCGGGGCTGCCCCGCTGACACCTGATACATCTTGCATACTTTGACCAGCACTATTTCCCACCCAAACGCCAACGGTATAGTGCTCTGTCCAACCCAGGGCCCAGTTGTCACGCATGTCTTTACTGGTCCCGGTTTTAACCGCACTCCAAAATGGTGTACTCAAGGCACTGTCCAATCCAAAGGTCAGCACCCGAGCCTGACGGTCCGACAACATATCACCCACAATCCAGCTGGCACCCTCATCCATCACAGAATGAAAGGGAGCGGATTGCTGATCCATACGTGTTTGCACGGCTTGCGTCTGGCCCAAATTGGCCAGTGCACGGTAAGCATTGGTCAGTTCCAGCAAGGTGACATCGGCGCTGCCCAAAGCCAGGCTATACCCATAGAAATCGCCATCCTGGCGCAGATTCAGGCCCAGTGCACGCAGGCGATCCACCAAGTTGGCAGGCCCCAGCATGGTCAGCACACGCACAGCAGGAATGTTCAGGGAAGAAGCCAGAGCATTGCGCGCACTGACCCAGCCCACAAACTGCTTATCGTAGTTTTGCGGGATATACAGGCCATTGCCGGTGGACAGATTCAGCGGCGAATCCTCCAGCAAGGATGCGGCGGTCAACAGGCGCTTTTCAATCGCCATCTCATACAAAAAGGGCTTGAGCGTGGAACCGGCTTGCCGCAAGGAACGGGCATGGTCTACCTCGGCCGCCTCGGACAGATCGCCACTGGAACCCACATAGGCCAGGACCTGTCCGCTATGGTTATCCAGCACCACCACCGCAGAATCCTGAACACGTGCGGTGCGCAGATCCAGCAAGTGGCGCCGCATACTGGCTTGCACTTGAGTTTGCAGGCGCGTATCCAAGGTCGTACGAATACTGTCACCGGCCTTGATTTCAGGATTCTGATCCAGAACCCAACGGGCAAAATGAGGGGCCAGTTGGGCTTGCCCCAAAGGGGCCTGTCCGGCCCGGCGCAAAGCCACCGGCACCAGATTACTTAATTCTCGACATAGTTCGGCGCGTCCCATCTCTTGCAGGGTCGTACACGCCCGGCGCTCGACCATCAAGGCCGAGGCATTGGGGCCGCGCAGCAAAACTGCGGCAATGGCAGATTCGCGTGCATCCAGCGCAGCGGCCTGCTTTTGAAACAAGGTACGCGCCATCGCGTCCACCCCGACCAGCTCACCCCGAAAAGCCACCTGATTCAGATAGGCTTCCAGAATTTCCGGCTTGGTCCAGGTGTCTTCCAGCGACTGGGCGGCCACCACCTGATCCAGCTTTTGCCAGACCGAGCGTCCACCTCGACCACCAATCAAATCCTGATCCATCAGGCCGGCCAGCTGCATGGTAATCGTAGAAGCACCGCGACTGCGTCCGGCAAACAGGCCATCCCACGCGGCGGAGCCCACTGATAACCAGTCCACCCCACCGTGAGATTCAAAACGGCGGTCTTCAGACACCAGGACCGCCATTTGCAAGGCCGGAGAAATTTGCTCCAGCGCGACCCAATCGCCGCGCCGTTGACGAAAGTCCAGACGGACTCGCTGGACAAGCTGGCCCTGACGATCCAGGACCTGCACATCGGACGATCGGTAAGCTTGCCGAACTTCCTTGTAGCTGGGCATGGCCTGCCCGGGACTGGCCCACAGGGCTAGTCCCACCACCAGCAGTCCTGCTTTAATTGGCTGGTGCATCCACAACTTCCAGAACTTGCTCGTTAGGCCAGACAGCAAACACGTCGGGCTCGTACAGGGCTTCAGCACGGCTGGCTGGCAGCACGAACTGACCCACTGTATTCAGACGCACCGTGTAGCTGACTTCGGTCGTGCCTTCTTCAAAGCGCTCGTAGTAAGCACGGTAGCCATCAAAGCGGCGTTCGACAAAGCTGGGCCAATGACCGGACTGCTCTTCACCGGCCGTTGCCATGGCAGAGTCGCGACCCAGGCCGCTGCCCAGGATAGTGGCACCGGCAGGAATCGGGTCCGACACCACCACCCAGCTTGCCTGACCTTGAGCCTTGACCTTGATCTTCACGCGCATGATGTCGCCACGACTCCACACACCGGGTTTGGCCTGCTCCACGGCTTCGATGTGACGCTCCATGCTCAAACCAGCCGCAACAGGCTTGGTCACGGGCACCGCAGCCAGGGAGCGAACTTCGATCCAGGCCTTGCCCTCACCCATTTGCTCAACGCTCAGGTTATCGGCCTGATCGCCGCGCCAAGGCACATCAATCCTGGAAGAGCGCACACCCTGACCGTCAGGTTTGAGCATGTCCCAATCCACCACCTGGGCACTTTCCGAGCCCAGAATCACCATGGACTGACCGCTAGGGTTCTGTTCGTGATGACGGCTGAACTGTTCAATAGCCAAACTACCCAAGAGGTTTTCAGTGGTCATGCGCCATGCACCACGTTGCTGCTCCGCCAACAGACCTTGGGCCAGACGAGGCATGTCCTCGGTCCAGTCCGACATTTCATTGGCCAGCAGCATCAGGCGAGCCTGGTTGGTCACGCGGCTGGTCATGGCCCATGGGCTGCCGTTAAGCGCATCCTCACCAAAGACCAGACGGGTACCACGGCTGACCAGACGTGCCTGAATCAGATTCATGGCTTCTTTACGTGTCTGCTCGGCTTTCTTGATGCCCGGCAAACGCTGAGTCAGATCCACCCAGGCCAGCAGGATTTCAGTAGGCCAGCTTTGCAGGTTCAGTTCCACCGAATCCAGCATGTTGACGCGAGCACGGCCGTACTTGGCCAGCACGGCCGTCGCACGAATCACTTCGAGATCCCGCTCCTGGCGAGAGACCGTTTGCATGCTCGGGATACGACCATTCACCACGTTTTCCAGCGCTTGCAGCATCTCGTTGCGGAAGCCGTCCGGGATGGGATAGTTCAAGCCCATGGATTCCGCAATGTAGCTGATATCCAGGATGTAGCTGGTCAACACGCGGCTACCCCACCCATAGCTACTGGGGAAGTAACGCAACAAACCATTCTCGTCCATATAAGACGGCATGCGCTGCATCAGGCCAGCCCACGCCTCTTCGGAACGCAGGCCCATGTAACGTGAGGCTTGCTGTTCAAAGCAACTGTAAGGATAGCGTTCAAACCAGGCACGCACTCCTTCCATACCGCCACCCAAGGAGGAACGGAACAACATTTGCAGACCACCTTGAACCACGCCTTGTTCGTTCTTCAAGGCACCGGCCGGTGCCTGCACCGACATGTTCAATGGCTCATCCATACCCACGGCAACCAGTGTTCCCTGCTGAACCGTAACCGGGGTCGCGGTAAAGACTTCCTGCTTGATTGCAAGGCTGTCTTTGGCAGCCTTGCCCGTGGCGCCGGACTGCTGAACTTCCTGTGCATCCACCGTCCACTCCATCTGGTGCGAATCAGCTGAACCGCTGGACAGTGGAACCGACATGGGCCAGGAAACCACTTTAGCCGAGCCCGAAGCCAGCTCAACGGTTTGCTCTGGCAAGGCCGCCGAGGGCAAGCCTTTACCACGGTACTGCGCCTGCACCTTCACGGTCATGGCACGTGGGCTGCTGTTACGCAGCGTCACTTGGGCCTGGTAATCATCACCCTCACGAGCAATGGCTGGCAAACCGGAAATGATTTGCAGGTCTTGCGTTGTGACGATCTGAGCCGAACCACTACCAAAGCGGTCGCCCGCCAGATCGGCGACGGCCACAATCCGGTATTGGGTCAGGGAGTCTTTCAGCGGCACGGTCACCGTTGCGCGACCTTGTACGTCCAGCTCCACATTGCCTTTCCACAGCAGCAAAGTATCCAGCAATTCACGAGTGGGGCTCTTGCCACCGCCACCACCCGCTGCGACAGCCTTGCGACCATAGTGACGACGACCCACGATTTCAGACTGCGCCGTGGCGGTCTGCACGTTGTAGCCGCGCAAGGCACGCATGGCGTTGAGCAGGTTCCAGCTATTGTTCGGGCTCAGTTCCAGCAAGGCTTGATCCACAGCCGCCAAGGCCACGGACGCACCGGCTGCCGGTGTGCCATCGGACTTGAGGACCTGAATATCAACCTTGGCCTGCTCACGAATCGCGTACTGGCTGCGATCCGTCGTTACCTTCACATCCAGCGCATCTTGCTGGCTGCTGACTTCAATGCTGGCCAGACCAAAACGATAGCTAGGCTTGGACAAGTCCACGGTAGTTGTCGGGGCAACAAATTCACCACCGCCTTCCGAGTAGGCTTTGTACCAAGTCAGAGGCTGACTCCAGCCCCAGCTAAAGAAAGAGTACCAAGGCACTTCACGCAGACGGCCACGCAGAACCAGCACGGACACGTAAACGTTCGGCCCCCATTCGGGCTTGATCTCCACGCTGACGTTAGGGCTGTCGCCTTCCAGCTGAACCACTTGAGCCTGCAAGACACCTTCACGCTCCACCGACACCAGGGCCGTGGCCTCGCGGAACGGCATGCGCACCTGGAACTCGGCTGTCTCGCCAGGAGCCCAAACTTTCTTCGCAGGAATCACGTCGATACGGTCATCGTTCTGACCACCGAACCACAGGTAACCGGAGCCACTGACCCAGACGGTGCTGGCAGCAACGGACTCGCGGCCTTCGCCATCACGTGCAATGGCACGCAGCTCGACCTGACCGCCCTTCTCCAGTTTCACATCACACTGCACCAGACCCTGATCGTCGCTGCGACCTTCGCAGATCGTGCCCAGGTCTTCGCGCTGCTCCTGATTGTCGTAGCTGTAGAAGCCACCCACCATACGCTTGCGGATCGAGAAACGCTGCACATTGGCCGCCTCAATACGCACAGGCACGTTTTTCAGTGGCTTGCCGTCCGGGCTCACCGCGATAGCCGAGAGCTTGGTGGACGAGCCGGCTGCCAACCAGCTACCTGCACGCAGACCCACCACTACATCGGCCGGCCATACGGATACGGTTTGGGTCAAGGTTTGAATTTCACCGTTCGGATCGGCAAAAGTGGCTTCTACCAGAAATTCGGAAGGACGATCCACCGCAGGCAACTCATCCAGCGTGGCACGCAAACCACCCTGTGCATCCAGCTGAAAGCGCTTCTTGTTCAGGAAAACACGGGAGTCCGAGACATCAGACTGTTCAACTTTCTCGGGAGGGACAAAGCTGAAATCGTCATAGGCGCTGAAGGACGTTCCTGCCGAGCGGACGACCGCCGACAACTGAACCGGCAAGTAATCGGCCGGGCCACCAGACAGGTACTGCAACTGCAGGTCGGCCTGCAGTTCTTTGGGTTTGACCAGATAAGGACGATCCTGACCGTCACCCAGCTTGATACTGCCGCCCAACACAGGCAGCTTGAACTGCTCTACGCGGAACTCGCCGAAGTTGAAGTACTGATCCTCGCCTTCGGTTCGCAAGCGATACACACCCAGCTCGGCGTCCTTGGGGATTTTCCAGTCGGTCAGAGCAAATACGCTGCCTGCCGCTGTCTTTTGCCACTTCAAGGGCAGCTCAATTCGCTTGCCGCTGCCATCGTGCTCGACAATCATGGTGTCGGGATAGCGAGCTGGAGCCTTGAAACCGTCACGCACGCGTTCGCGTACATAGTGTTTCATATGGGCCACTTCACCCGCACGGAACAGATTGCGATCCATCACAGTGTGAGCAATGGCCTCATCGCGACCGCCCCAGTTGTAAGGCACATTGAAGCGCCAAGGCTCGATACCCGAATTCCACTCGCTCAAGGCAAAGCTGAAATCATCTTTACCACGAGCCATGGGGTTGTTCTTGTCGATTCGCGCCGTCACGAACAAACCGGACAAGCTGGTTTCCTGGCAGTAATCCGGGCTGGACACCGCCTGCGGGTGATGGAACATCCCATTCTCGTCTGTTTCACCTTGCAGCAGCTCTTCACCACGGCAGTTCATCACGCGAATTTTCGCGCCGGGCACGACTTTGGCATCATCCAGTGTCGTGACCCAGACCAGCAAATCGTCACCACCTTTCTTGATATGCACACCCAGGTTGGTCACCAGCACAGAGCTACGCACGTACATGGTACCGGCCGCCTCCAGCAAGGAAGCTCCCAGACGTGGAGAAGCGACTTCCAGAACATGGAAACCAGGCTCTTTCAGCGGCACGCCAATCAATTCAAAAGGACGCTCGCCTTTTTGATCCATGCCGGGCAAGTCCAGCTTCTTCAGATCCTTGCCTTGCAACAGGGGCTGAGCACGCAGATCCAGGTAGCCGTTCTCATTCAAAGGAGCGGTGACATGGAAGTCACTACCCATCATGGTCTTCAGATAGTCGGGGGTGACCGACCAGGAATAGTTCAGCTGGCGCAGACGGGAGAACCAGGTCAGAACTTCCTTGTCGTCCTTCACGGCAAGAGCCCCCACCTGACCGGCGGACACCAGCATTTGCTGAGTTGTCAGATTGGCTTCGACATTACGCAGGCTCAAGCCAATGGCTGGCGGATCGGAATCGTCCGATCCGTCACGATCAGCATGGCCGAAACGCTCCACAATCCCGAAAGGCTCCACCGCAAATTTCACCAGCGGCGGATAGGTCGTGGTGCTCATGCCGTTGCTCAGCACTTGCGGGTTCTTCAGGGGGCGACCCGCATCGTCCGTCAGACCGTCCGGAATCTTGACCGTCAGCTTGGCGTTTTCGGGGAAAGGCCCCTCGAAACGTACGTACTGGCCAGGGCCACGATCCTGCCATGCCTCGTCGCTATCAGACTTGGGCTCCCAAACCTGCTTGCCAGCCTCCAAACGAATCTGGCTCAAGTACTCGTAAGCGACAGGCGCGGAGAACTGAACACCGAAGCTGCCAACCGGCGTGCAAGGCGCTTCTGCGCGCTCACGCATGCAAGTGAGCGAGGCGGTAAACTCGGGGCGCACGTTGTAATCGTAGGTATAGCGGTCCGTATTAGGGACGCCCTTGCGATTCTCAATCTGGGTCATGATGCCCGGCTCCAGCACCACCGACACGCTGGCATCCGCTGGCAGGGGACGCGCACACTGGACGGCCTGGTATCGGTCGTCTACCTCGTCCACATAGAACTCGGCGCGAACCATGGCATCGCGCTCGGCACCCTCAATGGCTTTCAAGCCAATACGCTCGCCAATACCCTCTACCCGGCAATAGCCGTTCTTGACTAAAGAGGCGCTATTAACCGGCGCATTGAAGCTGAATAGAAAGGCCTGGTCTTCATCAATAATGTTGTAATACGGGCGGTTGCTTTCCAGAATGGCGCCGCCTGAATTAAAACGATATTGAGCTGGTCCGCTAATCGCTTCATTATTGATGCTGCGAAAACTTTTGGACACGACGGCCGTACAACTCAAGCCTGGTCCTGGACGCTCGTCGAATTCATAAATCCAGCGGCGCGAATCAAGCCAACGGCCCTGACCGACTACCGAAGGATCATCACACTGCACCTGAACGGGTGCAGGCAATTGCGAATCCCCAAAATGAACTGCGGGTGTGGCAAAGGTGACTTTGACATCCCGCAAATCCGATGTCGCCCCTTGGGGCGAGAAACTGCTTATCGTAATGGCTTGGGCGCTACTGACACCCAGCAAGAACATCAAACCCAGCAAAGACTGGCGATGCATCGTTCTTCCCCTATGGAATGTGCTATTTTCGGCGCCAGTTTAATAGAAATCAGACCCTCTGAGCGTGTCTGACTAGCCCCGAAAGCGCATAAAGAATGCCACCAAGTGCAACAGAAAAAGACACCGGGCTTTAATTGTTCACGACACCCGTTTGTAGAAGCATTCATGGCATTTGAAAGAAAAAATTTCAAATGCGACCAATACCCTGCTTTTTTCCCAAAACTGGCGGCATCCACTACGATAAGAAACATAATTGCCCAGGCAGTCACTGGAAAAGCACGGTACTCGCCCCATATGGGTTAAGGCTTGCACGATCAATCCGCTTAGATTTCAGGACAGACACATGAGCACGATGACACTGCAGGAACTGGATAAAACCCGCGAGGAATGTCGCAAACTGATCAGTCGGCGCGCTCTGCTGTCAGCAGCGGCAGCCGTGGTGCCCATCCCTGGTGTGGATGTGGGTACGGATGTGGCGATTCTGATGAAAGTCATCCCCATCATCAATGCGCGCTTCGGCTTGACGGCCAACGATGTGGACGCCCTGAGCCCGGAGCTGAAAAAGCTGGTGGTCGTGGGGGGAACCAGTATGGGCCTGGGCATGGTGGGACGCGTGCTGACTACAGATCGCGTGGTCAATATTCTGGTGCGTCTGGGAGCGAAGAAACTGGCCGGGAAATACGGCGCCAAATATGTGCCTTTGATAGGCAGCGCCATTTCCGCTTCCATCAGCTTTGTAGTGCTGCGCAAAGTCGGCAACCAGCATATTGAAGAATGCTATGAAATTGCCCGCCGCCTGGCACTGGAGACACAAAGGAAGGAAGCCGTCCACACCATTGATGGCGGTGAGGAAGGCTTGATCCGCGAAATCAAGGGCTAAGCCCTTGATCCCGTTTAGGCCGCAGGAACCACGCCCGGCGTTTTGCTGCGGCCATTCAACATATAGTCCATCAGCTCGCGCACCGATTTCATGGCTTTGCCAAAAGGCAAGGCTTCGGAACTACGGAAGAACAGACCGCGCTGTACATCACCTTTCAGAGCATAGGCCAACTGACGATCAATGCAAAACTGACCATGACGCTGCACGCCATCGCGCAAGCCACAATGTGCCAGGCAATCAAAGCCTTCCGTGCAAGCACGCTCTCGCGCCACCGATTGCAGCTTTTGCTCTTTGTGCAGGTAAGCATCCAGCCACGGCGTACGCACGGCACGGGCAGGCAGTCCGGCCACGCTCATAAAGGTCACGATGTCCTTGGGCTCGGCATCCAGCAACACACGCTTGAAGTTCTCATGCGCATCACCTTCTTCGGTGACGGCAAAGGCAGTACCCATTTGCACCCCATCTGCACCCCAATCCATTAATTGACGTAGCTGTTCCGGACGATGAATCCCGCCGGCGGCGATCAATGGAATACGCTCGGCCTCCAGGCCCAGCTCGCGAAACAAGGCACGGCAGCCCTCCAGAACGCGCTGGAAAGCATATTCAGGTTTGTTCAAGGATTGGTCATCGGCAGCCCCCAGGTGGCCTGCGGCAAAACGGGGATTTTCCAGAACGACTGCATCCGGCAAACGCTTGCGGCGCAGCCATTTCTTCACCAGTAAAGTGACGCCGCGCACATCCGACAAGATTGGAATCAAGGCAACTTTGGGATGATCCTGAACCAGCTCAGGCAAGTCCAGCGGCAGGCCAGCGCCCACCACCACGGCATCTGCCCCGCTTTCGCAAGATTGACGCACATACTCGGGATACTGCGAGACAGCCTTCATGATATTGACGGCGATGCCACCGTTGCCACCCGAGCGCTCTCGGGCACGATTGATCTCGCGGTCCAGAGCCTGCAAATTGGCTGCATCGACCACGCCTTTTTCGACATCACCCTGGGTGCTGTCCATCAGGTCTTCGTGATGACGCCGTAAATCCACGCTGGAGATCGTCCCCAGCCCGCCCAATGCGGCCACAGTACCGGCCAGCCGGGACGCCGAAATACCGACTCCCATGCCGCCTTGAACAATAGGCAAAAGCAGTTTTCCCTTCAGGGACATGAGACGTAAATCCGTCTTTAGCACGATGTTGATACCTTAGGTTGATGCAAGAACCTGCCGGCCACGTCGGGACCAGAAACAGGGCAATAGAATCGTGGCCGTCTGCAAGGACGGCCACTGTGTTAAATCAGGCGGGAATAGCGGGCACCGCTTTCCTGGCTCAAGTACTTGTCGAACACCATGCTGTAGGCGCGCACAAACAAACGGCCTTTGGGCAGAACCTGGATGGATTGGGCATCGACTGTCAGCAAGCCAGCGTCGGCATAGCTGTTGAGCTCTTGCAGCTCGGCAGAGAAATAGCTGGCAAAATCAATGCCGTAACGCGCTTCCAGACGCAAGATAGGCACTGGCATGCTGCACATCAAATGCATGATGACTTCCGCCCGCAGGCGATCGTCCTGCTGCATCACAATACCCCGCTCGATGGGCAAACGCCCCCGGTCTATATCGGCGTAATAATTGCGCAGGCTGCGGGCATTTTGCACATGCATGGTGCCCACCTGACCAATAGACGACACGCCAAAAGAAACCAGATCGCAGGCTGCGCGGGTGGTGTAGCCCTGGAAGTTGCGGTGCAGGCTACCGTCCAGGCGGGCCAGATTCAGCTCGTCGGTCGGCAAGGCAAAGTGGTCCAGACCGATATAGACATAGCCTGCATCCAGCAGACGCTGCGAAGACATCAGGAACAGTTGCAGACGCTGGTCGGCATCGGGCAGTTCTTCTTCATTGATTAAACGCTGCGCCTTGAATCGCGTTGGCAAGTGCGCGTAGTTATACAGAGCGATGCGATCTGGTCGCAGTTGCACCAAGGAGTCAATGGTGATGGCAAAGCTTTCCAGGGTCTGCAAAGGCAGACCGTAGATCAGGTCCGTGTTGATGGACTGGAAACCGGCAGCCCGGCTTTCTTCAATGGCGCGTTTGACCATTTCGAAGGGCTGAATACGGTTGATCGCTTTTTGCACATTGGGGTCAAAATCCTGCACCCCGAAGCTGGTACGGTTAAAACCCAGAGCCGCCAAGTTCTGGAGCGTGCCTTCCGCCAAGGTACGCGGGTCGATCTCGATGCCCAGTTCGGCATCGTCCGTGAACGCGAACTGCTCCTTGAGCTTGGCCATCAAGCGGGCCAACTGTTCATTGTCCAGGAAAGTGGGCGAGCCGCCGCCCAAATGCAGTTGTTCGGTGCGCCGGTCTTCACCCATATATTGGGTGACCATATCAATTTCGCGCAGCAGGTAATCCAGGTACTGCTCGCTCTTGCTACGATCCTGCGTGATGATCTTGTTGCAGGCACAGAAATAGCAAAGCGACTGACAAAACGGGATGTGCAGGTAAACCGACAGAGGCGGATTACTGCTGCTCAAGGCGCGCCGCGATAATTCGTGAATATAAGGCTGAGCAGGAAAGTCCTGAAAAAAACGATCTGCAGTGGGATAGGAGGTATAGCGAGGCCCGGAACGATCAAAACGCCGGATCAGGGCTTCAGAGATTTCGATATCCGGCGCGGTGGGGGCGCTGGCATCCGATGCTTCCAGTGTTTGCGGCATAAAGGGTCCTCCTGCACGAGACCTGTTTCTTCTAGTCAAGCATTTATTGTGAGAGAAAACCTCAAGCATGCGCTTGACCTGCATCAAGGCCGCAATAACTAAAAAAACGCTTTTTTTATGGCTGTTGGACTGAATTTAGCTTCATATATCGTATTATTAAGCGCTAGCCGCCTAAATTACCGCCTGTTGGAGTCAGATGTATTTGCTCGTGATCCTAGCTCTACCGTTTATCGGTAGCTTGCTATCTTCCCTGATGCCCGCGAACTCTCGCAAACTCCAGGCATCTCTTGCAGGCGCTGTCGCCATTACGTGCGCCTTACTCACTCTCTACGCCTATCCGGACATTGCTCGCGGAGAGGTGCTGGAGTCGTCACGCTCCTGGATACCCGCCCATGGCTTGACCTTCAAGCTGCGCATGGACGGCTATGCCTGGCTTTTCAGTATCATCATTACCGCCATGGGGGCCTTGATCGCCCTTTATGCGCACTATTACCTGTCCGCTCAGGATCCGGTCCGACGTTTTTTCTCCTTTCTGCAAGCCTTTATGGGCTCGATGCTGGGGGTGGTGCTGTCGGGCAATCTGATCCAGCTGGTCGTGTTCTGGGAGCTGACCAGTCTGTCCTCCTTCATGCTGATTGCCTACTGGTATCACCGCATGGATGCGCGACGGGGTGCGCGGATGTCGCTGATCATTACGGGAACCGGCGGTTTCTGCTTGTTGGCGGGCGTGCTCATGCTGGGCCAGGCTGCCGGCAGTTACGACCTGAGTGTGGTACTGGAGTCGGGCGAGCAGATTCGCAATCACCCCTGGTATACCGGGATGCTGATCCTGATTGCCTTGGGTGCACTCACTAAAAGCGCGCAGTTTCCCTTCCATATCTGGCTGCCTCACGCCATGGCCGCCCCCACACCTGTGTCCGCCTATTTGCACTCGGCCACCATGGTCAAGGCCGGGGTATTCCTGCTGGCGCGCCTGTGGCCTGCCCTGTCGGGCACCACGGAATGGGCTGTCATTATTGGCGGCGCTGGCCTGTGTTCCCTGACGCTGGGGGCTTATGTGGCCATGTTCCAGCGCGACATGAAAGGCGTACTGGCCTATTCCACCATCAGCCACCTGGGTCTGATTACCTTGCTGTTGGGCCTGAACAGCCCACTGGCTCTGGTCGCGGCGCTGTTTCACATGATGAATCACGCGACGTTCAAGGCCTCCCTGTTCATGGCTGCCGGTATCGTGGACCACGAGACCGGTACCCGTAACCTGAACCGGCTTTCCGGTTTGCGCCACGCCATGCCCTTGACTGCCACCTTGGCTACCGTTGCGGCGGCTGCCATGGCCGGTGTGCCGCTATTGAATGGCTTCATCTCCAAAGAAATGTTCTTTGCCGAGACCATTCTGGCCAGCAATGGCAACACCTGGGAATATGCTCTGCCCGTGGTGGCCGTAATTGCGGGCTCCTTCAGCGTGGCCTACTCCTTGCGCTTTATCGCACAGGTGTTTTTTGGCCCCGTCGCCAAGGACTTGCCCCGCGAGCCACACGAGCCGCCTCGCCGCATGTTGATCCCCAGCGCGATTCTGGTACTGACCTGTCTCTTGGTCGGCATTATTCCCAGCCTGACTTTTGGCCCCTTCTTGCATACTGCGGCCAGCGCCATTCTGGGTGCAGAAATGCCTCAATACGACCTGGCCGTCTGGCATGGTTTCAACCTGCCCCTGATCATGAGTCTGGTCGCCACAGGCATGGGCGTGATCTTCGTTCTGATCATCAACCGCTTCTACAGGAACCGCCAAGGCCGTACGCCTTTGCTGACCCGTGCTGATGGCCGACGCTTCTTTGAGCTGGCCATGGAGTATCTGGAAGTGGCAGCCAACTGGGCCGTGGGCAAGCTTTACTCGCCACGCCTGCAGCGTCAGACCTTGCTGATTATTGTGGCCACAATCTGTGTTGCTGCCCTGCCTCTGATTCGCGGCAACTGGTTCAAGTCCACTATTTCCACCCCCATCGACCCCTTCTTCGCCCTGATGTGGGCCGTCGGAATTGCCTGCGCGATTGGTGCGGCTCGTCAAGCCAAGTTCCACCGCCCGGCCTCCTTGCTGCTATCTGGTGGCGCTGGACTAGTTACCAGCCTGACCTTTGCCTGGCTTTCCGCCCCTGACCTGGCACTGACCCAGTTGGCGGTGGAAGTGGTCACCGTTGTGCTGATTTTGCTGGGCCTGCGCTGGCTGCCGCAACGCGTCAGTGATATGCCTGGCGGCCAGGACAATAGTGGTCGTGCCCTGTTCCGCCGTAGCCGCGACTTGATTATTGCCATTCTGGCCGGTTGCGGTATTGCCGCCCTGGCCTACGCCATGATGACACGCCCTCACCCCAGCGGCATCTCGCCCTTCTTTATCGAGAAGGCCCTGCCCCTGGGCGGTGGCGCGAACGTGGTGAACGTGATTCTGGTGGACTTCCGCGGCTTCGATACCTTTGGTGAAATCGTGGTGCTGGGCATTGTGGCCCTGACGGTCTTTGCGCTGCTGCGACGCTTCCGTCCACCGATCGAAGCCATCGCCCAGCCTCTGGCCCGTCGCCAGAACGTCAAGGACAGCCGTGAAGCCGTCTTTGTGGAGCCGGATCCCAAGACACCGTTACCAGAAGGCATCATGCAAATTCCAGCAGTATTGCTGCGCCTGCTGTTGCCTATCTCCACGCTGATCGCCCTGTACTTCCTGCTGCGTGGGCACAACCTGCCCGGCGGAGGTTTTGTGGGCGGCCTGATCATGGCAACCGGCATTATCCTGCAATACATGGTTAGCGGCGTGGTGTGGATGGAGTCCCGCCCACTGATTCAGCCTCAAACCTGGATTGGCTTGGGTCTGCTGACAGCCGGTGTGGCTGCCATGCTGGTTTGGGCCTTCAACAAGCCCTTCCTGTCTGCCCAAAGCTGGGATCTGCATCTGCCCCTGGTGGGCGACGTCCATACCTCCAGCGCGCTGATCTTTGACATTGGCGTATTCATGCTGGTGATTGGTTCCACCATCCTGATTCTGGTCGCGCTGGCCCACCAGTCCCTACGTTTTTATCGCAAACTGCCGTCGCTGCAATCCGCCTCGAACGCTGCATCCGGGATGGAGAATAAATAATGGAAATCGTGCTTTCAATTGCGATTGGTGTGCTGGCGGGCTCGGGCGTCTGGCTCCTGCTGCGCCCGCGTACCTTTCAGGTCATCATGGGGCTGGCTTTAGTGTCCTATGCCGTGAACCTGTTCATTTTCAGCATGGGCAGGCTCAAAATCAGCGCCGCTCCCGTTATTAACGCCGGCAAGCTGGGGGCCGACTATGCCGACCCCCTCCCCCAAGCGCTGGTCTTGACCGCTATTGTGATTGGCTTTGCTACCACCGCCCTGTTTCTGGTCGTCATTCTGGCCAATCGTGGCCTGAGCGGTACTGACCACGTTGATGGCCGCGAGGAAGACGATCTGTGAGTCTACTCAACCAACACTTGCCCGTATTGCCCGTTGCCATCCCCATGATGGCCGCGGCCCTGATGGTGATGCTGCGCGACAAGCGCCGTCACTACAAGCTGCTGATCGCTTTCAGCTCCTTATTGGCCCAGTTGTTCTGCGCGGTCTATCTGCTCTTGTTGGCCGATGGCACGCTGGACCCGATCTGGCCCCAGTCCGTCGGTGTCTACCTGCTCGGTGACTGGCCCGCTCCCTTCGGGATTGTGCTGGTCGTGGACCGGCTGGCCGCCTTCTTGCTGGTGCTGACCAATGTGCTGGCCTTTTGCTGCTGGTTCTATTCGCTAGCACGCTGGGATCGCGTGGGGGTGCATTTCCACTCCTTGTTCCAGCTGCTCTTGATGGGCCTGAACGGCGCCTTCCTGACAGGTGACCTGTTCAACCTGTTTGTGTTCTTCGAGGTTCTGCTGGCCGCATCCTATGGTCTGATGCTGCACGGTTCGGGCGCGGCCCGCGTCAGTGCCGGTCTGCACTACATTGCCGTCAACCTGATCTCCTCCTTCTTGCTGCTGATCGCCATTGCCCTGGTTTACGGTGTCACCGGCACCCTGAACATGGCTGATCTGGCTCTGCGTGCGGGCTCCATGCCGGATTCGGATCGTCTGGTATTTGAATCGGCCATGGCCATTCTGGGGATTGCCTTTCTGATCAAGGCCGCCGCCTGGCCCTTGAACTTGTGGCTGCCCAATGCCTATGGCAATGCCAGTGCACCGGTCGCTGCCATGTTTGCGATCATGACCAAAGTGGGTATTTACGCACTGCTACGTATCGGCTCCTTGCTACTGCCTACGGGAGCACCTGCCGCCTTTGGCGTGGCCTGGATGTTCCCCGCCGGGATCGCCACGCTCGCCTTCGGCGCTATCGGTGTCATGGCCGCACAGCAACCCGAACGACTGGCCAGTTATTGCATCATCGTGTCCTCCGGCACCTTGCTGGCCGCCTTGGGCATGCCCGGCGTCATCCTGACCGGCCCTGCCCTGTACTACATGCTCAGCAGCGTTCTGGCCTTGGGTGCTTTCTTCCTGCTGCTGGAACTGGTTAGCCGTACCAAACCTTTTGGTGCCGACCTGCTGGCCGTCAGTCAGGAAGTCTTTGATCTGGACGACCCGGAGTCCGAAGACAATAGCGATGACGTGGTAGGTGTGGCTATTCCTGGCGTGATGGTGTTCCTGGGCATGTCCTTTATTGCCTGCGCCTTGCTGATTGTGGGCCTGCCACCGCTGTCCGGTTTTGTAGCCAAGCTGTCCTTGCTGACAGCCGCGCTGAAAGCCTCGGGCCAATCGCCAGAACCTCTAAACGCCTGGATTCTGACCGCTGCCGTACTGATTTCCGGCGTAGCCGGTTTGATCGCCATGGTACGTGTGGGCATTCGTCTGTTCTGGAGCAATAGCTCCCTGACGATTCCCCGCCTGAAGCTGATCGAAGCTGCCCCCATTGCCAGCATTATTGTGGCTTGCGGGATCTTGAGCTGGTATGCCGGCCCGATCACCACCTACCTGGAACAAACAGCCCAGCAACTGGACGAACCCCGTATTTATATAGGGTCCGTCCTGCGGCAGAACCCGCTACGTTCTGTTCAAGCGGAGTGATTCTGATGCGACGCTATACCAAACATCTTTTCCTGCCCTTGCTACTGCTTGGCCTGTGGCTGCTGCTGAACGACTCGCTCTCGGCCGGTTACGTGGTGCTGGGCCTGTTCCTGGCTATCGCCCTGAGCTTGGCGGCCATTCCATTTCGTCCGGTTAAGGCCAGCATCCGCCACCCTTTTCTGGCCTTGAAACTGATTTGCCAAGTGGCCTGGGACATTGTGCTGTCCAATATTGCCGTTGGCCACTTGGTTCTGAAAGGCGGCAACGCGCCCCGCCCCGGCTTTCTGGCCATCCCGTTGCAACTGACTGACCCACATGGTCTGGCAGCCTTGGCGTGCATCATTACCTACACCCCAGGGACCGTCTGGTCCGGCTTCGATTACGAGACCCGTGTCCTGACTTTGCACATTCTGGATCTGCAAGACGAACAGGTCTGGTTAGACACTATTCAGAAGCGCTACCAAGGACCGCTACTGGAGATTTTCCAATGATAGACATTGTTTACTGGGCCTGTCAGTTTGCCCTGGGCTGCTTTGTCCTGGGCATGGGCTGCGCCGTCATCCGCCTGCTTAAAGGCCCCTCTGCCGCCGACCGCGTGCTGGCGCTGGACACCATGTACATCAACGGTATGCTGGCCTTGCTGGCCCTGGGCATCCGTTTTGACTCTACCTTGTACTTTGATATCGCCTTGCTGATTGCCCTGTTCGGTTTTGTAGGCTCGGCAGCCATGGCGAAATTCCTGCTGCGTGCCGAGGTGATCGAGCCATGAATACGCCTTTACTACCTTGGTGGCTGGCTGTCCCGGTTGCCCTTTTGCTGGTTCTTAGCGGCATCGTGGCCCTGGTGGGTTCGGCTGGCTTGCTGCGCTTCAAACACTTTTATTCACGCATCCATGCTCCCACCATGGGGAACACGCTGGGTACGTTCTTCATGGTGCTGGCCGTCGCCATCAGCGCCAGCCACCTGATGAGCCGCCCTATCCTGCATCCGCTCATCCTGAGTGTGCTCTTGATCATTACCTCGCCGGTCACCGCCATCTTTCTGATGCGCGCTGCCATCAAACGCGAACATCGCCAACGTCTGGCCGAATATGGCCCGGACGAGCCAGGCTATCTGGACATGCCACATAAAGCGCCTCTGCCTAAAGATTTGGCTCAACCACCAGCTAGCGACAAGACCTAAATCAAGCAGAGAGGGTTTAGACAAGTTTTATTACCCTCACTTGCAACTGCTCCACTTATACTAGTAAGTGTTTACTGCGTATCGGGAATTGCCCCATACGCAGTCGCTTTTGGGGCTTTGCGGCCTGCTACTCATACCTGCTCGTAACAGTGCTCGCCAAGCCGGTGATTCCCTTAGCAAGTAAAGGAGTGAGATCGATGAGTCTACTTACACGCCCATCCCGAGTTCTGAGTGCTGGCTTGCTCAGCCTGGGTTTGCTGTCCTCTGCTGCCTGGGCTCAAACCCCATCCCAAGACTACCGACACGACATCCAGCGCTGTGAGCAATTCAAAGGCGACCAGCGCACCACTTGCCGTCGCGAAGCCGGTGCCGCGCTGCAAGCCGAACGTCAGCACAAGCTGGACAAGCGCGATCACAATCTGGATGCCAACCGGCAAGCGCGCTGCCATCGCTTACCCGCTGATCGCCAGCAAGACTGCCTGAAATCCATGACCGGCCAGGACACAACGGTACGCGGTAGCGTGGAAGGCGGCGGTATCCTTCGCGAAACCACGACTGTGGTGCCTGCTCAGTAAACGCAGAAAACACGGCTATTCATAATAGCTAGCCAGATAAAAAGAATGGGCCTTGAAAAGGCCCATTCTTTGTTTCTACTGGCTGCAATAGCTAGCTGCAGCTGCAAATGTCTCCACCTACAGCTCCACCTGTATCCCCATCTCCACCACGCGATTAGGCGGGATTTTGAAAAAGCGCGTGCTACGGCTGGCATTGCGCGCCATGAAAGCAAACAAGCGACGACGCCAGCCCAAGTACCAGGGCTGACGGGATTGGATCATCACCGTCTGGCGCGACAGGAAGTAGGACGTCTGCATAGGCTCCAGATTCAGCTCCGGGTGCTCCAGAGCAATCTGCTCCAGCAACTGCGGCACATTGGGCTCTTGCTTGAAGCCCCAGGAAGCCACCGCCTGCCAGCTGCCTCGGCTTAGACGTTGCAGGCTATAGCGCTCCCCAAAAGGAACGTAAGGCACACCGGCACTGGTTACGGTCAAAAACAGGACCTGTTCATGCAGGACTTTATTGTGTTTCAGGTTATGCAATAAGGCCGGAGGAACCGAGTCGGGAATGGTGCTCATGAACACCGCCGTCCCTGGTACACGGGTCGGAGCGTACTCCTCCAGGCTCAGCAAGAACTCTTTTATCGGCTGCTTGTTTTCAAGCAGACGTTCGTGCAAGGCGGCTCGTCCCTGGCGCCAGGTCAGCATCAAGCCCAGCAGCACAGCACCCACCAGCAAAGGCAGCCAACCGCCTTCCAGAATCTTGAGCGCATTGGCCGAGAACAGCAATATGTCCAGAATCAGGAAAACACCCAGGAGCCCCAGCCAGGCCCAGCGCTTGATTCCGCTAGCGCGGCGCGGCAGCAGTACCAGAGCCAGCAAACTGGTCATCAGCATGGTACCCGTGACTGCAAAGCCATAAGCATGGGCCAGGCGATCCGAGGAGCCAAAGCTCAGGACCAGAATCATCACCGCCACGCATAGCAGCAAATTCACACGCGGCAAGTAGATCTGCCCTTCTTCTTTGGCTGAAGTATGTTGAATCACCATGCGCGGCCAAAAACCAAGCTGCACCGCCTGACGAGTTACAGAAAACGCACCGGATATCACGGACTGGGAGGCGATCACCGTTGCAACCGTTGCCAACATCACCATGGGCACCAAGGCCCAGTTGGGAGCCAGGAAGAAGAACGGATTACGAATGGCGGCTGGGTCGGAAATCAACAATGCGCCTTGGCCGAAATAACACAGGACCAGGCAGGGCATGACAATCATGAACCAGGCTTTGCGAATTAAAGGACGGCCAAAATGGCCCATATCGGCGTACAAGGCCTCGGCCCCCGTCAAGGCCAGGACCAAGGCCCCCAAAAGCAAAAAGGTTTGCCAGGGAGCCTCAGCAATAAAAGCCACGGCCCACCGTGGGTCCAGGGCCATCAAAACTTGGGGATGCTCAATAACACGCCATAGACCCAAGCCACCCAGCACCAGAAACCAGGTCAACATAATGGGGCCGAACAATTTACCCATGGTGCCCGTGCCATGGGACTGGATCAGAAACAAGGCCAGCAAGACGCCCAGAGCCAAAGGAACGACCCAAGGGTCCAGCACGTGAGACACCATCCCTATGCCTTCCAGCGCCGACATCACGGAGATGGCCGGGGTAATGATGCTGTCCCCATAAAACAAGGCAGCACCAATCAGCCCCAGCACCACAATAATCTGCCGACGTGGCCCCTGAATGCCGCGTGCCGCCAATTCCATCAGGGCCAGCGTGCCGCCCTCACCTTTATTGTCCAGACGCAACACCACCGTGACGTACTTGATGGAGACCACCAGGGTCAGCAGCCAGAACAGCAAGGACAGCACTCCATAGACCTGTTCGGCACCAGGCTGTCCGTAAGCACTCAAGGCCACTTTCATGGTGTAGAGCGGGCTGGTTCCTATATCGCCATACACCACGCCTAAAGCGCCCATTAACAAGGCGGCCTGAGCCGCTTTTTTGGGGTTTTCTGTTGCTGTGTTCAAGGCTTAGTTTCCAATCAAAGTATCGTGCCGGGTCAGACGCGCACCAATACGCGGACCGGGAAAAACAATGGTGATGCGAGTGCCTGGAAAATCAGGACGGCTCATCAGGCTCCACCAGGCGCCATGCGCACGGGCAATCTCCTGCACAATGGCCAAGCCCAAGCCAGAACCTCCTGCTTGGGTACCGGGGGAGCGGTAAAAGGCTTCAAATACGCGCTGCTGCTCGCTGGACTCAATACCCGGCCCGTGATCTTCCACCGACAAGGAGGGTGGATTACTGGCCACCCGCAAGACAATGCGGTCTGTCCCTTGTCCGTAACGCAAGGCGTTATCCATCAGATTGGACAATAACTCCCGCAAGAGCACGGGGGCAGCATCAATCCAGACCGGCTTTTCAGGTGCCAGCAAATGGATTTCCACACCATGCTGACGAGCCTGCAAGAACCAGTCACCGCCCTCCTCGCGCGCCCATTCACACAAGTCCAGGCGCACAAAGCTGTCTTTAATATTAGTGTCCGCATCGGTACGTGCCAGCACCAACAACTGTTGGCCCAGACGAATCATGCGATCCGAAACACTTTTGATGCGCTCGGCCCGTTGGCGGATATCTTCTGGCAAAGGCCTTGCCAGCATCAGCTCGGACTCCAGCTGCAAACCCGTCAGGGGTGTGCGCAACTGATGCGCTGCGTGACCAATAAAGCGCTTTTGCGCCTGCAGGGTATCACGCTGACGTTCCAGCAACTCGTTGAAGTGCTCCACCAGCGGCACAATCTCGGCGGGCAAGGCACTGGCATCCAGACGCTCGAAGTCATCATCAGCACGGTTACGGATTTGCTGCGATAAATCATCAATGGACGCCAACTGCGAGCGAATCCCCGACAGCAATACCCAGGCAATCAGACTGACCAACAGCACCTGGCTCAGTGCCATGGTCCAGAAAATGTCGCGCAGCAGCCAGTCTTCCAGGCTCATGCGACGCGTCAGTATCCAGGTAACGCTCAAATCGAGCACCACCAGAATGGAGATCGGGGGAAACAGACGGCCCATCAGTTTGCGGGCCAAAGAACCGGGAGCAAGAAAGCGCTCCAGCCAGCCTCGCAACAAGGAGGTTTTTACCGCTGGAGAAAGATGCTGATCGGGCATGGTTGACCTAAGGTTTCAGGCAGCGGGCACGGGCTGCCGTTATGCTCCGGCCACGCTCTCCACATCGAGCAAATAGCCAAAGCCGCGCACAGTCTGTATGACAGCCCCGGTGCCTTCCAGGCGCTTGCGCAAACGATACACGTAGACTTCGACTGCATTGTCGCTGAAATCGGCATCCCAGGCAGACAAGGAGTTGATAATTTGCTGCTTGGTGACAACACGGCCCGCGCGCATCATCAGCATTTCCAGTACGGACAGCTCGCGCACCGACAAGGTCACACGTTGACCGGCACAGCGCAGCTCGCGGCCAATGGTATCAAAGCTCAAGGGACCCACATCAATAATGGGCTGTACCTGACCACTGCGGCGGCGGCCAAAAACACGCACGCGGGCGGCCAGCTCGGACAGGTCAAAAGGTTTGATCAGGTAGTCGTCAGCACCGGCATCCAGGCCGCCGACACGATCATCCACGCCATCACGCGCAGTCAGAATCAGGACGGGAATAGCGTTGCCCTGCTGACGCAATTGGCGCAGCACGTCCAGGCCACTGATGCCGGGCAAGTTCAAGTCCAGGAGCAGAAGATCGTAGACCTGGGCGGCCAACTCCTTCAAGGCACTTTCGCCTTCCTGGAGCCAGTCAACAGCGTAGCCCTGATCGTTGAGAAATTCCTGCAGTGCGGCGCCCAGTATGGCGTCGTCTTCGATAACTAGTACACGCATTCGGGGGATTTTATTACGAAACTGGCCCCTCGCGTTGCAGATGCAAAGCGAGGGGCCAGAAAAAACAACACGAAGAAGAACCTGGAATTACAGAGCGGGTTTAGGCTCAACGGCCTTCTGGTCGACGACGGCGCCTTCCTTGGCTTCGCCCTCATCACCCGCGGCCTTGGTCGTTGGACCTGGACGCGTAATGAAACCCAGACGGGTCAGGCCGGAAGCTTTGGAGCGGCTCATGACCTGGGCCAGTGTTTCGTAGCGAGTATCGGTATCGGCACGGATACGCAATTCAGGCTGAGGCTGATCCTTGGAGTAAGGGGCCAGCGTGGCGGTCAGGTCTTCCAGCGCCACCGGCTGCTCGTTCACGAAGATCTGCCCTTCTGCGTCAATCGCCAGATCAATCGTCTTGGGATCTTGCTGGACTGGTTCAGACGTCGCCTGGGGCAGCTGAATCTTGATGGAGTGCGACAGCAGCGGAGCAGTGATCAGAAAGATCACCAGCAACACCAGCATGACGTCGATCAGCGGCACCATATTGATTTCGGACAGCGCGGAGCCCGAGTTACGATTATCAAAGCTGCCAAAAGCCATGATTAGTGCTCCCGCTTGGCAGCCGCTGCCGAGCTCGATGCTGCACCACCGCCCGAGCTAGGGACACGACGCAGAACAGGTTGGTTATCTTGCACAGGCTGGCCTGTGGTCAGGAAAGTAAACAGATCGTGAGCAAACGCGTCCAGCTGGGACAGGTAAACGCGGTTGGTACGCACAAAAGCGTTGTAAGCCAACACGGCAGGAATCGCCACGGCCAGACCCAGACCGGTCATCACCAGAGCTTCACCCACAGGGCCGGCGATCTTGTTCAGGGTTACACCATCGGACAGACCGATATTGATCAGTGCGTGGTACACACCCCAAACCGTACCGAACAGACCCACAAACGGAGCGGTAGAACCCACCGAAGCCAGCAGCGTCAGGCCGTTTTCCAGCTTGGCCGTTTCTTCGTCCATGACTTTACGCATGATGCGCGAGACAAAGGCATCGGTAGAGCCTTTCTCTTCCAGACGCATGGCGCCGTATTTCACATGGTGTTTTTGAGCGTGGATAGCGTGGCTGGCCAAGTGACTGAAGGGATCGCGGGCACCGTGGGTGGCGATTTCGTTTTCAACCTGCTCCAGAGAACTGGCGGACCAGAATTCACGCATGAAACCTTGTGAGCGACGCTTCAGGCGGAAGGACAGCACGCCCTTGACGATAATCAGGTACCAGCTGGCAACCGACATCAAGGCCAGAATGACGAACAAGGTCTTGCCGACCACATCACTTTGCTGGATAAAGTGCAGCACCCCGGTCGCTTCCTCAGCGGCAGCAACACTGGCGGCAGCCTGATCTGCAACAGGCCCTGCAACTTGTGCCAGGCTTACCCATACGCTTTGAAATAGTTCCTGCATCATTGATATATCCTAGTAAACAAAGTCGAAAGGAATATCGGCCATGGCACGATAGGCCACACCATTTTCCGTATACGGTTTGAAACGCGCTGTGCGTACTGCTTTCAGTGCCGACTCATCCAGACGTTCATAGCCTGAGGAGCTTTGCACTTTGGCTTCCAGCACGGTTCCTTGGGTTGAAATCACTACACGAACCACCACGCGGCCCTGCTCACGACGGCGCTCGGAAGCCCGGGGGTACACCGGCACAGGACGACGTCCCAAATAATCTACACGACCAATCAGCTTGGGCCGATCACCATCCGTAGAACGGGCGGCAGTTTGGGAGGACGTATTGTCCGTAGCTGGACCTGCTTGAGCGGCAGGAGCGGCTGGTTGAGCAGGCTGCGGTGTTTCTGCCGGTGGGACCTCGGGCTTGGGCTGTGGCTTGGGCTTGGGTTTCGGCTTGGGTTTTGGTTTGGGCTTGGGCGGCTCGGGAATCGGAGGTTTTTCCACGATAGGCTCTGGCTCGGGTTCCGGCTCAACAACCGGTTCTGGCTCGGGCTCGGGGTCCGGTTCCACCTCGGGTTCGGGCTCAGGTTCCGGCTCGGCCACCACTTCCTCAGGAGGGGCACTGACCTGCTCTTGCTGAACCGGGGACTCCGACACTTCCACCAAAGTCACCCCAACAACATCCATGGGGGCAGGTTCACCCACAATCTTGGGGGTTTCCGTCCACAAGATGGTAGCCACGACACCCACGTGCAATCCCAGTGCCAATGCCAAACCAGTTGCCTTCAAGGCCAGCATCGAGCGATTATTCTTTTGAGAAGCAATTCCGGTCATAATCCGTTCTACACATTCTGCAACCCGCATGGACCATGACGGGACCGGACAGGATGCCCAGTGAAGTATCGAATCTTAACAGAAACAGGAATGATTCTCAATACTAAATTCCTGTAATATTTCCTGCTCCAACCCGCCCTGCAAAAAACCTCCAGATACTAACGCAGACAGGCTGACCTAGGGTCAGCCTGTTGCGAATAATTTGCAAAAAATCAGGACAATCGCGCTTCGGTTTGAGACTCGATAGGGAAAGCGCTGAACTTGCGTGGCAAGGCCAAAGCCCGCTCACCCGGCCGCAAGCCCAGCTGCGACCAACGCTGATGATCGAACTCGGCTTCCCAAGCACGCTCGCCCTCGTTCAAGGCCAGTTCAACCCGTACTGTCGCCCCCAAGGGAATAATGCGCTGCACGGCCACGACGATGCCCTGGCCATCCAATTGACGCTGTAAATCGAGGTCATGCGGGCGCACATAGCCTACTGCTTCCCCCTGACCCGCATCCTGAGCATTCAAGGCCTGATTGGACTCGAATTGTCCCAACTGAGGATCAGCCACAAAGCGTCCGTGCTGGAACTGACCCGGCAAGCGATTCGCCGCCCCCAGGAACTCATACACAAAAGGACTGGCAGGGTGGTTATAGACATCCTGCGGGGCGCCTTCCTGCTCAACCCGGCCTTTATTGAGCACCACAATACGATCAGCCACTTCAATGGCCTCTTCCTGGTCGTGCGTCACAAACAAGGTACTGATATGGAGGTCATCATGCAGACGACGCAGCCAGGAACGCAGTTCCTTGCGCACCTTGGCATCCAAGGCACCAAACGGCTCGTCCAGCAACAAGACACCCGGTTCCACCGCCAAGGCACGTGCCAGAGCAATACGCTGCCGCTGGCCACCCGACAAGGCCGCTGGGTAGCGATCGGCCAGCCAATCCAGCTGCACCAGCTCCAACAGCTCGTGCACACGCTGACGAATCTGGGCTTCGGGCAAGCGCTGCTTGCGTGGCTTGATGCGCAGACCAAAGGCGACGTTTTCAAATACCGTCATGTGGCGGAACAGGGCATAGTGCTGGAACACAAAACCCACCTGGCGATCACGCGTGCCCACAGCAGCCACATCCTTGCCGTTGATCAGCACCTGACCCGCATCCGCATGTTCCAGGCCAGCCACGATACGCAGCAAGGTCGTCTTGCCGCAGCCCGACGGCCCCAGCAAAGCCACCAGCTCGCCCGCTGGGAAATCCAATGTCACATCACCCAGTGCCGTAAACGCACCAAACTGTTTAGATAGATGACGAACTTCGATACTCATAATGAACTCCGAATGCGATCATCCACGATGACCGTCTTGAACCATTTTGCGCTCGGCCCACAATTTAAGCGCCAACGTCAGTAAAGCCAAGACCGCCAGCACCGAAGCCGCCGCAAAAGCGCCCACCGTGTGATAGTCGTTGTACTCAATCTCTACATGCAAGGGCAGCGTGTTGGTCTGGCCCCGTATATGGCCCGAGAGCACCGACACCGCCCCAAATTCACCCATGGCACGGGCATTGCACAGAATCACGCCATACAGCAGGCCCCACTTGATCTTGGGCAGAGTCACCCGCCAGAACATTTGCCTGCCATTGGCCCCCAGCACCCGCGCAGCCTGCTCTTCCTCGCTGCCCTGCATTTGCATCAGCGGAATCAACTCACGCGCCACGAAAGGGAAAGTGACAAACAAAGTCGCCAAAACCAAACCGGGCAAGGCAAATACGATACGAATGTTATTAGCGTCCAGCCAATCCCAAAATGGGCCTTGGCGACCAAAAATCAGTAAAAACATCAAACCGGCAATGACAGGTGATACCGAGAACGGCAGGTCGATCAGCGTCGTCAGAATGCTTTTGCCACGGAACTCAAAACGCGCAATCGCCCAGGAGGCGGCCAGACCAAACGCGATATTCAAAGGCACGGCAATCACGGCAACCAGAACTGTCAGGCTGGCGGCATGCAAGGTATCGCTCTCGCTCAAGGCGGACAGATACGGCATGATGCCCCGGCTAAAAGCCGTCATGAAGACCAGGATCAAAGGCAGGAGCAAGAACAGCACAAAGAACAGCAAGGCAATGCCAATCAATAGGGCTTTGACGGCCGGACCTTCATCCTGCGCCGCCCGCAAGCGCGCCGTATGTACCGGCACCGCCTGCACAGAGGAATCCATCGTCAGGCTGCTCATCGTGCGCCCTCCAAAGTCAAAGGCGCTGCCACCTTGGCTGCCTTGCCACTAGCCTGGCCCGAATGACGCGACTGCAAGTACCACTGCAAGCGATTGATCGCCAGCAAGATAATGAAGGACAGCACCATCATCAAAACGGCCAGCGCCGAGGCTCCGGCATAGTCAAACTGCTCCAGCTTGATCACGATCAGCAAGGGTGTAATTTCCGAAACCATAGGGACATTACCGGCAATGAAAATCACGGAACCGTACTCACCCACCGCACGGGCAAAAGCCAGCGCTACGCCCGTCAAGCAGGCGGGCAAGATAGCGGGGAGAATCACCTTGGTGACCGTCTGGAAGCGATCGGCCCCCAGGCAAGCACTGACCTCCTCCTGCTCCTGTTCCAGCTCTTCCAGAACCGGCTGCACGGTACGCACAACAAAGGGCAGTCCAATAAAAACCAGGGCGATCAGCACCCCCCAAGGGGTAAAGGCAATCTGCCCAACATAAGGTTCAGCCCAGGAACCGATCCAGCCCGTAGGCGCATAAATCGCCGCCAAGGAAATGCCGGCCACCGACGTTGGCAAGGCAAAGGGCAAATCAATCAAGGCATCCACAATGCGACGACCCGGAAAGCGGTAACGCACCAAAACCCAGGCCAGAATCAAGCCAAATACACCATTGATCAACGCCGCCAAAGCGGCCATCCCAAAGGTCAGTTTCAAGGAAGCCAAGACGCGTGCAGCACTGATGGTTTCCCAAAAGGCCGACCAACCCATAGAGGTGGTCTTGAGCAAAACAGCAGACAAGGGGATCAGAACAATCAGGCTCAAATAGCTGATGGACAAACCCATGGTCAAGCCAAAGCCTGGCAAAGCCCGCTGCTTGCGAGCAGCGGGCAGAAATCCCCAAAGACGAGCCTGTGACATCGAACGGTCCTCGGTGATAGTGGGGTTACTTGCTCAAGTAGATGCTGTCGAACACGCCACCATCCGCAAAGTGCTTGGCCTGAACCTGAGTCCAACCGCCCAGCTCATCGTCAACCTTGTACAGTTTCAACGCCGGGAACTGATCGCGGTACTTGGCGGCCACCGACTCCAGGCGAGGACGGTAAAAATGACGGGCGGCGATTTCCTGACCTTCCGGGCTATACAGATATTCCAGATAGGCCTGAGCCACTTTTTCCGTGCCATGCTTGGCGGCATTGGCATCTACCAGCGCCACGGGCGGCTCGGCCAGAATACTGCTGGAAGGCACCACAATATCGAAGCGATCGGGCCCCAGATCCTTGACGGACAAGAGCGCCTCGTTCTCCCAGGCAATCAATACATCGCCAATGCCCCGCTCCACAAAGGTTGTGGTCGATCCACGCGCACCGGAATCCAGCACGCTGACGTTGCGATACAGCTTGGCCACAAAGTCACGGGCCTGCGCTTCATCCCCATTGCCTTGCTTCAGGGCGTACAACCAGGCCGCCAGATAGTTCCAACGTGCCCCCGCCGAAGTTTTAGGATTGGGCGTAACTACCTTTACATCAGAGCGAATCAAGTCGTTCCAGTCGTGAATCCCCTTGGGATTACCCTTGCGCACCAGCAAGACAATCGTGGAGGTGTAAGGCGTACTGTTGTCTGGCAGGCGAGCCTGCCAGCCTTTGTCCAGCAAACCGGACTGAGCGATCTGATCAATATCGGAAGAAATACCTAGCGTCACCACATCAGCGGGCACGCCATCAATCACGGTACGGGCCTGCTTGCTGGAACCACCGTGGGAACTACGGATGACTACACTGTCACCGGTTTGCTCTTTGTAATGCGCCTGGAAAGCCTTGTTGAATTCAGCATACAGTTCACGCGTTGGGTCGTACGAAACATTCAGAATACTGACCTCGGCTGCAACAGCGGTTGCCGCCGCCAGCACCAACGCCAGCAAAGCCCCTGCCCGAACGCCGTTCCACTTCTGTTGAATCCGCTTCATTTCCCACCCCCTAGAAACCATTTCCAAGCAATGAGAACGAGTCTAGCAAGGGTGTTACACCCGGCTAAATACCGATTCTTTGGTTAGATATAGCGGGGAGATGGAGGGGACCGAAACGGCTGCCAGATCCAGAGTGCTAAGGGTCCGGGAATCAGCCTGGCAACTGCCCTTTTTCCAACACCAGCTCCCACATCGCTTTTTGCTTTATATATTTGTGCGATGTCATGTGCTGGACAGAAATCCGGCGCCATTCGGCCCCAAATAACTGCTCTACACTGGCCTGATCAAAGAAACGCTTGCAATTGCCTTGGTCGCGATAGAAGTTGGCTTCAATCAACTCGCCCTGCCCGGCACCGAAATTCACATCTTCGGTGGAGTTCAGGCGACATGAAAACAAGGCACCGGGCCGCAAGCTATTCCAGATTCTGCGCACAATGGCCTGGGTTTCATCCCAGGGGAAATAATGCAGGGACAAGCTGGCCAGGACCAGCTCAAGATTATTCGCCGCCTGCGGCCAGGGACCTCGCGTATCCCTGCACTCAATCAAAGCCTCGGAAGCGCTGCTGTGCGATTGCCACACCTTCGGGTGAGAGGTCAAAAGCCATCACCTTCAATCCTGCCTGGGTCAAGGTCAACGTATCGTCGCCAAAACCACAGCCTATCTCCAGTACCGGCGAAGAAATTTCACGTTGAGCGATCAAGGGTCACCAGCGATCAAGCCAAGGGTCCGAATACATAAACACGTTTCTCGTACAACAAGAGGAAAAATCAGGTCGCTGGGACGTCAAGGTCACGGACCAGTAAAGTCAGGACAATCACCGCCAACAGGCACTCGCCCACATTGAACCAAAGGTGCCAGGGCTTGGACTTGTCACTATTGCCCAATGCGTAACGTATCCCTCTGTAATTGATCCAGCCCAGGCACACGACCAGCACCGGCCACAAGATCCATAGCGGCGGGAAAAACAAAAGAAACATAAAGGCCAGCCATGCCAGAATCAAGGTGGCAAGAGGGGACAGGCAAGAAAGTAGTTTGCTCATGAAGACCCGAGGAGCGCATATCGACAAGGTGTAGTGTTGCCTGAATAGCCACTACGCTCAAGACCGGGCAGCTGTTGCTAGTATCGCTGCCTTGCCTGTGCTTTGCCTTTGCCTTTGCCTTTGCCTGGCAGCAGTTCAAACGGGAGAGGCATGACAAGTTGCAGGAATAAGCCTTTGTCGCCACTCCCCGTATTTCAGCTTCTCACGCAGAACGCTCGAATCAAGATCATCGGCGTGGCACCTGCATCAGTTCCTTGCCCGCCTCGTCATAGACAAGGACCGCCTTGTCTTCAACCGTAAACTCCATCAAGTCACGACCAGCCACAACCGGACCTTGATCCTCAACACGGATACGAATATCTTCGTCGTAGGCTTTGGGCAGGTAATCCATCATGGCCTTGCTTCCCTTGGGGCCATAGTCCCCAATAGAGTCACCCTCATACGACACATGTGAGCAGTGGACAGAAGCACAATATGTCCACATGGAGGGGGAAACATAAATGAAAAAGCCGAACCCAATATTTCAAAGGGTTCGGCTTTATCGACCGACGCTACACTTGCCTATGCAGGCAAGCAGGGGGTCAAACGATCTGGATCTGGGTAGCGCAAGGGCCTTTTTGGCCAACGCCAGCAACGAAGGAAACGCGTTGGTTCTCCTCCAGAGATTTAAACCCAGAACCCTGAATTTCACTGTGGTGCGCGAAGAGGTCTTTACCGCCACTCTCCGGCATGATGAAGCCGAAGCCTTTTTCGTTATTGAACCACTTCACAATACCAATTTCTGTTTTCAATGTATGTCCTAATTAATCAGGGGAAAAATGTCCCTGGACACACTATGGACGCTATCCGCATATATTGATAGCACCGTTACAAACTAAGCGGTTGGAGCACCCTGCCGGTTTCGCCACTTGCGACCCAACACAAGGGTGATTATTGACACGCAACACGACTAGTCCTTGTTAGCGGGTGAATGCCTTACCAATGCTTACATGGTTTCAGTAGGCATATCTGGCGACAAAGGGCACGGGTCTGGTAGAGCAGCGTTAGTATGAATTGACCTGAAATACAAACCAAACAGGCACAAAAAAAGCACTTAGTTTTACCTAAGTGCTTGATTCGACTAGCAAAAGAAATGGTGGGTGCTGAGGGGTTCGAACCCCCGACCTACGCCTTGTAAGGGCGCCGCTCTACCAGCTGAGCTAAGCACCCATTTCTGTGATGCCGTTCTTCTTGTGAAGAAAAAGAATTATAGGACCAAAGAATTTTTTTTGCAAGTCTTTTGCGTAAATTAATTTAAAAATTAATTCACAGCGTCTTTCAGAGCCTTACCGGGACGGAACTTGGGCACGTTTGCGCCTTCGATCTCGATGGTTTCACCGGTACGTGGGTTACGACCCGAACGGGCAGCGCGTTCCGACACAGCGAAGGTGCCAAAACCAACCAGAGTAACCGTATCTTTTTCTTTCAGCGTGGTGGTCACGGCATCGATAAACGCATCCAGTGCACGACCAGCGTCAGCTTTGGACAGATCGGCTTTGGTGGAAATGAATTCGATAAGCTCGGTTTTATTCATTGAGAAAATACCCCTGAAAATTATTTTACGGGCCCCCAGCGGGAACCAGTTTGTGGCGGTCAGACTTAATAGTGACAAACGACAGGGCAAGCAAGCACTACCGTCTGCCATGGCTACCGGGCGCACAAGTGCCCCGGTTGGCTACCGCGTATTAAGCCTTCGTTTAATACCCGTGTCAAGCAAAAAAACCCCTGTAACCCGCATCATTGCTCACTGTTGATACAAGTTGCAGGACTTTCCCTATTTTGCATCGAGAAACTTAACAGGCTGCCTCAAATATGTTATTTGGGCTTTGAAACCCCAAAAAATTAGCTGGCTGATACTACGTTTTTGAACATTTTTTCAAGCGCTTGCGCACATCCAGCAGCGACTCTGCAAGCCGTCGCTCGCATAAATTTCCTTTTATGCCTCGCACTTAGCCTCACCCTAGCTTCTTGTCTGAGGGCGAGAAGCTTCATTTCTGCACCCCTCTCCTGAACACCAACCATGCCCATATCGAAGCGGCCTGCCCTCCTACAATTTTCTGCATTGTTTGACTGTATTTCGGTACTTGCTACCGTCAAGGAGCGCAGCGATGCACGGCAAGGTTTATTTGGTTGGGGCGGGGCCTGGCGACCCTGAACTTCTCACACTACGCGCTTTATACCTGCTGCAACATGCAGATGCGGTGGTATATGACCGTCTGGTCAGCCGCGCCATCATGAGCTGCATCAATCCTGAGGCCACCTTGCATGACGTCGGTAAAGTTGCCACCTGCAAGCCCAGCATGCAGGACGACATCAACGGCACGCTCTTGTCCTTGAGCAGAACACATCAGCACGTTGTTCGCCTGAAAGGCGGTGACCCCTTTATTTTTGGCCGTGGAGGCGAAGAGCAACTGTATCTGCAACAACATGGAGTCCAGGTTGAAGTCGTGCCCGGGATTACGGCAGCGACAGGTTGTGCGGCTTCTCTAGGCATTCCCTTGACCCATCGCGGGCTGGCCAGCAGTGTGCGCTTTATCACCGGGCACCTGCGCGACAACCAAGGGCTGGAACTGAACTGGGCCTCCTTGTCTGATCCCACCTGTACGCTGGTGTTCTACATGGCCATGGCCAATTGCAGCCATATTGCCCAGGCCTTGATTCAACATGGGCGCAGCCCGCATACGCCTATCGCCTTGGCACAAGATGCCACGCTTAAAAGCCAGCGCTGGGGCTTGGGTACTTTGCAAACACTTCCACAGCTTGCGCAAACCTTCAGTCCCCCAGCCTTGTTGATTATCGGCCAGGTGGTGCAGTTGCATCCGGATTACCCGCAACCTGCCTCAAACACGCAAAATGCCCTCGCCTGCGAACCCTCCTGGGCCTTGATGTGAAAGGTTTGCACCTCCCTTTCAAGCTCAGTGGCAGGCAGTTTCTGGCCAACATGTGGCTAGCCGTGCTGCTCTCCCTTCTTTGGCCACAACAAGCCGCTGCTGATGAAACCGCTTTGACACCGGAGCGGCAAGCCTCTTTACGGACGCTGCTTCATCAAGAATGCGGCTCATGTCATGGCTTACTCCTGAAAGGAGGCCTGGGGCCTGCTTTAACGGATAACGCCTTGCAAGACCAAAGCGCACAGCAGATCGCCCTGACGATCATGCAGGGCCGTCCCGGAACAGCCATGCCTGCCTGGAACCGCTTCTTGCAGCCAGCGGAAAGCCTCTGGCTGGCTCATTTTCTTCTCCATGAATCGGATGCAGCACCATGAAAGCACTGATGACTCTGAGCCTGCTTGTCGCTTTAAGCGGCTGTGCCAACCCATTACGCGGCACGAATGACCTGGGGCTGGTTGTAGAGCGTGCGACGGGCAGTGTGGCTGTCGTTGAAACCAGTCATCGCAGCCGCTTGGCACGAATTGAAGGTTTGGGTGATCTGTCCCACGCCCATATCACCTACTCACGTGACGGGCGTTATGGCTATGTCTTTGGACGGGACGGCGGCCTGAGCAAAGTGGACCTGCTTCAACAAGTTCTAGTTCATCGCATCATTCAGTCCGGCAATGCCATAGGTGGCGCCATCTCCCAGGATGGCAAGCTGATTGTGGTGCAAAACTACGAACCGGGTGGTATCAAGGTTTTTGATGCGGACACCCTGGCCCTGATCAGTGAAGTCCCGTCTTACTACGCCCCCAACAAACGTGCCAAAGTGGTTGGTCTGGCGGACTTACCCAATCAGCAATTTGCCTACTCCTTGTTCGAGGCAGGTGAAATCTGGCTGACCGATTTATCCGACCCCTTACGCCCCACAACACGGCGTTTTGCAGCGGGTCGTCAGCCTTACGATGCCATGGTCACCCCGGATGGGAGGTACTACATTGCCGGACTGTTTGGCGAGGATGCCCTGGCCATGCTGGATTTGTGGAATCCTGAAAATGGAGTCCAAAAAATCTTGCAAGGCTATGGTCGGGGAGAGTCCGCCCTGCCCGTCTACAAAATGCCGCATCTACGGGGTTGGTCCTTGGCTGGTCAGGACTTATTTTTACCGGCCATTGGACGCCATGAGGTTCTGGTCGCCAGCACCGTGAACTGGCAAGAGAAAACTCGCATTCCGGTTCATGGACAACCCGTTTTTGTGATGGCTCAGCCCGATGGCCGTCAGGTCTGGGTGAACTTCGCTTTTCCAGACAACGACAAGGTACAGGTGATTGATGTCGCCACCCTGGAAGTGGTTCAAACCTTGGACGTAGGCAAAGCCGTTCTCCACATGGAATTCACCCCTAGGGGTGAGGCTGTCTGGATTTCAGCGCGAGACGACAACAAAGTCAGTGTGTACGACACCCACAATTTCAAGCGTCTGGACAGCCTGGATATTCAGCACCCGAGTGGAGTGTTTTTTACGCATCGGAGTGGTCGCATTGGTTTCTGATCTTTCCCCTTCTGCCTTTCAACTATTGAACGCCTGGCAACATGGCTTCCCCTTGGAACCCCGACCGTTCCGCACGCTGGGACTGCTCTTGGGGCTTAGCGAACAAGCCGTGATGGACTACCTGCAACGCTGGCAAGACCGAGGCATCATCAGCCGTATCGGGCCAGTACTGAACCCTGCCTGTATGAGCAGCACTTTGGTGGGCATGCATGTGCCCGCCAAGGATCTGAACACGGTTGCAGACTGGATCAGTGCCCTGCCCGCCGTGAACCACAACTACGAGCGCGAACACGCCATCAATCTCTGGTTTGTGCTGACCTGTGCGAATGAACAAGAACGGCAGGCGGCCTTGGAGCACATCGCTGAACATACCGGCTTGTTGCCCTTGTCCTTGCCCATGATCCGGGCCTATCACATTGACCTGGGGTTTAGCCTTGTTCCACATACCAAGAGCACCAGCCCCTTGTCGCCAAGCAAGGGGCTGCCCGCATTAGGCAGTACTGAACGCAAACTGCTGGAGTGTTCTTTGCAAGGTTTGAAGATTCAAGCCGACCCCTTCAAGCCTTGGGCAGAGCAAGTACAGATCAGCGAGAAACAAGTGCTGCAACAGCTACGCGGCTTTCTGGAACAAGGCATATTCCGGCGATTTGGCGTGGTCCTGCGCCATCGAAAACTGGGCTACCAAGCCAATGCCATGTGTGTCTGGACGGTAGACAAGCATCGCATTGATGCCCTAGGCGAGGAGCTGGCCAGGCAAGACGGCATCACGCTGTGCTATCAGCGGCAGCCCTGCCCGCCACA
This sequence comes from Alcaligenes sp. PF14, assembly GCF_037150615.1. NCBI lineage: Bacteria > Pseudomonadati > Pseudomonadota > Betaproteobacteria > Burkholderiales > Alcaligenaceae > Alcaligenes > Alcaligenes sp. PF14. The sequence continues at coordinate 694,334 of NZ_JBAGRS010000001.1, read as the reverse complement.
TTGGAATCACAATCTGTTTTGCATGATTCACGGCAAAAACCGTCAGGACGTACTGACAAACCATGCGGAGTTGAATAATCGTTTTGACTTGGGTCAGCTCCCGCAGGAAGTGTTGTTCTCCACTCGCTGCTTCAAACAACGAGGCGCACTGCTTAGCCCGGCTCATCATGACTGATCATCACACCCCACCATTGCATGCGCCGGTTGAACTGGACAACACCGATCGCCACATTCTGAATCGCTTGCAAGATGGTTTCCCCATCTGCTCCCGCCCCTTTGCGCAGTTGGCACCTGATTTTGCCTTGAGCGAGTCTGTCTTGATTGCTCGTGTCCAGCACTTGCGCCAATCCGGGATATTGACCCGCTTTGGGCCCCTCTTTCAGATCGAGGCTTTAGGCGGTGCTTATTGCCTGGTCGCTATGGCCGTACCGGAAAAACGCTGGGACAGTACCGTCATAGCCGTCAACCGCCATCATGAAGTCGCTCACAACTACCGGCGCGCCCATGCCTTGAATATGTGGTTTGTACTGGCTACGGCGACACCGCAAGACATCGAATCCTGCCTGAAGACAATCGAAGCTGAAACCGGCCTACCCGTCTTTGCCTTTCCCAAAGAGCAGGAATACGCCCTAAGCCTGAAACTGGAGCTTTGATATGGTGCATTTGAATCCCGCCTATACCGCACTGATCCATGCCTCGCAGCGGGGTTTGGCGATAGAGCCACAGCCCTACCTAAAACTGGCGCAAGAGTTGGGTGTATCCGAAGCTTATGTCATGAAGCAGTTTCAAACCATGCTGGACCAAGGCTTGATACGGCGCATTGCAGCCATCCCCAATCACTATGCTCTGGGCTACGTGGCCAATGGCATGTGCGTCTGGAATATCACGGACGACAAGCTAGACCTAGTCGGTACATGGCTAGGCTCGCAAGCCGGAGTCAGCCACTGCTATCGTCGTCCGCGTCGTCTACCCCAGTGGCCGTACAACCTGTTCGCCATGCTGCATGGCAAGGACCATGACACGGTACGTGCCCAGGCACAGAGCATCAGCCTGCAAATATCGCAGCGCTTTCCTGGCGTCCTGCACGATCACGATATTTTGTTTTCCACGGCCATTCTTAAAAAGACCGGCCTGCGTCTACGGAGGCCTTGAGCATGTTCCGGATATCCCGTTTTGTTGCTGCCCTGCACGCTCCTGTTACGCCGACACGCGTCAGCAAGGCCCCTGTGGTGATCTGGAATCTGATACGTCGTTGCAATCTGCATTGCAGCCACTGCTACTCTGCCTCTACCAACAAGGACTTCCCTGGCGAGCTGAGCTACGAACAAGTCTGCACTGTCATGGATGACCTGCATCAATTCGGTGTACGCGCCCTGATCCTGTCCGGCGGCGAACCTTTGCTACGCCCAGATATTTACGACTTGGGCCGACGTGCGAAAACACTGGGCATGTACGTAGGACTATCGTCCAACGGCACCTTGATAACCGAGCAAAATATTGATCAGATTGCCAACTGCGGCTTTGACTACGTAGGCATCTCCCTGGACGGTTTGCAGGCCCGCCATGACCGAATTCGTGGAGAGGACGGAGCCTACGCGGCCTCCTTGCACGGCTTGAGACTATGCCGTGAAAAACAGTTGAAAGTAGGCCTGCGCTTTACCCTGACTCAAGAAAATGCAGTTGATCTAAATGGCCTGCTGGCTGTGATGGAGCAGGAACAAATCGACCGCTTTTATCTCTCTCATTTGAACTATGCAGGTCGGGGTTTGGGCAACCGCGCCCTGGCCAGTCACCACGCCGTCACCCGGCAGGCTATGGAGCAGCTTTTCACAACCTGCATGACCTATCAAAAAGCCGGCAAACCCAAAGAGTTCACCTCGGGCAACAACGATGCTGACGGTGTTTTCTTTCTGCACTGGGTGCGACGGCATTACCCCGAGCAAGCTCCCAAAATTCTGACTATGTTGTGCCAATGGGGAGGCAATTCCTCCGGCCAAGGAATTGCGAACATCGATAACCGTGGCAATGTTCATCCCGACACCATGTGGTGGCATTACAGCCTTGGAAACGTGTTGCAACGGCCTTTCTCGGAGATTTGGTCCAACGATCAAGATCCCTTGCTGACAGGCCTGCGGCAACGACCCAGGCCTGTACAGGGGCGCTGTGCTGGCTGTGCCTACCTGGATATCTGCAATGGCAATACGCGCACTCGGGCAGAAAAAAGCACAGGCAATGTGTGGGCAGAAGATCCGGGATGCTATCTCAACGATCAGGAAATCACTGTCTGAACGCCCTCCAGGCAATTAACAAGAACCATTTTTACTCAACCACAGTTCTGGAACCTCTGCCCTGCCCCCTGACTTCTGAAGCCTCAAATAGTACCCAGCACTCCCAATAAAATCAGGTGAGCTGCTGGGAAAAAGAGTGCGGAATCAAAACACAGCCAGCTTCAAGTGCCAGCCTGGACAGGCCTAAATTGAAGGGCCAAAAAAAGTGAGGCAAGCGATCTTGCCTCACTCAAACTCAGTAACAACAACAACAACAACAACAACAACAACAACAACACTTCACTTAGTTCTTCATCACACAGTTCACCTAAGCAAGCTGATAGCGCACCTAGGCCAGCTCACAGATCAAGCCTTGCTGCTGCAACAGCTCAAGCAAAGGCTGTACATCCCACGATGACTTCCAGGCAATCACGATGCGCTCGCCTGGCACCCAGGACTGGCACAGGGGTGCCCAGAAATCACGATTCAACAAGGTGTCTTGCAAGACCACCCCCGCCTGATCCAAGGCCATCAAACGGGCATCACGACGTGCCTTCTCCAAAATCGCAGGCAAAATCAGTGGCAGGTACAAGACCCAATCTGCCTGGTTCAATTTGCGCAAGGCGCGCAGCGTCAGCAAGTCCACTGCCTCCAAGTCGGCGATAGGCAAAATGGTGACCTGAATATGCTGCTGAGGGGTTTCTGTCCTCAAGGCAGCATCAAAGGCTGCCAGCGCTTCCGTAGCCTTGCCTTGCGCCAGGAGATCGGGGATAGGACTATCCAGTACGTAATCAAAGAAATGACGACGGGTATGTACCTCGGGGAAAGCCTGTTTGATATCGGCTCGGCGGCGAGCCAGCAAACCGGCCAAGTCCCCTACTGACTCAGGCAGCTCGCTTTCTATCCACTCCCGAACACGCCGCGCCAGTACAGGAGCTGAACCTGCAGAGGAGACCGCAATCATCAAGGGCGAACGGTCGACCATGGCAGGGACTTGTACGGTAGACAGATGCCCATCGTCGACCACATTACAGGGCAGACGCAAGGCGTCGGCTGCCTGAGCCACGATGCGATTTATCTCGCGCCGTCCAGTTGCTGCAACAACCAGCCAGGCCTCGTGGATATGCTCGGCAACAAAGGAGGTAAACAAGCTGCTTAAAGCACCCGCCTGAGCACTGGCCCTCAACCAGGAAGTTTGCTCCGGTGCGACGACGGTGACTCGCGCGCCAGCACGCAGCAAGAGCCGAACTTTACGCTCCGCAACCGTCCCGCCACCTACGACGACAACCGCCTTACCGGTCAGATTGAAGAACAAGGGAAACACATTCATTGCACGACATCCTTAAGGCGCCAGCAGACACTGGCGCCCGGTTCACACTTACTTCAGGCTGGAAAAGTAGGCAGCCAGTTCATTCACCATTTCCGGGCTAAGAGGCTCGGCCATCGGGCTCATGATGGGATCGTTACGCTCTCGCGATTTGAACTGCTGTAGCTGCTTGACCAGATACTCCACCTTCTGCCCTGCCAGGTTGGGATACATACCTTCCGTGCTGACACCTTCCAGCCCATGGCAGGACGCGCACAAAGGCAGCATGGACGATGCCTGGGCCGATAGTTGCGACTGCCCATGCGAGCCTTGTAAACCCACTGCTTTGTCCGCTGCCAAAGCGACACTGGAACCCAAGAGGCCCACAAGAGCCATACCCATAAAAAGCTTTTTCATGACGTTCCTTTGCTTAGAATTTTTGGGTTTCAGGCTGACCAATGGTGAGCCAACGAGTACGGGCACGCGAGAAAATGCCCGATGGGCTTTCCATCTTGTGTTCAGCTACCAGCTCCAGACTGCGGCTGTCGTAAATCTTCAAGCGATCCCCCCAGTAACCCGAACTGACGTAGAGGTAATCGCCCGTGCGGTTGTAGTTGGGGAAGAAGGCATGACCACCCACGTCCAAAGTCTTCACCACGGACAAGGTGTTTTTATCGATCAGCTGAATCCAGGAAGCGCGCTTGTCCTTGTCGATAATGTCCACCGCCACATACGGGGCATTAGGATGGGCGGCGGGGGATTCGGTGGCTCCGGCAACGGGAATCTGCTTCACCACAGAGAAGTCTTTGACATCCCAGGCAGTAACCACAGAGCCTAACTTGCAGGTGCCCATATTGGTGCCGAAGGCCAGCATGCGGCCGTTCACTTCCGTGACAGCACCCGAGCCTGCGTGAGGCTGACAGCCAGCCGGAATGTCACGTACCACCTTGTCGTCCTTCAGGTCGATAGCCACGTATTTGTTGTCGTCGTAAGAGGCCACCATGGAATAGCGACCATCCGGCGTCAGGAAGGTGTCGTGCAACATGCGGCCGACCTTGGCCAGTTTGGTGACCGGCATATCCGGCTTGTCCGGATCAATAATCCAGATCTGCCCGGCTTGGCGCAGTGTCAATGCAAACTTGTTATTGATACGACTACCAATAATCGGACCACCGGCGGATTTGATGAAATTGCCGTCCGGGTCCTCGCCCTCCAGAGCGATATATTTCACTGGTTCCAGGGTGTCGGCCTTCAGGATAACCATGCTGTTGGGTACGAAGGAACTCAGTGCCAGCCACTTGCCATCTTTGGATAAGGCAATACCCGTACCAGTCAGCCCCACCTTGGCCTGACGAACAATCTGCAAGGTGTACAAGTCGATTTTGTAGACGTGCCCATCATCACTTTTCAGGTATCCCCAGCGCTCGTGGCTGGGGCTGAATTCCATGATGTGTGGCGCGCCAACCGTGGCAATTTCACCCACCTTCTGGTTGTTCTTGCCATTGATGAAAACAGCACGAGCCTGATTGGAACCATCGCCCCGCCCATAACGCCCGCGGGCCATGATGACCATCAAGTCGTAGACGGAATCGATCTCGTAATTGGGTTTGCCGGGCAAGGTGGATTCGTCTACCAGCACTTTCACGCTGGCACGTATCTGATCCATATCCCAAGTGCGTTCCACCACGGGTTCGTTCTTGATCATCTTGGCCAATGCGCGAATATCCTCGTCGGGCAAGCGTCCGACAAAAGGTGGCATCAAGGTATCCGGAATCCCGGTCATGATGGTGCCGCGCAAGGCAATCTCACTTTGAACCAGGCGATCACTGTGCAGGCCCGGAGCGATATACCCTCCCCGGTCGGCTGCGTGACACACCGCACAGTTTTGCTGAAACAAGTTGTCTACCCGAACTTGCTCTTCCGTCGGGGCCGCCAAAGCCGCGCTGACGGTGGTAGACAGGAAGGCCAGGGTCATCATTTTTCTATACATTCCATTACCTCCAACAATTGTCTTGCTAAAGGGCAAGACCAAACAAACTATAACGATTGTTATTTTTTACTGAGAAGGTATGGATACGGATTAAATAATGGGGATGGTTTTTTTATATCGTAATTACGGGATATTAAATACTCTTACCGAGATAAAAACATCCATGACAAGGAGCCAGTTGGCAGATCAAGAAGCCGGATAAATTTATCACGAACGAATATTCATTTTGACTTAACTCAAGTTAAAACTAGAGGCTGCTGCCTATAGTGGCCCGGCCTGGCTCGCCCTTGATGGTTTTGATTATTTTTCCGGTCCCGCCATGTTTTCTTTACCGATTACGCTTTCCCATACTCATAGCCCACCGTATAAACGACAAATTGCACGTCAAATCGAAACCCTGATCTGTTCGGGACGTTTGCAAGAAGGCAATCGCCTGCCTTCAATCAACCGAATGGCGTCTCTGCTGCAGGTTTCCAAAAATACGATCATGGGTGCCTATGATTTGCTGATCGACTCCAATCTGATTCATAGCGAACCTAGCCGGGGATTCTTTGTGGCTACACCTACCCGCAATGGTCGCAGTCGCCTGGCACCGGATTTTGTGCTGGAGACGGCCCACTGTTCACGCAGCCCGCGTACCAGCACGGCACAGGCCAGCGGTGTGCATGTGCCTGCTGCCAGCGTGCCCGTTCGTTTTGATTTCAAGATTGGACGCCCCTCGGTCCATGCTTTTCCGCTGCGACAGTTCATTTATTTGTCCAACCAGTTGCTGCGTTACGCAGGCTCTGCCATGGCAGACTATCCACCGCCTGAAGGTCTATGGGGTTTGCGGCTGCAAATTGCGGATTATCTGGCGGCCAGCAAGGGCATATTGGCTGACCCGGAGCACATCATCATCACTGCAGGAACACAGGAGTCCTTAAGTCTGATCGCAGCTCATTTCCTGGACGAAAAAAGCTGTGCGGTGCATGAGTCGCCCGGCTACAACGGCTTCAGACATTTGCTGGCGCGGCACCGTGCACAAAGTATTCCCGTGCCTGTGGACCAGCACGGTTTGCGCACAGACACACTGCCCGACAAGGCTGTTCAGTTGGCTTTCGTCACGCCCTCCCATCAGTACCCTTTGGGGCACACCTTGACGGTAAGTCGCAGACAGGAGCTACTGGCTTGGGCCAGTACCAGTGGCGCTTTGATTATTGAGGACGATTATGACGGGGACTTCTGTTATGGCCCGGCCTTGCCCGCGCCACTCAAGGCCATGAGCCCCGGACAGGTGATTTACCTGGGTTCGTTTTCCAAAACCTTGGGCCCTGGTTTGCGCTTGGGCTATATGGTCTGTCCTCCCCACCTGAGCCAGGATTTTATTGCTCGCAAGGCCTTGCTCAACAACGGGTCACCCTGGCTAACACAAGCCGTGTTGGCACGTTTTTTTGATGAGTATGACTATCCACGGCACCTGCAATACTTGCGCCGCCGTTATCTGGAGCAACGCAATACGCTGCTGCAGGGACTGAAAAAAGTGTGGGGAAATACGGGCGTAGTCAGCGGACACAATGCTGGCATGCATCTGGCTTTTCGCCTGCCACAACAAAGCCCAAATGCCCACCACGTTGCCGCTGCGGCACTGCGCCATGGCATACGGCTCTACCCTTTAGCACAGGCCGCCAGCCAGGAAACAGACAGCACGAATCCACGCCATCTGCTGTTTGGCTATGCGAATCTGGAATGCAGGGAATTGCAGCAAGCAATGCAGCATCTAGCCCTGATACAGCCCAGGCTGAACCATGGCTAGATGTGCGAAGAGCTTAGGACTGGGCCAGCGCCTGATCAAAGTCCGAGGTCAGATCGATAATCTCTTCAATACCTACGGAGATACGCAACTGATTGTCGGCAATGCCCATCAGAGCGCGCTGCTCAGCGCCCATCTCGTAGTAGATGGTGTGGGCCACGGGCAGCACCAGACTGCGGTTGTCACCCAAGTGCGTAGCCAGTACAAAGACTTTCAGGCGATTCAGGAAGTCAAAGATTTCAATGCCCTCTTCCAGCACTACGCTCATCAGGCCACCGAAGCGATTGCCGAACAATTGAGCCGTACGCTCGTGCTGCGGGTGATCTTCCAGGCCGGGATACTGCACGTGCTTGACCTTGGGATGCGCCTTCAAATGGCGCGCCAAGGCCAGGGCGTTGGAACAGATACGCTCCATACGCAAAGGCAAGGTTTCCGAACCGACGGCCAGGCGGTGGGCCACGTCAGACGACAAGGTGCCGCCCATATCGCGCAAGCCCTTTTTCCGAATCTGTACCAAACCCCAGTTCTGCGTATTGCCCGTGCGGTAGACCTCGGCAATATTGGGGTAGGTCGTCCAGTCAAACAGGCCGGTATCCGTCACCATGCCACCCAGGGCATTACCGTGACCACCAATGTGTTTGGACAGGGAGTTGACCACCAGAGAAGCCTGGAATTCACGGCCGGGCGACAGATACGGCGAAGACAAGGTGGCATCGACCACATACAGCAAACCCTCGTCCTGACACCACTGCCCCACCCCTTTCAGATCTGCTACCTGTGTACCGGGATTGGCAATGGTCTCAACAAAGACCATGCGGGTATTGGGCTGCCGTGCGGCTTGCACCTGGGCCAGATCAGTTGCATCCACCAGCGTGGTTTGTACACCCAGGTCGCGCAAAGTCCCCAGCAAGCTATTGGTATTACCGAACAGGAATTTGCTGGCAATCAGGTGATCGCCCTGGCGCAGCAAGGTAAACAAGGTTGCTGTCAGCGCCGCCATACCTGTGGCAAAACTGACGCTGCCTATGCCTTTTTCCATGCGTGTAATCTTGGCTTCCAACGCCGCCGTGGTGGGCGTGCCTTGACGAGAATAGGTAAAGCCGGACTTGCCCTGAAAGACCGCAGCCAGCTCACGCGCATCCTGAAAACCGAACTCGGTCGATGGGTGCAATGGCTGATGGATAGCGCCATGCTGCGTGCCCAAGCGACGGTCAGAGTGCAAGGTAGAGGTAATAAAGCCGTTTTCTTCCATGATCGTTTCCAAGCCCATAATGCGTGTACACACCGTCAGCGCCGATCGGGTTTTGCCCGGCTGACGGCCAATTACCTATTATCTGGTGAAGCGGCGGATGAAACCCGCCGTTTTTTATACAAATAAGTAATTAAGCAAGTAACAAGACTTAAAAGAAATTAAGACTGGCTACGTTGGCGCAAGGTTTCATACAAGCAAACCGCACTGGCGACGCTAACGTTCAGGCTTTCAACTGCGCCCATCATGGGGATGGAAACCAGCTCGTCGCAGGTTTCACGGGTCAGACGACGCATGCCCTCGCCCTCGGCCCCCATTACCCAGGCCATGGGACGGCGGGCATCGACCTGGTGGAAGGTATGCGTGGCCTGGTCGCTGGTGCCGACCAGCCAGACATCGCGCTCGCGCAGCATACGCATGGTACGGGCCAGGTTCGTCACCGTAATGTAAGGCGTAGACTCTGCACCGCCGCAAGCCACGCGTGATACGGTGGCATTCAGACCCACAGCGCGGTCACGAGGCGCAATTACGGCGTGGGCACCTGCCGCATTGGCGCTACGCAAGCAGGCTCCCAGATTGTGGGGGTCTGTCACTCCATCCAGAATCAACAGAAAAGGTACCTGACCGGCCTCTTCCAGATCGTCCAGCAATTCATTGACATCGACGGCCAGTTCTTGCTCCAGAGCCAATGCCACCACGCCCTGATGGCGCGTGCCTTTGGCCAGACCATCCAGACGCTCCACCGGCACAGCCATGACTTTCAAACCAGCCAGTTCTACCTGTTCGATAAAGGCCAGCATCCGCTTATCGCGCCGGGTCTGATCCACATAGACCTCGCGCACCGAAGCGGCGCTAAAACGAACTCGGGCAATAACGGCATGGAAACCGGCCAAAACCTGCTGAGGCATAACAATCCTTGGGGGAAATAAGAGCAAATAAAGAAAGCCGGGCAAAAAGCCCGGCCTGGCATTGTACGCCTATCGGCGCCGTCCTCTAGGGCTACGCGTGGATTTCGCAGACTTGGCTGCCTTCTCCGCACTGCGCTTTTCATCCCGCTCGGCCTGCTTTTGCGATGCACGCCGTTGGGATGCCGTGGTGCCCTTCAAGGCCAGCGGTTTGGTTGGGGCCGCTTTCTTGATGGGACGCTCGGATGGATCGACCCCTTCAGCTGCCGCCTTCACCGCCTTGTAGCCCACACCCTTGACCAGACGGAACTCGATACGGCGCGCTTCCAGATCAACACGAGCGACCTGGACTTGCACCGCGTCGGTCAGGCGATAACGCAGACCGGTGCGCTCACCACGCAGCTCGTTCGAGGTTTCGTTGTACTGGAAGTAATCCGCACCCAGCTCGGAGACATGGACCAGACCTTCCACATACAAGGTATCCAGCGTCACAAACAGACCGAAGCTGGTCACGCCGCTGATCTTGCCGGAGTATTCCTCCCCCACGTGCTCTTTAACAAACCAGCACTTGAGCCAGGCTTCCACATCTTTGGAAGCCTCATCAGCACGACGCTCGCGCGCCGACAACAAGGCACCCAATTTTTCCCAACGTGCAAAGTCGCGCTTGCTGGCTGGCAAGGCGGCATCGCCCGGATCTTCATCGATAGCCGGAATGTAGCGCTCGCCCTTCAAAATACCCTTGATGACACGGTGCACCAGCAAGTCCGGGTAACGCCTGATCGGCGAGGTGAAGTGCGCGTATTGCGAATAGGCCAGACCGAAGTGACCCGTTTTTTCCGGACTGTAAATAGCCTGCTGCATGGACCGCAAACACATGGTCTGAATGACGGCAAAGTCAGAACGGCCACGAGCCGCAGCCACGACTTTGGCGTAATCCGCAGAAGTAGGCTCATCGCCTCCTTCCAGCGTCAAACCTAAACTGCGCAGATACTCACGCAAGGCTTCCAGCTTGGGCGGCGTTGGGCCTTCGTGTACACGGTACAAACCGTTGCGACGGCTGCGGGCAATAAAGTCTGCAGCACAGGTATTGGCTGCCAACATGCACTCTTCAATCAGCTTGTGCGCATCGTTACGGACCAAGGGTTCGATACGTTCAATACGACCCAAGGGGTTGCACACAATCTTGGTTTCAACCGTATCGAAGTCAATCGCACCACGTGCAGTACGGCGCTCGGCCAGCAGGCGGTACAAGGAGTACAGGTTCTGCACAGGCTCCAGCACGTGCTGAATCTGGGTGGCCGCCGGGCCAGTGGGCTGCTGCAAGGCGCTCCAGATATCGGAATACGTGGTGCGTGCATGTGAATGAATGACCGCTTCATAAAACTGGTAGGCCGACACGGTGCCGGATTTGGCACCATCGGCCAACACGACCATATCGCATACCATGACCAGACGGTCTACCGACGGATTCAGAGAACAAATCCCGTTGGACAGGCTTTCTGGCAGCATGGGGATCACGCGGCGCGGGAAATACACACTGGTGCCACGCTCCAGAGCGTCTTCATCCAGGGCATCGCCAGAGCGCACGTAATGGCTGACGTCGGCAATCGCAACCAGCAAACGCCATGCCCAGCGCGAGCGCTTGCCCGTGCCGATATCAACGCGTTCGCAGTACACCGCGTCATCAAAGTCTCGTGCGTCTTCACCGTCAATAGTGATGAAAGGCACATCGCGCAAATCTACGCGGCCTTTGTATTCCGATGGCTTGACCTTGGCGGGAATGCGCGCAGCCTGCTTGAGCGCCTTCTCGGAAAAATCGACCGGCACTTCAAACTTGCGCACGGCAATTTCAATTTCCATGCCGGGATCGTCAATTTCCCCCAGCACTTCAATCACACGCCCCAAAGGCTGACGATGGCGCTCGGGCTGCTGAGTAATCTCTACCGTCACAACCTGACCGGGCTCGGCCTCGCCCTGGTCTCCGTTGGGAATCAGGATGTCGTGCTTGATACGTTGATCTTCGGGCACCACGATGAACGAGCCACGCTCCCGCAGAAAACGGCCCACCAGCTTGCTGGTGTGGCGCGCAGTAACTTCCACAATCGAGGCATCTGGCTTGCCGCGGTATTCACCGACGATACGCACCATAACGTGGTCGCCGTGCAACACTTTGGCCATTTCTCGTGGCGACAAGAACAAATCGGGCTGCCCATCGTCGCGCTGCAAGAAACCAAAGCCGTCGCGATGGCCCAACACTTTGCCGGCGATAAAACCAGTTTGGTTATTTTTGCGAATTTTGCCTTCGGGGGAAATCAGCAACTGACCATCGCGCTCCATTGCGCGCACACGCCGCTCGAAACCCACCGTAATTTCTTTGCCCAGGCCCAGCTTTTTCGCCAGAGCCTGCATGGTCAGGCCGTCTGCATCTTCGCGCAGCCCCGCCAGGATCACTTCCCGAGTCGGGGTATCCGGGTCGAAGTCAGGCGGCAACTCATAACGGCCCGTTGATTGAATACGGTCCTCAGTACTGTCTTGATGTTTTTTATTCAAAAGGACACTTCCATTATTAATAAAGTATGCCTATAATCCTTTTTCTTTGCTGCTCACGCAGTAAAGTCGTTCAAGGCTTTTGGCACAGCCATAAGCATACAACGATATGCCCAGGTGGCGGAATTGGTAGACGCGCATGGTTCAGGTCCATGTGCCTTCGGGTGTGGAGGTTCGAGTCCTCTTCTGGGCACCAAAATTCCGAAAGGCCGCTCATTTCTCAATGGTCGGCCTTTCTTATTTGGTTGCTCCATGAATTTATTATCCTTCAGCATCAATCCGATTACGTCTGACTGTGGCAGAAAACAAGCAGCAATACGACCCCCTTCTTTTGTACACACAGCCATTTCCACACAAAGAATCACCACCGCATGATCGGCTGCTTTCTTTACAGGCCTGTGAATACCCCTTGAAGCAAGCACCTGGGGAGCCAAGGCAACACACTCAAAGCAAAACACCGCCTGCCCTGCTTTGTACAACCATAAAAAAACCGACTGTGTTTCTACAGTCGGTTTTCAGTCTCAGGATGCAGTAGGTTTAACCGCCGCAGCCACCGCAACATGCACCATCTTCACCATGCGCAGGTTTGGCGATTTGATAGCCGGCCCGCTCGACCGCAGCATGCAGATCTTCCAGCGAGACCTGGGTTTCATCAAAACGAACCGACGCCTTTGCGTTTTCGAACGAGGCATCTGCCGCTTGTACGCCTTCAATAGCCGCCAAGGCAATAGCCACTTTATCGGCGCATTCAGGGTGTCGCAAACCCGCCAGTTTCAGCATTCCAACTTGCATTTTTTATCCCTTTAACATGAGGTGAGGCAGTTGATGAAATCGCCACCGCCCATAAAGATATATATTAAATACATCTTATAGATACGGCAAGGTGCCAGTACAAGAACGATGCGCCAGCCTGGAGGCAGACACAAAAAAACCGGCTTGCCCGCTGACCACAGGCAAACCGGTCTGAAAACTGTTTTCTGAACAGGCTCCTTTGCTTGTTAGCAGTGCCTGCCCTCCCTTGAACGACCCTGACTTACCTCATACCCAGCTTGCGACTGGCTGCCAGCAAGGCCACGATACTCAACGCCGCGGCCAGAATCAGGTAGTAACTGGGCGCCACCGGAGAGCCGGTCAGTGAAATCAGACCCGTGGCAATCACAGGTGCAAAACCACCAAAGACAGTGACGCCGACGTTGTAGCTCAAGGACATGCCTGTAACACGGGTACGCACCGGAAAAACATCAGCCATCAGTCCGGCCAAGGGGGCGAAGTACACGGCTTTGAGCAAAGCCATCAAACCTACAACCAGAATCAGCGCCGTTTGGGTCGCCTCGCTATTCAACCACATGAAGGACGGGAAGATCGTAATCGCATACAGCACGGCAGCGGTGAGCATGATCTTGATCCGACCAACTTTACCTGCGACATAACCTACCAACGGCGTAGCAATAGTCAGAATCAAGCCTGCTGTTAAGGTTGCCAAGAATCCGGCGGATTGTGGAACATGCAATGTGGTCGCCGCATAGGACGGCATATAAGTAATCAGGTAGTTGGAGGCGGTAGACAAGATCAAGGTGCCTAAAGCAATCAACAGCAAAGCCTTTTGTGAACTCAGTACTTCTCGCACTGGCTGACCGCCCGGCTCACTTTCTTTGAAATCCGGAGACTCATCCACCGTTTTGCGGATCCAGTATCCTACCGGCCCCAGCAACAAGCCGAAGAAAAAAGGAACACGCCACCCCCAATCCAGCATCTGCTGTTCGCTTAAGGTAGAAGTCAACACATAACCGAACAAAGAAGCCAGCACGACACCAAAGCCCTGACTGGCAAACTGCAGACTGGCCACAAATGCGCGAGAGCGTTCTGGAGCATGCTCCATCATAAATGCGGTAGAACTGCCAAATTCGCCCCCCGCCGAAAAACCCTGAATAAAACGCGCAATCAAAATACCGATAGGCGCAATGAGCCCGAGCGTTTCATAACCAGGCATGACCGCAATCATGAACGTGCCCAATAACATCAAGAGGATGGACAGGGACAAGGCTTTCTTGCGTCCGTGTCTGTCCGCATAGGAGCCAATAACCGCGGCTCCAATGGGCCGAATCAGAAATGAAATCCCGAATGTGGCAAAAGCCAGAACCAAAGAGACAGTAGGGTCTGAGCTCGGAAAAAAAACACGACCAATGGTCAGTGCAAAGTAGGCATATACAGCAAGATCAAACCACTCCAAGGTATTCCCCACCACGGACGCGGCGACCGGCTTCCAGAACGAACGCGGTAAAGGCCCCACCGCTTTTTTGGTCTGCTCCATCTTTTATCTCCTCCTGCCCCCGGTGTTTCCGAAGGCAATGCGCCGTTACTTCTGAACGGCGTCTGTTTTTTTAAGTGTTCTTGTTCAATTCGCCCAGTTCCCAGAAAACGCTGGTCATGATGTCCAGCCCCTCTTGGATAATGGGAGTCAGCATGTGCTCATTGGGAGCGTGCTGAGAGCAGCCGGGGTAGGAGTGTGGCACCCAGATCGTGGGCAGACCCAGTACATCGGCAAAAATATCGTTGGGTACAGTTCCTGCCAAATTCGGGATCACGGCAATTTTCTGATCCGTCACTTTGCTGATCGCATCCTTGATCAAGGCGATCCACTTATTGCCCAGATCCAGCCTGGTGGCAGGCATGATCTGGCCCATATGAATACGCACCTGCTCGAAGCCACGCGCATCAAGGTGCTGGCGCAAGGTGCTTTCCAAGTCCTCTGTCTGCGTTCCCAGCACAAAACGCAAATTGCAAAAAGCCTGAGCACGAGGCGGGATAGCATTGATTGGTTTTTGCGGATTCCCGGCATCCAGTGCCAGCACTTCCAAGGTGTTCCAGCCGAACAGACGTTCGCCGTAGCTAAGGCCCGGTTCGCCCCAATGCGCATTTAAGGCCAGCCCCAAGGTATGCTGACCAATCTCCAAATCTGCAATGGCAGCCAGCACGTCCTCCGGTATGGGGCCTGGCGTCAGTTCGCGACACAACAGCTGTCCTTGAGGCCCCACCAGGCAGGCCAGAGCATTGGCCAGCACCACCGCGGGGTTTTCCATCACCCCGCCCCAATTGCCCGAGTGCAGCCCCCCTTCACGCGAAATCACCTCCAGCGAGAACAACGCAGTGCCACGCGAGCCCAAGAACAAGGTCGGCTGATTGGCGTTCAAGCGCGGGCCGTCCGAGGCCAGAAACAGATCAGCCGACAAGCTCTGTGCATGTTGTTCGCAAAACTCGCGCAAACCGATCGAGCCTCGCTCTTCACCCGTCTCAAAGATGGCTTTGAGGTTGAAACCCAAACGCCCATCGCGAGCTTGAATGACCTGTTCCAGCGCGGCCAGATTGATGCTGTGTTGGCCTTTATTGTCCGCCGTCCCCCGGCCGTACCAACGCTCCCCTTCGATCTTCAATTCCCAAGGCGCCAAGCCTTCACGCCATTGATGGTCATGTCCGGGCACCACGTCGCCATGCCCATAGGTCAGAATCGTGGGTAGCTCATCGGATTCATGTCGGTGAGCCAGAAGGATGGGGCCTGCCCCTTTGGGATTGGCCAGGATACGGACCTCAAACCCCAGTTTCACCAAGGAAGGGCCCAGCTCCTGATCCAGGTAGAGCTGCAATTGATCCACTTTCTCCGCAGTCTGGCTGTCACTTTGAATCGCCACACGACGGCGCAAGTCCTGCTCGAAACCGCCCTCCTCAAAATAGGCGCGCACCCTGGACAAGGCTTTACTTTTTCCCATTTTTGTCTCGTTGTCTTATTGATAGGAAAGAGGACTATAGAATTCGTTTTGCCTTCTGTATATTTCTATCTTTAGAATAGAATGAACTAATTTTTAGAATTCTTAAGTTAAGTCCTAAACTATCGGTACAGACGGGATTAGCTGAGCAAAATCATGGACTACAAGTACTTTCTGGCGGTGATGGAAACAGGATCACTGGCAGCAGCCAGTGCACGACTGCACATTGCCTCCAGCGCAATCAGCCGGCAAATCACCCTGTTGGAGGAATCCATAGGCGTTACGCTGTTCGAACGCAGACGGCGGGGAATGGTACTGACGGCAGCAGGTCAGGCCCTAGCCGAACATGCCCTGCGTGTGCGATTGGAGGAAGAAGCAATCTTGCAAAGCCTGCGGCAGAACGACTATGCCCAGGCACACTTGATACGAGTGGCGGCCACAGAGGGCCTGTCCCGCTATTTTCTACCCATGGTCATGGCTGAGTTTTCCAACCGAACCCCTTTGGCGCGGTTCGTCTTGAAGGTCAGCTCGCCCGATGACTGTGTGGAAATGGTCAGAAGCGGAGAGGTCGATCTCGGGGTCATTTTCAGCACGGCCCCGGTACCCGACATTGAAGTGAACTACTCCTGCCTTTCACCTATTTTTGCCATCATGCAACCTGAGCACCCCCTGAATGCGGCACGCAGTTTATCCTTGACCCAACTACAGCCCTACCCCATTGTGATGCCCGGAGAGGAGCTAACTCAAAAGCAGTTGTTTAATCATGTCTGCCAGATGGAGAAGCTGGTCTTCAACGAGGTATTTACATGCAATTATTCGGGAGTACTGCACGAGTTCGTCCGTCGTACCAACGCGATTGCCTTGGGGGCGTCGATCAGCCATCGCAGCAGCATGGACCACGGTCTGAAAATCGTTCCCATACTGGACCCCCGCCTGGACAGGGATCTACAGGTTTTAAGCATGGCAAAGCGGGCACTACCTCAAAGCGTCAACACTTTTCTGCAAGCCTTGATCCGGGAACTGAAGGAAGTTTGAATAACACGATGACTGAGCTTTCCTTTAGGTTGGCTGTAACAATGCTCTGCAGCTAGTTGCTCACGCCTCTTTTTGTGAACACACAAAACAAAAAGCCGACCATCTTGCGATGATCGGCTTTTTGAGGAATTTTGGTGCCCAGGAGAGGACTCGAACCTCCACACCCGAAGGCACATGGACCTGAACCATGCGCGTCTACCAATTCCGCCACCTGGGCTCTGACTGCTGGATTTGTTTTTCAACTCGTCTCTGCAAGACAGAAGAGAACTATAACATGGTTTTGAAAGAATGCAAACTATTTCTGCTTTTTTTCATGTCTGACAGAAATAAGCGCAGCCCTTGCACTTCATAAGAATCGCTTTTATGCTTATTGCTATATCAAGAGTTGGGACAACCCATGCCAACCTGTGTACCCGCACAAGGTGGATTCAAGATATGGCCATCTGGCAATCAATGGGATCATCAAGACACGAACCCGCTGCCAGCGGGTTTTTTTATGCTTGGTTGTTTCCAGGCAAAGGGTCCTTTAATCCAACTTGCTCACCCGGAAGTCCCTTCCAAGAGCTAAACAGGAGTGTTTCATGTCTGCACCGTTTTGCTATTACCTGACTTTAGAGCAGCACCACTACCGCATTGTCCTGCACCCCGGTTGTTCACGGCTGGCTGTAGTGTGCGAAGTACATGCTGACAAGGTCGGAGATTACGAGCCGCGCTGGCTGGGTTCCAGTTGTCGCGGTGGCTATTGGGCCCGCTTCCAGCACGATATTGACAGCACCTTGTTGCTGAACATGGATGCCATTGCCCGCCTGATTGACGAACACCGTCTGGCTCATCCCGATACGGTGCTGGATACAGATTTACAGCCCGTGTTAAACGTGGGCGGACGCTTGCGCGCCCAGCCCTACCCTCAGCAAAAAGCCGCTTAGTCCAAGCGTGGGGCGTCGTCGCCCTGATCACCTTGACGCCAGTAGCTGCTGGCCCGAATCGCGCCTTTATCCAGGCCGCGTTCTTGCACCCAGTACTCACGCAAGCTTTGAGCGATGGAATATTCTGCTGCGACCCACACATAGCCGGTGCCGCTCAACTCGGGTGCGGCACGCAATGCGTCCAGAATGCCATTCAAACCGGCCAGCGAAGGAATCCAGTTCACCGTGACATGGTCCGGTGCCTCCATCGCACCGACTGTCAGCAGATTACGTGCCAATACGTAAACATGCACCTTCACATTGGAAGGCAGTTCTTTCACTCGTCGCGCCATGGCAGGCACAGCGGTTTCGTCGCCAATCAGAACTTGCCAATCCAGGTCCTTGCTGACCAGGAAGGAGCCACGCGGCCCGGCCACACCCAGCTTGTCGCCCTCTTTAGCTTGCATGGCCCATTGGCATGCCGGGCCTTCACCGTGGACCACAAAATCAATATCCATCTCCTTTTCCTGCTCGCGGAACTCGCGAGGAGTGTAGTCGCGGATAGGTGGCTTTTCCTGACCGGCGGCAAAGACCATGCCACGCTCGCCCATTTGAGGCAGTCGCAATTCTTTAGTGACAGGGTCCGGGAAAATCAGTTTGACGTGGTCATCAAAGCCAGGGGTATAAAAACCTTCCAGATCCGAGCCTTCCAGGGTGATGCGCACCATATCAGGCCCCAGTTCGCGCCGCTTTTTTACGGTCAGCAAACGCAACTTCAAGGTATGAGCAACTTTCTGCGTTAATTGTTCAGACTGCATTCTTAAGACTCCTTGGGCAAGTTCCGTATGTCAGCGATGGCTTTTTCCAAAATGGCCACCACCTCTGCCTGTCGTTCCAGACTGGCTGTCGATTGTTCAAACATGGCCTGCTTCAGGCTGTGGCGTACCTGGACAAACTCCGGCAACCAACCTGTTTGTTCCTGCGCGGCCTTCAAATCCTCGTCGCTATTGTGTTCGGCCAGCATCTGCCGTATCCACACCAGCTTGCGCCCGCGATAGGTCAGGGACTGCATCAGGTAATCGCACTTTTCTTTTTGCTCTTCCAGATACGTGTGCCCTTCCTTGGTCAGGCTGTACATCTTGCGACGGCCTTCTTCTTCAATCAGCACCCAGCCTTGCGTGGCGCAATACGCCAGGGCGGGATAGACCGCACCAGCGCTGGGTACATAGCTGTTCTGGCTAAGCTGCGCGAAACGGCGTATCAACTGATAACCGTGAGTACTGCCCTCTTTGAGCAGGGCCATCAGCATGAGCTGCATGGCCCGAGCAGAGTATTTTCGGCCTTGGCCCATATCCAGCAGCATCCGCTCGACATCCATTGTGTTGAATTTCATGTCCATACTCTTATGCTATATCACATGACACACTATAATGATAATGAGAATGCCAATCAACTAGAAATTGAAATTAAATTTATTGAGTGAAAAATGCTTGCTTTCCCAAGGAAACTCACTCTATAATTGAATGCTTGAGACAGGCAGCAGCCTTGATCAAAAGCCCAGGTGGCGGAATTGGTAGACGCGCATGGTTCAGGTCCATGTGCCTTCGGGTGTGGAGGTTCGAGTCCTCTCCTGGGCACCACAAATTCCTCAAAAAGCCGATCATCGCAAAATGGTCGGCTTTTTGTTTTTTCCGTCTGAAAGCAAGCAGCTTGCACACGCTGTTTGAAGGCGAGGAAGCCAGATACGTAGATCCAATCAGTGTTGGTATGGTCGGGCCTCCCTTCCAGCGGTACGACCTTCCGAAAAATCAAATTCCTTTTGGACTGAAGGCAGACGTACTCAAAACTCCTCCCTGACTTACCGCAGAACAATCAGCCATAAAAAAACCAAAACAGCATGAGCACTGTTTCGGCTTTTTTGATTCTGGCGGTCTTACAGCAAGCTATTTCGTTGCCCCGCCCTCTTTACCATCACTCCAAGACGCGATGACGACGCTGCCAGAAAGGCTGAGCCGCGTAGCGTTGCTCCATGCCATACAGAGCATGTTGCGAATTCAGGTGACGCACCAAACCCAACAAATAGTCCTTTTCGTAAGCACGCGCCGGCTCGGGATTGCCTTTTGTCAGAGCTACAGCAGCCTGTGCCGATTGTGATCCGCTCCACAGGGCCGTTGCCAGGCCATTGGCGGCCAGGGGGTCCATGGCCGCGCCTGCATCACCAGCACGTAAGATGCGGCCTTCAACGAAGTAAGACACGGTGCAGCTAGCGGCAGCGCTGACTTTAGGAGTGTGAGCAGCCATCTGATTATCCAAGCCCAGGCTTTCCATACGCACTCGTGCCGCGTCGGCACAGCCCAGCAAACCGGCCCAGACCGAACCATCTCGGCTCAAACCATCGGGCAAAAGATCCGAGTCCGAAAACAAGGCCACCATCAAGCGATGACCCGGCATGGGGGACAGGTACCACCACCCCAACTCGACGGCTTCTACCAGGGAAGCAGCCAAGGGTTCTGCCCCTTCAGGCAGGTCAAAGACTTGCCAGGCAGCGACCAGTCTATCCAGACGATGACGCTGGGCGGCCGCTCCGGCGGACAAGGCTGCACGACCAGTACAGTCGATTAAAGCAGCGGCTTGCAGGCTGGTACCGTCTGCCAGCCTGGCAATAACACCTTCAGGCTGATGTTCCAGACCCAAGACACGCGTCTGGCGAATACTGACCTTCGCTTCTTTTTGTACACGCTCAAGCAGCGCCTGTTCCAGACGGGCCTTGTCCAGCAGGTAGCCCTGCCCGTCTTCATCCTGGACGGTGCGCAGTCCTGCGCTACCCCATACCGAAAAACGCCCTTGTGAACGCAAGGCCACCGTCTCATCCAGACAGCCTGCCCAGCCCAGGCTGGTCAAGACCACGGCCCCGCGTTCGGACAAGGTCTCACCAAACGAGGGCTGGGGCTCCTGAGGAGCCACCAGCGTTACTTCCTGACCTTGCATACTCAGGCGACGCGCCGCCGCTAAGCCCGCCACACCGGCGCCAACAACAATAATCATGCCTTCATCCTCAGGTTCCCGTCTGCTTTGTCAGCGGGACAATGTCCATGGAACCGCGTTGTACTTCCACATACAGCTCGGGCGGAACTCCCGCCAGCCCGACTGGCCCCGGACGTTTTACCACGACTCCCATACGGGTCCAAACTTTTGCTGTGGTAGCGCGGACAAGGCCTGCACAGCCTGTTTAATTGTGGAAAAAACGAATCATGTTTTACAAAATGCGCGGCAGGGAAAACAGCATGACCCAGCCTCCCAGGACCAGATACGGACCAAAGTGAATGGCCTGCCCGGCTTGCAAACGCCCACCAAGGCGCAAGACCAGAGCCGCCAGCAAGCCCAATACGGATGCCGCCAGAAGAATTCCCGGCAAGGCGGTGGCTCCCAGCCACGCTCCCAACGCGGCCAGTAATTTGAAGTCGCCATAGCCCATGCCTGCACGCCCGGTCAGCAACAAGAACACATGGTTTAACAGCCACAACACGCTGTAGCCCAATGCCGCGCCAATCACCGCCAAGGGCAAGCTGCTAAAGGTGTGATCTAGATTGACCAGCAAGCCCAGCCACAGCAAGGGCAAGGTGAGACGATCAGGTAGATAGCCCGTTTCCGCGTCAATCCAGGCCAAGAGAGCAGTACCAGCGATAAACACACAGGCCGCCACTGCTGCAGGCGTCAACTGCCAGCGCCAACCGGCCCACAACATCAGGACCAGGGCCAGACTCTGGCATACCCATCCCCATTGACGATGAGCACGCGGCGAACGCCCGTCCAACTCAGGCTCCAGCTCTACAGGCAGGCTCCAGGACAGGTGTCGGGCTGGCCAGAAAAAACAGACCGCCAAGATCAGGGCAATTCCCATCCCCGCCCAGGCATTGCCCCACGACGTCCACATCATATTGATCCTTCACCAGATTGATAAACGCGCGCTGGCACAAGCCACGCTGCCCAAATCCTAGCAGAGCCTTGCGCGCTTTTGATGACGTAAGTATTTTTTGCCCCAGGTAGAGAAAGCCGGACGGTGGCATTTTTTTGTTACCCGAATGACAGACAGAGCCCCACAAGGCTAGGCATAATGCGCTTCAACCCTTTGTTTCGCTTACGGATGAATAAGGAAGCGCTATGAACCACTTTGTGCCCCACGCTGCGCGTACGCCTCGCCTGCGCTTTTTGACCGGCGCCTTGCTCCTGGTCTGGATGGGCTCGGCAGCCAGCACCGCCTGGGCCCAGCAGATCGAGTCCATTACCTTATCCAGTGCCGGTATGGCCGAGATCGAGCGACAAATCCCCGTCTCTGACACCGGTACCGCTCAGTTGCGTGTGCCCCTGACCCAGGTCGATGACATTCTGAAAACCCTGATGGCCGTCGATGGCAAGAACCGCATCGACTCCCTGACCTTGTCGGGTCTGGCCCCACTGAAAGAAAGCTTTGACAGCCTGCCCTTCTCGGCCAAAGACCTGCGCTCGCCCGCCACCCTGGCACAAGCGCTGCGCGGCCAGCAAGTCAGCGCCAGCTCGCAAGGCCGCCTGGTACGGGGTGCCGTCCTGGGGGTGCAAGCTACTGCGGCCACCAAGGAACATCCCGCCCAGGCCATCTTGAGCGTGCTGACAGAACAGGGCCAGATCCAGACCCTGGAATTGGGCCCGGACACCAGCCTGGAAGTACTGGACAAGACCTTGCAACAGCAATTGCAGCAGGCCACCGAAGTGCTGGCCGGTCAAAGCAATCAGCAGTCGCGTGATATTCAACTGGTCTTGAACAAGACCGACGCCAAGACAGCCCGCCTGTCCTACCTGATTCCTGCACCGGTATGGAAAAGCTCCTATCGCCTGATGATGCAGGACGGCAAAGCCCGCCTGCAGGCCTGGGCCATTTTTGAGAACACCAGCGGTGAGGACTGGAAAGATGTGAAGGTCACGCTAAGCTCGGGCTCGCCTGTGATGCTGCGACAGCGTCTGCTGGAACGTTACTGGAACGAGCGCCCTGAACTGCCGGTGGCGGTAGGCAGCTCCATCGCGCCGCAAGCTGACACCCAGGCTACTGTCAGCGCAAATCACGCCCGCAAAGCAGCAGGTGAGGCCATGCGTGCTCGCATGGCTCCAGCCGCACCCGCTCCCATCATGATGGAAAGCGCCGCCTATGCGGCCGATGGCAACATGG
Organism: Alcaligenes sp. PF14; assembly: GCF_037150615.1. Lineage (NCBI taxonomy): Bacteria > Pseudomonadati > Pseudomonadota > Betaproteobacteria > Burkholderiales > Alcaligenaceae > Alcaligenes > Alcaligenes sp. PF14. Next base: position 671,380 of record NZ_JBAGRS010000001.1, on the reverse strand, counting down.
CCAAACAGTGGGCTTCGGGCGGCGCTGGCGCCAGCACCCAGGCACAGGAAGGTCAGACTCAAGTGCGCTTTAGCCTGCCACAAACGCTAAGCGTACCCACCGGCCAGACGGTTTCGGTGCCCTTTATCGACACATCGCTGCAGGCCGAGTCCCTCTCGGTTTACCGCAGCGGCCAAGCTGGCGACTATCCCACAGCCGCCATTTGGGTGAAGAACGAACAGGCCAATAGCCTGCCGCCCGGCATTATTACCGTCTTTAATGAACAGGACGGTCACGTGGGTGATGCAGAGCTGGCCGGTCTGCCTGCTGGCGAGCAGCGTTTGATCTACTTTGCCCAAGACAGCAAAGTTCAAATCCGCGAAGAGCAAACGGATGAATACCGCCTGAGCAAAACCCGTGTGACTGATGGCGTTGCCCGTTCGGAATGGACGCGCTTGCAGAACTTCCGCTACGAGATCAAGGCTCCGGCCGATGAAGATCGCACGGTGCTGATCCAGTTGCCTCGTCAGGATGGCTGGTCCTTCAAGTCCGACGCCCATGATAGCGATACCGCCCAGGAGCACCGCCTGAAAGTGAAAGTTGCCAAGGGCAAGACGGTCACCGTCACGGCCCAGCTGAGCCTGCAAGACCATATGGAATTGCGCCTGGAAGAAATCGACGAGAACATGCTGCTGCAGTGGCGTGGAAACGGCCAGGACAGCGCGCAACAAGCCAGGATGGACAAGCTGATCGAGCTGCGTCGTCAGCTGAGTCAGGCCCAGCAAGCGCAGAATCAGGCCGTTGAGGCCCTGAACGAAACCGTGGCTGAACAGGAACGCATCCGCGCCAACCTGGCTGCCGTCAGTGCACAAAGCACCTTGGGTCAGCGTTTCAGCGAGCAACTGGCCCAGCAGGAAGACCAGATTGCCAGCCAGCGCAAAGCCGTTAAGGAACAGCGCGACGCTGTACAGAAGGCCCGTCAGGCTTTTGAGAAAGGTCTGGCCGAACTGGCTTGATCCTGGCCTTATGCAGGTGCAGGCAGCTCGGCCTGCACCTGCTCCAGAAACGCGCGTATGGCATGGCCCTGCGCGCGTTCTTTCAAGCAATACACAAACTCGCTCAAATGAGCCGAGACATCACTGAGTGGCACACTGATAATGTCCGGATGCGCAGGCACTTCACGCAAGGGCAGCAAACTGGCCCCCATGCCGCACACCACTCCCCACCCTATCGCCTCCCGGCTCCCTATCTCCAGCAACTGCGTCGGCTCCTGCCCCGCCTGCCGGAACACTTGATAGCATAGCTCCCGTGTCATGGACCCGGGCTCACGCATCAGAATGGGATGGCGGCACAGGTCCACAATACGCACACGCTGCCGGTTAGCCAAAGGATGATCCACTCGCAGCACGGCCACCAAGGGATCAGAAGCCAGCAGCAGACGCACCAGACGCGGATCATCAACCAGCGCCGAGGACGCGATCACATCAAGTTGATAGTCATGCAAGGCACTCAAGACCCGTTGCGAATTATCAATGCTCAAACGCATCTTCACGCCGGGATAAGCCTGATGGAAATTCCGTAATACAGCCATGATGTAATACGGCCCGGTCGCGCCCACTCGCAACATGCCACTTTTCAGATCGCGCAGATCACGCAAACTGAAATCGATCTGGGCAGCTTGCTGCATCAGTTGCTCGACTTGGGGCAAGAGGCGTTCCCCTTGCTGGCTTAAGTACACCCCCTTGCCTTGCCTATAGAACAGCTCCACGCCATAGCGGGCTTCCAGCTGTCGCAGATGCGAGGTCACGGTGGGCTGGCTGATCCCCAATTGCTGGGCAGCCTTGGTAATGGAGCCACAATGGGCCGTGGCGTGAAAGGACTTCAGTTCCAGAGCCAGCATGCTGCCGCTCTCCTCGGGGAAGAATCAAAGCCCAAATTATCCGATGCTCGTATTACAGAAATTAGTTGTACTGTCATAGTGCCGCCATATCCGACTCCCATACTGACGTTCATGACATTCATGACAAGTCGGAACCCAGGATGAGCGCCAAGCCCGCATTTTTAACCATACAAGGACTGCACAAGCAGTTCGGCTCCTTTACTGCCCTGGACCAGGTCAGCCTGGATATACAAGCCGGTGAACTGGTGTGTTTGCTGGGCCCCTCGGGCTGTGGCAAAACCACCTTGCTGCGATGCATTGCCGGGCTGCAACAAGCCGATCAAGGCATCATCGTGATGGCGGGCCGTGACATTACTCACCTGCCCCCTCAACAGCGTGATTACGGCATCCTGTTTCAGTCCTACGCCCTGTTCCCCAACCTGACCGTGGCCCAGAATATTGCCTACGGCCTGTCGCCCCGCAAGAACCTGGCCACCCAAGTGCGTCAACGCGTCTCCGAGATGCTGGATCTGGTCGGCCTGTCCGGTTCGGAAAACAAGTACCCGGCACAACTGTCGGGCGGTCAGCAGCAGCGTGTGGCCCTGGCTCGTGCACTGGCCCCCTCACCCTCCTTACTCTTGCTGGACGAACCCATGTCGGCGCTGGATGCCCAGGTGCGCGAGCGGCTGCGTATCGAGCTGCGTGCGCTGCAAAAGCAACTCTCCATCACCACCTTGATGGTGACGCACGATCAGGAAGAAGCCATGGTCATGGCGGACCGTATCGCCGTGATGGAAAAGGGCCGACTGGTGCAATTTGATCGTCCCCAGGCTTTGTACCGAGCACCTTCTGATCCCTTTGTGGCGGGCTTTATCGGTGAAGCCAACTGGCTGCCCTTTACGCCCTTGCACGATTGCTCGGTGCTGGTCGAGCGCGTTCGTCTGGACTTGGGCCAGGAAGCGCCTACTGCAGCAGGACGTCTTTTCATCCGCCCTGAAAACATTCGGGTACTGGATAACAACAGCCCGGCCACCACGACCAATACCTTTTTGGCCGACATCGTGGACGGCGTATTTTTGGGCCGTCACTACAAGCTGATTCTGCGCCCCGAAGGCATGGACGGGCTGACTGTCCAGGCCATCGTCAACCCCGAACAAGGGGATCGCTTGCTCGACCCCTTGGCCGCACGTCGCTGCCGCATTCAGCTTCCCAGCGAGGCGCTGCATGCCCACCATTGATTCCACACCACAGCCTGGCGCGGCGTCCCTGCGCTCCACCAGCCTGTATGGCCTGCCCGTTGCTGAAACTAGCGTGAAGAACCATCCCCTGACCCGTCCCGTTTTGCCTGTCTGGATAGGCTCGGCGGCACGACGCGCCTTATTAATTGCCCTGTTTGCCCTGCTGGTCCTGTTCCTGGCCCTGCCCATGCTGTTCATCTTGCTGCGCGCCATTCAAGACGGCGACGGGCAACTGGTGGGTTTGGGTCAGTTCTGGTCGGTGATCAGCGCCCCGGGCTTCATGCCCATGGTGGGCCGCAGCATTCTGGTGGGCGTGACCACCTTGCTGATCGTGATCCCCGTTGCCTACGCGTTCGCCTTTGCCCTGCAACGCTGCTGCATACGCGGTGCCGGGCTATTTCGTGCGCTGGGCCTTTTGCCCTTGCTGGCCCCATCGCTGATGCCAGGCCTGTCCCTGATCTACCTGTTTGGCAATCAAGGTTTGCTGCGTCACTGGTTGGGCGGTGAAACGATTTATGGTTTCTGGGGCATTGTGCTGGGCGAAGCCTTCTACACCTTCCCCCACGCCCTGATGATTCTCAGTACCGGTCTGGCCCTGGCCGATGCTCGTCTGTATGACGCTGCCCGCGCCATGGGTGCCAACTCCTGGCGTCGCTTCCTGACGGTAACCCTGCCCGCCAGCCGCTATGCCGTTTTTTCCGCCGCATGCCTGGTCTTTACTCTGACCGTCACTGACTTTGGCGTGCCCAAAGTGGTGGGCGGTTCCTACAACGTGCTGGCCATGGAAGCCTATAAAGCCGTGGTCGGTCAGTTGCAGTTTTCCAAAGGCGCGGCCATTGGCGTGCTGCTGCTGATTCCCGCTGTGCTGACCTTCTTTCTGGACCGTCATCTGCGTGCTCGTGCCAGCGGTCAGGCTCAAGGCTCGCTCAGTGCCTACTCGCCTCTGCCACACCGTCAGCGCGACCGTTACTTCACTCTCGTTCTGGTACTGGTATCCCTGGCCATTCTGAGCATTGTGGGCATGGCGGTCTGGGCGTCCCTGATCAAGTTCTGGCCTTACAACCTGAGCCTGTCCCTGAAGTCCTACGATTTCAACAATATGGACGGTGGCGGCTGGCTGGCCTGGCGCAACAGCCTGACCATGGCCTTGTTTACCGCCATTCTGGGTTCGGCCCTGATCTTTCTGGGCGCCTGGGTGCTGGAGAAACTGCCTGCCCGTGGCCAGTCCGAAAAAGGCTTGTACGGCGTGCTGCAAATGCTGGCGCTGGCCCCCATGGCCATTCCCGGTCTGGTGCTGGGCCTGGGCTACATCTTCTTTTTCAACCACCCCAACAATCCCTTGTCCGGTCTGTACGGCTCCATGAGCTTGCTGGTCCTATGTACGGTGATTCACCTGTACACCAGTGCCCATCTGAACTTTGTGACGGCCCTGAAAGCCATTCCTGGCGAGCTGGAAGCCGCTGCCGCCTCCCTGAAGGCTCCGCGTCTGTCCACCTTGATGGGTGTCACCGTGCCGCTGTGCCTGCCTGCCTTGCTGTCGGTGGCGCGCTACCTGTTCGTCTCGGCCATGACCACCGTGTCTGCCGTCGTGTTTCTGTACAGCCCGCAAACCGTGCTGGCCTCGGTAGCGGTCATGAATATGGACGACGCCGGCTTTATCGGCCCGGCCGCCGCCATGTGCACGGTCATCATGCTCAGCTCCGGCTTTGTCTGCGTCCTGGTTCATGTTCTGAGCCGCGCTTCCTTGCGCCGCAGCCAGGCCTGGCGCTCTCCTACTTCTCTTTCCTCAACCTGATAGGACCGCAATGTCATCCCCAACTTGCGCGAATACATCGCTTGATATGCCAAGTCACCAGACTCCACGCCTTGAAGCCCTGATTTTTGACTGGGCCGGCACACTGGTGGATTTTGGATCCTTTGCTCCCACCCAGATTCTGGTTGAAGCCTTCAAGTGCTTTGATCTGAATTTGAACCTGGACCAGGCCCGCAGCGCGATGGGCATCGGTAAATGGGATCACATCAAAGCCATGCTGGAATTGCCTGAAGTGCGCGCCCAGTTTGTGGCCCTGCATGAGCGCGAACCCGATGACAGCGATGTAGACCGTATCTACAACACCTTCCTGCCCATGCAGAACGAACGCGTGGGCGAGTTCTCAGCCGCCATTCCCGGTGCCCGCGAAACCTTGTCCTGGGCACGCCGCCAAGGTCTGAAAATCGGCTCCTGCTCCGGCTACCCGCGTCTGGTTCTGGACAACCTGCTGCAACACGCCCACCGCCAACAAGTACTGGTGGACTACCACGTCGCCTTTGACGAAGTCCCGCAAGCACGCCCCTGGCCTGCCATGGCCCTGGAAAACGTCATTCGTCTGGAAATCAAGAATGTCGGTGCCTGCGTGAAGATTGACGACACCCCAGTCGGCATTGAAGAAGGCCGCAATGCCGGTATGTGGACGGTAGGTTTGCTGCTGTCAGGCAATGCCGCCGGACTGACCGAACTGGAATTTCTGGCTCTGGACGAAGAAAGCCGCCAAACCCTGCGTGATCGCGCCGCGGCCACCTTCGCCAATGCCCAACCGCATTACCTGATCGACACCGTTGCCCAACTGCCTGCCGTGGTTGAACAAATCACCGAGCGGATGGCCCAGGGCGAATGCCCTGGCGACTCTCTCTAACCCCACCCCCCCTTTTGCTGTCACAAGGACACTTCTCCATGAAAACCATTGTTCTGAGCTCCTTGGCTGCCGCTTTGATGGGCGCCGCTTCCCTGGCTCAAGCCGCTACGACCCTGACCGTCTACACCGCGCTGGAAGCCGATCAGCTCAAGGCTTACCAGGCTGCTTTCGAGAAAAAGAACCCCGATATCAAGATCCAGTGGGTGCGTGACTCCACGGGCATCATTACCGCCAAACTGCTGGCTGAAAAGAACAACCCCAAGGCTGACGCTGTCTGGGGTCTGGCCGGCTCCTCGCTGGGCTTGATGGCCAGCCAGAACATGCTGCAGCCTTACGCCCCGCAGGGTCTGGACAAGATCGACGCCAAAATGCGCGATCAAAACAACCCACCCAGCTGGGTTGGCATGGACGGTTTTGCCGCCGCCCTGTGCGTGAACACCGTTGAGCTGGAAAAGAACAAGCTGCCCATGCCCACGTCCTGGGAAGATCTGACCAAGCCCGAGTACGCTGGCAAGATCGTCATGCCAAATCCCGCTTCTTCGGGCACCGGCTTTCTGGACGTGAGCGCCTGGCTGCAACTGTTTGGTGAAGAAAAAGGCTGGACCTTCATGGACGGCCTGCACAAGAACATCGGTGCCTACACCCACTCCGGCTCCAAGCCTTGCAATATGGCTGCCGCTGGCGAATACACGATTGGCGTGTCCTTTGACTACCGTGGCGCTCGCCTGAAAGAAGAAGGCGCTCCGCTGGAACTGGTGTTCCCCAAAGAAGGCCTGGGCTGGGAAATTGAAGCCGCTGCCATCATGAAAGGCACCAAGAACCTGGAAGCCGCGCAGAAACTGGCTGACTTCTCCGCCAGCGAAGAAGCCAACCACTTGTACAAGACCAACTTTGCCGTGCTGGCCATCCCTTCTATCGCCACGGCCAATCCGCACCTGCCAGCAGACCTGAACCAGCGTCTGATTGACAACAACTTCGTCTGGGCCGCTGAAAACCGCGAGCGCATCATCGAAGAGTGGACCAAACGTTACGACGGTAAATCGGAAGCCAAGAAGTAATGAGCACACAACACTACGATGTCATCGTGGTGGGGGGCGGCATCCTGGGCATGGCACATGCCTGGGCGGCTGCCCGCCGCAAGCTTAGCGTGGCTGTGCTCGAGCGCAGCCACCAGGCCCAAGGCGCCACCATACGTAATTTTGGTCAGGTACTGGTGACCGGTCAGGCGCCGGGCATCATGATGGAACTGGCACGCCAAAGCCGAGGTCTGTGGCTGGATCTGGCGGCACAAGCGGGCTTTCATGTGCGCAGCAATGGCTCGCTGGTCCTAGCACGCAATCACCTGGAACTGGAACTGCTGGAAGACTTTGCCCAAGGCCGTGCCAAGGACGAAGGCGTGGCCTGCCAGATGCTCAGCGGCAAGGAACTGGCGACACTCTTTGAAGGCCGTCTGGGGCATCACCACGGCGCGCTGCAAGGTCTGGATGATTTGCAGATCTACTCGCGCGACGCCCTGCCCGCCATTACCAGCAGCCTGCAAGCCATGGGCGTGGATGTGTATACCCAAGCGCATGTGCACTATGCCCAAGAGGGGCAGGTACACAGCAGCGTGGGCAACTTCACCGCCAACAGCATTTTTGTGTGCCCCGGTCACGACTACAGCAGTCTGCATCGCGAACTGCTCGATACCGTCAAACCGTCGGTGACACGTCTGCAAATGCTGAAAGTGCGTGCACAGGACGCAGGCTGGGCATTGGACCGACCTTTGCTGACAGGTTTGTCCTGCCTGCACTATGGTGCCTTTAGCGATCTGCCTTTGGCAGACACACTGCGCGAGCAAGTACAGCAACGTCATGGCGTCCTGCTGGATCAAGGCATTCATTTGCTGATTAGCCCCACCCCGGACGGGGATCTGATTATTGGTGACTCGCACGACTACGGCCAGCAAGCCAGCCCCTTCAACCAGGAAGAAACAGACCAGTACTTGCTGGCTCTGGCAGAAACCGTGCTGGGTTGCCCGGTGCAGGTGCTGCAACGCTGGCAAGGGGTATACGGTGCAAAGGGCCCGGCTCCATTTTCTGTCTTGCAGGCCGATGGCAGTACGCAAGTGACGGTCATGCACACGGGCTTGGGGATGACCACGGGTCTGGCCATTGGTGAACGCAATATCGCCGCTCGCTACGATTGATTGCTGGACATGGGTGCGTAGGCAAGCAGATCAGCCTTGACCTAGGCAGCAAGAGTGCAAAAAACGCGCAGCCCAGGCTGCGCGTTTTTCTTTTCCTGAGGCGTAGGTCTGGATGCCAGAATCCAGGGCTTCAAACCAGGGGAAATCACGGCATTTTCTTAATGGGAATTTCCCATGAGAAACCCAATAGAGTGGAATAAAATACGCCACACGATAGGCCAGAGCGAGCGCTCTTGAGCTGTAGCCATCCATACACCCGGACCGCCAAGTACCTCGTCGCGATTGGCGACGAAGCCCTGGTCTTCCCCCTGACAGGAAAGGATCAATGAAAGACAGCGAAAGCGGCTTGCGTTTTATAGACTGCAATGAAGAGCAGCATGCAGCCGCTATTTTGGCGATCCTGAACGACGCCATCGTGAACTCCACCGCGCTATACGACTATGTGCCACGCCCGCCCGAAGCCATGGTGAGCTGGTTTGCCACCAAACGCGCCAACGGCTTTCCCGTGGTCGGCGTCATTGACGATGCAGGAACCTTGATGGGCTTTGCCAGTTGGGGCACCTTCCGCGCCTTTCCCGCCTACAAATACACCATGGAACACAGTGTCTATGTGCACCCGGAGCACCGCGGCAAAGGGCTGGGCAAGATTCTGATGCAAGAGCTGATCACGCGTGCCCGTCTGGCCAATGTGCATACCCTGGTAGGCTGTATTGATGCCAGCAATGCGGGCAGTATCCATCTGCATCAAAGCCTGGGCTTCACCCATGCGGGCACCTTCAAGGAAGTGGGGTTCAAATTTGGCCGCTGGCTGAATGTCGCCTTTTACTTGCTGACGCTGGATACGCCTGCCGAGCCAGTCGACGGCTGAAGCCCCCCCTCCACGCTACGCCTTGGGGCGGCCCGGCGACAAAAAAAACCATCGCAGGCAGCACGCCGCGATGGTTTTTCATCAAACCGTTCGCCCCTGACTCAGGCGCTGGCTTTCGGCTTTTCGTAGCACACGGCAAAGGCGATCAGGCCCAGCACGATGCTGAAAATGCCCACACCGACTGCCACCCCAGCCACCAGACCCAAACCTACTGCAATAAACACGCCGGGAAAGGCGTAGTTTCGCAACCAGGAAGGTTTCTTGGGAACAAGAAATAGCCCTAAAAACAAGAACCAGGGCATCACAATCGTCCAGAACAGACTGTCCATTAGCACGTCACGCATCATTATTCCATTGAAGTAGGAGGGGCTTGGGCGAGAGCCAGACACCCCCGCCGTTCTGGGTGGATTGTAAACGTCCTGAGGCTGGCCTCCCAGTACGGGCGACTGTTATAAGAGAGAATTACTGTTTTACAGCTAAAGGACACGCCATGAGTACGCTTAGCTTGACCAGCGCAGACCAGCACCGTTTCGAAGCCTATGTCGCAGGCGATGAACAGGCCGAACGCGGCTTGATCGTGTTGCAGGAAATTTTTGGTGTCAATCAACACATACGCAACACCTGCGAACGCTTTGCCGAGCAAGGCTACCGTGTCCTGTCTCCCGCCCTGTTCGACCGGCAAGAGAAAAATGTAGAGCTGGGCTATACCGCCGAGGACATGCAAGCAGGTCTGGCACTGCGCAACGGCATTGCGCTTGATAAGACCCTGCTGGATATTCAGGCCTGCGTGGACGCCTTGGGTTCGCGCAAGATTGGTATTGTCGGCTATTGCTGGGGTGGCTCCTTGAGCTGGCTGGCCGCCTGCCGCTTGCAAGGCCTGAAAGCCGCCAGTTGCTGGTATGGTTCGCAAATTGCCCAGAACGCCCAGGAACAGCCCAGGATTCCAGTTCAAATGCATTTTGGTGCCCAGGATCACTCCATCCCTGCCAGCGCCATTCAGACCATTAAAGACGCGCAAAAGGATGTGGCCATTTACGTGTACGAACCTGCCGGGCATGGTTTTGGCTGCGATCATCGCCCCGATTTTCACGAAGCGTCCTACAAACTGGCTCAGGAACGTACACTAGCTTTCTTTGCCGACCATCTACGTTAAGCCCCCATGCTTGAATCCAGCGACGACCTGCTTGCCCTGTTAAATACCACCATGCCTTACGGCAAATACAAAGGTCGCTTGCTGGCCGACCTGCCGGGACATTATCTGAACTGGTTTGCCCGTGAAGGCTTTCCTTCCGGGCGGCTAGGGCAGCTACTGGCCCTGATGCACGAGCTGGATCACAATGGCCTGAAATCCTTGCTGGACCCCTTGCGCCCGCGCAGCCGCTAAGAGGAACAAATACCTTACTGGGGAGCGGGCTGCGACGGTACGTCACCGTACAGCTTGCTACTATCAAGAATTCCTCTACACCCCATTGTGAAGGACGTCATGACAATCGATCTCTCCGCATTCCCCATCACCGGCAAATGGCCGGCCCAGCACCCCGAACGCCTGCAACTGTATTCCTTGCCCACTCCCAACGGCGTCAAGGTATCCATCATGCTGGAAGAAATTGGCCTGCCTTACGAGCCACATCTGGTCAGCTTTGAGCGCAACGATCAGCTCAGCCCGGAATTTATTTCGCTCAGCAGCAACAACAAGATCCCGGCAATTCTGGACCCCAATGGCCCCGGCAATAAACCGCTGGCCTTGTTCGAGTCCGGTGCCATCCTGATCTACCTGGCAGAAAAAACCGGCCAGTTGCTCTCTGCAGACCCGGCCCAACGCTATGAAACCCTGCAATGGCTGATGTTCCAGATGGGTGGCGTAGGCCCCATGTTTGGTCAACTGGGCTTCTTCCACAAATTTGCTGGCAAGGACTTTGAAGACAAGCGCCCCCGCGACCGCTATGTCAACGAATCCAAGCGCCTGCTGGGCGTGATCGACAAGCATCTGGATGGCAAGGACTGGATGGTGGGCAACAGCTACTCCATCGCCGATATTGCCCTGTTCCCCTGGATTGCCAACCTGATCGGTTTTTACGGCGCAGGCGAGCTGGTGGAGTACGAGCAGTTCAAGAATGTGGCCCGTGTTCTGGCCCAGTTTCAGGCCCGCCCGGCAGTACAACGCGGCTTGAACATTCCTGCCCGTGATTGATGGATAAGCAGCGCCAATCAATGTTTATAAGCCAATTTGCAATAGCCCTGCTATCAAACTGGTCTTTTTTGTTTCGCTTGACGCCAGTCCGTACAATTGGCCTCCTAAACATTCTGCGCAAGCGGTACTATTCCGTTTGCCCGGCTTGCTCATCAATCAAAAAACCAGTCTGCTCATAGAGCGGATACAGGCAAATCCACCAGCCTGATGAGCAAGCCTTCAAAGCCCTGGATTCTTTCCAGGGCTTTTTTTTGTATGTACGATTGCCCCCCGCTGCTACTCTTGTGGCTCCTTGCCACTTTGCCTGAGCAGATCTATGAAAACGCACCACTATGAACTGTTGATCAGTTGGACCGGCAACACCGGAAGCGGCACCCGCACCCTTCGCTCCTACTCACGTAACCACGACGTGATGGCAGTTGGCCTGGAGACCATTGCTGCCTCCTCAGACCCTGCCTTTCGAGGCGACCCAGCCCGCTGGAACCCAGAGCAGCTTTTCCTGGCATCGATTGCTCAGTGTCATATGCTTTGGTACCTGGGAATAGCGGCAGAAGCCGGCATTGTGGTCACGGCCTATGAAGACCACCCTACCGGCATCATGATTGAAGAGGCCAACGGGGCTGGGCAATTCGAGAGTGTTACCTTGCGCCCCTTCGTCACGATCACACCGGACAGTGACCTTGCCTTGTCCAAATCGCTTCACGATCGCGTAAGTGAATACTGCTTTATTGCCCGCTCCATCAACACTCCGATTCACCATGAGGTCACGGTCCACGTGCAAGGTCAAACACCTCCACCATCGACGTAAAGAGCATTACACCGCAGGTAAAGGGATGAACTGCTCATCGTCCAGTGGTGGCAGACTGATGCGACCATTGAGCCAATCATCCTTGGCCTGCTCGATACGGTCCTTGCGCGAGGACACAAAGTTCCACCAGATATGGCGTGGTCCCAAAGGCTCGCCGCCCAGCAGCATCAAATGGCTGTTTTGCTCGGCAAGGATGCGAGGGCTGTCGCCTTTGGCAAAGACCAGCATCTGACCGGCGCGATAGCGTTGAGCGTCTACCTCCAGCGCGCCCGTACAGATATAAATGGCGCGCTCTTCATGGCCGGTTGGCAAGGGGACAGACTGGCCCGCTTGTACGCGTAGTTCCATATAGAACAAGGGTGAGGCCACACTGGCAGGGCTGCACAGGCCCAACGCCGATCCGGCTATCAGGCGACCTTCCAGGCCCGTGTCCTGAATCAAAGGCAGTTGTTCGGCCTCGTAATGCACAAAATCCGGGTTTTGCTCTTCTTTATGTTCCGGCAAAGCCACCCAGGCCTGAATGCCATCCATACGGCCACCTTGGGTACGCATGGGCTCAAAGCGCTCGGAATGGCTGATGCCTGAACCAGCGGTCATCCAGTTCAAGGCGCCGGGCGTAATCTCTTGTTCCACGCCCAGGCTGTCACGGTGTGTCATGGCACCTTCAAATAAATAGGTGACGGTAGACAGGCCAATATGCGGGTGTGGCAGCACATCGTTTTCTGTCCCTACAGGTGCCGTCAGCTCTTGTGGCCCCATACGATCAAAGAAGATAAAAGGCCCCACCATACGCCGTTGGCGAAAGGGCAGAACGCGCCCCACTTCAAATGCACCAATGCTGTGTTGACGTTGTGGAATCAGCAGCTCGACCATAGACACCTCTACTGGGAAGTCGCAAAAATACAATCCCGATTACTATACTCTGGTCACTGCTTTATTCGCCCTATCGCGCATGTCCACGCTCTCCCTGTTTGATCCCGTTCCCGGCAACGTCCTGACTCTGGATACCGGCCTGATCGCCCTTCCGGGGCTGGCCCTGCCCTATGCCGCCAGCTTGGCACAGGCGGTTCAAGAACTGGTGCACAGCGCTCCTTGGCGGCATATGCAGGTTCCCTCAGGGCATCGTATGTCGGCCGCACAAAGCAGTTGTGGCGACCTGGGATGGATATCGGACGAACACGGCTACCGTTACAGCCCCACGGACCCGCAAAGCGGTTTGGCCTGGCCCGCCATGCCGGCCATATTCAAGGAACTATTAACGCACATTGCCCAGGAGTCGGGCCAGGGCCCTTTTCAACCCGATACCTGTCTGATCAATTACTACGACGAGCAGGCGCATATGTCCTTGCATCAGGATAGAAACGAGCGCGACTTGCAGCACCCGATTGTCTCGGTCTCCCTGGGACGTGAGGCCTTGTTTTTATGGGGCGGCGCAAAACGCAGCGACCCGGTGCGTACCCTGCGACTGCGCGATGGTGATGTGCTGGTCTGGTGGGGGCCATCCAGATTGAATTTCCATGGGGTACGCAGACTGGAGGGCCCGGCCCATCCGGTATGGGGCACAGGCCGGGTCAATCTGACATTCAGAAAAGCAGGCTGAACCCCACTAGTTCAGCCCAGTTCGGGCGGAGCAAAGCGACGGTTTTCCAGTACGGGCAAAATGCGACGGGCATAAGCCAAACGCTCCCGATCCAGATCAACCAAAAGCAATGTGGGAGTTTCTGCCGCCTGGGCCACGATCACACCCAAGGGATCCACCACCAGACTTTGGCCAATATTGCGTTCACCACACTCACCGACGGCCACCATATAGGCCGTATTTTCCAAAGCGCGAGCCGTCGTCAGCACACGCCAGTGGTGTTCCTTCAAGGGACCTTTCAGCCAGGCCGACGGCGCCAGCAAGACTTGCGCCCCGTCCACGCACAAGCGTCGGGCCAGCTCAGGAAAGCGCAGGTCGTAGCAAGTCATCAAACCTACTTTGAAACCGGCCACATCAATCAAGGCGGGGATTTCTGTACCTGGCTGTACATAGCGTGATTCTTGTACCGAGAAGGCATCGTACAAATGAAGCTTGTTGTAATGCGCCAGAACCTGGCCATCGCGCAGCACCACCAAGGTGTTCCAAACCTTGCCTTCTCCGGCCGGGGTATGAATGCAGAACACCACAGTTAAATCAGTATCACGGGTGGCAGCGCTCAGTCGGCTGACAAACTCCCCATCCAGGGCTTGTGCGGATTTCAGGACCACTTCAGGGTCGGCCACATTTCTGGCCAGCACACCTTCAGGCAAAACCAGTAACTGCGCGCCGGAGCGCAAGGCTTGTTCGATCAAACCTAGGCAAGCGCTCAGGTTTTCCTGCGAATCTTTGGATACGGCCATCTGGCCCAATGCAACTTTCATGACCACCTCCTTTGCGGTGCTGCCTAAGTGATTCTAACGCAGCCGCCTGCCCAGACCAGCCAGCGAACAAGGGAGAAAAACTGAACACCAGATGGTCAAATGTCAAACCATCCCCGTCGTTCAGCCCCAACAGATCAGCTTCGTATTTCTCCACTTCCCATCATGTAAAAATTCGGACATAAACTGCAATTAAAAATAAATTTTTATCATGTCAATACCCTGAATGCGTTTAACCAAACTAAACACTCGAGTCATATCAAAGAATATTTCTACTCAGCTAGCAGGTCAATTAAGCGATCAGGCTCTGAAACAAAGTGCCGTGCGCATAGCGACAAACCCAAACAACAACACGATCAATTTGAACGCTCTATTTCGTCCGTACAGTTCAATTCCATTTATCTTCATAAGCGTGAAACTCAATTGAGCTCAGTTCTCAAGCTCGGCTTTAATCAGCAGATATATGATAATGAGATATAAATAACTCTTATATTTGCAATACTATAAACATTATGCAAATCGGCAAAATTGATTCTTTTATTAAGCCGGACAAAATCTCACAGAAGGCGAAAAAAGACGTTCTTAACTCTGGCAAGCATCTCTGCACCCATCCAGAATTTTCGAGAGTAAATCTCCAACCTAAATATGACCGGACATAACTAGAATCGATAAAACGCGATTAATTAAAAATGAATCAAATCCGGATAAAACCGAGCCAAAAATAATGGGCCAAGTGCAAACCAGCACTGGCCCATTCATGAATTATCCTTGCGACGCCACTTCGTCTGACATGCCCACCTGTCAAGCGGACCAGCCGCTTTGGCATTGGACTTTCAATGCCCTAATGATTGAAATCCAAAATAATCAGAATAAAAAAAACCCCCGATTTCTTGCAAAATCAGGGGAAAGCTACCACAGGAAAATGATTGGATACAAAACACCCAATACCGTGATTCTATATAAAAAACCAAAAAAAATCTGCATACGTTGTTTAGGGCTGACGCTATAGCTTGATAAATTAATTTGTGCTAGGACGTAATAAGAATTAAAAACTTAAAAAGATCTTCAATTCCCTACAGTTACATGACCCTATTCCGCCCTTAGAAATCTTGAGCCTTGCCCCATGACTGCGCGACAATAAGGCCTCTTACGGGTTGGACACACTGCCCTTCTTGATTCTCAGGCGTTTATCTTGTCTTCTTCGCACTCTTCCTTATCCCCCCGCCAGGTTTTACTGGCCATTCTGGCCTTGGCTGTGGGCGGTTTTTCCATCGGCACCGGCGAATTTGTCATCATGGGTTTGCTACCCGATGTGGCCCAGGATCTGGGTATCGATATTCCCACCGCAGGCCACTTGATCAGCGCTTACGCTTTAGGCGTGGTGATCGGCGCTCCGGTACTGGCCGTACTGGGCGCACGCTGGCCCTGGCGTCGTCTGTTAATAGCCTTGATGGGCGCTTATGCCGTAGGCAATTTCCTGACTGTGATTGCCCCCAGCTATGAAACCGTATTGATCACCCGCTTTCTGGCCGGCTTTCCGCATGGCACCTACTTTGGTGTTGCCGCCTTGGTAGCCGCTCGTCTGGTGCCCCCGCATCGCCGTGCACAGGCCGTGGCCTACGTCATGCTGGGTCTGACAGTCGCTACCTTACTGGGCGTACCCATTGCTACCACCTTGGGACAATGGCTGAGCTGGCAGGCGGCCTTTACTTTCGTCAGCCTGATCGCCTTGCTGACCATGGGACTGGTACTGCGCTTTGTGCCCTTCATCCCCGCCAATACGCTGGCCAGCCCCTTGCGCGAACTGGGGGCCCTGAAGCGCAAGCAAGTCTGGTTGACGCTGGGCATAGGCGCAATTGGTTTTGGTGGCATGTTCTCGGTGTTCAGCTACGTAAAATCCACCTTGATGGAACTGGCGGGCCTGTCGGTCAGCGCCATCCCTGTCGTGCTGGCCTTGTTTGGCGTTGGCATGGTGCTGGGCAATTTACTGGGCGCCCGTTATGCGGACCGCTACCTGGATCGCAGCATTCGCCTGGTTCTGATCTGGGCTACCGGCGTGCTCTTGCTGTTCATGATCACGGCCCACCATCCAATCCTTGGCCCCTTGAACATCATGCTGATTGGCACCCTGGTGGCCTTGGGCCCCGCTTTGCAGATTCGCCTGATGGACGTGGCAGGTGATGCCCAAACACTGGCGGCTGCGCTGAATCACTCGGCTTTCAATATGGCCAATGCGCTAGGTGCATGGTTGGGTGGTTTGACGATTGCCGCTGGCTGGGGCTGGACTTCGACCGCCTGGGTAGGTGCCTTGCTGGCCTTGGGTGGCCTGGCCTTGCACACCATTTCGCTGCGCATTAAAGAATAGTCAGACCTCAGAACGGGTGACTCGGAGCAGGCAATTTTGTCGTAGGCGACAGAAGCTGAACACAGGAATAGCCTTTGCAAAACTGAACTCTGCCAGTAACCCAAAAAACAAAACGGCCTGTAATTGGATGCCCCTAAGGGTATTTCAATTACAGGCCGCTTTTGTTTGGCCCTCTCTCGGAGGTCCGACTACCTGGCTTTCAGCAATTCAGCTCAGGCTTTGCTTGCAGCTGCGGGGCGAGCCGCCAACCAACCGGCGTAGCCCATTCCAAAGCTGACCAGAATGCACAAGCCCAAGGCCCAGCCCCAGCTATTGAAAAGGTCATGCAAACCGCCCATGGCAGGAGGCCCAAACGCGGCCAGCAAATAGCCCATGCACTGCGCCATACCCGACAGGGACGCCGCCTGCGAAGTAGACGTAGAACGTACCCCAATCAAGGCCAAGGCAATCAGGAATACGCTGCCACTACCAAAGCCAAACAGCACCGCCCACAGCAAGGACCAGGACGGCAAGACCAGAAAGCCCACAAAGGTCAGGGTCTGCAACAAAGCACCCGCCAAGGCCACCCCACGCTGGTCGTGCACACGGCTCAACACGGGCATCAGCAGCAAGGCCGGTACGGCGGTAGCCAACTGCATCAAACCATGAATCTGGCCCGCATGATCCGGCTCAAAGCCATAGTTCACCAGCATCACAGGCAACCAGCTGGCAATCATGTAGTAAGCCACCGAGTTCAAACCCATGTACAGGGTGATATGCCAGGCCAGGGGTAAACGCCACACCGAAGAACTGGTTGCCGCGCCAGTGGGCGTATTTTGTGCCGCACGTCGATCCGCTCCCAACTGGGTAGCCCATACAACTACGCTAGCCAATGCCATCACACCGACCACCATCAGGGACGACCAGCGCCAGCTTTGGCCTGTCCACTCCGCCATCGGGACCGCCATCGCGGAGTTGAACGCCGCGACCAGACCCATGAACAAAACGTACAGCGACGTCACAAAACTGATACGCATGGGGAAATGGCGTTTCACCAGAGAAGGCAACAGTACATTACCCAAGGCAATCCCGATAGCCAGCAAACCGATACCGGCAAACAGCTCTATCGTGCCGCCCAGGATACGTACCACCACACCTACCGCAATCAGTACGGAAGCAATAAACAAGGAACGGGACAAGCCCACCACCCGCGCCATGGAGGCGGCCAGCAGGGAGATCACCGCAAAAATGAACAAGGGCATGGCGGTCAGCAAGCCAGCCTGCGTGGACGACAGAGACAGATCTGCCTGGATCAGCTCCAGCAAGGGGGCGATACCCGTGATCGGGGCTCGCAGATTGCCGGCAATCAGCAAGACGCCAATCAACACCAGTAAGGGGTGGGAGAGCCAGGAGAGTCGAGAGAGGGACATGAAGTGTAGCCAGTAGGTGAAAACCCTACTCTATCCTGTTTCGATGCCGACGCAAACAGGATATTATGACAACTTATACCTCAAACCAGACAAAGCATGAGTTTTAGCTCCAATCCGCAGGGCGGGCCTATTTTCAGCATCAAGATGGCGATGGGCAGCAATACTGAAAATCCATTGCATACCCATCCCAATGGACAGCTGATCATGACGCAATATGGCTCCGTCACCCTGCAAACCGACCAGGGCTACTGGATGGTGCCGCCGCTGTGCGCCGTCTGGGTGCCGGTGGGTATCCGTCACCGTGCCCGCGCCGACGATCAGGCCCTGATTCATTTCCTGTACATACAGCCCGGCCTGGATGAACTGCCCGATCACTGCAGTACCCTGGACCTGAGCCCCATGGTGCGCGAGATGATCATTCATTTAAGTGATCTGAATCCCCATTACGAGCCGGGCAGCCAGACGCACCGTCTGGCACTGGTGCTGCTGGAAACCTTGAATCAAATGCCCACCCGGCAGCTGCATGTACCGGTGCCCGAGGACAAAGTTTTGCAGACGATTGCGCAACATATGCTGCAACAGCCCGACTCGCGCCCTACGATGGCCGACTGGGCAAAAGAACTGGCCATGAGTGAGCGCACCCTGGCCCGACATATGCTAAAACACACAGGGATGAGCTTCGGGCGCTGGCGGCAACAATTCATGATTATGCTGGCCCTGCAAAAACTGGGTTCGGGAATGTCCGTAAAGAGCACGGCCAGGGAATTGGGTTACACCTCGATCAGTGCCTTTATTACCGTTTTCAAATCTATTTTGGGCGAAACCCCCAGCCGTTACTTGAGCCAAACCCATTCTTCTTAAGTCCCTACTACCCTCACCACACGCATCCATGTCTTCCACACACCTGTCCCGCCCCGGATATCTGCAGCGCTTGTTGAGTTGGTTCCAGATTTCTCACATGTCGGCGGGGCTGATTGCCGTGCTGGTGGGCTACACAAGTTCTGCTGCCATTGTTTTTCAGGCCGCTCAAGCGGCCGGTGCCAACACCGCCGAGCTGGGCTCCTGGATGTGGTCTTTGGGTATTGGTCTGGGCCTGCTGTCGGCAGGTCTGTCGCTGCGCTACAAGATTCCAATTCTGACTGCCTGGTCCACACCTGGCGCAGCGCTGCTGGCCACGGGTCTGGTGGGCCTGCCCATGTCCCAGGCCGTGGGCATTTTCCTGTTTTCGTCCCTGCTGACCACCATTTGCGGTCTTAGCGGCAGCTTTCAGAAGTTGATGCAGTACATGCCGCGCAGCATTGCCGGTGCCATGCTGGGCGGCATCTTGCTGCGCTTTGGCCTGGACCTGTTTGGTGCCATGCAAACCCAATGGCTGCTGTGCCTGAGCATGTTCATTGTGTTTCTGGTGGTGCGCCAATGGTCGCCTCGCTACGCCGTGCCGCTGGCATTGGTGGCCGGTGTCACGATTGCTGCCCTGCAAGGTTTGCTGAAAATGGAAATTCTGAGCTGGACTCCCGCCACGCCGGTGCTGGTCTGGCCCGAGTTTTCCTGGACGGCACTCATTGGTGTGGGCATTCCCTTTTTCATCGTCACCATGAGCTCGCAGAACATTCCGGGCGTGGCTGTATTGAAGGCGCATAACTACGATGCGCCCAACTCCACCGTCATTAGCTGGACCGGGATTGTGGGCCTGATCTTTGGCCCCTTCGGTGGCTACGCCTACAATCTGGCCGCCATTAGCGCCGCCCTGTGCATGACTCCCGAAGTGGATGCGGACCCGCGTCAGCGTTATCGCGCCAGTGTCTGGGCCGGGATTTTCTATTTTGCCGCCGGTATCTTTGGTGCCACCGTGGTCAGCCTGTTTGCCGCCTTCCCAACCGAACTGATTGCGGCCATTGCCGGTCTGGCCTTGCTGGGTACCATAGGCAATAGCATCCACATGGCGCTGGAAGCCCCAGACACCCGTGACGCCGCCCTGGTCACCTTTCTGACCACTGCGTCAGGCATGAGTCTGCTCAATATCGGCAGCGCCTTCTGGGGTCTGGTTTTTGGTATGGCTATGTATCTGATTCAGAAACGAAAAGTATCCTGATCCGGTCATCCCCCCGGCGTCTGTTCAAGACGGCAAACAAGCCTCACATTTGCTTGCTTTGCCGTCTTTTTCATTTGGCACACTAAAGGCGTGACCACTTTTCTTTAACGGAGGTGCTTCATGCCTGCTTTATCTCAAGCCCAACAAAAAGCTGCCGGTGCAGCCTTGTCCGCCAAACGCGGAGAAACTCCGGTAGCCAGTCTGAAAGGGGCATCGCTGGAAATGTACAACACCATGAGTACCAAGGAGCTGGAAGAACTGGCCAGCACCGATACCGCGCGCCGCAACCTGCCTGAACACAAGGAGTAATCAGACAGCCTGAACGCGCACGCCGCTTTGCTCGAAGGCTTGATGCAAACGCTGCGCAAATTCGGCCGCCCCCGCCTGATCCCCATGCAGGCACAAGGTATCAGCAGACAAAGGCACCGTTTTACCCGACAGACTGGTAACGGTGCCTTGCTCTATCATCTGCATCACTTGCTGTACGGACTGATCGGCATTGGTAATCATGGCGCCAGCTTGCTGACGAGGGGTCAGGCTGCCATCGTCCTGATAGCTGCGATCGGCAAACACCTCTTGAGCCACCGTCAAACCCGCATCACGACCGGCCTGCACTTGCACACTGCCTGCCAGCGCATACAGAATCAGGCTGCGATCAATATCGGCCACAGCTTGGGCAATGGCTTTTGCCAAGGCCCCATCACGGGCGGCCATATTGTAAAGAGCACCATGTGCCTTGACGTGATGCAAAGCAGCACCTTGGGTGCGTGCAACGGCAGCCAAGGCTCCCACCTGCACCACCACCATGTCATACACCTGCTCGGGGGTAACCGCCATCACCCGGCGACCAAAACCAGCCAGATCCGGCAGGCCGGGATGTGCGCCCAGCTTCACACCATGCTTTAGGGCCAGGGCCACCGTCTGACGCATGGTGCCCGGATCTCCCGCATGAAAGCCACAGGCGATATTTACCGACGTCACCCACGGAATCACCTGCTCGTCATGGCCCATGACCCAGGGGCCAAAGCTCTCGCCCATGTCGCAATTCAAATCAATACTCAAGCTCATGGAGTTCCCTCTGATAATCCATCCAACCTGCCTGCGGCCTGGGCAATGCAACGCCGGAACCACAGCAGTTCTGCCGCATTATGCGTGCGCGGATGCCACAGCTGGTAAAAACGCATCAGTGGAAAATGAACCGGACAAGGCAAAACCGTAATCGGCAGAATGCGGGCATAGTACTCGGCAAACTGGCGGTTCGTGGTGAACACCATGTCCGTGCGACTCAAAATCCCCGGAACCAGGCCGAAATACGGCACGACCATCTGTACGTGACGGCTGATGCCCTGCTCGGCCAGGCAACCGTCAATAAAGCCGCGCTTGTCCGTCACGTGGGCCGAAGGGGCCAGATGCGGCATGTCCAGATAGTGCTGCAAGGACAGACCACGCTGCGCCAAGGGATGATGGCGGCCCAGCATACAGACCACCTCGTCATCAAACAGACGCGCCAGGTGCAGCTTTTCAGGGGGCTCGAGCCAGTTGCCGATCACCACGTCCAGCTCGCCCTCTTCCAGGGCCTGCACGTAATCCAGATCCGGGTTGATGGTATGGACCACCAGCCGGGCCTGCGGCGCCTGACGACGCACCCGCTCCGCAATATCCGGGATAAAAGCGCCGTCCAGATAATCCGGCGCGCCCAGATTGAAAACGCGGGTAGACTGACTGGGATCCATAGGCTCTGCCGCGGCAGAAATTCGCTCGATAGCTTGCAGAGCTTCCGTGGCATGTGCCAGCAAAAAGGGGCCGCGCTCGGTAGGCACCATTCCCTTTTTACCGCGCAACAAAATCGGATCGCCCGTGATTTCGCGCAAGCGCCGCAAGGCATTGCTAACGGCTGGCTGGGACATACCCAAGCGGATAGCCGTACGCGAGACGCTGTGCTCTTTGAGCAGCGACTGCAATACCCGCAGCAAATGCAGGTCTAGTTGTTCTCGTAATTTTGGCATGGTTTAAATAATACAAGCGCTGGCCCGCCTCGTTGATCGGTGTAGACACTCATACGCCTATATAGTGAACATCATTCCAAGCAAATGTTCGCATCCTAAGCAAATGCTATCTTCGATCCGTAAAAAACCAGTCGAGTGAGATCATGGAGACAAGACCAATTCGTTTTATTTATCGCGGCGAAGTACAGGAAGTGGCTCAGGCCCCGACCACGCGAACCGTTTTACAGTATATCCGTGAGGATCTGCACTGCACCGGCACCAAAGAAGGCTGTGCCGAGGGTGATTGCGGCGCCTGCACGGTCATGATTGGCGAACTGGACCAGAACAATCAACTGCAATTGCGTGCCGTAAACGCCTGTATCCAGCTGCTGCCTACGCTGGACGGCAAGGTGCTCTACACTATTGAGGATCTGCGCCAGGACGATGGCACCCTGCACCCCGTGCAACAGGCCATGGTGGACTGGCACGGTGCCCAGTGCGGCTTTTGTACGCCCGGCTTCATCATGTCGCTGTGGGGCCTGTACATGACGCACTCGCCCGAAGACGGCCCGGTTTCCCGGGAACAGATCGACGATGTGCTCTCGGGCAATCTGTGCCGCTGTACCGGCTACCGCCCCATTATTGATGCGGCCAAGGCCATGCACAGCTATCCGGCTGTCAGCATGGATCGCCAATCCATTGAAGACAAGCTGCGTGCCATTCGTCAGGACGGCATGCTGGCCTATGAATACCAGGGCCAGACCTTCCACGCCCCCCGCACGCTGGACCAGTTGGCCCAGCTGCGCGAGCAATATCCGCAAGCCCGCATTCTGGCTGGCAGCACCGATATCGGCCTATGGGTGACCAAGCAATTCCGCGATTTGCCGCATCTGATCTATATCGGTCAGGTGGCCGAGCTGCGCGAACTGAAAACCACCGAGGACGATCTGTATATCGGTGCAGGCGTGCTGTTGAACGACGCTTTTGACGCCCTGATCAAAGACCACCCCGAATTGACAGAACTGCGCCAACGCTTTGCCTCCTTCCCTATCCGCAACGCCGGTACCCTGGGCGGCAACGTGGCCAACGGCTCGCCCATTGGCGACTCCATGCCCGCCCTGATTGCCATGCGTACCCGTGTGGTGCTGCGCAAAGGCGCAGTCGAGCGCGTGCTGCCTTTGGAAGATCTGTATCTGGCCTACCAGAAAACCGCCATGGAACCGGGCGAGTTCGTGCAAGGCCTGCTGGTCCCACGCAACAAGGGACAATGGCAATTCCGTACCTACAAGCTGTCCAAGCGTTTCGACCAGGACATTTCTGCCGTGTGCGCCGCCTTTGCGGTGGAACTGGACGGCAGGATCGTCAAACAGGCTCGCATCGCCTTTGGTGGTATGGCTGCCACCCCTAAACGCGCCAGCCACGCCGAGCAAGTGCTGCAAGGTCAGGAATGGAACGAGGAAAACGTACAAGCTGCCATGCAAGCGCTGCAACAGGACTACCAGGCCCTGAGCGATATGCGTGCCAGCAGCGAATACCGCAATCAAAGTGCGGCCAATTTGCTGTACCGCTTCTTCCTGGAAACCCACCCTGAAAACGCTTTGAGTCCCGCCCAGCTGAATGTCTTTCACCGAGCTCAAGCCAGCCTGGAGACTTTGTGATGAAAATTGACAATATCGACCACCTGAACACCGCCACGGCTCAACGAGTCGGCGTGTCCTTTCTGCACGAGTCGGCAGACCTGCACGTGAGCGGCACGGCCACATATACCGATGATTTGCCTGAATTGCAGGGCACGGCCCATATTGCGCTGGGCCTGTCGGAAAAAGCCCATGCCCGTTTGCTGGACGTGGATCTGGAAGCTGTGCGTCAAGCGCCCGGTGTCATTGCCGTCCTGACGGTTGCCGACATTCCCGCCGCAAATAATTGTGGCCCTATTCTGCATGACGACCCCATTCTGGCCGATGGCGTGGTGCATTACTTTGGCCAGCCCATTTTTGCGGTTATTGCGAAATCCCACGACCAGGCACGCCGTGCCGCGCGCCTGGGCAAGATCACCTACGAAGAGCTGCCTGCCATCTTGACTCCACAAGAAGCCAAGGCCGCGAACGCCGGTGTTCTGCCCCTGATGAGCCTGAAACAAGGCGACGCCAAAAAAGCATTGGAATCGGCTCCACACCGCCTGCAAGGCACCTTCCAGTGCAATGGTCAGGAACAGTTTTACCTGGAAGGCCAGATTTCCTACGCCGTGCCCAAGGAATACGGCGCCGTGCATATCTGGTGCTCCACCCAGCATCCTTCGGAAATGCAGCAGCTGGTTGCCCACTGTCTGGGCGTTGGCGCGCACAAGGTACACGTGGAATGCCGTCGCATGGGCGGTGGTTTCGGTGGCAAGGAATCTCAATCGGCCCTGTACGCCTGCGTGGCCAGTGTGGCTGCCGTCAAGCTGCAGCGCCCGATCAAGCTGCGCCTGGACCGCGACGACGACTTCATGATTACCGGCAAGCGTCACGGTTTCTACTATGAATACGATATTGGTTACGACGACGAAGGCCGCCTGCTGGGTGCCCGTCTGGACATGACCGCCAACTCGGGCTTTTCCGCCGACTTGTCCGGCCCCGTGGCAACCCGCGCCATCTGCCACTTTGACAATGCCTACTACCTGTCTGATGTAGACATGAGCGCGCTGTGCGGTCGCACCAATACCCAATCCAACACAGCCTTCCGAGGCTTTGGTGGCCCGCAAGGGGCCTTGGTGATGGAAGTGGCCCTGGACACCATTGCCCGCCGCCTGGGCAAAGATCCGCTGGATGTACGCCGCATCAACTTCTACGGTAAAAAAGACCGTAATGTGACGCCTTACGACCAGACCGTGGTCGATAACGTCATTCACGAACTGGTGGCCGAGCTGGAGGAAACCAGCGAATACCGTCAGCGCCGTGAACAAATCCGTGAATTCAATGCCAGCAGCCCGGTACTGAAAAAGGGTCTGGCACTGACCCCGGTGAAATTCGGTATTTCCTTTAACGTACCCGCCTTCAACCAGGCTGGTGCTCTGGTCCACGTCTACCGTGACGGCACGGTTTTGGTGAACCACGGTGGCACGGAAATGGGTCAGGGCCTGAACACCAAGGTGGCCCAGGTGGTAGCCCATGAACTGGGCCTGAATCTGGAGCACATCCGGGTCACGGCCACCGATACCACCAAAGTGGCCAATACCTCGGCCACGGCGGCATCCACAGGTACGGACTTGAACGGTAAAGCCGCCCAGGATGCGGCCTACCAGATTCGCCAGCGTCTGACGACGGTAGCTGCCCAGCTCTTCTCGGTGGAAGAGTCCAGCGTGAAATTCGAGCGGGGTCAGGTCCAGATCGGCGGCCAGACCATGCCCTTCTTTCAACTGGTTGAGCACGCCTACCAGGCCCGCGTCCAGCTGTGGTCCGACGGCTTTTACGCCACCCCCGGCCTGCACTGGGACTCCAAAGTCATGAAGGGCAACCCCTTCTACTACTTCTCTTATGGGGCTGCCGTCGCTGAAGTGCTGATCGACACGCTGACCGGGGAATCTCGTCTTCTGCGTGCTGACGTGCTGCACGATGTGGGCAAATCCATCAATCCGGCCCTGGATATTGGCCAGGTTGAAGGCGCCTTTATTCAAGGTATGGGCTGGCTGACAACAGAAGAGCTGGTTTGGAACGCTCAAGGCAAGCTCACCACGCATGCACCGTCGACCTACAAGATCCCGGCCATCAGCGACTGCCCCATGGACTTCCGCGTCAATCTGTTCGATGGCCGCAACGCCATGGATTCGATTCACCGCTCCAAAGCCGTGGGCGAACCGCCTTTGCTGCTACCGTTCTGCGTCTTTAACGCGATCCGTGATGCGGTTGCCAGTGTAGGCAACTACCAGATTGAGCCCGTGCTGAACGCACCTGCGACTGCGGAAGCCGTCATGCGGGCTGTTGCGGCTATTCGCAAAGCGAAATGAGTAGCTGGCCCTCTCTTGCCCTCGCCCGTGTGAAAGCGGGCGAGCGGCTGGTTTTGTGCTCGGTGGCGCTTGCCAAAGGCTCCACCCCGCGCACCACGGGCACGGCCATGCTGTTCAGCCAAACTGAGCAGTGGTTAACCATTGGTGGCGGGCACCTGGAATGGGTAGCGGCAGAACAGGCACGTGTCATGCTCAGTCAGTCCTCCGGACCCGGCTGGAGCATGAGCCGCCTGCCGCTGGGCCCCAGTCTGGGCCAATGTTGCGGCGGGGTCGTTACCTTGCTGTACGAAACCCTGGGTGCCGAGGATCTGGGCTGGCTGGAAGAGCTGGATAGCGCCGTGCGGGCCGGTCAGGCGACCAGCCGCCGTTCACAATTGCTCTCAGACGGCAATAAGCAGGTTGATATACACAGCCCTTCAATTGTGGATGAGTCCCGGCTGGACTACGACGGCTCGCAAGGCGTCTGGATGGAGGAGCTGCCGCCCCCGCCCCTGACTATTTTGCTGTTTGGGGCCGGTCATGTGGGCGAGGCACTGGTGCAGATTCTGGGCACCCTGCCATGCCGGGTTCTGTGGATTGACGAACGCCCTGAACTGTTTCCCGCTCAGGTACCCAGCAATGTCAGCCTGGAAATTACCGACATCCCCGATGCGCTGATCGAACAAGCCCCGACCAATAGCTATTTTCTGGTGATGACGCATAATCACGGCCTCGATCTGGCTCTGTGCCAAAAGATCTTGCGCCGGCCCGATACGGCCTATGTGGGCCTGATCGGCTCCATGACCAAACGTCGTCAATTCGAGCGCCGCTTGCAGCAACGCGGCATGCCCGAATCCCGTATTCAGGAACTGGTCTGCCCCATTGGCGTGCCAGGTATCAAGGGCAAGGCCCCCTCGATTATTGCCGTGGCTGTCGCCGCCGAATTGCTGACCCACGCCTATGAAATGGGCCAGCTCAGTCGCTGATGCGACCTCGACTTCAAGGACACTATGACTACCTCTTTACACTCCGCCTGCGCCTACCGTGCCCAACTGCTGTACTTTGTCGCGGACCCTGCCACATTGGAAGATCCTTCCGAAGCCGTGCGCTATCACAGTGACGGCCTGCTGCTGGTCAACGAACAGGGCCAGATTCAGGCCTGTGGCGACTGGGCCGAACTGTCACGCAGCCTGCCTGCCGATACAAAGACCGTGGATTTGAGCGGGCAAATCATCATGCCAGGCATGATCGACACCCACCTGCACTTTCCGCAAACCGACATTATTGCCTCTCCCTCCAGCGGCCTGCTGCCCTGGCTGGAAACCTATACCTTCCCAACTGAAGGCCGTTTTGGCGATAGTGAACATGCCCGCGAAGTGGCTGGCGTGTTTCTGGACGAACTGCTGCGCAACGGCACGACCACCGCCCTGGTCTATGGCAGTGTGCACCGCCAATCCGTGGATGCCTTCTTTGAAGAAAGCCACGAGCGCAATCTGCGCATGATTGCAGGCAAGGTGATGATGGATCGCAACTGCCCGGACTATCTGCAAGATACCGCCGAGTCAGGCGCACGCGATTCGGAAGACCTCATCAAGCGCTGGCACGGCAAGGGCCGCCAACTGTACGCTCTGACACCCCGTTTTGCGCCCACCTCCACCCCGGAGCAATTGGCCGCCTGTGGTGAACTGGCCCGCGCCTACCCCGATGTGTTTCTGCAAACCCATGTGGCAGAAAACAAGGACGAAATCAAATGGGTAAGCGAGCTGTTCCCCAAGAACCGCAGCTATCTGGACGTGTACGACAGCTTTGGTCTGCTGCGCCCTCGCGCCATCTACGGCCACAGTATCTGGCTGGACGAGCAGGATCGCGCCCGCATGCACGATACCGGCAGTATTGCGGCGCACTGCCCCACCTCCAACCTGTTCCTGGCCTCTGGTTTGTTCGATTTCCAGTCCATTCGCCAAAGCAAGGTGCTGCACACCCTGGCCACCGATGTGGGCGGCGGGACGTCGTTCTCCATGCTGCGCACCATGAACGAAGCCCACAAAGTGGCCCGTCTGAACAACTACCATCTGACCGCCGCATCCATGTTCTACATGGCCACCGAAGGGGCCGCGCGGGCACTGGACATGCAGGGTCAAATCGGCACGCTGGCTCCTGGTGCCGAGGCGGACTTTATTGTGATGGACCCCAAGGCCACTCCCTTGATGGCCCGCCGCAGCACCATGCTGAACTCGCTGGAAGAGCAATTGTTCATGCTGGCCCTGCTGGGTGACGATCGCTGCATTCAAGCCAGCTACAGCGCAGGCCGCTGCGTGCATCAGCGCGATCACTAAACACAACTGAAGCCGGGTCCTGGCGGGCAACTCCAATCATTACAACCGCCGCCAGGGACTCTTTTCCGTCTACCCAAAAAATATCTGCACGCGTTTTTCGATTTAACGCGGATTTTACGGTGCCAACGATACATTGATCCCGTCAGTAGGGAGCCAGCCCCGGCTCCCCCCTCTTCTTGGCGAGATTTGATTATGTCCGGCACATCAACACTGGTGCAACGCAACTCCCTGTTCTACCTGCTGACGCAGGTTGTGGGAGTGACCTTTTTGTTTCTCTGGCTGGCCAGCCTGACCCAGGACTGGTCCCCGCTCAATCCCTTGCTGGCATCCAGCCAGCAACCTGGCCATATGGCCCATGAAATGAAAGAGGCTCAAGGTCTGCTGACCGGCCTGATTGCCGCCGCTGGTTTGTTCCTGGCTGCCTGGAAGCTGCGCCAGCTGCGCGGACAAGAGGCCTTGCCAGGCAAACGCATCCTGTTGCTGGGCACCAGCCTGTTCCTGGCCGTGCCTTTGCTGATGCTGCTTCTGCAGTACTCCGCCGCCTCCCCAAGCCTGGAATCGCTGTATCACCAGATACCCGAGATCAAACCCTTGCTGGAAGTGGGTGCCATCGTCGCCGTGGGCGCTGGCTTGCTACACCTGTACTTTGCCGGTTGGGCCTTGAACCAGGCCCGCCTGCGCTGGGGGGGCCTGCTGGCCGGTTTGATCTGCGCCTTTTTGTTGGGCTTGCTGGAAGCGGATCAAGAGCGTATCAATCTGACTCAAGTGTTTGCCTCACTGGCGCTTGTCTGGCTGCTGGGCAGCATCGCCTTCTACCCCTTGATCGTGAATCCCGAACGCTGGTCAGCCTCCCATGGCGAACGCGCCACGGTTGCAGAGGCCTGGGAACATCTGGCCAGCATTCAGGTACAACGTCGCCGCAGCCTGGGGATGTTTGGTGGCCTGATGGTCGTGATTCTGCCTTTCTTCGCCTCCACATGGGCGGTCGACTCGCTGGTCTTTCAATTCACCCGCATGGCCGGTCTGGGGCTGGTCCTGATTGCCGTCCTGGGCCGCTGCTGGTGCATGTTGTACCTGGGTGGTCATAAAGGCTCCAGCCTGATCAGCCAAGGCCCCTACTCCATCAGCCGCAACCCGCTGTATCTGTTTTCCCTGTGTGCCGTCACCGGCATGGGTGCACTGTCCGGCAGCCTGCTGCTTGGCCCCATACTCGCCTTGTTTGTCTACGCCGTCTTCAACAATGTGATCGACGAAGAACAGGTTCTACTGCACAAAGTCTTTGGTCAGGATTATCAGGACTACTGCCAGCGCGTGCCCCGCCTGATCCCACGCCTGAGCCTCTGGAACAGCCCGAACGAACTGCAAGTGTCCCTGACAGGATTGGCCCGCACCTTGCGTGATGCCTTGCCCTACTTCCTGATCTGGCCCGTCTTTGCCCTGGCACAGTGGTTGCAAATCAATGGCTGGGTACCCGTACTTCTGCGTCTACCCTGATCGTCCCCAAGTGCAGTAAGCTGCACAAGAACTGTCCCAACCCTGTGGAACAAGCTGTCATGCGTGTCCTGATTGTTGAAAACGATACGACCATTGCCGAAAATCTTTATACCTATCTGGAACTGAAAGGCTTTGCTGTGGATGCCGCCTACGACGGCAATGGTGCACTGACACTGCTGCAAGAACAGGACTTTGATGCGCTGGTGCTGGATCTGGGCCTGCCCGGTCTGGATGGTTTTGGTGTACTCCAGGCCCTGCGCCAGTCCAGTCAAACACCCATCCCGACCTTGGTACTGACAGCCCGCAGCCAGTTGGAGAGCAAGCTCACGGCCTTTGATCTGGGGGCGGACGACTATCTGATCAAACCTTTTGCCCTGGCTGAAGTCGAGGCCCGGCTACGCGCTCTGATGCGTCGTGGCCCACCACAAGTACAGCACGGCTCACTGCATTGGGGCAGTCTGGAATACAACCTGGATACGGCGCTGGTCAGCGTAAACGGTCAGGAACTGCACCTGAGTTTCAAAGCCCGCCAGTTGCTGGAAGCTCTGTTACGCGACCCGCAAGCCATTCTGACACGTCGCTCCCTGGAGAAAACCCTGTGGCCACAGGGTGCACCGTCCCCAGAAGCCTTGCGCAGTCAAATCCATATCTTGCGCCGCGCCTTGTCCGAGGCTGGCGCAGGCACCATTGAAACCTTGCCCGGCATGGGCTGGCGTTTGCAACAGGAGAGCTAAGGGATGGCCATAGCCCCGCGCCGCAGCCGCTTCATGAGCACCCTTACCCAGCGTGTATCCTGGGCCCTGACCCTGATAGCCGCCTTGCTGGTCATCATTATGGGGGGACTGGCCTATGTAGCCTTTGCGCGCATGGAAGACGAGATGGTCAACGCCATGCTGGTCTCTTACGCTCGCAACCCCACTCTTTTACCCGACAGCGCCTACGACCGCAGTGAAGCCCTGGGCGCAGAGCTGGACAGCTATTGGTTTTTGCCGGGCCAAACTCTGGACAATTTGCCCGAATTTGCCCGTGTTTCCGAACCGGGCATTTACGAATTTCATCTGGGTAGTGACACCTGGCACGTGCTGCGCCAGGACAAAGAGCAAGGCCAGCTGTATCTGGTGTATCGCGCCACCCCTCACGAAGACCGAGTACGCGAGTTTGGCCTGATTCTGCTCCTGATCGGTTCGGCCACGATTTTGCTGGTGTTTTTACTCGGGCGTCGAGTAGCCCGCCACGCTGTGGCTCCCATGCTGACCCTGTCCCGCCATCTGGAAAACTGGGCACCCGGCCGCTCCGGCCTGCCCGAACACCAGGATGATGAAGCTGGCCGGCTGATCCGAGCCTTTAATCGCATGCAGGAGCAAGTTGAGGAACTACTGACGCATGAACGCGAGTTCGCCGCCAATCTGGGCCACGAGCTGCGTACAGGGCTGACTGCCATACGCAGCGATTGCGAGCTTTTGCTGCTGCAACTGCCCGAAGGCCCTCAACAACAGCGCCTGCAACGCATGATGGTCCACGCCGATGCCGTCACCGCCAGCCTGGATGCCGCAGAAAGCCTGGCTTACACCGCAGAGCGCCATGTGCGCGAAGTCGAGGTCCACGAGCTGGCTCAACAGACCTGGCAGGCCGTCGCCCTGCTGGATGCGGATAGCCAGCAAGTACGTTGGAGCAATTTGGTGCCTGACCACTTGCACTACACCTTGGACCCCTATGCCCTGTCCATGTTGCTGCGCATCCTGATGCGCAATGCCATCGACCACGCCGCCCCCTGCAAGCTGCAACTGAGCTGGATTGCCCCCTCAGTCCTGGCTTTGCAAGACGACGGCCCCGGCATTGCCAAACAAGATCAAATCCTGATCTTTGAGCGCCACTTCAGCCAGGGCAAACAACTGACGACAGGACTGCGCGAAGAAGGCCACAGAGGCATAGGCCTGGCACTGGCACGCCAACTGGCGTTGGCGCAAGGCTGGAGTTTAAGTGTACAAAGCGGGCCGAATGGCAAAGGCTGTGTATTCAAGCTGGATCTGGATCCGTCCTGATATCCTGAAACGGCAAACTTATCTGCACGAACGGTGTCGCCAAGAGCATCAAAAACTCATTGCGACAGGCAAGACCAAAGACCTAGTAAGCTTTTCTCAACTGCAGCGCCTAACCCTTGAAAAGAGATTTTAAAAGGCTGGGCAATGAGCACAAAAAAACCCGGTCTTATTCAGACCGGGTTTTTTATCTTGCTCAAGCAGACCTGCTAAAGACTTACTGGCTTTCCAGGAAGCTCTTCAGTTTGTCGGCACGGCTAGGATGACGCAGCTTGCGCAAAGCCTTGGCTTCTATTTGACGAATACGCTCACGCGTGACGTCAAACTGCTTGCCCACCTCTTCCAGAGTCTGGTCAGTGCTCATCTCGATACCAAAACGCATGCGCAGCACTTTGGCTTCGCGTGGCGTCAAGGAATCCAGGACATCTTTCACCACATCGCGCATGGAGCCGTGCAAAGCGGAATCCGATGGCGAAACGGTGTTGTTGTCCTCGATGAAATCGCCTAGGTGGGAATCGTCATCGTCACCGATAGGCGTTTCCATGGAGATAGGCTCTTTGGCGATCTTCAAGATCTTGCGAACCTTGTCTTCGGGCATATCCATCTTCTGGGCCAGGGTTGCGGGATCGGGCTCAACGCCGGTTTCCTGCAGGATCTGACGATTGATACGGTTCATCTTGTTGATCGTCTCGATCATGTGAACCGGAATACGAATCGTGCGGGCCTGGTCAGCGATCGAACGCGTAATGGCCTGACGAATCCACCACGTAGCGTACGTGGAGAATTTGTAGCCACGACGGTATTCGAACTTGTCCACTGCCTTCATCAAACCGATATTGCCTTCCTGAATCAGGTCCAGGAACTGCAAGCCACGGTTGGTGTACTTCTTGGCGATGGAGATCACCAGACGCAAGTTGGCCTCGGTCATTTCGCGCTTGGCTTTACGTGCCTTGGCTTCGCCCGTGGTCATGCGTTTGTTGACTTCTTTCAGGTCCTTCAAAGGCAGCACAACGCTGGTTTGCAGGTCGATCAGCTTTTGCTGAACTTCCTGAATGGCAGGGATGTGGCGCTCCAGAATGGGGCTGTAAGGATGGCCTGCTGCCACCTCCTGCACCACCCAATCCAGATTGGTTTCGTTGCCGGGGAAAGCCTTGATGAAGTGTGCACGTGGCATATCAGCACGATCCACACAGATGTTCAGGATTTCGCGCTCGTGCTGACGCACGATGGCAACCTGCTCGCGCATGGTATCGGCCAGCTTTTCCACCATCTTGGCGGTAAAGCGGATGCCCATGAATTCGTTCAGGATGGTTTCCTGGGCTTGCACATAGCCTGCGCTCTTGTAACCTTCGGACTCGAAGGACACGCGCATCTTGTCAAACCATTCGCCAATGATGTCGAATTTCTTGAGCGACTTGTTGCGCAGATATTCAATCTGCTTGCTGCTCATGCCGCCGGCTGGACCTTCGTCCTCGTCGTCAGCGGTTACACCGGAACCGGCGTATTCTTCGCCATCATCGTCCACCAGACCGTCAACCACTTCGTCGATCTGCATGACGCCTTCGCGTACACGCTGAACGTAGGCCAGGATCTCGTTAACCGTGGTTGGGCAGGCGGCGATAGCCATCACCATGTGCTTCAAGCCATCTTCGATGCGCTTGGCGATTTCAATTTCGCCTTCGCGGGTCAGCAGTTCCACCGAACCCATTTCGCGCATGTACATACGCACAGGGTCAGTCGTGCGACCGAAGTCAGAGTCCACCGTGGTCAGAGCAGCTTCAGCTTCGTCCTCGACGTCGTCGTCGCTGGATGCCATGGGCGCGTTATCGCTCATGAGCAAGGTGTCAGCGTCGGGAGCCTGGTCGTAAACCGAGATACCCATGTCACTGAAGGTGCCGATAATGCCATCAATGGCTTCGACATCCACCAGATCATCGGGCAGGTGATCGTTGATTTCACTGTAGGTCAGGTAACCGCGGTCCTTACCCAGCTTGATCAGGGCTTTGAGGCGATTGCGACGGGCTTCCTGTTCTTCAGGGCTCAGTTGGCCACGGACACCGAATACATCTTTTTCGGCTTTAGCGCGCTTGGCACCACGCTTGGCCACCGGCTTGAGATCAGGAATGACCTCTTCTTCGCCCATTTCGTCGTCATCGACAAAGTCGATACCGTCGTTATTGGCATTCTTTGCAGGACGTCCACGGCGACCGCCGGTAGCGGCTTTAGCCGCTGTTTTCTTGGCAGCCGCTTTTTTGGCTACCGTTTTTTTAGCAGCCGCCTTTTTAGCTGCCTTTTTGGCAGGCGCTGCGCCTGGCTCTCCACTTTCGTGAAGCTCATCGAGCTCTACCGAGCTTGATGCCCCTGATTTTGCTGTCGCGGCCAAAGTTTTCTTAGCAGACCGAGAGACCGTCGTCGAGGTTTTACCAGTCGTTTGAGTCATATTTTCTTCCATAGACGCCATTTACCCCTGTGGCACTAAATATGTAGCCACCGAGTCGTACAGGCAAGAGCCTGATAATGAGCGTGTTCACAACCGGCTTGCTCCTGGGCGTGTTGCGCGAGCGAACCCTAAGTCATTTAATCCCTGGCTCATGGGCTCAAGGCATAAGGTGGTTCACAATCCGCTAACCCGCCGCATTTGCTCGCGTACCAGTTTTAACCCCCTGGCCGGCCACAAACACAACACATAACCCAATATTTTACTTCACTTGCCGAGTATAAGCAGCATTCAACAAAGCAATACGGCGTGTCAATTCTTGATAACGCTGACGCTGTTCGGGCTCTTGCAAACCCGTGGCCACCAATGCCGACTGCTCTGCCTTGATCGCATCCAGTTCGATGCGATGCAGCGCATCACGCCATTCACCCTGCGGGTCAGGCAATTCTTCTTCGCCCAAGAGCTCCGTGGCCAGCGCTTCGAGCACAGGGGCCAGGTCGGACTCGGGGTCCACGGCCTCCAGCAACGCACCTGCGTGACGCGCCGAGCTGATATTGCTTAAGGCAATCAGCTCTTGCACTAAACGTAAATGGGGACTTTGCGCCAAAATTTCAAGTTGTTGATCGCCCAGCTCGCCCACCAGAGTCGGATGCCCAATAAGCAAGCGCAGCAATCGCTTGGCCATGGGCGTCACCGCACGGCTGCCACCCACGACAGCGCGCTCGGTCCGTTGACGGTTGTTCTTGCCCTTGCCACGAGCAGTCACTGGCCGCTCCTGATACTGGGGTTGAGGCTGCCAATCAGAGTCGTCCTGCCAGCCATCCATAGGCAGACTGTCAGCAAACGAACCATCAAAACCGTCCTCAAACAGCTCCATGCCATCTGAAGATGGTGCTGGCTGCGCCGGAACCGGTGGTCTGGCTACCAGACCATCCTGAGCAGGCGGCGTATCCACAGCAGGCCGACGAACCGGCTCTACGGTACTCAGGCGCTGCGCCAGCTCGTCCGGCGTCAGCAGCACCATGCGGGCAAATTCGTGCTGAATCTGCACTTTCAAGGTACTGTCAGCCAGTTCCAGCAGCAAAGGCAAGGCCTCGTGCACGCAGGCCGCGCGGCCTTCGGCCTCGTCCATGCGATGGCGGGCCGCCAGCTCGTCCAGGAAGAAGCGCGACAAAGCTGCTGCTTCCTGGGCCTGCTCGCGAAACGCGGCAGCACCGTGCTCACGAACAAAAGAATCGGGGTCGTGGTTATCCGCCAGGAACATGAAGCGGATGGACACATCGTCACGTACCAGCGGCAAGCAGGTATTCAAAGCACGCCAGGCGGCCTTGCGCCCTGCCCCGTCACCATCAAAGCAAAACACCAGCCTGTCGCTGGCGCGCATCAATTTGGTGATGTGGTATTCGGTTGTCGCGGTGCCCAAGGTCGCTACGGCATTGTGCAAGCCATGTTGCGACAGCGCCACCACGTCCATATAACCTTCAACAATCAGGACAAAGCCTTCTTTGCGTATGCCCTGACGTCCTTCCCACAAGCCGTATAGCTCGTGTCCTTTGGAAAACAGCGTGGTTTCCGGCGAATTCAGGTACTTGGGTTCGCCTTTTTCGATCAGACGACCGCCAAAGCCAATGATATGGCCCTTGGTACTGCGGATCGGAAACATGATGCGTGAACGGAAACGGTCGTAGCGACGACCATCTTCGGACTCGATCACCAGACCGGACTCAACCAGCTGCTTGTCTTCGTACTGCGGAAATACAGCCGATAAGCCGCGTCGCTCCGTACCTGTCCAGCCCAAACCGAAACGGGCAGCCGTCTCCCCATCCAGGCCACGACGTTTTAGATAGTCGATGGCAATGGGTGACTGTTTTAGCTGACGTAGGTAGTGCCCCTGTGCCGTCTCAAGAATATGATGCTGACGCGACAACTCGTCTTTACGACGCGCATCGGCAGCACGTTGGCGTGGGGTGCGATCTGCTTCGGGCACAGTCATTCCGACGGAACCAGCTAAGCTGCGTACCGCCTCGGGGAATGAAGCCCCTGTGTGTTCCATCAGGAACGAGATAGCCGATCCGTGAGCGCCACAACCGAAGCAATGGTAAAACTGCTTGGTGGGACTGACTGTAAATGAAGGGGATTTTTCGTTGTGAAAAGGGCACAGGCCAAGCAAGTTGGCCCCGCCTTTACGCAACTGCACGTACCGCCCGACGACATCTACGACATCGACACGGGCGAGCAGTTCCTGAACAAAAGATTCAGGGATCAATACAAGCGTGGAGGCAGTTGCTGGCTGCGGATGCGTTTGTAGTGACGCTTCACGGCGGCAGCGTGCTTGCGCTTGCGCTCAGCCGTTGGCTTTTCGTAGAATTCGCGCGAACGCAGCTCGGTCAACAGACCGGTTTTTTCAATAGTGCGTTTGAAGCGGCGCAGAGCAACTTCAAAGGGTTCGTTTTCTTTCAGGCGAACAATGGACATGTAATCCCTGACCTTTGTAAAAAGAGTTAGCGTAACAGATACGCCCAATATGGTAGCACGATTGCTGGCATACACCAAGCAAGGCGCAATTAGGCTATCCACCAATTATCTGAATGCCAGCGATCAAGCCTGGCCGGTACCCTTACGGATCCAGGCGTCCAGCTGATGAGGGCGAATGCTATCGTAGTCCTCAAAAGGCTGATGAATCCAGGGATTTGTGGGCAACTTGGACACGTAGTAGTCCGGGTCGACCTGGGCGTGGCCTTTCCACCACAAAACGGCGGTTTTCAGCTCGGTGATCGCGGGAAACTGTGCACGCAGGTGATCACGTACACGCATAAAAGTCTTGCCCGTATCGACCATATCATCGACCAGCAGCACATTCCCATCCAGGGTGCCACGGGTAATGGTGATGTATTGCGCAATATCCAGATCACCCTGTTCGGTACCGGCGGCTTCGCGATAGCTGCTGGTGGCCAAAATACCCAGGGGTACATCATAGATGCGCGAAATAACGTCTCCCACTCTCATGCCGCCTCGGGCCAGGCAAACAATTTTGTCGAATTTCCAGCCTGATTCGTGAATACTCAGGGCCAATTGTTCAATCAGGCGATTGTATTGTTCCCAGGAAACCCATTCATCAGTATCGCTATTTGGGGGCAGACTCATATGTATTCCAGATATAAATGCACTAGCTGCGCTTTGGTACCTGCAAAACAAGAGTCTGGTAGGCCAACGCAGCGTCCAGAACGACAAAGCGGCCCTTCAGGCCGCTCTGTACGCACCGTACAACGGTGCAAGGCATTATACCGCGATAAATCGCTTATTTGGTAAACGGATCGCGCAATACGATGGTTTCGTTGCGATCTGGCCCTGTGGAAACCATGTCGATAGGTACATCGCACAGTTCAGCAATGCGTTCCAGGTAACGACGAGCGTTGATAGGCAACTTGTCGTAGTCAGTCACGCCCACGGTGGACTCGGTCCAGCCGGGCATTTCTTCCAGAACGGGCTCGGCTTCGGCAACCGCGTGTGCGCCGTAGGGCAGGACGTCCAGGAATTCGCCCTTGTAGCGGTAACCCACACCAATCTTGATTTGCTCAACGCCGTCCAGCACGTCCAGCTTGGTAATGCACAGACCGGAAATACCGTTAATCATGACCGAACGCTTCATGGCCGCCGCATCAAACCAGCCGCAACGACGTGGACGACCGGTAACGGAACCGAATTCCTTGCCAACCGTAGCCAGACGCATGCCGGTGTCATCCAGCAACTCGGTCGGGAATGGACCCGAACCCACGCGAGTGGTGTAGGACTTGGCGATACCGAGCACGTAGCTCAATTCCTGAGGACCCACACCCGAACCTGCGGAAGCGGCACCGGACAAGCAGTTGCTGCTGGTCACGAAGGGGTATGTACCGTGGTCAATATCCAACAATGCACCCTGGGCACCTTCAAACAGGAGTTTCTGCCCTGCTTTCTTGGCCTGGTACAGGTTGTTGGATACGTCAGCAACCATAGGAGCCAGCTGTTCAGCGTGCTTCATGGCCAGGTCGCGAACCTGTTCAGCGGAAACAGCTTCAGCGCCCAGGTACTGGGTCAGCACGAAGTTGTGGTAATCCAGCGCTTCGGACAATTTTTCGTCAAAGATTTCGGGATCGTACAGGTCCTGAACACGCAGGGCACGGCGTGCCACCTTGTCTTCGTAGGCAGGGCCGATACCGCGACCGGTAGTACCGATCTTGCCGTCGCCTTTACGCTTTTCACGAGCCTGGTCCACGGCGATGTGGTAGGGCAAAATCAGCGGGCAAGCGGGCGAGATCTGCAGGCGCGAACGCACGTCCAGACCGGCAGCTTCCAGCTCGGCGATTTCAGTCAAGAGGGCCTCAGGCGACAGCACCACGCCATTGCCAATGTAGCAAGTGACGTGCTCGTGCATGATGCCCGACGGAATCAAGCGCAGAATGGTCTTCTTGCCATTAATCCACAATGTATGGCCAGCGTTATGCCCACCCTGGAAACGAACCACGCCATGCGCGGACTCGGCCAGCCAGTCGACGATCTTGCCTTTGCCTTCGTCACCCCACTGGGTGCCAATCACCACAAGGTTTTTGCTCATGTCTAGTATCAGAATAAAGGAGGCCGGCACGGTGCCGGACCAATAACAATCACCAACGCTACAAGCCGCCTGGCTTACAGCGCCCTAACTTGCCACTGACCGTCCAGCGAGACCAGCTCGCGATCGATCACGAATTCATCCAGATTCAGCTCCTGACCGGGCAGCATCTGAATCACAATTTCACCGTTTTGACGCAGCTGCTTGACCGCTGCAGTCAGGGCCGCATCACTCCCCCAGGGAGCGCGTACTGCACGGGCTGCCTGAGCCGGTGCCAAGCCAGCCGAGAGCTTGCGCAAATCCAGGCTGAAGCCGGTTGCAGGACGAGCACGACCATACATGCGGCCAATACCGTCAAAGCGTCCGCCCTTGACCAAGGCATCGTGCCATCCTTCGGCGTAAACCGAAAAGATCAGGCCCGAATGGTAGGCATAACCGCTGCCGATGTCGGCCAGGTCCACCGTAATTTCGTGGCCAGGCAAAGCATCAATGAAGCTGCGCAGGCTACCCAGAGCTTCGCGCACTTCCGGTTCGTCCGGCAAAACACTGCGGGCACGCTCCAGTACGCTGCCATCGCCATACAGCGAGGTCAAAGCCAGCAGATAGCGGGTGGTTTCAGGCAGACAGCCCGACTCACGACCCAGGGCGCGCAGGCCCGACACATCTTTGGCGTTCAGAAGCTCACACACTTCTGCCACGCGGGTTTTCAAAATAGGATCGCGCTCGATCAGGAAGCGTCCCAGATCGGGGTAGTTCAAGTCCAGGCGAGGATGATGCACCCCTGCCCGACCCACGCTTTCCAGCGCCAGTTGCACTACTTCCAGATCGGACTCAATACCGGCATGGCCGAAAATTTCCGCGCCAATCTGCAACAATTCACGGTCCGACAACAAACCAGCCGGACGGGCATGCAAGACCGAACCACAGTAGCAAAGCCGAGTGACGCCTTCGCGGTTAAGCAAGTGAGCGTCGATACGTGCCACCTGGGGGGTCATGTCGGCGCGTACGCCCATGGTGCGACCCGAGATTTGATCGACGACTTTGCTGGTACGCAGATTCAGATCTGTGCCAGAAACCGCTTGCAGGGATTCCAGATACTCCACCAGAGGTGGAGCTACCAGTTCGAACCCGTAAGTACGATACAAGTCTAGCAAATCGCGGCGCAGTTCTTCGATGCGGCGCGCCTCTGCAGGCAAGATATCAGCCAGGCTCTCTGGCAACAACCAATTGGACATACTCGTGCCTCGGACTACTTATAAACGAAAGTTCCAGCCAAACAAAAAGCGACTTGGGGCCTGTAAGCCGCCCAAGTCGCATGCGAAGTGGTGTTAGTAACTTACACGCTAGTATAAACGATCAGGGCCGCGGGTGGAACACCCAGCGGCCCTAAGTTCTCTAGCGGGGATCAGTTCGCAGGTGCTGCGGGTGATCCTTGCTTGCCCCAATACTTGAAGAAATCAGAGTCAGGGCTGATGACCAGTGTGTCGGTCTGTTTGCTGAAAGCACTGCGGTAGGCTTCCAGGCTGCGGTAGAAACGATAGAACTCGGGGTTCTTGCCATAACTATCGGAGTAAATGGCAGCGGCTTCACCATCACCCTGACCACGGATGGCCTGAGCTTGGGCATACGCGTCGGCCAGCAACTCTTCACGCTGACGTTCGGCCTCGGCACGGATACGCTCACTTTCAGCCGCACCAGTTGCACGCAAACGGTTGGCTTCTTGTGTACGCTCGGCTTCCATACGACGGTATACCGATTCCGAAATCTCGGGAGCGAAGTCAATACGACGCAAACGCACGTCAATCACTTCCACACCCAAAGGACGGGCACGGGCCTCAACGGCCGTCAGCACTTCACGCATGATGGCATCACGCTCGGTGGAAACCACTTCTTTCACCGTGCGCACGTTCACCGAAGCGTTCAGGGCGTCACGAATCTGGGCTTGCAAACGCTCGACAGCACCACGATCCGTTGCGCCAAAGGTCACGTAAAACAGGCGTGGATCGGAAATGCGCCATTTGACGTACGAGTCGATCAGCAGGTTTTTCTTTTCAGCCGTCTGAATACGCTCAGGATCCTTGGTTTCAATCGTCTGCAGACGCTTGTCCAGAAACACCACGTTTTCAAACGGTGGCGGCAACTTGAAATACAGACCGGGAGTCGTGATGGTGCCGCGCACCTCACCCAGGGCAAAAACCAGAGCCGCATCGCGCTCACGCACGATGAAAACGGAAGACAGCAGCAGACCGACAATTACCGCCAGGGCCACCAGAGCAGGAAATAAACGTTGCATCAAGCTCTCCTAGCGTGCGTATGGGGAATAAGGACTGACCAAAGAGCCCAGCGAGGTATCCAGACCGGCTGGATTGGCTGGCGCAGGCGCTTTGGGTGCCGCAGCGGGAACTGGACGGCTGACCTGTCCTTGCGAAGCGGCCGAAGCGACAGGAGCGGAAGGCTCCATATCTGTGCGGCTACCCACCTGACGCACGATCTTGTCCAAAGGCAGATAGATCATGTTGTTATCGCTACGGGTATCAACCAGTACCTTGCTGGTGCTCTCCAGGATTTCC
The DNA here is from genome assembly GCF_037150615.1 of Alcaligenes sp. PF14. Lineage (NCBI taxonomy): Bacteria > Pseudomonadati > Pseudomonadota > Betaproteobacteria > Burkholderiales > Alcaligenaceae > Alcaligenes > Alcaligenes sp. PF14. The sequence continues at coordinate 629,878 of NZ_JBAGRS010000001.1, read as the reverse complement.
TGAATTGTGGACAGGTACAGACGATCCCGCGTTACACCCGGAGCCTTCACGTACTCGGCCTCGACGCTACCAAAACGGGCAGTATCACCCTTGGCATCACCGATCACACGAGCCTTGTAACCCTCAGACTCCTGCATCATGCGAGCCACTTGACCAGCGGCTTCGGGCAACACCTTGTTGGCATAGGCCTGACCTTCGTTGATCTGACGCTCGCGGTCCTGACCGGCCTTGACGGCATCGTCAAAGGCGGCCTGAACCTGCTCGGGCGGCTGCACGTTCTGGATAGCTACGGTGCTGATCTGAATGCCGGTACGGTAGCGGTCCAGAATGGACTGGGCCAGCTGCTGCACGTCCGATGCAATCTGGGTACGGCCGGAGTACAGCACGGAGTCCATGGGCTGCTTGCCCACGACTTCACGCATGGCGGTTTCAGCCGCCTGACGTACCGACTCGTCCGGATTATTGGTGTTGAACAGGTAATCCGGTGCGCCTGTAGGCAGCAAACGGTACTGAACCACATACTGCATGTCGACGATGTTCTCGTCGGTTGTCAGCATCAACGATTCAGGCAGGACTTTATTGCGTGCACTGCCGCGGTAGCCCACTTCAAAGGTACGCAACTGCGAAATATTCACAGTCTGGTGATCTTCGATGGGAGCGGGCCAACGCCACTGCAAACCGGGATTCAGAGTTTTCGTGTACGCGCCAAAACGGGTAACCACGGCAACCTGACCTTCCTGCACGATGGTAAAGCCACTGGCCATCCACAGACCGACCGCGACCACACCGCCGATGATCAGCAGCTTGGGCGAGCCTTTGGGGATGGATGGGCCATTACCGCTACCCGGAGGCATGCCACCGGGAGGGGAGCGACGTCCCTTTTTGCCGAATAAAGATCCCAAGCGACTGTTGAAGTCACGCCATACCTCGTCGAGGTCAGGCGGGCCATCTTGTTTCTCGGGGCGGCGAGGTGGCTCGGAACCGTTTTTGCCACTGTCTCGTCCCCAACCGGGATCATTGAGATTGAATATTTTATTGTTCAGACGCATTGTTTTCCGCGAAATGACCTGATTCGACGATTGCTGTACGCAAGCCATCCAATCCGATGCGCTCTAAAGCGCTAACAAAGACTCGGGCAATAGTACCATGTTCATCCCGCTCTACCCGTGGCTCATAGCCGGCTTGGTCAATTTTGTTATAGACCAGAATGCGAGGTATTTCATGGGCCCCGATGTCCTCCAGAACCTTATGAACTTCAGCGATTTGTTCATCGCGTTGAGGGTTGGCCGCATCGACCACATGCAGCAATACGTCTGCATGGACGGTCTCTTCCAAAGTGGCCCGGAAAGCGGCAATCAAGGTCGGTGGCAATTCACGAATGAAACCCACCGTATCCGAAATTACGACCTGCCCTGCCCCTTCAATCCAGATACGACGCGTGGTGGTATCCAAGGTAGCAAATAACTGATCAGCTGCGTAGGCATCTGCACGGGTCAAGGCGTTAAATAGCGTGGATTTTCCCGTGTTGGTGTAGCCCACCAGTGACACCGACAAGGTGCCGCTACGAGAACGGGCACGACGTTGGGTGCTGCGCTGGCGTTGCACCTTGGCCAGACGCTCACGCAAGGTACGGACTTTGTCGCCAATCATCCGGCGGTCCATTTCCAGCTGCGATTCACCAGGACCACGCATACCGATACCACCCTTTTGCCGCTCCAGGTGAGTCCACATCCGGGTCAATCGGGAAGTCAGGTGTTGCAGTTGGGCCAGTTCCACCTGCAATTTACCTTCGTGACTTTGCGCACGCAGGGCAAAAATATCCAGAATCAGGGCAACCCGGTCAACCACACGCAGCTCCAGCTTGCGCTCCAGGTTACGCTGCTGGGCCGGGCTCAAGGCATGATCAAACAACACGACTTCGGCGCCAGTTGCCTTGGCCAGGGCGACAGCCTCTTCCAGCTTGCCCGTACCGATGTAATAGGCAGAATCTGGACGGGACCGACGCACGACCATCAGTTCCATAATCTGGGCGCCCGCCCCTTCAGCCAGCATGACGAATTCTTCAGCATGGGCCTTGTAGTCCAGCTCGCCCATATCCACACTAATTACCAGTGCCTTCAACGCTTGCTCCAGAAACAAAGACCCGCCCGCGGGCACCGCGAGACGGGTCTTTCAGAGTACAAAGAACTGGGTGAGGATTTATTCAGCCTGCTCATCCGCAGCCAAAGTAACGGGGCGTGCAGGAACGACGGTAGAGATCGCGTGCTTATACACCATTTGAGTGACTGTATTGCGCAGCAGTACGACATACTGATCGAAGGACTCGATCTGACCTTGCAGCTTGATGCCGTTGACCAGGTAGATCGACACAGGGATATGCTCCTTGCGCAGCGCGTTCAAAAACGGGTCTTGTAGAATTTGCCCTTTATTGCTCATTGGTGAGGCTCCGGTTATGTTGTTTTTCCAGAAATGGAAGCGAATCCCACTACTTTACCGGGTTTTCCCTGAATTCGCACGTTCCAAACTGGAGATTTTTATCTAATAAGTGTATATCAGGCGCCTTGCCCTAAAATCTGCCGCAAACTGTTGCACAGTCGGGCACATTGCTCGGGCGATCCTACCGTAATACGTAAATACTGCTCAATGCGTGGCTGACGGAAATGGCGAACCAAAATCCCCTGTTCACGCAAGGCCTGCTGAATACCAGCTGCCGAATGCTTAGGGTGAGTTGCCATCAAAAAGTTCGCTTTCGAGGGCAAAATCTCGAAACCCAGCTGCTCCAGATCAGCGCGCAACTGCTCGCGTGCATCAATCACAGCCTGGCATTGACGGTCAAAATACTCCGTATCCTTCAAGGAAGCTACCGCACCCACCTGGGCAATCGTGTCCATGGGGTAGGAGTTGAAACTGTCTTTCACCCGCTCCAGCGCCTGGATGATATCGGCGCTGGCCAGGGCATAACCCACACGCAAACCAGCCAGAGCGCGCGACTTGGACATGGTCTGAATGACCACCAGATTGTCGTATTTTTCCAGCAAACCAACCGAAGAGGTACCGCCGAAATCGACGTACGCCTCGTCCACCACCACCGTGGTATCTGGGTTGGCAGCCAGAATGGCTTCTATATCCGTCAAGCACAAAGGAATGCCGGTAGGCGCATTAGGGTTGGCAAAAATAATGCCGGCAGGTGGCAGACTGCGCTTGCGCACATAGTCCTGCACATTCAACGTGAAGTCCTCGCGCAGCGGCACGATATCCGCAGGCACACCGAAGTACGAACAGTAAGTGGTGTAGAAGCTGTAAGTGATATCGGGCAGCAGGACCGGGCGCACGCCACGCAGGAACAAGGCGCTGAACACATGGGCCAGCACTTCGTCCGAGCCATTGCCCAAAAAGACGTTGTTAGCTTTCACACCGTGGTTGTGCGCCACAGCATCACGCAGTTCCTGCGCGCTATAGGAAGGGTAAAGACGCAAATCATCGGTCGCCGCCTGGCGGATCGCTTCCAGCGCTTTAGGCGACGGACCGAAAGGATGTTCGTTTGTGTTCAGCTTCAAGAGGTTATCCAGCTTGACCTGCTCACCCGGTACATAGGGTGAAAGCCCCGCTACATGATCACTCCACAAACGGCTCATTACGCGTCCTTCAGATAAGGGTTTTTAGATGATTTGAATTCGATGCGCAAAGGCGTGCCTTCCAGCTTGAAGGCCTCGCGAAAACGCGTCTCCAGATAACGGCGGTAACTGTCCGAAATGGCATCCAGGGCGTTGCCGTGAATCACCACGATCGGCGGGTTCATGCCACCTTGGTGAGCATACCGCAACTTGGGACGGAAAATGCCCTTGCGCGGTGGCTGTTGCTGTTCCACCGCTTCTTGCATGACGCGAGTGAGCTTGGGCGTGGACAGCTTGGAGAAGGCAGCCGCATGCGCGGCATTGACCGACTTGAGCAAGGGATTGATCCCCTGCCCTTTCAAGGCCGACAAGGTGTGCATCTTGGCAAAGTTCAGGAAGCGCAATTTGCGATCGAACTCGCGCTTGATCCACTCGCGCTGGTACTCGTCCAGGCCATCCCACTTGTTGATGCCCACCACCAGTGCACGACCGGTTTCTACCACGAAGCCCGCAATGCTGGCGTCCTGGTCGGAAATTTCGGTGTGAGCGTCAATCATCAACAAGACCACGTTACACGCTTCAATCGCCTGCAAGGTCTTGATAACGGAGAACTTTTCAACCGCTTCAAATACCTTGCCGCGCTTGCGCAAACCGGCCGTGTCGATCAGGGTGTATTCCACCCCATTGCGCTCGAACTCGATCTCAATGGCATCACGCGTCGTACCGGGCTGGTCAAACGCAATCACGCGATCTTCACCCACCAAGGTATTGATCAAGGTGGATTTACCCACATTAGGGCGGCCCACAATCGCCAGCTTGATACGGTGCTGAAATTCATCGTCATCCTGGCCATCCTCTTCAGGCTCAGGATTGGGCACTTGCTCCAGTGCCAGGTTGATCAGCTCTTCCACGCCATCGCCGTGGGAAGCGGAGATCAGGTAAGGCTGACCCAGGCCCAGTTCGTGGAATTCCACGCCACCGGCCTCGTAACGCATGCCTTCGGCCTTGTTGACGGCCAGCAGCACTTTCTGCCCCAGCTTGCGCAGCAACTGCGCAATTTCCAGATCCAGTGCGTTGACGCCCTCACGGGCATCGACCAGAAAGACGACCACGTCAGCTTCGGCAATCGCCTGCTGGGTCTGACGAGCCATCTCCAGCAACATGCCGGTTTTGGCCACAGGCTCGAAACCACCCGTATCGACCACGATATAGGGGCGGCTGCCAACCCGGCCTTCGCCGTAATGACGGTCGCGGGTCAGACCAGGGAAGTTCGCCACCAGAGCCGCGCGCGAGCGCGTCAGGCGGTTGAACAAAGTGGACTTGCCGACGTTGGCCCGACCGACCAAAGCCACTACGGGCTTAAAAGAAACGCTTTTCAATTGATTCCAACCAAGACCAAATTACCATTGCCGGTCTGGACCAGGACCCCACGCGGGGTTCCGATCAAAGGCGACACAATGGCACCACCGCCGACACTGACCCGGCCCAACAAGGTGCCGTCCAGTCGCGATAGAAAGTGAACATAGCCTTCCATGTCACCGGCGGCGAGCGCCTGGGGCATGACGGCCAAAGGAGCCAGACCACGGTTACGCAAAGCATTCTGCTTCCAGATGGTTTGCCCGTCTGTCATGGCAAACGCTTCAATCTGGTCGCGGCTATTGGCGGCATACAACATATGGTTGTCCGCTGCGATACCGGTACCGGCCGAAAATTCCCTATCCCACACCAGTCGTCCACCTTGGGAGACGTCAAAGCAGGCAACACGACCTTGGTAGGTTGCACCGCACAGCAGGGGATCGACGACCTGGGGAGCACCCACGACGTCATTAATGCGCTCCAGGTCCGTCGCGCCGCGGGAGACAGAAATACTGCCTTCCCACACCAGATGACCTTGAGCTGCGTCAATGGCCATCAAACGGCCGTTGGGCATTCCTGCCAACAACAAACCATCAATAATGCGCATTTGCATGCTGGTTTTCAGCGACAAGGCGGGGCCAGGACGCTGCAGACTCCAGCGCAGATCACCTGTGCTGGCATCAAATGCCTGCAAGCGGTAGTCGCTGGTACGCACCACAACCACACCGGCACCCACAGCAGGCGGCACATTCACAGCGCTGCTGCTACGACTGCGCCACAACTCCTTGCCCGAGTCGTCAAACGCAATGACGTTGCCGTCCACCGAAGCGACCGCAGTCACCACACCATCCGAACCTGCACCGGCGGTCAACTTCTTGCCGGCATTGGCCGACCACTGCACGCGACCCGTATCCAGATCAACCTTGCTGACCTGACCCGAGACCGTCGCGGCGTAGACCGAGGAGCCACTGACTTGCGGTGCAAATCCGGAGTCTGCGCCGCTACCAATCGAGGTACTCCAGCTGATCTTGGCGGCCACACCAGGGGTGTATTCCGTCAGGGGCGTAGGCTCGAAACGAGGATCCTTGCTGGAGAACATGGAGCAACCGGCCAAAGCGGTCAGGCTCAGGGCCAGAGCGCTCAAGCGCAGGACACGCATGGCAGAGGATGGGGATTTGCGAATAGTAGGAAGAGACATGAATTAAGCTCCTGCCAAGGCATCAAGTTTGATCTGTACCAACTGCGAAATAGGGTCTTGCTTGAGCAACTCCACGGCCTGCGTCCAGGCTTCGCGTGCTGCATCGTTCTGCCCTTGAGCGGCCAGAATATCGCCTTTGCGATCCGCAAACAGACCGGCAAAGCTGGCAGGAGGATTTGTCAGCTGAGCCAGGGCATCATCGTAATTCTTCTGTTCCAGCAAGATACCAGCCAGACGCAAACGCGCCAGCGGAGTCAGCGCCGGGTCGTGATTGGTTTTGACCATCCACTCCAGTTGCTCACGAGCAGGCGTCAGATTGCCGCGTTGCTGCAAAGCCTGGGCAGCCAGCAAGACACCGCGGGAGGTGTAGCCAGACTTGGGGAAATCGTTACGCAAGGTTGTGCTGGCAGCCAGCACGCGGGCATCGGCCTCTTCGCCGGTCTGGGCAGCCGCACTTTCCAGCGCCTCAAAGTAACCCATGGCCTGACCGGCCTGATGCCCCTGGTACCACTGCCAACCGCGCCAACCGGCCACCGCCGCCAAGGCAGCAAAAGCCAGCACGATGCACAAGGTGCCCCAGCGGTCCCACCATGCTCGCATGGCATCTAGTTTTTCCTGTTCTTCAAGATCGTAGGCCATGCTCAAATCCTTGCTGACAAAACACTGGCGAGTTCAGAAAATTCAACAGACTGTTGCTGCTCGGCGCCATCCGCAGCACGCAACCATTTCACACTGGCCTGTTCTTTTTGGAGTTCGTCGTCACCCAAAATAACGGCGGCCTGCGCACCACTGGCATCAGCCCGTTTGAACTGGGACTTGAAGCCGCTGGAGCCTGCATGGACTATCACCTGCAAACCGGCATCACGCAATTGCTCGGCCAACAGCGACGCCTTGCGCTGCGCTGCCTCACCCTGGTGAACCATATACACCTGACATTCGGGGATGGCTGGCTGCTCGCCATCTTGCGAGCACAGGTCCAGCAAGCGCTCCATACCAATAGCAAAACCCACGGCCGGCGAAGGCTTGCCACCCATCAATTCGATCAGGCCGTCGTAACGGCCACCGCCGCACACCGTCCCTTGAGCACCCAGGCGATCCGTTACCCACTCGAACACGGTCAGATTGTAATAATCCAGACCACGCACCAAGCGCGGGTTCAATGTGTAGGCAATACCGGCATCATCCAGACGATCGCAGACGCCCTGGAAGTGAGCACGAGACTCTTCACCCAGAAAGTCGAACAAACGTGGGGCCGCATTGGCCATTTCCTGCATGGCCGGATTTTTGGTATCCAGCACGCGCAAGGGGTTGGTATACATGCGACGCTGGGCTTCTTCGTCCAGCACATCCTTGTGCGCTTCCAGGTGCTCGATCAAGGCCGCACGGTGGGCGGCACGCTCTTCAGCCTGACCCAGGGAGTTCAGTTCCAGACGGATGTCCGTCAGACCCAGCTTCTTCCACAAACGGGCCAGCATGACGATCAGCTCGGCATCAACGTCTGGCCCTGGCAGACCCAACGCTTCCACGTCGATCTGGTGGAACTGACGGTAGCGGCCACGCTGCGGGCGCTCATGGCGAAACACCGGTCCCATCGCATAAACCCGATGAGGGCGATCGTACAAGAGATTATGTTCGATAGTGGCGCGCACCATGCCCGCCGTAAATTCGGGACGCATGGTGAGCTTGTCGCCGTTGAGCGAATCGGTAAAGGAATACATTTCCTTTTCGACAATGTCGGTGACTTCGCCAATACCACGAGCAAACAGCTGGGTATGTTCCAGCACGGGGGTACGCATATTGCGATAGCCATAGCTGGCCAACCATTCCCGCACCAGAGCCTCCAGGGCTTCCCACTGTGCGCTTTCACCCGGTAAGGTGTCTTTCATGCCCGTCAGGGCGCGGAGCTTTTGAAACTGCTGCGTCATAATTCTAATGGTTTGCTCGCCATAGACTGACAAGCGTGTTGATCAAACCGTTGATGTTTTGCCGTAGCGGCGCTCAACGTAATTCTGGACAATGGTCTGAAATTCCTGAGCGATAGTATCACCCTTCAGGGTCACCACCCGCTCGCCATCCACATAGACGGGTGCCGAAGGAACTTCCCCGGTTCCCGGCAAGCTGATGCCAATATCGGCGTGGCGGCTTTCCCCCGGACCATTGACCACACAGCCCATCACCGCGACGTTCATGGTTTCCACGCCGGGATACAGATCCTTCCAGACGGGCATCTGGTCACGCAAATAGCTTTGAATATCGTTGGCCAGCTCCTGGAACACCGTACTGCTGGTGCGACCACAACCCGGACACGCCACCACCATAGGGGTGAAAGCACGCAAACCCATGGTCTGCAAGATTTCCTGAGCCACCACCACTTCACGAGCACGATCGCCACCGGGTTCAGGAGTCAGGGAAATACGAATGGTGTCACCAATGCCTTGCTGCAACAAGACAGCCAAGGCGGCGGTGGAAGCCACAATCCCCTTGCTGCCCATCCCCGCTTCGGTCAGACCCAGGTGCAAGGCGTAATCACAACGTGCCGACAAATCCTGGTAGACGGTGATCAGGTCCTGCACGTGGCTGACCTTGCAGGACAGAACGATACGATTGCCCGACAGCCCCAGTTCCTCGGCACGCTGGGCGTTGCTGATGGCAGAGATAACCAGAGCATCGCGCATCACCGCCTGAGCCGTCCAGGGATGAGCACGCTCGTTATTTTCATCCATCATGCGGGCCATCAGCTCGTGATCCAGGCTGCCCCAGTTCACGCCAATTCGCACGGCCTTGTCGTAACGGCAGGCGATTTCAATCATCTTGGCGAAGTTATCGTCCCGGCGCTTGCCACCGCCCATATTGCCCGGATTGATCCGGTACTTGGACAGGGCCAGAGCACACTCGGGGTAATCTGCCAGCAATTTATGGCCGTTGTAATGGAAGTCCCCCACCAAGGGGACATTTACGCCCATGCGATCCAGCTGCTCGCGAATGGCGGGCACTTCACGGGCCGCTTCGGGGGTATTGACCGTAATACGCACCATTTCAGAACCGGCACGCGCCAGTTCCTTGACCTGGATAGCCGTTGCAATAGCATCGACGGTATCCGTATTGGTCATGGACTGCACCACGACCGGGGCCGAGCCACCTAATTTCACAACATGATCGCCCCAGCGCACATCAACTGCGCGGGTTACCCGTTTGGGTTGGGCGCCCACCGGCAGAGGTTGGCAAGCAGAGGAAGTTTCGGGACCCTGCGTCATTTCTTCAAGTCCTTGAGCCAATCGAACACCAGCCACTCTTCGGGAACCCAGCCCCGATCAATGGCGTAAAAACCGGCTACCAGCAGCAAAACAATAATGATAAGAATCCAGATCCAGCCAAACCCGCCGCGCGAGTCGGCATACAGGCTCAAGTCCGCACTGGACAAGCCCGCACCCGAATGATTGCGCGGTACGGGCTTGGGCGCAGCGGTATCACTGACCTGAGCTTCCAGCATGACCAGCACGGCTGATACGTCAGCCTCCAGAAAGCGCGCGTAATTACGCACCATGCCCCGCAAAGGCTGCCCACCGGGCAACTGGTCCCACTCCTGAGCTTCCAGGGCCTCTAGCTGGCGAACCGAAAACTTCAGGCGGGTGGAGGCTTCGTTCAGCGTACAGGATCGCGCCAGGCGCAACTCACGCAATGTCGGGCCTACACCTGAGCCCGCTTCCGGAGCCGATTGGTTGGAGGGGACCAGAGTCTCGCTCATGCACGTTCCTGTTTGATTTGAATGACAGCACGATCAGGCAAACGTTGTTCGATACGGGTGCGATCACGAATATCGCCCGCCAACTGTCCACAAGCGGCAGCAATATCATCGCCGCGCGTCTTGCGCACTGTGGTTACCACCCCACCATCCATCAGCCGTTGGGCAAACTGTTTGACCCGTGCAGCTGAAGAGCGTTTCAGACCGGACTGCGGAAAAGGATTGAAAGGAATCAAATTAAATTTACAGCGCACAATGCGTGCGATATCCAACAGTTCCTGCGCATGCTGGTCGGTATCGTTGATGCCGTCCAGCATGATGTATTCAAACGTGATGAAGTCACGCGGGGCGTGCTCCAGATAGCGATTACAGGCATCCAGAAGCTCGGCCAGCGGATACTTCTTGTTCAGTGGCACCAGGCGATCGCGCAACGCATCATTGGGCGCGTGCAGCGATACGGCCAGTGCGACCGGGCAATCTTTGGCCAGACGATCCATCATGGGCACCACCCCGGAGGTGGAGACCGTCACGCGGCGGCGCGACAGACCGTAGGCATTATCGTCCAGCATCAGGCGCAAGGCACCAAGCACCTGATCGTAATTGAGCAGGGGTTCGCCCATGCCCATCATGACCACATTGCTGATGACACGCGTGCTGGTTTGCTCGGCATCGCCAATACGGGCGGTTTCCGGCGCATTCAGCAAAGCACGGCGAGCAAACCACAACTGACCAATGATTTCGGAGGTGGTCAGGTTGCGGTTGAAGCCTTGATAGCCCGTGGAACAGAATGGACAGGCCACGGTGCAGCCAGCCTGGCTGGAAATACACAGGGTGCCCCGGTCGTCCTCGGGAATGAAAACCGCTTCGACAGCGTTATTGCTGCCTACATCAAACAGCCATTTACGGGTGCCGTCGGTAGAAATATGTTCGTGCGACATGCTGGGCGCGGTGACAACGCAATTAGCGGTCAGCTGCTCGCGGAACTCGCGCGCCAGATCCGTCATCTGCCCAAAATCGTCTTGTTGACGCTGGTGTATCCAGCGCTGCAATTGGCGCGCGCGGAAAGGCTTGCCACCCCATTGGGCGACCAGTTCAACAAGTTGCTCCGGGCCCAGGCCCAAAAGATTGGTAGGTTCGAGCGATGACATAAAAAAATAATACCTTCACGCGTTCTGGCTATTACTTTCTTGCAGGAGTGCAAAAAAGCCCCTTTTTGCGGATTTGCCCGGCACACCGATTCCGGTGAGCCGGGCAAGTCTTGCTCAGAGTGCCGCCAGTACTGCGCGGTTTAACGAATTAACGGCTGTAAACGTTGCACTCTGGGAAGAAGAAAGCGATTTCGACAGCAGCGGTTTCAGGAGCGTCGGAACCGTGAACAGCGTTAGCGTCGATGCTTTCAGCGAAGTCAGCACGGATGGTGCCGGCGTCTGCTTTCTTGGGGTCGGTGGCGCCCATCAGTTCGCGGTTCTTGGCAATGGCGCCTTCGCCTTCCAGAACTTGTACGAATACAGGACCGGAAACCATGAAATCGACCAGATCCTTGAAGAAAGGACGCTCGGCGTGCACGCCGTAGAAGCGCTCGGCTTCGCCACGGGACAGGTGAACCAGGCGACCAGCGATCACTTTCAGGCCAGCGCCTTCAAAGCGGGAAATAATCTGACCGATCACGTTTTTAGCAACAGCGTCGGGCTTGATAATGGACAGAGTGCGTTCAATAGCCATGTGAAAATCCAAATAAGAACAATATAGTGTAGTCTTTGCTGCGTAAAGCAAAATGCAGATCCGACGGTTCGCGCTAAATTTTTTAATGAAAACAAGCACTTTCATCAGATTTACGGCAACCCGGCATTTTACCACGCCAAAGACGCACGGCCACATCTTAAAATAGTGCATCTTAAATTCGTTTTTTACCCAGGATTAGTCCCGCCCTATCTGGCACTGAACGTGCAATAAGGGGCAGGCAGACCGCATCACCATGACCAACTCATCCGCTACGACCTCCGACGAGCAATTATCCAAGAGCTTTGAACCCCAGGAAATCGAAACGCGCTGGTACGCGCGCTGGGAGCAAGCCGACCTTTTCAAGGGTGGCCAACATGTCCAGCCCTTGGGTGATCATCAGTCCGAACCCTTTGTGATCCAGTCCCCACCACCAAACGTCACCGGGACATTGCACATGGGCCACGCCTTTAACCAGACCATCATGGATGGCCTGACGCGCTACCACCGCATGAAAGGCGACGATACGGTCTACATTCCCGGTACCGACCACGCCGGGATTGCGACCCAGATCATCGTGGAACGCCAGCTTGATGCCCAGAACATCAGCCGCCACGACCTGGGCCGCGAGAAATTCCTGGAAAAAGTCTGGGAGTGGAAAGAGAAGTCGGGCAATACCATTACCGGCCAGTTCCGCCGCCTGGGCGCGTCCTGTGACTGGAGCCGCGAATACTTCACCATGGACGACAATCTGTCCCGTGGCGTGCTGGAAACTTTTGTCCGTCTGTACGAGCAAGGCCTGATTTACCGCGGCAAGCGCCTGGTGAACTGGGACCCCGTGCTGGGCACCGCCGTGTCTGATCTGGAAGTGGTCAGCGAGGAAGAAGACGGCCATCTGTGGGAAATCAGCTACCCGCTGACTACCCCCCAAGGCGGCCTGACCCACCTGACGGTGGCCACCACCCGTCCGGAAACCATGCTGGGCGACGTTGCCCTGATGGTGCATCCTGAAGACGAGCGCTATATCGGCCTGATCGGTCAAACCGTTACCCTGCCCCTGGTTGGCCGCTCCATCCCGATCATTGCAGACGACTACGTAGACCCGGCCTTTGGTACCGGCGTGGTGAAGGTTACTCCTGCCCACGACTTCAATGACTACGCCGTTGGCCAGCGCCACGGCCTGGAAATGATCAGCATCCTGACGCTGGATGCCCATATTGCCGACACCGCTCCCGAAGCCTACCAAGGCCTGGAGCGCTTTGCTGCACGCAAGCAAATCGTGGCCGACCTGGAAGCCCAGGGCCTGCTCAAGGCCGTCAAGCCACACAAGCTGATGGTGCCACGCGGCGACCGTACCAATACGGTTATCGAACCCATGCTGACTGACCAGTGGTTTGTCGCCATGAGCAAGCCTGCGCCAGAAGACTCCCTGCACCCCGGCAAGAGCATCACCCAGGTTGCCCTGGATGTGGTGGCCGATGGCCGTGTACGCTTCTACCCCGACAACTGGTCCAACACCTACAACCAATGGCTGAACAATATTCAGGACTGGTGTATTTCCCGTCAGCTGTGGTGGGGTCACCAGATCCCCGCCTGGTACGCCGAAGACGGCAGCCTGTTTGTCGCCCGCTCCGAAGAAGACGCTCTGGAACAAGCCCGCGCTGCTGGCGTGACCGGCCCACTGCGCCGCGACGAGGACGTGCTGGACACCTGGTTCTCCTCCGCCCTGGTGCCCTTCACCGATCTGGGCTGGCCTGAAGAAACCCCGGATCTGGCCCGTTACCTGCCCTCCAGCGTGCTGGTCACAGGCTTCGATATTATTTTCTTCTGGGTAGCCCGCATGGTCATGATGAGCATGCACCTGACTGGCCGCGTTCCGTTCAACACCGTCTACGTTCACGGACTGGTGTGCGATATGGAAGGCAAGAAGATGAGCAAATCCAAGGGCAACACGATTGACCCGGTGGACTTGATCGACGGTATCGACCTGGAAAGCCTGATACACAAGCGCACCTTTGGCCTAATGAATCCCAAGCAGGCTCAAAGCATTAGCAAGCGCACCAAGAAGGACTATCCCGATGGCATCCCCGCCTTCGGTACGGACGCGCTGCGCTTTACCATGGCCGCTTACGCCACCTTGGGTCGCAACATCAACTTCGACATGAAGCGCTGTGAAGGCTATCGCAACTTCTGCAACAAGCTGTGGAACGCCACCCGCTTTGTGCTGATGAACACCGAAGGCCATGAACTGCACACCGACGCTGCTGCCGAACTGAGCTTTGCAGACCGCTGGATCATCAGCCTGCTGCAAGGCCTGGAGCAGGACGCCGAGCGCGGTTTTGCCGACTACCGTTTCGACAACGTCGCTAACGCCATCTACCACTTTGTCTGGGACGAGTACTGCGACTGGTACCTGGAACTGGCCAAGACCCAGATCCAGAACGGCACGCCCGAGCAGCAACTGGGCACCCGTCGCACGCTGATCCGTGTACTGGAAGTAGTACTGCGCGTGGCACACCCCATTATCCCGTTCATTACGGAAGAGCTATGGCAGAAAGTCTCGGTGGTAGCTGGCAAACGCGCTGCCAATGAAACCACCAGCATTTCGGTCCAGCCCTACCCTATCGCCAATCCGGCCGCCATTGATGAACAGGCCATGGCACAGGTTGCAGAACTGAAAGCCCAAGTGGACGCGATTCGCGCCTTGCGCGGCGAGATGAACCTCTCGCCCGCTCAGCGCGTGCCACTGGTTGCCCAAGGTGATGCTGCAATCCTGAGCGCCAATAGCCCCTATCTGGCCAGCTTGTGCAAACTGGAAAGCGTGGAGATTGTGGACCAACTGCCCACCGACGCCGGCGCCCCAGTGCAAGTGGTCGACACCACTCAGCTGATGCTGCACGTAGAGATTGACGTGGAAGCGGAGCGTATCCGCCTGTCCAAGGAAATCGAACGCCTGCAAGGTGAGATCAACAAGGCCGAAGCCAAACTGGGCAACGCCAGCTTTGTAGAACGTGCGCCCGCCGCCGTGGTTGAACAGGAGCGCCTGCGCGTGGCTCAATTCGGTGAGACACTGGCCAAGGTGAAACAGCAGTTTGATCGTCTGGGCTAATTGCCTGAATCAGGTCTCGGTGACGAGAGAAGGCCCTGCACTAGTGCAGGGCCTTTTTGCATCTATGGTCCTTCGATCCCGCTGCACTATTCCGATTACTCGCAACACACCCTCCCTGTTCATACGAAACAGAAGAACACAGGAGCATCACACCAGCGCAGACCGGTCGCGCACAGAAGCTATCCCGCACTGAGACAACAAGAAAAAGCGAAGCCATCCTGAGCGCATCACCTCTTGTGATGTATTTTCCGGGCTATCCGCAAAAACGCCTGAGCAGCAGGAGAAAGCCGCTCGAAATTCAGAGCCGCCAGAGCAATTTCACGAGGCCTACACGGCTCCAGGCTGCGATAAATCACCCCTTCTGGCGGCTCCGGCAAGGCCAGCCTGCCCGCAATGGTCACAGCCACTCCTTGCGCGACAAAGCCCAACATGGAGGACAACTGCTCGAAACGGAACAAGGTCCTGGGGACCGCCCCTGCCGCCGCCAGAAACCGATCTACATGCGGGCCAGAGCCTGCCGCAGTCCGAATAAACGGCAAGTCATGAAAGTCACTGGCAGAAACACGGGCGCAAACGGCCAAATGATGCTCTGCCGGCAGCACGGCCACCAGCTCATCCTGGGCCAAGGGCAAGCAGTCAAAGCGATCATCTGGCAAGATCACAAAGCCCAGCTCCACACGCCGCTCCAGCAGCCACTGCGCCACTTCACTATCAATACCCTCGTCAATCTGCACCTCCACTTCGGGATGCGTCTGCCTGTAGCAAGCCAATAAATGCGGCAGCAAATGCAAGGACGAGGAAGCCCCAAAAGAAGCAATACGCAAGGTGCCACGGGCAATTCCCTGCTCGTAGCAGGCCTCCTGATGCAAGGCCTCTCTCTGCTGCAGGATATCGTTGGCACGTTGCAGCAACTTAGCCCCCACTTCTGTCAGCTCCACTGAGGTCGGGCCACGAGAAAACAGGCAGACACCCAAATCGGCCTCCAGCTGCTTGAGCGCATGACTGACCGCACTTTGCGTCACCCCCAAGGCACTGGCGGCCCGCGAAAAGCTGCCTATCCTAGCCAGCACGGAAAAGATTTCAAGTTGAGTGAAGGTCATGAGCGTTTACTCATTCGACTATGAGGCAATAAAAGTAAATAGTACCCCTGCTGAAATCTTCTCCATAGTGGCTTGAATGAAATCTCCCAACTACTCCGTACACCTAAGTCTGATTGGCATGGCCGCTCTGTGGGGAGCTTCCTGGCCCTGGGGCCGAGTCGTAGCTCAAGCCATGCCGCCTTTGGCGGCAGCCAGTCTGCGCTTCCTGCTTGCCAGCGTCGCACTGCTGCTTTGGATGAGCTGGAGCGGCCGACTGAAAGCCCTATGCACACTTGACTCCCGAGAATGGCTAGGTCTGCTTAACGCCTCGGCTTTTGGGGTATTTGGCTATTCAATTTTCTTTCTTCTGGCCCTGAAACTGGTGCCAGCAGGCAAGGCCAGCATGGTCGTTGCCCTGAACCCGGTCCTGATCCTGATACTGGCCTCTTTGTTGTTTCGCGAGCCAGTCAACAAAAAGATGAGCCTGGGAGTAATCCTGGCCGTATCAGGGGCTCTCTATGCCCTGAGTGCCGGCTCTATCAGCAGCCTCATGCCAGGCCAGAGCGGAATAGGCGAATGGCTATTACTGGGCTGTGCATTGTGCTGGGTCAGCTACACCTTGATTGGCCGCACCGTACTGACCACCGTAGATTCTCTGACCGCCACTAGCATGACCACATTGATTGGCGCAGTGCTGCTGTCCATCAGCAGCTTGGGGGTGGAGGGTCTTTCGGCCTGGGGCAGCCTGATCCATGCGCCAAGCCAAGCCTGGTACAGCGTGTTGGCCTTGGGCCTGGGTTCAACGGCTCTGGCCTTCGCCTGGTATATGCACGGCGTGAAAAGCCTGGGCGCAACATCCGCAGGCGCCTATCTGGCCCTTGTACCGCTGTTTGGCGTTTTACTGTCCAGCCTGTGGCTTAAGGAGACCCTGAACCCATCCTTGATCGGCGGAGGTTTACTGGCGATTAGCGGGATGGCCCTGATGAGCTGGGGACGGCAGACACTGAATACCAAGGACAACACCCCTGCGGAAAATTCGCAACTGCAGCTTGGCCAGTACGACTAACAAAGTCACCCAGATACAAAACGGCCCGCATAAAAACGGGCCGTTAAGGCTTGGCGAACGCTTTAAACAAAGCTATTCGCTCAAGGAAGCCAAAGATGCCAAAAAGCGCTCGTCTGCCTTGCTAAGTTCGCCACGCTGACGGGCCTGCTCAATCAACTCGGGCCGCCGCAAGGCTGTCAAACGCAGGGATTGCTCACGTCGCCATGCCTGAATACGGCCATGATGACCAGACATCAAGACTTCGGGCACAGCCTGATCACGATATACCTCGGGTCGCGTGTAATGAGGACTATCCAGCAAGCCGCTATTGTCAGCATGGAAAGAGTCCTGGCGAGCCGAATCAGCATCATTCAGCACACCGGGCAAGAGCCGAATCACGCTATCAATAATCGCCAGTGATGCTATTTCACCGCCAGACAGCACAAAGTCACCCAAAGACAGTTCCTGGGTGATACGCGCATCAATAAAACGTTGATCTATCCCTTCATAGCGACCACACACCAGAACCGCGCCAGGGCCCTGAGCCAGCTCCTGAGCCACTGTCTGATCAAAGCGTCGCCCTGTAGGGCTCAGCAAAATCACTTCCGGGCTATCACCACGATCAGCCAAAGCCTGATCCAGGGCGTCATTCAGAGGATCAGCCAGCATTACCATGCCTGGGCCACCGCCGTAAGGACGATCGTCTACAGTACGGTGCACATCGGTGGTGTAGTCGCGCGGGTTCCAGGTCCGCATCTGCCAGATACCCTGCTTGTGCGCACGGCCGGTGACACCAGCCTCGCTGACCACATCAAACATGTCCGGGAACAGGGTCAGGGCATCAAATCGCATGAGGACTCGGCAAGAGAAAAAAGCGGATACGCTTTACAAGACTCGACCAGTCAGGCCAGAGCCATGCAGGTGCGCAGGATTGAAACGATCAAATCGCCCAGTGGCTGTGCAGTTCGCGGGCGGACATATCCACCGTATGCACAATGGCTTGCACAAAGGGAACCAGCTCTTCCAGCGGCTTGCCCTGTTCGTCCTTTGCAGGCGTAAAGACGCCTTCAGCATCCCAGGAGCCACGATGCACAACCAAAATGGAGTGCGCGCCGTTATCCAGCACTTCCACCACCTCGCCCAGGCTTTCAGCCTGGCCGTCCTGCTCGCCAAAGAAGCGGCAGCCGATCAGATCGACCCAATAAAATTCGTCTTCGTCCGCTTTGGGGAAAGCTGCACGGGATACCCAAACGGTATGCCCCTTGAGAGCTTGAGCCAGCTCTCGATTATCCAGACCCTCAAACTGCGCCACGATGGTTGCACCATGCTGCTTTGCGGTTTGTATCTGTCTGGGTGACACAGACGCAAAAACGCCCGCCTGAGATTCAGGCCGGGGCGTTTTTAACCACCATGTCTTTGCATTCAGCAGCGCCTTGGTTTGCATGGAATGCGGCTGGATCTTGACCCAACCACGCACACCATAAGCGGAAACAATACGACCGAGCTCAACAAGGTCAGCAGGAATCGCAGATTGCTTCACACTAAACGCTACTAAAAAAACAGGTGAATCAACTTAGGCAGCCGAAGCAACCTTAGCCGAGTATTCTTTCAACAGGCGAGCCACAGCAGGCGAAACCTGAGCACCGTTGTCGGTGAAGTGCTTAACGCGGTCCATTTGCAGACGCAGGTTTTCATGACCTTCGCCAGCAACGGGGTTGTAGAAACCCAGACGTTCGATGAAGCGACCATCACGGCGTTGGCTCGCCTCGGCGGCTACTACGTTGTAAAAAGGACGCTTTTTGGAGCCACCACGGGCCAAGCGAATTACCACCATTGATAATCCCTTTATTGTGTAAGGTAAACAAAAAATTCTAGCACTATTCTGGCAAGCATGCCAAAAGTAACACGCTAAGATAGCAGATTCAGTGCTAGATACGCAACAGACAAAGCAGTATTCTACCGCCGTCGGCTCAACGACGGCGTAAAAAATGCAGAGTTTTTTCGGCTTGCTGGTCTTGAGCCAACAGTTCGTTGCCAGTTTGGCGACAAAAAGCCTGAAAATCTTGAATGGCGTGCTGATCGGTCGTGATGACCTGCAACACTTGCCCGGATTCCAGCTGTGCCAAGGCTTTCTTGGCACGCAAGATGGGCAAGGGGCATTTCAGCCCACTTGCATCAACCTGCAGATCGCTGTTGGGCAATGCGCCGGTCTCGGACATCGTCATTAGGCACCCAATTTACTTTGAACCCAGGCCTGCACCGAGGCATTGGCCTGCGGCAGAACGCTGGCATCGGTACCGCCGCCCATGGCCATGTCAGGACGACCACCGCCCTTCCCGCCCATTTGCGAGGCCACAAAGCCCACCAGATCACCCGCCTTGACCTTGGAGGTCAGGTCAGGCGTCACGCCAGCCACCAGGCTGACTTTGCCGTCTGCCACGATGGACAGCAGGATCACGGCAGACTGCAGCTTGTTCTTCAACTGATCCGCCATTTCGCGCAAGGCTTTGGCTTCCACGCCTTGCAACGTGGCAACCAGCAAGCGGCTGCTGTCATTCAACGGGACAGCCTGAGCCAGCAGATCCTGGCCTGCCGAAGCAGCCAGCTTGGATTGCATTTGTTCGCGCTCGCGCTCCAGATCCTTGATCTGACCTTGCAAGGCGCTGATACGGGCAACCAGACCCTCCGGCTGCGTACGCAGACTGGCAGAAGCGTCGTTCAACAAGCGTTCCTGCGCTTGTACCCAATGCAGGCTGTTGGTGCCGGTGATGGCCTCGACACGGCGCACGCCAGCGGCTACACCGCCTTCCGAGACAATCTTGAACAGGCCAATATCGCCCGTACGTTGAACGTGAGTACCGCCACACAGCTCGCGCGAGAAGCCGATATCCAGTACGCGCACTTCATCGCCGTACTTTTCGCCAAACAAAGCCATGGCACCACCGCTAACAGCGTCATCAAAGGACATCAGCTGGGCTTGCACGGCCTGGTTAGCCAGAACCTGCTCATTCACAATGGCTTCGACCTGAGCGATTTGCTCGGCCGTCATGGCGGCATCGTGAGCAAAGTCAAAACGGGTCTTTTCGGCGTCCACCAGGGAACCACGTTGCTGCACGTGTCCGCCCAGCACCTGGCGCAAGGCCTTGTGCATCAAGTGCGTGGCCGAGTGATTACGGATCACGCGCTCACGACGCTCGGTATCCACCTGGGCTTGAACAGTCTGGCCCACTGTCAGCGTGCCTGCGTTCAGCACCCCTTGGTGGCCGAAAACCTGATTGGAGATCTTTTGAGTATCTTGCACTTCAAAGGACAGGCCCTTGGCATCGCTCAAGATACCGGCATCCCCCACCTGACCACCGGATTCGGCGTAGAAAGGGGTGGCATCCAGAACCACCACCGCTTGCTGGCCTTGGGCCACGGACTGCACCGAGGTGCCATCCACATACAAGGCGGTAACCGTGCCGCTGCCTTCCAGGGTGGTGTAACCATCAAAGCGGGTTTGCACGCCGGAGTAGCTCAGGCCTTCGGCTGTTTTGAACTTGCCCGAAGCGCGTGCCATCTGACGCTGGTTTTCCATGGCAACTTCAAAACCGTCCAGATCGACCTCAATGCCACGTTCGCGGCAGATGTCGGCAGTCAAGTCCACAGGGAAACCGTAGGTGTCATACAAGGTGAACAGCGTCTGGCCATCCAGCTTGGCGTTCTCTGGCAAGTTGGCCAAAGCGCCTTCGAGAATACGCATGCCGTTTTCCAGCGTTTCGCTGAAACGCTCTTCTTCCTGGCGCAGCACTTGTTCGATACGCTCGCGCTGGCTAATCAGCTCGGGGTAGGCCTCGCCCATGGTCAGACCCAGGTCCTGTACCAAACGGTAAAAGAACAAGCCCTTCTGACCCAGTTTGTGACCGTGACGCAAGGCACGGCGAATAATACGGCGCAGCACATAGCCACGGCCTTCATTGCTGGGGATGACCCCGTCAATAATCAGAAAGCTGCAAGCACGGATGTGGTCAGCAATCACCTTGAGCGAGTTATTGCTCAAGTCGCTAGTCTTGGTTTCGCGTGCGGCGGCCTGAATCAGAGACTGGAACAGGTCGATTTCGTAATTGGAATGCACGTGCTGCAGCACAGCCGAAATACGCTCCAGGCCCATGCCGGTGTCCACACAAGGCTTGGGCAGCGGCGTCATGGTGCCGTCGGCGGAACGCTCGAACTGCATGAACACCAGATTCCATACTTCGATATAGCGGTCGCCGTCTTCTTCAGGCGATCCGGGAGGGCCACCCCAAACGTCAGCGCCGTGATCGTAGAAGATTTCCGAACAAGGACCACAGGGGCCGGTATCGGCCATCTGCCAGAAGTTGTCCGAGTTGTAGCGTACGCCACCCTTATCGCCGATGCGGATGATGCGCTCTTTGGGCACACCAATTTCCGAAGCCCAGATATCGTAGGCCTCATCGTCTTCTTGATAGACGGTGACCCAGAGTTTCTCTGCAGGCAGCTTGTAAACCGTCGTCAGCAGCTCCCAGGCATAGCGAATGGCGTCTTGCTTGAAGTAGTCGCCAAAGCTGAAGTTGCCCAGCATTTCAAAAAAGGTGTGGTGGCGGGCGGTGTAGCCCACGTTTTCCAGGTCATTATGCTTGCCACCGGCACGAACACAGCGCTGAGAGCTGGTGGCACGGTTGTAGGGTCGGGTTTCCTTGCCCGTGAACACATCTTTGAACTGCACCATCCCTGCGTTAGTGAACAGCAAGGTAGGGTCATTGCCTGGTACCAGCGAAGCCGAGGAGACGATGTGATGTCCCTTGGATTCAAAAAAAGAAAGAAACTTCTGACGAATTTCTGAGGTTTTCATTACATGCAACGCGATGGAAAATTTAACTGCCTATTATAAGACGATCAGCCTTGCAGCCCATGCGCGCGCTGCGCTGGCACAACACCTGCCGCCCCGGCAAAGCAGTGAGAAGCCAGGACGCCACACTCCCTGTACGAGCGGCTGCGTAAGCGTCAAATAGTACTGTTTTCAGCGGGCAGAAACAACAATTCCGACCCTGGCGAGTCGGAATGTGAAGGCACCCTGCTCATATTCAGGATGTCGTCCTGACGGGCCAGGAGGCATGAACCCAGGCCCTGCCTCGATCAGGCCTTGGGCTGATAGGGATGATGCTCGGCCCAATGACGGGCAATATCCACACGACGGCAAACCCAGACACGCTCGTGCGATTGCACGTAATCCAGGAAGCGCTGCAAGGCACGGAAGCGGCCAGGACGGCCAATCAGACGGCAATGCAAACCGATGGACAACATCTTGGGGGCTTCTTCACCTTCTTCGTAGAGCACGTCAAACGCGTCTTTCAGGTAGGAGAAGAAATGATCGCCGGTGTTAAAGCCCTGAGGAGCCGCAAAGCGCATGTCATTGCTATCCAGGGTGTAAGGCACGATCAATTGCGGCTTGACCGTATTGTCACTGAGTTGAACCTCGGTCCAGAACGGCAGATCATCACCATAGTAATCGGAGCTGTACAGAAACTGGCCTTCTTCTGCCACCAGACGCAAGGTGTTGGGGCTGTCACGGCCGGTGTACCAGCCTTCAGGGTGATGGCCCAGCAGGTCCGTCAGTACTTTTACGCACTGGCGCATATGCTCGCGCTCCACCTCTTCGGACACGTTCTGGTAGTGAATCCAGCGGTAGCCATGGCAAGCGATCTCATGCCCCAGGCGCACGAATTCCTGTGCCAGCTCGGGGTGACGCTCCAACGCCATACCCACACCGAAAATGGTCATGGGCAAACCGCGTTTCTCAAACTCTTTCAGAATCCGCCAGACACCGGCACGCGAGCCGTATTCGTAAATGGATTCCATGGACAGGTGGCGGTCCGGGTAAGCCGCCGCACCAATGATTTCGGACAGAAACTGTTCAGAGCCCGGATCACCGTGCAAAACGCAGTTCTCGCCGCCTTCTTCATAGTTCAAGACAAACTGCACCGCAATGCGCGCCCGATCAGGCCATTGTGCATGAGGCACGTTTTTACCGTAACCAACCAGGTCACGAGGGTACTTACTCAAGGACATACCGTCTCCGTTTAGCGTTTTACGCTGAGGGCCAGCCAAGGATCAGCAGCACTGCCATCACCCGCTTCGCTCATGCGATGTTCACAATCACTTAAGTGATGATGCATAGCCAGATGCGCGCCGTCGGCGTCGCCCTGACTAAGCTTGTCCAAAATCTCTTTGTGCTCGTAAAACGAGCAAGCCTGTTCGCCCGGTGTGTCGTGATAGGCAATGATGAGCGTGGTGCGGGCGCACAAGGTGTGCATCAGCTCGGTCAACTCATCGTTGCCAGCGCAGCGCGCCAGCATCACGTGAAACGCGTTTGACAGGCGCAACCAGCTGATGCGGTCGCCGTGTTCAAAAGCGTGCTGTTCACGTTCCACCATTTCATACAGGCCAGCCAAACGCTCCGGCAGATCCGGGTAGCTGATCAGTTTTTTCAGAATCAGCGCTTCCAGGTCTCGTCGCAGTTCAAACACATCCCGTGTCTGCTTGGCCGTCGGCTTCCAGATAAAAGCGCCACGATTGGGCTCGATAACCACAATCTTGTCGTGTTCGAGGGCAGCCAGCGCCGCACGAACGGTCGCCCGCGAGCACTCGAAAATCGTGCACAGCGTGGCTTCCGTCAGTTTGGTTCCAGGCAAAAGACGACGGTCAACGACCGCATCAAAGATCTGGCTATAAACACGCCCGACCTCAGTATCTGCCATGCCTCCCTCTAGCAGCGAGGAGGCGCTGGGCGCTTGGGATTCACTGCTCATCCCCTCTTGCCGCCGTATCTGAAGCATAGAATTTCTCGTTATTGACTATTGACAATTATTCGGTACCCCGACAAAATCGTCAACATAAATTGTCGACAATCTGATTCCTCAAACAGAGCGACAGTTTCGGGGCCTCAACCCAGCGCACTGATCCTTGCACCGTTGGCCCCCGGCCGGTTCTCAAAACTGGGCTCGCTGGACCTTTTTTGATCACCATAAACCGGAGACATTTATGGGAAAGCTATCAACCCATGTCCTTGACACGACTCAAGGACGCCCAGCCAGCGGCGTGCGCGTCGATCTTTATTCCATCGAAAACGATCAACGCACTCTGATCAAAACCACTCACACCAACAGCGACGGTCGCTGTGATGAGCCCCTGCTGCAAGGCGAGGCCATGCACACGGGCGTTTTTGAACTGGTGTTCCATGCAGGTGACTACTTTGCCGCCAGCGGTGTGGCTCTGCCCGAGCCACGCTTTGTGGATCAGGTCGGCATTCGCTTTGGTATCGCTGATGCCAATGCCAATTACCACGTACCTCTGGTCGTGACCCCCTGGTCCTGGTCTACCTATCGCGGCAGCTGATCGCGTATCCAAGTCGACTTTTCGCTTCTATACGAAACCACTCTGATACGAGATCTTTATGTACGCTTACCTACTTGAGTACGGCAACCTGCTGTTGCGCTGGTTGCACGTGATTGCGGCTGTCGCCTGGATCGGCGAGTCCATCTACTTTGTGATGCTGGACAATGGCCTGAAACCGCCCAAAGGCGAAGAAAGCAAGAAACGCGGTGTGTTTGGCGAGATGTGGGCTGTCCACGGCGGCGGCTTCTATCACAACCAGAAATACCTGACCAACCCGGCTGAACTGCCTGATGACCTGCACTGGTCTTTCTGGAAGTCCTACACCACCTGGTTGTCCGGCTTCTTCCTGTTCGCCCTGCTCTACCTGACCAAGCCCGAGTTCTATCTGGTCAACCCCAACAGTCCCTGGGAATGGGCGGCCCAAATGACAGGCACTCAGGCCAACGTCATGGCCATTGCCTTCCTGGTACTGGGCTGGGTGGTCTATAACGGCCTGTGCCGCCTGATCAGCCCCAACATGAACCGCGACGGCCTGCTGAGCGTGGCAGTAGCCATCATGATGGTGGTCGTGGCTTACCTGAGCGCCCACATCTTCTCGGGTCGTGCTGCGTTCTTGCTGACGGGTGCTGTCATGGCCACCAGCATGTCGGCCAACGTGTTCTTCTGGATCATTCCCGGCCAGCGCCGCATGGTCAAGGCACTGAAAGCCGGTCAGGCGCCCAACCCTCTGGATGGCAAACGCGGCAAACAGCGTTCGGTACACAATACCTACTTCACGCTGCCTGTCCTGCTGCTGATGCTGAGCAACCACTACTCGTTCACGTATAACAACCCCAATGCGTGGATCATCATGGTGCTGTTCATCTTTGCCGGTGCCCTGATCCGTCAATACTTCGTGCTGATGCACGCTGGCATCAAAAAGCCTGCCTACCCGGCTGCCGGTGTTGTGCTGCTGCTGATCGTGGGTTACCTGGCGGCTCCTGCCAGCTTGAAGGGTGAAGTTGCCAGTGCACCTGAAGCTGCCAACGGTGCGGAAACAATCAGTGTTGCCCGTGTCCAGGAAATCATGGACGCACGATGTGTTCAGTGTCACGCGGTCAAGCCCAATGCCGACTTCGGCTTTACGGCTGCCCCTGCCGGCATGTTGCTCGATACCATCGACAACACGGTACTGCACGCCGAACAGGTCAAGACCGTGGTGCACTCCAAGTACATGCCCTTGGGCAATATGACGCAAATGACCGACGAAGAGCGTGCCGCCATTGCCGCTTGGAGCGGTACCCGCGACTAATGCAGAACAAGGCTCAAGCCTGACGAGCGACAAGCTCCGTAGTAACTTCCAACCCCGATATGATGAAAATCATGTCGGGGTTTTTTCTTGCTTCGGGCCTATGAAGCCGCCTGTCTGGTCTGCTGCTGCACGAACCCACGGCCTTGCTGATTCAAGAACAATCAGGCTTGAAACCTGGAAAGCAGTAGGCCTGGACTCCTGCGGATCGCAGAAGTCCTGTCACACTTAACCCTGCCTGGAAGGCAAACATAGTTTGATGGATTGCAGTTCAGGTTGCGGTTGCGGTTGCGGTTGCGGTTGCGGTTGCGGTTGCGGTTGCGGTTGCGGTTGCGGTTGCGGTTGCGCAGCTTGAGCCTGGGTTTGCCTGATTTCAAGCTCAATACAGCGACTACTCAAAGCCAAGAGGCGCATGGACCTATCTCGCTCACGCCCTATCGGCCAAAGCTGTCCTTGCTGAAACAAGAGCAGACGCTGCTCATGCTGCACTTCGGCTAGCAACTGGGTGTCTTTTCCATAGATCGCTTTCAGCTTCAATCCAGGGGTGGGCTTACTGGAGTTGCTCTTGGCCACATCAGGCTGACTCGCCCCCTCTTGCTCCTGTGGTGTCCTCAAGCAGGACGACATGTTCTGCCTCGCCTGTTCGGCTTCCAGCAACAGCATCTCCCTTACTATCGTCGCCATGGTTTCCATCGCCCATGCCGGTGCACTAAACATCAGCGTCAGACCAAACAGAATGCTCAAAAGGGGTCTGCATGTAATCGGCCAGATCCTGATCAGCCAGATCCCGCTGCGCAGATTCATAAACATAGCCTTCCAGCTCCACGATAAAAGCGCTGCCCAGCAGCGAGGGGTAAGACCGCGAATTCAATGACAAGCTCATACGCTCCCAGTGCAGTTCAGGAAGCTGGGCCGCCAGTAAGTACACCGAGCGCAGAGGCGATTGGCTGAGCCAGGAACGGCGCCACACGCCTGCCCTTGTTTGCTCATTTTCGGCGGAGGATTCAACCCACTGAGCAGGGCTCAATGACAAGCGCATAAAAGCAGGCTGCAGGGCCGCCAGCTTGGCATGCAAACCTGGAGATGCCGCAGTTGGCATTCGCGTATGATCTTTCGTTTCCAAGAGCTGAGGAATCCATGTCTGATACCCGCGCCGGATACTCAAAGCCCCCTGCCCCAAGCCGGTGAACTCCAGCACATTCGGCTCACGAATCTGGCTATTCATGGCCGCACTAAAACTTTGCACATCCTCAAACCCGTAATGTGCCCTGCACTCCCACAGGCCGGCCTGACGGCGACAATCCACCTGCTGCAATTGCCAGTCTGCCCCCTGAGCAGGAAGCTCCTCAATCAAGCCCAACACAGATTGAATACTCGTCAAACCATGCTCTTCCTGTGATGGACTTTGCTCCCAATCAGACGCCATGGCAGCCAAGCGAGCCCGAAGATCAAGGGAGAACACGCTTCCAAGCGTAGCCAACACCAGCAAAGAAAGAACCGCCAGACGAAGCGGGATCTTTTCACACCCACCAACACGCCTGACAGGCTGGCGCAGCATACGGCCCTGCGGTCTTCTGCCCTGTTCCAGACAGACCCATAAATCAGCAGGTTGCCGCAGTTCACGTATAGAGGGATAACGCGCCTGCATGGCCCGCCGCAAGGTCTGCACTTGCCCGATCTGAGCCAGGAGGCAATCGCTACCTTCCATCACCTGACCATGTTCAAGCACCAGAAACCACAAACGGCCAGGAGCCACCGTCCATAAAAGAAAAACTGCGTCCTGAGGGTGGTGGGCAGCCATACAGGCAGCCGCAGAATAAGCCTGAACTCGCGTTAGTCTGGCTCTTGAAGGCCCATTCTGGGCCAAGCGCAAGACAGATTGGGTCCTCCGGCTGTTCAGCCAACAACTTGGAACCCAAGCCATTGCCTGCCCTGCTGTTCGTCCTGCTGTTCGTCCTGCTGTTTGCCCTGCTCTTTGTCCTGCTACATCCTCATCAGTCTTTTCCTGTACTTGTTGTAGTTCTTCTATTTGCCTTTCCGTTTGCTTACGTGCCTGTTCTCTCAGCCCCCCTTTCACTCCCATCAAGCAAGTCCAATACGATCTCTTCATTCGACGATTTTGAGTCCGCCGCATACCGTCCCTGGCATCCACCCACTGCAACCCAAACCAGTACTCCCGCTCAGGCAAGACAGAACTCATTTCACACCTCGACCAATTAAGCCCCCTGTCCCTGACCCGTCTACTTGTCGCAATCCAGACTGCTGCCCCAAAGCCAGAGAACTCTCATCGCGATACAACTCAATACGGCCTGCCTGATACCGCCACTTCAGGCCATATACCGCTGCAATCTGATCCAACAAGGCTGACAAACGTAGTTGTTCAAAAATCAGACCTCCCTGCCGAGTCGATTCCGGCCCCTCCTGCCCAGCGGTTCGTGGCGGGAAATGCGTTAAAGGCAAACGAGCCTGCGGGCTAATGAAAACGCTCAGATCAGACAATAAAGACAAACGACGCGCCAGCTCATCCAGATCGGGCAAAGGCGCTTCCAAAGAAAAACTGAAGGTTTGTCTGGAGCGCAATGCCGCTGGCAAGGCAGCCTGTTTTCGTAAAGGCACGGCCGCCCCCAGCAACCAGGGCTTGTCGACAGACTGTGCATGTGCCACGGAGGATGGACTATTGCCATCCAACACCACGGCATCATCCAGCCATGCCTGAGCCTGAGCCTGAGCCTGATCAACATGCTGCCCTGCTGTTTGCAAGCTGCAAGCCGCTATCAGCGGCAAAAGCAAGAGACAGAGATAATTCATGACTGTCCCTCGGGCGAAGCACTGGGATCACAGGCTTGCGGCCAAGCCAGAATCCTGAGCACCTGATTTGAGTAAAAACAGGCCTGCAAAGGATGAGCATTCAGTTGGGCAGCCGCCAACAACTGAGCCACAGCAGTCTCAAAGTCCCCCTCAAAGCGAGCCGCCGCCTTGATAGGGAAATCAACCTCCAAAGTCCAATGCTCAGGTGCAAAAACCCATTGCGCTTGCTTAGCCCATCGGACTAATGCCTGCCTCAAGGTTCTATCCTTGATTCGCAGTTCAAAAACAGGCTCTGCAATGGACTGTGCATCCACACCAGGAGCTGAGACTGGCAGCAACTCTGAACGGGCTTGAAAGGCTTGTGTCTGCAACACATTCCCAAGGGCAGACTCGCCCTCCTTCACTTGAGCCGCCATCCAATCTGGCGCGGGCTTTCCAGAAAACAGACTACTTTGCTCGGAAGAGCGGATATCGGAACGACTTAGGGGGAAATGGCTTGGCGAAGAATCACTACGCTGGGAGAGACTGGCTCGGGCTTGCTGCTGATCCTTCTGTTGACTACGGTCCTGTGGCAAGGCATCCGATGCCTCTACGCCAAGTGTTGCAGCACCCTCAGCATGGGCACTCTTGCGCCCGAAACTAGCCTGCGCCTGTGCTCGTCCGGCCCGAAATATCAACTCCGTCCACAGGCCTTCAATCACTTGAAACTGCCCCAAGGGCTTCAAAGACAGCAGCGTTTCCTGTCCATTCCTGCGCCCCAACACCGCTGGCAGCATCTGCTCCGGTGCAAAATGCAGCCAGATACGCCTGCCGTTATCAAACACCTGCATAGGGCCGACTTGAGGGTCGCCAGACAGGCGCCAATCGAAGTTAAAGACGCGTGTTCCCGGATCAGCCAACAGGCCATCAGGCCCCTGACTGGTCTGACAGGCAGACAACCCCAGGCCACACATCAGCAAGACGCAGAAACGGACAAGAAAACGCATTGCGAGCACCCAAAGAAAAAACCCCATGTCCCGTCAAGGGCATGGGGTTTATCTTCAAGGATGCTCGCTCAAGCCGCTAGATCGGCTTGTACGCACAGATAAATCAGCGTCCTTTCTGAGCCACCAGTCGGTTGGCTTCCGTGGCGGCGGTACGCAAGGCCGTCATGGCAGGTTGCTGACCGTCCAGCGCGCTTTCCAGGCTCTGGTTGAACACGGCGCGAATCTGGCGGTAGTTACGGAAGTTGCCCTTGGCTGTACCCGATGTACCGCTGCTGTAGGCGCCCACCAGGTGCATCCAGTCGCCCTTGTCCTTGTAGTAGTCGCTACCCGTCGCGTTAAAGGCTTCACGGCTTACAGGCAAAAAGCCTGTTTTCTGATACCAGCGAGCGGCATTCTCTGGCTGGGCCAACCAGCTGATGAAGCGGGCCGAGGCCTGGTTCTGTTCAGCGTTATGGCCTTTCACCGCCCACAGCGCCGAGCCGGTCACAAAAGGCTTGCCGGGGGTTTGGGTGACTTCAGGGTAGTAAGGCAGACCAGTCACAGCGTACTTCAGGCCGCGCGTGTCGCTGTACTCACCGATATGGCCGGAGTTGGAGAACATGACTGCACATTCACCCTTGGCAAAACGCTGGGGCGACTCAGGCAAGGTGCCGGGTTTGACCATCAGCTCGGACTTCACCCAACTGATCATCATGGACAGGTGACGGATATACATCACGTCAAAATCAAAGCCCACTTTGCCTTTAACCTTAGGGCCGGGTGCCAGACCGTAAATCTGGTTATTAACCGCTGCAAGGTTTTCCAGGTTGATGGAGACAGACTGGTCGGAGGTCAAAGGACAACGGCGCGAGCCTTTATTGGCCAGATCAACCAATTGAGCTTGCAAGTCCAACCAGACGCGGCTGGGCACGGGGGGCTCGATCTTGGCTTTATCAAACGCCTCCAGGTTGTAGTACATGACCGGAATTTCGGCCATGTAGGGGAAGCCTTGCAATTGGCCACGGCCATTGCGCACAAAGGAATTCGAGGCCAGGAACCAGGACACATTGTCCATTTTCTCACGGGCCAGCAAGGTGTGCATGGGCATGATGTAGGGGCGATCGGCGACCTCGTCCAGGCCGGACATCTCGCCTAACTGCACCAGATTGGGCAAATCCTTGCCCGCTTGCATGACCTGCTCCAAAGAGGCCTCTGTGTCATGCGCCTTGACCGACACCTTGACGTCGCTCTGGCTACGATTGAAATCCCGAACCAAGCGTTCGAACTCGTCCTGATTGTGCGAGTTCAAAGCGGTCCAGACCTGAATATCAACGGCTGCCAGGGCGGTCGACCCGAACAGCAAAGCGGCTGAGCCACCCGCTGCCATCGCCAAAGCCATAACACCACGTTTCAACAGTAATCCGCGTAGATTTTTCATACATCCTTCAAGATAAAAAAGGAAATTCAGGTTCGGGTTTGTGCCCCATGACCAGGTCCGCCAAGGCTCGGCCAGAGCCTATGCCCATGGTCCACCCCAAGGTGCCATGCCCGGTATTCAGGTACAGGTTGGGAATGGAGGATCGGCCTATCAGTGGGACATTTGATGCTGTGGCAGGACGCAGTCCTGACCAGAAATGAACATTATCAAAATCCAATGCGCTTGGGAACAGATCAGCCACATGCGTTAACAAAGCCTGACAGCGGGCGGGGTTCAAGCTACGCGTATAGCCCGACAATTCGGCCGTTCCAGCAACCCGCAGGCTATCGCCCAGGCGGGAAAAAACCAGTTTGTGATCTTTATCTGTCAGGCTGACAGTAGGCGCGCCCTCGGGGACCAGCACCGGGAAGGTGGCCGAATAGCCTTTGGCCGGATAAACGGGGCAGGAAATTCCCAGCGGCTGCAGGACGGTAGGGCTGAAACTGCCCATGGCCACCACGAAGGCGTCTGCCTGTATGGAGTCGTACGCACCATCCGCGCCTATAACCTCGACCCCCACCACTCGGCCCTTGGCCGTCAGCAAACGGGTGATTTGAGTAGAAAAGCGAAACTCCACTCCGGCTCGCCTGGCCATGGCCGCCAAACCGCAGGTGAATTGATTGGCATCGCCCGACTCATCGTCTTTGGTGTAGTCGCCACCCACGATCTGGCCGCGCGCTGATGCCAGGGCAGGCTCCAGCTGCACCAGTTCGTCCACGCTCATGATGCGGCGGTCCACTCCCATATCTCGCATGACGTCGGCCATTTGCTGGGAGTCGTCCAGGCTTTGGGCATCCCGGTAAAACGTAATGATGCCTTTTTCCTGATGGCGATAATCAAAATCCAGGCTGGGACGCAATTGCTTGAGCGTGCTGCGGCTGTATTCCGCCATGGCCACCAGCGCGCGCACATTGGGCGCAACCCGCCCCGGCAGGCACTCTCGCAAGAAAGACAGGCACCAGCGCCACTGGCGCAGGTCCAGACGCGGACGGAACAACAAGGGAGCATCGTCCTGCAACAACCATTTCAGCAGTTTGAGCGGCATTTTCGGGTTGGCCCAGGGCTCGGCATACGAGACCGAGATTTGCCCGCCATTGGCACGCGAGGTTTCCTGCGCGGGACCGGTTCCCCGATCCACGACCACCACCTCACAACCTTGCTGGCTGAGCCACCAGGCAGTTGATACCCCAATAATGCCGCTGCCCAGAACTGCTACTTTCATGTGTACTGTCCGCTTGTTGAGCTATTGATCAAGACGCTTACTTGACGTCTGCCAGCGACGTAAAGGCATCTGCAAAATAATTGTCCGGATTCAGTTGAGCCTGCTCCACAAAGTCCTTGCGGGCTGCTTCAACCATACCCGGCGCGCCACAGGCGTACACCTGCCAGGCCGACAAATCCGGCAAATCAGCCAGTACCGCCTGATGCACAAAGCCCGTACGACCTGTCCAGCCATCTTCAGGCTGAGCGTCGGAAATCACCGGAATGAAACGCAAGTTAGGCAGTTCACTGGCCCATTTCTCGGCCAGTTCGGACTGGTACAGATCCTTGGGTCGACGCCCGCCCCAGTACAGGGCGACTTCGCGCTGGCTGCCGGTTTGAATCAGGCGCTCGATCAAGGCCTTGATCGGAGCAAAACCTGTACCGCTGGCCAGGAAAACCATAGGAGCCGCGCTATCTTCGCGCAGGAAGAAAGAACCCAAAGGTGCTTCCACGCGCAGAATCTCGCGCTCTTTCATGGCCGTAGCACCGGCACCGAACACGTGGTCGGTAAACACACCACCGGGCATGTGACGGATATGCAATTCCACCTGATTGTCTTCCCGTGGTGGCGTCGCCATGGAATAGCTACGACGGCTGCCGTCTTTCAGGATGAATTCCAAATATTGGCCGGGGTAGTATCGGAATGGCTCGGACGATGGCATTTGCAGACGCACCACCATCACATCATCACGTACTTTTTCCAGACCCACCACGCGCGACGGCATTTTACGAATCTGGATATCAGTCGCCATGCGAATTTCGTGCGATTCGATCAACATGTCGCTGCTGGGCTTGGCCTGACAAAACAGGGTGTAGCCTGCAGCGCGATCCTCTTCGCTCAGCAATTGCTCGGGCGCACGGCCTGCATCGTATTCACCTTCAATAACCTTGCCACGGCAAGACGAACAGGTGCCATTGCGGCAGCTATAGGGCAAGACAATGCCTGCATTCAGCGCGCCATCCAGCACAGACTGTCCGGGCTGTACGTCAAAACTGTGCCCGCT
The DNA here is from genome assembly GCF_037150615.1 of Alcaligenes sp. PF14. Classification (NCBI taxonomy): domain Bacteria; kingdom Pseudomonadati; phylum Pseudomonadota; class Betaproteobacteria; order Burkholderiales; family Alcaligenaceae; genus Alcaligenes; species Alcaligenes sp. PF14. The sequence continues at coordinate 596,816 of NZ_JBAGRS010000001.1, read as the reverse complement.
GGGCTGAACCGTGACTTTGAAACTCATATCCAACACTCAAAAAAGAAATCGATCAGGCGGAGGGCCAGCCTCCGGCGGCTATATAAATTCAGGACTCTTCAGGCCGATGCAGCACAGGGTCGTTCAATTTGAGCGACAGGGCCTTGCCCTTGCCTGCCCGCTTGCCCAGATAATTGGCCAGCATGTCCAGATCCATCACAATGGTCGACAGACGCTTGCGGTTCACTCCGCTGACGGCCAGACCCGCCTCACCAAAGGCAACCCATTGACTGAGCGTATCGCCCTCGTTCAGTTTGATCAGCACCGTGCCACGCCCCCCTTTGGACAGCACTTTCAACTCCTTGATGTCCACCACCAGGAAACGTCCCTGCTCGCTGAGCAGGCCCACGTACTGATCATCCGGGCGCAAGGCCAAGGGCTTGAGCAGCTTTTTGCCATCCTCGACGGTGACAAACTGCTTGCCCGCTTTCTGCCGTGTATTCATATCGCCCTGAGAAGCCACAAAACCGTAGCCGTCGCAGGCAGCCAGCAAGTAGTTCTGGTCCCAAGGCGCCCCCAGAATATGCTCAATGGGCGCACTGGGGCTGACTTCAATCATGGAGGTAATGGGCTGACCATCGCCACGCGCTGAAGGCAAACTGGAGACCGGAACAGTATAGACCCGGCCATCGGTGCCGATGGCGACCAGGTCCGTGGTACTGCGACACTCCAGCGCATCGCGCAAGCCATCGCCGGTCTTGAAGCTGAACTGCGAGGCGTCATGGCCATGGCCCTGGCGTGAACGCAGCCAGCCTTTGCGCGACACAATCACGGTAACCGGCTCGTCAACCACCTTGGTTTCCAGCACAGCGCGCTCGGCCGCTTCAATCAGGGTACGACGGTCATCACCATAGGTTTTAACGTCTGCTTCAATCTCACGAATCATCAGACGTTTCAAGGCTTTGGGATCGTCCAGCAGCTTTTGCAAAGACTCCTGCTCGTCCAGACGCTCTTTCAGCTCTTTCTCGATCTTGAAGCCTTCCAGACGTGCCAACTGACGCAAGCGCATTTCCAGAATATCGTCGGCCTGACGTTCGCTCAGATCAAAGCGCTCCATCAGGGCGGCACGCGGCTCGTCGGATTCGCGGATAGTTTGGATGACTTCGTCCACATTCAGGTACACCACCATGCGCCCTTGCAGCACATGAATACGGTCGGTGACCTTATCCAGACGGTAGCGAGTACGACGCTCCATCGTGTGACGGCGGAATTCCAGCCAGTTCAGCAAGACCTGACGCAAGGAACGCTGACCGGGACGGCCATCCGTATCAATACACACCAGGTTGATGGAAACATTGCGCTCCAGGCTGGTCTGCGCCAGCAAGGTGGTCACGAACTCGTCCCGGTCAATCGCGCGGGATTTGGGTTCAAAGACCAGGCGAACCGCAGCCTGCTTGCCCGACTCGTCACGCACGGCATCAAGCATGTTCAGCATCAAGGCTTTGGTTTGCTGCTGCTCGGTGCTCAGCGATTTCTTGCCAGCCTTGACCTTGGGATTGGTGCGCTCTTCAATCTCTTCCAGAATCTGCTGGGAGGAGCTGCCGGGCGGCAATTCTGTGACGACCAATTGCCATTGGCCACGGGCCATTTCCTCGAATACCCAACGGGCACGAGCCTTGATGGAACCACGGCCTTGGGCGTACACCGCCGCAATATCGTCTGCGGCGGAAATAATCTGACCACCACCCGCAAAGTCCGGGCCGGGAACGATCTCGTGTATGTCCTGATCGCTCAAATTCGGGTTGCGCAACAGGCTGACGCAGGCTTGGGCGACTTCACGCAGGTTGTGGGAAGGTATCTCTGTCGCCATCCCGACGGCAATCCCCGATGCGCCGTTAAGCAGCATGATGGGCAGGCGTGCAGGCAAAGTCACCGGCTCTTTCTGGCTGCCATCGTAGTTGGGGATGAAGTCCACTGTGCCTTCGTCCAGCTCGTCCAGCAGCAGACGCGAGAACGGTGTCAGACGTGCTTCCGTGTAACGCATGGCGGCGGCATTGTCACCGTCGCGCGAGCCAAAGTTACCCTGCCCGTCTACCAGCGGATAACGCAGCACAAAATCCTGTGCCATACGCACCATGGCGTCATAGGCGGCCTGGTCACCGTGCGGGTGATATTTACCCAGCACATCCCCCACCACACGGGCCGATTTCACAGGCTTGGCCGTCGGACCCAGACCCATGGCATCCATCGCGTACAAAATGCGGCGCTGCACCGGTTTCTGGCCATCGGTCAGGTCGGGCAAGGCACGTCCACGTACCACTGAAACCGCGTAATCCAGATAAGCCTGTTCCGCGTAAGTCGCCAGCGTGATGCTATCGTCCGATCCCGCCGGTTCAAAATCCAATTGATTGCTATCCATAAATAACTCTTAAGTCGGGCTCAGACGTCCAGATCGGCCAAATTGCCTTTTTCTTCCAACCAGGCTCGGCGGGCCGAGGCCTCACCCTTGCCCATCAGCATGGTGAACATGGCTTGTGTATCGCTCAGGCCATCCTCGCCCCAATGCACAGGCAGCAAACGGCGGGTGTCCGGATTCATGGTGGTATCCCACAGCTGCTCCGCACTCATTTCACCCAGACCCTTAAAACGGCTGATGCTCCAGGACTCGTTGCGTATGCCTTCGTTGCGCAGTTTTTCCAGAATGGCGTCCAGCTCCCCCTGATCCAGACAGTAGATCTTGCGGGCCGGGCGTTTGCCAGCGGCAGGCACGTCTACACGGAACAAGGGGGGACGCGCCACATACACGTGGCCCGCCTCGATCAGTTTGGGGAAATGACGGAAGAACAGCGTCAACAACAGCACCTGAATGTGCGAGCCGTCCACGTCCGCATCAGACAGGATACAGATACGGCCATAACGCAAACCGGACAGATCCGGCTCGGACTGGGCGTCGTGCGGGTCCACGCCGATCGCCACGGAAATATCGTGAATTTCCTGGTTAGCGAACAAGCGGTCCTTATCGACCTCCCAAGCGTTCAAAACCTTGCCGCGCAGGGGCAAGATAGCCTGAAATTCCTTGTCACGGCCCATCTTGGCCGAACCGCCAGCCGAGTCACCCTCGACCAGAAATAGTTCCGAACTTTCCAGATCGTGCGACTCGCAATCCGTCAGCTTGCCGGGCAACACGGCAACGCCCGAACTCTTGCGTTTCTCCACTTTCTGCGCCGAACGGGTACGGGCCTGAGCCTGACGCACCGCCACTTCAGCCAATTTGCGACCCTGATCCACATTGGCATGCAGATGCAGTTCCAGCGCATTGCGGACATAGCCACTGACCAGACGCACGGCGTCACGGCTATTGAGCTTTTCCTTGATCTGCCCCTGGAATTGCGGGTCCAGCACTTTGGCCGAGAGCACGAAGCTGGCACGGGCAAATACGTCCTCGGCCTGCAGCTTGACGCCTTTGGGAATCAGGCTATGCAGTTCGGCAAAACTGCGCACGGCTTGATACAAGCCATCGCGCAAGCCCGATTCGTGTGTTCCCCCCGCTGGGGTTGGGATCAGGTTGACATAGGACTCACGCACAATATTGGAGTCCAGCGCCCAGGCCACCACCCAGTGCGCACCTTCGCCGGCGGAGAAATTATCGTCATCTTGTGGGGCGTACTGGCGGCCCTCAAACAGGGGAACCAGCAGCTCCACCCCTTCCATTTCCTCCTGCAGGTAGCCGCGCAAACCGTCCTCGTAGCGCCACTGCTGGCGCTGGCCGGTTTTTTGCTGCACCAGTTCCACCGTCACGCCTTCCAGCAGGACGGCCTTGCTATGCAGGATATGAGTCAGTTGGGCCAGGGGAATCTGGGCGGAATCAAAATATTTGGCATCGGGCCAGACCCGCACACGGGTACCCGTCTTGCGCTTGGCCACCGTGCCCGTTTGGGTCAGGGGCTGCTCCAGCTCCCCGTCGGCAAACACAATCTCGTTGGCCTGGCCATCGCGCCAGACCAGCACTTCCAGGCGACGAGACAAGGCGTTGGTCACCGACACACCCACCCCGTGCAAACCGCCGGAAAAGGCGTAGGCACCGCCATTGAGCTTGTCGAACTTGCCCCCGGCATGCAGTCGCGTGAACACCAGTTCCACCACCGGCGCATTTTCTTCAGGGTGCAAGCCAACAGGAATACCGCGCCCGTCATCCTCAACCTGTATGCCGCCGTCTTCCAGCAAGGTGACAGTCAGTGTGCGGGCAAAACCAGCCAGGGCTTCGTCGGCCGCGTTATCGATGACCTCCTGCACAATGTGCAGGGGATTATCCGTGCGGGTATACATGGCCGGGCGCTGACGGACCGGTTCCAGCCCCTTGAGCACCCGTATAGAAGATTCGTCGTAACGTGTAGTAGACAACTTGATTCCCGGTAGATCGTACAGAAAAACGCTATTTTACGAGTGGTTAGGCGCCAGTGGGGAAACGCTTTATTGGCGCGCGTTGCGCAGCGAATGCACATTATCAACCAGACGCAATGGTATCCTGTCAAAAATTGGCAACAAGACCGTCGCAATTGGCCGTAGAATACATTGTGCTCAGGTCACGCCACACGTATAGTTTTTCGTTATTCTCACTTTTTTTGTATCTAGCCATGAGCGACTCCATTAAACACATCACGGACGCCTCCTTTGAGTCTGACGTCCTTAACGCCGACCTTCCCGTTCTGGTCGATTACTGGGCTGCCTGGTGCGGTCCTTGTAAAATGATTGCCCCTTTGCTTGATGAGGCAGCCGAACTGTACCAAGGTCGTGTTATCATCGCTAAGCTCAACGTCGATGAAAATCCCGACACCCCAGCTCAATATGGTGTTCGCGGTATTCCAACGCTCATGCTGTTTAAAGACGGCAAAGTGGCCGAAACTAAAGTCGGTGCACTTTCCAAGTCCCAACTTAGCGCGTTTCTCGACAGCTCCCTGTAATCTCTGATTAACCGCACGCAGGCCCTTCGCTGGCCTGCGGTCTGCTGCTGAAAGCCCTTCCCCACTCCCATGCACCTGAACGAATTAAAAGCTCTGCACGTCTCGCAGCTGCTAGAAATGGCTGCCACTCTGGAAATCGACAACGCGAACCGCTTGCGCAAGCAAGAGCTGATGTTCGCCATCATGAAAAAGCACGCCAAAAAGGGCGAGCAGATTTTCGGCGACGGGGTGCTTGAAGTCCTGCCTGATGGTTTTGGCTTTCTGCGTTCGCCAGAAACCTCTTACCTGGCCAGCACAGACGATATCTATATCTCCCCTTCGCAGATACGTCGTTTCAATCTGCACACGGGTGACTCCATTGAAGGTGAAGTGCGCACCCCTAAAGACGGCGAGCGCTACTTTGCCCTGGTAAAAGTTGATAAGGTTAACGGCATGCAACCCGAGGCCATCAAACATCGCATCATGTTTGAGAACCTGACGCCGCTACACCCGGACCAGCCCATGCGCCTGGAGCGCGACATCAAAAGCGAAGAGAACATCACAGGCCGTATCCTGGATATCTTCTCGCCTATCGGTAAAGGCCAGCGCGCCCTGATCGTGGCCAGCCCCAAATCCGGTAAAACCGTGATGATGCAGCACATGGCTCACGCCATCACGACCAATTACCCCGAGGCCATCATGATCGTCCTGCTAGTGGACGAGCGCCCCGAGGAAGTAACCGAAATGCAGCGCACCGTGCGCGGCGAAGTGGTGGCCTCCACCTTTGACGAACCCGCCACACGTCACGTGCAAGTGGCCGAGATGGTCATTGAAAAGGCCAAACGCCTGGTTGAATTGAAAAAAGACGTGGTGATCCTGCTGGACTCCATTACCCGTCTGGCACGCGCCTACAACACCGTGGTCCCTGCTTCGGGCAAGGTTTTGACCGGTGGTGTGGACGCCAACGCCCTGCAGCGCCCCAAACGCTTTTTTGGCGCTGCCCGTAATCTGGAAGAAGGTGGCTCCTTGACCATCATCGGTACTGCCCTGATTGAAACCGGCAGCCGCATGGACGAAGTCATCTATGAAGAATTTAAAGGTACCGGCAACTCCGAAATCCATCTGGAGCGCCGTCTGGCCGAGAAACGTATTTACCCAGCCATCAACCTGAACAAATCAGGCACACGTCGTGAAGAGTTGCTGATCAAGCCCGACCTTCTACAAAAGGTCTGGGTTCTGCGCAAGTTCATCCATGGGATGGATGAAATTGAAGCCATGGAGTTTATCCTGGACAAAATCCGGGCCACAAAGACCAACTCCGAATTCTTCGACATGATGAAGAAGTAAATCGAACATCCTGCGCAAGCCTCTCTATACGAGAGGCTTGCTTGCGATGGGCGTATGATCGGGTGCATTCCCGTGCACCCATTCTTTCAATCTGCTGAGTTCTACTCGAAATCTCAGTATTGCAAACAGAGTTCGCTTGCAATGAAATCTATCTCTCTAGAACAGTTCCTAGCCAGAGTGCAGTCCCGCGACCCCAACCAGCCTGAATTCATGCAGGCCGTTCGGGAAGTCATGACCAGCTTGTGGCCCTTCATCGAGAAAAACCCCCAGTACGCCGATCATGGTCTGCTCGAGCGTCTGGTCGAACCCGAACGTGCTATCCAGTTTCGTATTTCCTGGGTAGATGATCGTGGCCAGGTTCAGGTCAATCGCGGCTTCCGTATTCAACACAGCAATGCCATCGGTCCTTTCAAGGGCGGCATGCGTTTTCACCCCTCGGTGAACCTGTCCATTTTGAAGTTTCTGGCATTTGAACAGACCTTCAAGAATGCCTTGACCACTCTGCCCATGGGCGGCGGCAAAGGCGGCTCGGACTTTGATCCCAAAGGCAAGTCGGATGGCGAAGTGATGCGCTTTTGCCAGGCCCTGATCGTTGAGCTGTACCGTCACTTGGGCCCCGATACCGACGTTCCTGCTGGTGATATCGGCGTGGGCGCGCGTGAAGTGGGCTTTATGGCCGGCATGATGAAAAAACTCTCCAACAGCGCAGCCAGTGTGTTCACCGGCAAGGATTTGTGCTTTGGCGGCAGTTTGATTCGTCCTGAGGCCACGGGTTATGGCACCGTATATTTCGTACAGGAAATGTTGGCACGTAAAGGGCTGTCCTTGGACGGCATGACAGTGTCCGTTTCCGGCTCGGGCAATGTGGCTCAGTACGCCATTGAAAAATGCCTGGATCTGGGTGCCAAAGTCGTTACCGTTTCCGACTCGCAAGGTTGCGTGGTGGACATGGACGGCTTTACACGTGAAAAACTGGCTTCCCTGATGCACGTTAAAAATGTACAGCGTGGCAGTCTGGTCGATTACGCCCAGCAACATCACCTGCTGTACGAACAAGGCAAACGTCCTTGGCATATCCCTGTGGATGTCGCCCTGCCTTGCGCCACCCAGAACGAACTGGACGGCAAGGATGCTGAAATCCTGATCAAGAACGGTGTACGTTGCGTTGCCGAAGGTGCCAATATGCCCAGCACGCTGGATGCAGTCGATGCCTTTATCCACGCCAAGATCCTGTATGCCCCAGGCAAAGCCAGCAATGCGGGCGGTGTTGCCGTATCCGGTCTGGAAATGAGCCAAAACGCCCAGCGCTTGAGCTGGACACGCGAACAAGTTGACGCAAAGCTGCACTCCATCATGCGTGACATCCACGAAAATTGTGTGAACTATGGTCAAGAAAGCAACTTCATCAACTACGTTAACGGCGCCAATATTGCCGGCTTTGTCAAAGTCGCCAATGCCATGCGTCATCAAGGCGTTTATTAAGTTTTGCGCCTTGCTCAGTAGTCAAAAAAACCGCCCACAAGGCGGTTTTTTTTATGCTGCAAATCCCAAGCTTCAATACAGGCATCCAAGCACACTTTCTTAACGTGCCCCTCGCCTTCCCCACACCAGCTACGGCGAAGCTTTTTGATCCACAGCCGCTGCAATTGCCTTGCCAATCGTTGCGATGGCCGCATTGCGCTCTTCCATGGAGGCCTTTGTTTCCGTGATGTAGACGGCAGCCACCAGCGGCGCACGCTCAGGGGGCCACATCACCGCCACAACACCGCGAGTGCCGTAAGCCGCTGCCCCAGTCCGGTCTGCCACGGTCCAGCTCTCAGGAACACCGGCCCGCAGCAAAGGCCCACCCACTTCGTTATGCGTCATCCAGTCAATCAGCCGATCTCGGTCTGGGGCTTTCAGCGCATCGCCCAGCACCAGACTCTGCAAGGTATGCATCATGGCTTGCGGGCTAGTGGTGTCACGCGGGTCACCTGGCCTGGCCTCATTCAAGCTGGGTTCGTTGCGATCCAGGCGTGTCACCATGTCGCCTACACTGCGTAGAAAGGACGTGATCGCTTCGGGCCCGCCCAGCATCTCCAGAACCCCATTGGCCGCAGTATTGTCGCTGTTGCGCATCGTGATCGCACACAATTGCGACGCTGGCACATACTGCCCTATCAGGTTTTCTGTCGTCGGTGCGTAAGATTGAATGGCCTCTTCCTTGACCAGCCAGGCGGTCTTCATGGCACCCGGCCCTCGGGCCAACAACGCCGCGCAGATCAAGGCCTTGCTGGTACTGGCCATAGGGAAGCGTTCATCGGCACGGTATTGCCACAACTGCCCATCTGTCGTATCCAGTACAGCCAGTCCGACACGGGCCTGCAAGGATTGTTCGACCGCTTGTGCGGCCTGAGCCACAGGATGCGTTTGCGCTCCAAGCGCATGGAAAGGCAGGCTCGCCACGAGCAAGGTCGCTGCCAGTTGTTTCAGTCTCTGTGCGCTCATCGGCCTATCCTTTGCATAAGGGTTAAAACACGGAAAAGCCTGGCTGCGACCCTGACAAAAACCCACTCAAAACCGCTTTGAGTGAAGCGCTTGCCATCAAGGCTCGATCCGAGGCTGTTTCTCTTGTTTCGCGCTACCAACAGCAGGGACCGCCAACTCTTTGAGCTGGGGATCATCCATCTTGCCTGTTACCGCATACGTGACAGACAGGTGACTGCTCATCGGAATCTGCATCAGCCACTGTGTCAGCAAGGCCCCAACTCCCACCATCGGGTTGACAGTAAAGTACGCTGCAATCGCCGCACCGCTCATATCCAGATTCGGGTTTACCACCGCAATCAAATCCAGCGTCTCATCCCGGATATCAATCCAGCCTTTCAGGCTGATCGCCCCTGCCGGCCCCTTGATCTGATAATTATCCAGCTCCAGCTTGCCCTGCGACAGATTCATGCGCCCGGTCAGGCTATCGAACGCAAAGCCTTGTTTCACCGCCCCAAACAAATCCAGATCCAGACGGCTCAAGCGCGAGATGGACTGCAAGCTAAGCAGCTCCAGCAGTTTGGCCGAGCGCGACTTCAGGCTGATAAAGCGCCCTTTGCGCAAATCCACATTGAACTGGCCACGGATGTTGCGCTTGTCAAAAGACCAGGGGAAGTCGCTCCAGAACAAGGCCGCCTGTACCGTGCCGTCACCATCCTTGATGGACTCGGTCAGCAAGCCACTGACATCCACAAACTGTCCCAAATTGCTTACCCGGCTGTTTGCCACCAACTCCAGGCCACGCTGCGACCCACTCAATGCCAAAGAGCCGTAACCATTCAGCTGCATACCCTGGGCATTCAGAGAAATGTTTTCCAACGTCCACTTTTGTCCCTTTCCAGCGGGCTTGCCCTTGGCTTCCAGCTTGCCAAAGCGAACACCCTGAATCTGCAAATCATCCACCTTGAACGAGATCGCGGGCAAACGCAGGTCGTCATTCATGGGCAAGTCGGCGTCGGGCCAAGCCCAATCAGGCCTGCCACTGTCAATGTACAGATGGGAGAAGTTGGCATTGAACATGCCGGTGTAGCGGCCATCTTGATGCTGCGCCTGCAAACGCCCTTCGGCCTGCTTGGCCTTCATGCTTAGAAACAGTCTGCCAGCGGCATCTTCCGTGCTTTCCATTTCCAGCTGGTCCAGCAGTTGCCCTCTGAAAAACGCCTGATCCGCTTTCAGACGCACCCGCTCCAGCAAAGGCAGCAAGGGGCGGGCCGAAGGGGGCAAAGGACTGCCATCCAGATTCTGGCCAAACTCCCCCACCACCATTTCCCAGGCATCCAGGTCCATACGGTCATAGCGACTATGTAATTCAAAACCGCGTTGGGGCCAGTTCACCAATCCCGGTGTTCCCATGCTGCCACTTTGAAAGTAGCTGCCATCACGGGAACCTTGAGCATGCAGCAGGTTCAGCAAAAAGCTCTGTCTGTCCTCCAGGCTGATTTGCAGCCGATCCATCTTGGCGGCGGAATCGCTACTCCAATCCGCCTTCAGTTTGGCCGCACGCTCGGCAGGCTTGTGGAAAGGTTCAGGCAAATTCAGTGCCAAACCTGTCAGGTTCGACTCGGCCCCAAACGAAAAAGATCCCTTGGCGTCCAGCTTCATCAACACGCTATAAGGTGTCTGACCCTGCAAACGCTGCAAGCCCTTCAATTCCAGGTATTGCTCCAGACCTTTGGCTGTCAGCACACCATTCAGGCGTAAACCGGGTTTGCCGGGCTCCAGCACACCACTGATCCGGGTATCACCGCCCAGCATCTTGCCCGTCAAGGTTTGGGCACTGACGCCTTTTTCACTAAAGGTCAGCTCGCCTTTCAACGCTGTAAACGAAGGGGCTTCAGGCATGTACTGAAACTCGCCATTGTTCATCTGGATTTGGCCCTGTACCTGGGCATCATCAGCATTATCCAAAGGAATCTGCAACTTGACCGGTACGGTCCAATCCCCTTTGACACGGCTGTCGGCCAGCAAGCCATCTAGCAAGGCATTCAAGGGGGATTGATGCACCAGGGCCAGATAACTGGTCGCCGGTGCCTGGGACAGACCTTCCAGCTTCAGAAAGCTGTTTTGCTCCAAGGAGGTAATGTGAGTCTGAATATCGCGCAGCACGATATCCTGCTGCTTGGCAATCGGCATGCGCGCCTGCTGAGCCACAATATCCAGATTGTCGTTATGCATGCGTATGCTGCCCTGCACGCCTTCCAGACGCGGCCAGGCCAACCGCTTGGGACGGGCGGGCTGGTAATCCACAATTCCCTGATCCAAAGCCCCCGCCACTTCAAAGCTGCCATCCTCCGGACTCAAGCCATACGGGAAGGTATCCAGGCCGCCTTGCAGACGGATTGTCCCGTCTCGTACCGCCCCCTGCACCAGTCCGGCCTGCATCCATTCACGCGCCAGAGGATTGACCGTCAAAGGCAGGTAATTCACCAAAGCCGCCAGATTCAGGTGCTTGAACTGCCCCTGCCAGTCAGCCACACCGGCCTCGAACGTGGCATCCTCGCGCCAGCTACCTGTTAACTGTGCATCCAGATCAGGATTACGCAAAGCCAGATTCATTTTGCTGACGCTCAGTCTGGCCTGCTCATCCCGGTGGACGGTGCCTTGAGCATTGAGCTGATCCACAGCCAAATACTGGGCAAACAAATCCGGCACACGCAGACCAAAACTGTTCATCGACAAGGCCCACTGCACATCGCCACTTTGCTTGCCTTGGGCCAGCGCCTGCATATCATTCAGCCCCCCCGCCAGTTCCAGATTGGCTTGCTGCAGTTGCAGGCGATCATCGCTATCGGTAAGCACGGCCACATCACGCAACTGGGCGGCAAGCTGCATCTGTACGGTCTGGGCCGCTTTAGGCTGAGTGGCTTGAGCGCGCACATCGACCCAGCCCTTGTCCAGGGCCACAGGCACATCCAGCCACGGGCGCAGCGCAGGAGCATCCACCCCTTTAGCCTGAACCGTCAGTTCCCAGGGCAGGTCCATCACATCCACACTCTCGGGCAGACGACGCTTGCCCTGCACACGCAAGGCCAAAGCCAGGGACTCGCCCAAATTGGCGGGCAAGGCTGTCGCCAGATTGACCTCGTGCCAGCCCTGCCTGTAACCGATCTGCAATTCAATCGACGGCAGACTCAAGACAGGCGCGCCACGCAGATCATCCTGCCATTGCAAGGACGTACCTTGAATGCGAATGCCGCGCTGCTCCAGCAACCAGCGAACCGGTCCTTGCCAGGCTTCGGGTTCGGACGGGGCACTCTCATCATTCAGATCCAGCACCTGACCCATCACCAGAATCTGACCCTGGGGGTCGCGCCGCACCGGGATCGTCAAACCTTGCACATCCAGCTGGCGCAATTGCAGCGAGCCGCTGAACAAGGACTTCCAGCTGATATCGGCTTGCAGTTTGGGCAGCTGCAACATGGGCTCCTGCCCAGGTTCTGCCAGCGACAGGTTTGTCACGGAAAGATGGGGATTCCAGCCCTGCCAGTCGCCTTTTAATTCTTGGATCTGGACTTGCAGGCCGGTTTGCTCACTAATTTTCTGCACCAGATAGGGACGCAGATTATCCAGTTGCGGCACGAGCAAGTAACGTAGCCCGACAAGGCCTAGCATCAGCGCAAAATAGAGCACTAGCGCCAGTCGCACAAGCCCTCGAACTACCATGCAATCAATTCCCGAGTATAGTTAGATGCGGTCATTTCCGGCCTAGTCAGACAAGTCATTTCACTTGTCGTTCCCCCTTATCCGAAAAGTCTCTTATCGTATGAGCCAGTCCATTATATTGAAGCCCGTGATGCAATGGTCCGGCCCCTTGCGTCGAAAAGTAAACGCTCAGCCACAATTTGGAGCGTGGCTGGAAGAGCAAGCCCAACACCCTGTCACCCCCGCATTGATTACGCAATGGTATAGGACTTTGCTGCCCGAGCCCGATAATGATCGTCTGGCACAAGTGCGCCAGGCCTTGCGCCAACTGCGCGAACGGGTCTTTCTGGTGCTGATGATCCGCGATATCAATGGCTTGGCGCCCCTGGATGAAGTCATGCAGGCCATGAGCAGCCTGGCTGATCTGGCCGTGGCACAAGCCTATGAAACCGTGGCCCGGCAACTGGCTGACGTACACGGTATTCCTAAAAACTCGGAAACCGGCCTGCCCCAAGAGATGATTATTTTGGGTATGGGCAAGCTGGGCGGGGGAGAATTAAACGTTTCCTCGGACATTGACCTGATCATGCTCTACGACGAGGACGGCGAAACCGATGGTCGCCGCCCCCTGAGCTATCACGAGTTTTACGGCAAAGTAACCCAGCGCATGATGCCCGTGTTGTCCGATACGGATGCCTTCGGCCAGGTGTTTCGCACCGACTTGCGTCTGCGTCCGGACGGTGATTCGGGGCCGCTGGCCTGGAGCATGCAGGCCCTGGAAAACTATCTGGTCAATCAAGGCCGGGAGTGGGAACGCTATGCCTGGATCAAGGCGCGCCCCATCAAGGCCCAGGCCTTTGAAGGCAGCCGTAGCGCTGGCGATATACATCACTTCGAAGCGCTGCGTACCCCTTTTGTGTACCGCAAATATTTTGACTTTGATGCCCTGTCCGCCCTGCGCGGCCTGCGCGAGCGCATCCGTCAGGACTGGACACGCCGCGCCCTGAACCGCAATGGCGTGGAGACCTGGCACAACATCAAGCTGGGGGATGGCGGGATTCGAGAAATTGAATTTGTAGTCCAGCTCAATCAACTGATACGTGGTGGACGACAGCCTTCCCTGCAAACAACCAGCCTGCACAAGGCTCTGCGCGGTCAATGCGCAGCCGGTCTGCTGGACCAGGAGGTCTGCGACAAGCTACTGGCCGCCTATACCTTCTTGCGACGTGTCGAACACCGTCTGCAGTATCGCGAAGACGAACAAACCCATTTGCTGCCCCAGGACGAGGAGCTGCGCACCGAGCTGGCCGCCACCTTGGGCCTGAGCCTGGCCGATTTCGACGAGCAGCTAGGCCAGCACAGAAAGTTTGTGTCGCATACCTTCCGCAATGCCTTCCGTCTAGCGGGTATGGGGGAAGAAGCCAGTGCCGAGCCTCCTGTAGCGGCAGCCCCCACCCTCGAAGTCAACAGCGCCGAGCAAGATCAGGCTTTGCGGGAACGCATCGAACAATTGCGTCAGGCACTTTTGAACAGCCATCGCCTGCGCAGCCTGCCCAATGCCAGCCTGGATCGCGTACAACGCTTGATCCCCTTGGCTGAGGACTACGCCTACCGCTCCGAAAACCCGGAAATGACAGCGACACGGCTCTTCAACCTGATCGAGCTGATCGCCCAACGCAGTGCTTATCTGGCTTTGCTGGCTGAATACCCCGATACGCTGGCCCGCGTCGCCCGTATTGTCTCAGCCAGCCCTTGGGCCGCCCAGTATCTGGCTCAATACCCGCTCCTGCTGGACAGCCTGATCGAATGGCATTCGCTAATGGAAATTCCGGACTTTGCGGCCCTGTCCGAGCAAATGTGCCGCGACCTGGACGCCTGCCGTCTGCCCGATGGCCAGGCCGATGTCGAACAGCAAATGAACATGATGCGCGACTGGCAGCACCAGATCACCTTCCAATTACTGGCTCAGGACCTGGAAGGCGTGCTGACGGTGGAGGCCTTGGCCGACCAGCTCTCGGCCCTGGCCGACATGATGCTGGCCGAGACGCTGGAGCGTACCTGGCCTCTGACGCGCCCCCGCAGCCTGGGCCCTGAACACGACACCCCGCCCCGCTTTGCCGTCATCGCCTACGGCAAGCTGGGCGGCAAGGAAATTGGCTACGCCTCGGACCTGGATCTGGTGTTTCTCTATGACGACCCCAGCCAGGACAATGTGGAGCGCTACATCAAACTGGCTCGCCGCATGACCAGCTGGTTGTCGGCCATGACCTCCTCCGGTCGTCTCTACGATATTGACCTGCGTTTGCGCCCGGATGGCGATGCCGGTTTACTGGCCGTCAGTGTGGATGCCTTCGAGCAGTATCAAACCCGTAGCGCCTGGTCCTGGGAGCATCAAGCCATTACCCGTGCCCGTTTTGTGACCGGGGATGCCCAGATCAAGGAACGCTTCGATGAAATCCGCCGCTCCATCTTGTTGATGGAACGTGACCGTCGCAAACTGCGCGCAGACATTCTGGACATGCGAGACAAGATCAGTGCCGGGCACCCCAACCGCAGCGAGCTGTTTGATTTGAAGCACGACCGTGGCGGCATGGTGGATGTGGAGTTCATCACCCAATATCTGGTGCTGTGCCATAGCCGAGAGCATCCCAAGCTGCTGGAGAACCTGGGCAACATCGCCTTGCTGGGCATTGCCGCGCAAGCGGGCCTGATTGCGGTTGACCATGCTCAGGAAGTTGCCGATGCCTACCGTGCCCTGCGCCGTCGTCAGCACGCATTACGTCTGGAAGGGGCGGAAAAAGCCCGTGTCCCGCAGACCGAACTAACTCAGGAACGGCAGGCCGTGACGCGACTATGGGACGAGGTCCTGGGGTACTAAGGCAACAGATTGATTTCACTAAACTTTGCCAAGAATCTACAATAGTCGCATTGATTTATTGTGCGACCGACTCGGGACGCCCTTTTTCTCGGATTCAGATTCATGTCCACTCAGCTCAATCGTCCAGTTTTAACCATGCCGGAAAAGCGCGAGAAATTGCTGCTGCACTCCTGCTGCGCCCCCTGTTCGGGCGAGGTGATGGAGGCCTTGCACGCCTCGGGGATTGAATACACCGTTTTCTTCTACAACCCCAATATCCATCCGGTGCGCGAATATGAACTGCGCAAGCAGGAAAACATCCGCTTTGCCGAACAGCACGGTATCGAATTTATTGATGCCGACTACGACGTGGATAACTGGTTTGAACGCGTACGCGGCCTGGAACACGCCCCCGAGCGCGGCGAGCGTTGTACGGTCTGCTTTGACATGCGCTTTGAGCGCACAGCCCTCTACGCCCATGAAAATGGCTACGACATCATCTCCAGCGTCCTGGGTATTTCGCGCTGGAAAGACATGAACCAGATCAACGACTGCGGCGAGCGCGCCGCAGCCCGTTATCCGGAGATGAAATACTGGACCTACAACTGGCGCAAAGGTGGCGGCTCGCAACGCATGCTGGAGATCAGCAAGCGCGAGAACTTCTATCAGCAGGAATATTGCGGCTGCGTGTACTCGCTGCGCGACACTAACCGCCACCGCCGCTCGCAAGGCCGCCCTCGTGTCGAGATCGGTGTGAAGTTCTACGGCAAGGATGAGCTGGACCTGACTCCGCCCCCAGCACCGGCGCAAAAGAACGCATAAGCGAGGCCTGAACGGTCGTCCTGGCGGACTTAGCACACCTGGCTGAAACAGCCTCTGCTTGACAGTTGTCCCTTATACGAACAATGCATCGATAAGCCCCACCAGGATTCTGAATAGCTTTGTCTTTGCCAAAACCCAAGTGGGTGGCACAGATCACAGGTAAAGCAGCCCAAGCTTGAAACAATCCGTCGAGCCAAAGAAAAAGCGCCTTGGTTGCCCAAGGCGCTTTTTTTACTGCCGTTTCAACTAAGGCTTACTGCATGTGCTGGTCCGCTCTACTACTCAACGCTCACCAGCACAGCAGTAATCAGAGCCTGCTCATTACTGGATACTGCGAGTGAACGTAAACTCGCCGTCCTTCCAGTCCACAGGCACCACATCTTTAGGACCAAAGCGACCTTCCAGAATCAGACGTGCCACCGGGTTCTCAATGTGCTGCTGGATAGCACGTTTCAACGGACGTGCACCAAACACAGGATCAAACCCGGCCTTGGCCAACTGCGCCAAAGCAGCCTCGCTGACTTCCAGATGCATGTCACGTTGAGCCAGACGCTGATCCAGACGCTCAAGCTGGATACGAGCAATGGACTCGATGTGTTCTGCTGCCAGACCGTGGAATACCACCACTTCGTCGATACGGTTCAGGAACTCGGGGCGGAAATGCTGTTTCACTTCTTCCCACACCACTTCCTTGATCACATCGTAAGGCTCGCCCGACAAACGCTGAATATGCTGCGAACCCAGGTTCGAGGTCATGATGATCACCGTATTGCGGAAGTCCACTGTACGGCCCTGACCATCGGTCAAACGGCCATCGTCCAGCACCTGCAAGAGCACGTTAAAGACGTCGGGGTGTGCTTTCTCGACCTCATCCAGCAAAATCACCGAATAAGGTTTGCGACGCACGGCCTCGGTCAGGTAACCGCCCTCTTCATAGCCCACGTAGCCGGGAGGCGCCCCGATCAAGCGGGCCACCGAGTGTTTCTCCATGAATTCGCTCATGTCGATACGAATCATGTGATCCTCGGAATCAAAGAGGAAGTTGGCCAATGCCTTGGTCAGTTCGGTCTTACCCACACCGGTTGGCCCCAGGAACAGGAAGGAACCATAAGGGCGGGACGGATCAGACAGACCGGCGCGCGAGCGACGGATGGCATCCGACACCAAACGTACGGCTTCACCTTGGCCGACCACACGCTTGTGCAAGTAGTCTTCCATCTGCAAGAGTTTTTCACGCTCGCCCTGCATCATCTTGGACACCGGAATACCGGTTGCACGCGAAACCACTTCCGCGATTTCCTCGGCACCAACCTGTGTACGCAACAAGCGAGGCTTGTCCTGATCCGCCTTGTCCATATTGGCTTCAGCCGCTTTCAGGCGCTCTTCCAGTTCGGGCAGCTTGCCGTATTGCAGCTCGGCCAACTTGTCGAACTGGCCCTTGCGTTGCAGCTCGGCCATTTCGGCACGCACTTTCTCGATTTCCTCTTTAACGACTTGCGAGCCCTGAACTGCCGCTTTTTCGGCTTTCCAGATCTCTTCGTAGTCGTTGTACTCACGCTGCAGCTTCTCCATCTCGTCATTGATGGCCTGCAAACGGCGCTGAGAGGCTTCGTCCGTGTCCTTGATGACGGCTTCACGCTCAATCTTCAACTGAATGATGCGGCGATCCAGCTTGTCCATGACCTCGGGCTTGGAGTCGATCTCCATGCGGATACGGGCAGCGGCCTCGTCGATCAGGTCAATGGCCTTATCGGGCAGGAAACGGTCCGTAATGTAACGCTGCGATAGCTCGGCCGCAGCCACAATGGCCGGGTCGGTAATCGCCACACCGTGGTGCAGCTCGTAGCGCTCCTGCAAACCACGCAGAATCGCAATGGTGGACTCCATGTCCGGTTCGTTAACCAGCACTTTCTGGAAACGACGCTCCAGAGCCGCGTCTTTCTCGATGTACTGGCGATACTCGTTCAGCGTAGTAGCACCGATACAGTGCAGCTCGCCGCGCGACAAGGCGGGTTTGAGCATATTGCCGGCATCCATGGCACCTTCGGCCTTACCGGCGCCCACCATGGTGTGCAACTCGTCAATAAAGACAATGGTTTTGCCATCGTCCTTGGACAGCTCTTTCAAGACGGCTTTCAGACGCTCTTCAAATTCGCCACGGTACTTGGCACCTGCCAGCAAGGCAGCCAGGTCCAGCACCAGAACGCGCTTGCCCTTCAGGGTTTCGGGCACTTCGTTGTTCACGATACGCTGCGCCAAGCCTTCCACAATGGCGGTCTTACCTACACCAGGCTCACCAATCAACACGGGGTTGTTCTTGGTGCGACGCTGCAGAATCTGGATAGTGCGACGAATTTCGTCGTCACGGCCAATCACCGGGTCCAGCTTGCCCAGACGGGCACGCTCGGTCAGGTCAGTGGTGTACTTGTCCAGCGCCTCACGGTTGCTATCACCTTCGGCATCATTCACATTGGCACCACCGCGTACGGCCTCGATGGCCGCTTCCAAGGCACGGCGCTGCAAGCCGGCATCGCGCAAGGCACGACCGGTTTCGCCTTTGTCGTCAGCCAGGGCCAGCAGGAACAACTCGCTGGCGATATAGGTATCACCGCGCTGGGCGGCTTCCTTGTCGGTTTTGGCCAAAGCGGCTTGCAGAGCCGAGCTGAGCTGCTGCTGACCTTCCGCCCCTTGTACCTTGGGCAGATTGGAGATCAGGCGGTTAAGCTCGTTTTCCAGACGGGGAATGGCGACGCCCGCACGAGCCAGCAAGCTGCCAGTGCCGGAATCGGCATCGGCCAGCAAGGCGACCAGTACGTGGGCGGGTTCCAGATAGGGGTTGTCTTCGCGAACAGCCAGGCTCTGCGCATCGGCTAGAGCCTGTTGAAACTTCGTTGTCAATTTATCGATTCGCATAGAATTTTCACTTGAGAAAATATGCGATAAGCTAAAGCAAGCAGTTACTAAATACTGCTCGCTCAGATCTCGCAACAAATAACAGGATGAATTGAAGATAAGGCCAAAAACCAAGTATTCAAGTGTTTGGATCGCTTTTAAACAACAACCTGGCAAGAGCAGTCTGACCGCGCTGTACCCGGCATGGGCAGCCGCTTCCCGCATGGCGCGGCTCTTAAGAACTAAACATATTAAGGATTAGCGGGAATACCAACCAATAAAAAGCTACAATTACACTTGATTTGACTCAAAGATTTAGCGTTTCGCCATCTGACATTATTCCTTATGCAAAAACGTATCTCGGTTACCGCTGACTCCATACGCTGCTCCAGCTGTATGCTCAATGAGGTATGTCTACCTCTTGGGATGCCTAAGCATGAAATGGAGCGGTTGGACGAATTAGTCAAGGAGCGCATCCGCATCCCCAAGGGCGGCGTGCTGTTTCGACTGGCCGACTCAGTCGAAGGAATCTATGGTCTGCGCTCTGGTTCGATCAAGATGCAGCTGGAAGATTCCACCGGCCACATCCAGATTACGGGCTTTTTATTACCAGGAGAAATCCTTGGCATGGATAGCCTGGTTGAAAACCGCCATGTCTCCCATGCCATCGCCCTGGAAGACAGCGAAGTCTGTGTGATCCGCCTTGATGATCTGGACCGCCTGTCGGCCCAACTGCCTATCTTGCAACAACAATTCCGTCGCTTGATGAGCAAGGAAATCAACCGCGCCCATCAACTGATGATGACCTTGGCCGGACTGCGTTCCGAGCAGCGCCTGGCCGCCTTCTTGCTGAACCTGTCCCAGCGCCTGTCGCTGCTTGGCTACTCCCCTTACGAATTCATTCTGCGCATGAGCCGCGAAGAAATCGGTAACTTCCTGGGCCTGACACTGGAAACGGTCAGCCGCCTGTTCTCGCGTTTTGCGCGCGAAGGTCTGCTGAAAATCTCTCAGCGTGAAGTCCACTTGCTGGATCTGGCCGCCCTGCGCACTCTGGCAGGCACGGAGTGCGATTAAATCCACTGGCTGGCTCCTTGCCTTTACCTGGTATTGCCTAGGGCTTACGCAAGGCTCTGAACGTCTCTAGGGCCTGCTGCATCACTCCCCAGCGCCAAGCGCGCACAAAAAAAGCACATGCAAATTGCATGTGCTTTTTTGTCGTTTGGCGCTTGTCGAAATCAGTCCAGACTATCTGCCGGTTCAGCCAGTACCGCTGGCGAACCAGAGGACATATACAGGCTAAGCGTACAAGCCACCGCAGCGGCCACCCAGAACAGAAAAAACGCCACCGTGTAAAAGGTCAGTCGATCTACTTGCATATGTCCAAGCACAACGATGTCCAACGGGTCTACCAAAGCAAACACAATTGCACTCAGTACCCCAGCGACCAGGAATGAAGGCCACAGTATCCACATCAACGATCGGATGGTCATTCGTACCCCCTTCTTGAACGGAAACATACTTCTCTCAACCCTAGCGTAACGGTGTATCAACTACTTTTAGCGCTGCTCGCGGGCAGGCTCGCCTTTGGTGACGACCAGACCTTGCTTGACGCCGCCGTCCGTCACTCCCTGATTACTGAAGTTCTGGAACGCCAGCACAATGGTAATGACGCAGCCCACGATAGCCAGAGCCGGGCCGGCCATCAACAACCAGGGCCACGGTTCACGCCACCAGGGTCCACTGTCCTTTGATTCGTCCATGTTTTGCTCTTTATAAAGTTACTGAGGAATATAGAAACTACTGCGTTCATTCACGTAGGTCTTGCGGCCGCCTTCATGCTCGCCGACTGCCTGAATGGAAATATCATACAGGCCTGGCTTGGCACTACTAATTGGGACTTGCACCACGACAGGCAACAATCTATTGCCTGCAGGGGCCACATGAATGTGATCCTGGCCGTTCTCGGTCAAGTGAATGCGTGCACCTTCCAGACCTGTTACGGACAACTGCAACTCCATCGCCTCTTCCGAGGTATTGATGACTTGCAGACGGAACACGTTTTCGATCATGCCGCCAGGCACTTCACGGCCCAGAGCACCACGGTCACGAATCACGTCCACACGCATCGGGGTACGGGTTGCCAGGGTGTAGACGAAGGCACCGCAAATGACGGCCAGAATCAGGATATAAGACAGCACGCGCGGGCGCAGCATGCGACGTCGCACCTGCGATTGCGTCAGGCGCTCTTTAATGGCGCGCTCCGAGGTGTAGCGGATCAGGCCCTTCTCATAGCCCATCTTGTCCATGACCTGGTCACAGACGTCCACACAGGCGCCACAGCCAATACACATGTATTGCAGGCCATCACGAATATCAATACCGGTCGGACAGACCTGAACACAGAGGCTGCAGTCCACACAGTCACCCATACCGGCTTCTTTATGGTCAATCTTGCGAGATCGACCACCGCGGGTTTCACCACGCACAAAGTCGTAGGTCACCACAAAGGTATCGCTGTCCACCATGGCACTTTGGAAACGTGCGTAGGGGCACATGTACTTACAGACGGCTTCGCGCATGAAACCGGCGTTACCCCAGGTGGCAAAGGCGTAGAACAAGAGCCAGAACCACTGCCAAGGGCCCAGAGACAGGGCGATCAGCTCGCCACCCAGTTCGCGGATAGGAGCAAAGTAGCCGATAAAGGTAAAGCCGGTCCACAAAGCAATCACAATCCACAGGAAGTGCTTGGTCGCTTTGAGACGCAATTTACGGGCGTTCCAGGCTTGCTCATCCAAGCGGATACGCGCCAGACGGTCCCCTTCCACCTTGCGCTCAACCCACATGAAGATCTCGGTGTAGACCGTCTGCGGACAGGCATAGCCACAGAACAAGCGTCCGGCCATGGCGGTGAAAAGGAATAAGGAGAAGGCAGATATCAGGAGCAGCACCGTCAGGTAAATAACGTCCTGGGGCCACAAAATCATGCCAAAGATGTAGAACTTGCGTTCCAGCAGGTCAAACAGCACGGCCTGACGGCCATGCCATTCCAACCAGGGCAGACCATAGAAAATGATCTGCGTGAAATACACCATCCAGATCCGCCAGCGGGCGAATACGCCCTTGACGGATCGTGGATAGATTTTGCTGCGTACATCGACCAGCGCCTTCTCGACTTGCGGAGAGGTTCCACCCGCTCCCTTGGTGTTACGTGGAGGTTGCCACTTGGGCACAGTTCCCTGCGCGTTATCAGCGCTGGGTTGGGAAGAATCACTACTCATTGCAAGTCCTGAAGGCGTCAGATCAATTTAAAACACATTAGTTAGCCTGGGCAGGCTCGGCATTGTTCGACAAGCCCCAGACCCAACCCGCCAGCAAACGAATCTGCTCAGGAGTCAAAGTGGCTTTCTGAGCCGGCATCTGGTTGGTACGGCCCTGCAAGACGGTCTGAACGATGGTGGCTTCGGAGCTGCCATACAACCAGTAATCGTCCGTCAGATCAGGAGCGCCCAACAAGGTGTTGCCCTTGGCATCCGCACCGTGACAGGCAAAACATGCGCTGTCATAGACACGCTTACCAGCCACCAGACGCAGAGGATCTGCAGCCAGGCCGGACAAGGAACGCACATACTGAGCCACGTCGGAGGCTTGAGCGGGGGTGAATTGCGCTTGTGGCGGCATCATCCCGGTACGACCTTCGGTAATGGTGTGCAGAATCTGCTCGGGCTCGCCACCCCACAACCAGGCTTTATTGGCCAGGTTAGGGAAGCTGGGAGAACCCTGCGCATCAGAGCCGTGACACTGGGCGCAGTTGTTCAGAAACAGGCGCTGACCAATTTCGCGGGCTTCCTGATCGCGAGCGATCTCTTCAATAGGCATTTCGCGGTAACGGGCGTACACAGGCTCCAGGCGAGCATTGATCTCGGCCTGTTGCTGCTTGACCTGCTGGCCGGAACTAAACCCCAATGTGCCCTTGAAACTGCCCAGGCCGGGATACAGCACCAGGTAACCCAAGGCAAACACACACAAACCGATGTACATCACGGTCCACCAGCGAGGCACCGGCGTGTTCAGCTCGGTCAGGTCACCATCCCAGACGTGGCCGGTTTCTTCCACATCGACCGTCTTGCCCAGAAATGCACGCTGAGTAAATAACAGCCACAAACAAAATATGATGCCTAACAAGGCGATGCCGGAAATCCAGAGGCTCCAGCCATTATTAAAAAAGTCACTCATTCGGAACCCCCAGGGTTTTTATCGTTGCATCCCTCGTCGGGCAAGGCGAAAGGCAGAAGCGCGGCTTCTTCGTTGGCCTGGCGGCGTCCCCGAGAGAACGCCCACCAGCAAATGCCAAGGAAGGTCGCCATCGCCAAAGCAGTCATAACACCGTTGATGATGGCTAGCATTTAGTGGCTCCCCTGCTCCACAGCCCTAGCAGCTGCGTCGCGACTGGCTACGCCCAGGCCCTGCAAGTAAGCAACCACCGCATCTTCTTCGGTCTTGCCTACCAGCTCCTGAGGAGCAGCATCAATTTGTTCCTGCGTGTAGGGGACACCCAACGTACGCAATACCTTCATGCGATCCTGAATGTTTTCACCTTCGACCGAGTTTTTCTGCAGCCATGGGTAGGCGGGCATATTGGACTCTTTCACCACGTTACGTGGGTTGCGCAGGTGAATGCGGTGCCATTCGTCGCTGTAGCGCTGACCAACACGGGCCAGGTCAGGACCAGTACGCTTGGAACCCCACAGGAAGGGGTAGTCATAGACAGACTCCCCAGCCAGCGAGTAAGGACCATAACGCTGCACTTCGGACTGCAGCATACGAATCTGCTGCGAGTGACAGCCCACACAACCCTCACGGATGTAGATGTCACGTCCCATCAGTCGCAAAGGCTCGTATGGCTCGATACCTTCAGTGGGCTGGGTCGTCGAGTGTTGAAAGAACAAAGGTACGATCTGTACCAGGCCAGCGAAGGAAATCACCAAGATACTCAGGATGATCAGCAGCCCGGTATTTTTCTCGATCGTGGCGTGCGAAAAGCGCTTATTAGTGTCATTAGCCATGATTTACTCCTTAGGCCAGCACAGGGGTTGGACCCACCAGGGCTGGATCGCGGGCGTCTGGGTTCTTGAGGGGCACAACAGGGTTGATGCCTTTCTCGCCTGCACGGATGGTCAGGAACACGTTCCAGGACATCAGCAAGATGCCGGCCACAAAGAAGGCGCCGCCCAAAGCACGGATTGCGTAAAAGGGGTAAGTAGCTTTCACGACTTCCACAAAGCTGTACGTCAAGGTGCCATCAACACCGGTAGCACGCCACATCAAACCTTGCATCACACCGGCAATCCACATCGCGGCGATATACAGCACCACACCCAGGGTAGCCAGCCAGAAGTGCAGGTCGATCAGACGAGGACGAGCCATTTCAGTACGGCCGTACAGACGGGGAATCAGGTAGTACAGAGAACCGAAGGTAATCATGGCAACCCAGCCCAACGCGCCGGAATGCACGTGACCAATGGTCCAGTCGGTGTAGTGCGACAGCGCGTTCACCGTACGGATAGCCATCATGGAGCCTTCAAAGGTGGACATACCGTAGAAGGACAGAGCCACAACCATGAACTTCAGGATCGCGTCAGTACGCAGCTTGTGCCAGGCACCCGACAAAGTCATGATGCCGTTGATCATGCCGCCCCAGGAGGGAGCCAGCAGAATCAGGGAGAAAGTCATGCCCAGGGACTGAGTCCAGTCTGGCAAGGAGGTGTACAGCAAGTGGTGAGGACCTGCCCACATGTACGTAAAGCCCAGAGCCCAGAAGTGAACGATGGACAAACGGTAGGAGTAGATGGGGCGGTTGGCCTGTTTGGGGATGAAGTAGTACATCATGCCCAGGAAGGACGTGGTCAGGAAAAAGCCCACGGCGTTATGGCCGTACCACCACTGCACCATGGCGTCCTGCACACCGGCGTAGGCCGAGTAGGACTTCATGAAGCTGACTGGCAGTTCCAGGTTATTGAAAATGTGCAGTACAGCGATGGTAACGATGTAGGAGCCAAAGAACCAGTTGGCCACATAAATGTGACGCACACGGCGCTTGACGATCGTGCCAAAGAACACAATGGCGTAAGCCACCCAGACCAGCGTGATCAGGATGTCAATCGGCCATTCCAGTTCGGCGTACTCTTTGGAGCTGGTGTAACCCATAGGCAGGGTAATGACCGCGGCCACCAGCACGGCTTGCCAACCCCAGAAGGTGAAGGCTGCCAGCTTGTCGCAGAACAAACGGGCCTGACAGGTACGCTGCACGACATAGTAGGATGTCGCGAACAAGCCGGTGCCACCAAAGGCAAAAATCACAGCGTTCGTATGCAGTGGACGCAGACGTCCAAAACTAAGCCACGGTGTGTCGAAATTGAGTTCTGGCCAAATCAACTGCAAGGCAATAAAAAGGCCTATTGCCATGCCGATGACGCCCCAAAATACGGTCATGATGGTGAACTGCCTCACAATCCCGTAATTGAAGACTTCGGCGTTATTTCCGACTGCATCGGAAGTGCCCATTTGCTTCCCCTAAACAAACATTGTTAATACAAGCGACAACAAGCTACATCATCCAGCAAGTCGGTAATCTGCTACTTGATGCTTATCAAAAAACTTCGGAAAGCACGCGCTCGCGCGTGTTTCCGCCCCGCAGACTGTGTGTCGCCGACCATTTGCAGGGCTAAAAAACAAAAAAATTGGAAGGTATCAGGAATCGGGTGGACGCTCTGCTCCCGACAAACCCGCTGTGGAGTCGTCGTCCAGCAAGATGGAATCAGCCGCATTGCCCGTATCTTCAAACTGGCCAGCAAAAATGGCCCACCAGAAAGAGACACCGATAACAATGACCAGGAAAATGGAGATGGGGATCAGGACCAGCAAAGAGCCAAACATATCAGCCCTGCCTTGCTGCTGGACCGGTCCACTGAGCCGGCACCTCGCGGGTGCGGCTGCGATAGATGCGCCAGGAGTTGGCCGCCACGGCCAAAGAGGACACCAGCATGCTGACGGCGGCCAGCCAGGGAGCCACAATGCCCAAGGCCGCCAAAGGAGTCATGAGCAAGTGCCAGACAATCGAACCGTACAGGTTTTGACGGGCGATGCGGCCGGTTTGCTGGGTCAGTTGTACAACTTCAAATTCATTCTTGGCAGGTCGGGCCAGCAAACCGGCATGCGCCGAAGCGACGGCCGAAGGCACCGACATGGACATGGCACAGGGACAGCTCATGACCAGCATGGCAACCACAACGGGAACGACATGCGAAGGGTCCATCCAGTACCAGACCAGACCAAAGGCGGCGGCCAATACCAGCTGAATGCTGACAAACCAGAATGCCAGAGTATTGGCATGACCTGTCACAGACTGGCGAAAGCGTTCGATCAGGTCATGGGATGCGGACTGCGTCACCGACTGGCGCGCGCAAAGCTCCAGATAACGGGCAGTCAGCAAAAAGGCCACGAACATCGTGACCGAGTCGTAGTACACCTCACCCTGCTGGATCCAGGTGTTGTACACGCTAGGCAGGAAGGCACCCACAATACCCAAGGCCACCGGCACATCCATGCCTACACGACCTTCGGACAAGCTTTTGACAGCCCCTTTTAGAATGGGCCAGGCACAGTACAGCACGACAGGCATGGTCAAGCACAGGCCCGCCCAGTTCATGAGCACAATGACTTGCGAGAGAGATTCAATGTCTTCAGCGCGAGTGCTGAAAGAGCGCATATAGCCAGGGAAAGCAAACATCATCACCTGCATGGCAGCCAGCCAGGACAGGCCCAAACGGGCTAATGTGTGTCGCCGACGCGACCGCTGCTCATCGGTGAGGGGCTTTGGAAGAGAAAAAATCGAATATGCGCGCATGGAAGGACTATAAGCCACTGATATTTCTTCATTCTTGATTTAAATCAATACGACTTTGCTTCGATCCTATATCGTTGTCCTTATGCATCTTGTTCAGGCCGTTACCCCCCCAACGCGGCGCTAACTGTTCAATGCTTTCAAGGCTGCTTATTGGCAGCCTTTTTTTTATTCCCATCCGCAACACAGGACAAGGATTTCGCACTGCTTGTGCGTCTCTTGCGCGGCCAAAGTCTACCACGCCTTTTCCCTATGAGAATGCCTTGATTATCAAGACTTTTCATGACGAAATAATGTAGCTCTGTGAATGCAAATCAATCCACGCAAACATGCACCTTGAATTGAAGAACAGGCAGGTCTGACCACCCGCTTTGCAAGCCTTTCCGGGCTTGTTTCCGCTCCCTCTTTCCATACTTTCAAACTCTGTTCAAAACAGCTTCCACCAAATATCAAGCCTTCAAATTTGATATTTGAAATATGTAGCTTTTAAGCAAAAAAGTGTGCCAATAAAAAAGCAGCCCACCGACTGGAGCGTACGGTGGGCTGCCTGCAACCAGAGAAGGGGCTATCTACCCTTCCCTGTCCTGCTTATGCCTCGGAGGGCGCAAACTGCTCGGCTTCTGTGGAGCCGGCCAGTGCGGTCGTCGAGGACTTACCGGCTTCAACTGTCTGAGTGACAGCATCAAAGTAGCCTGTACCCACTTCGCGCTGGTGTTTCACAGCGGTAAAGCCCAGGGGTGCAGCGGCGAACTCTTTTTCCTGCAGTTGAACGAAGGCGCTCATCTGGTTGCGGGCGTAGCCATGGGCCAGCTCGAACATGCCGTAGTTCAGTGCGTGGAAACCAGCCAGAGTGATGAACTGGAACTTGTAGCCCATGGCACCCAGCTCGCGCTGGAACTTGGCAATCGTGGCGTCGTCCAGGTTCTTCTTCCAGTTGAACGATGGCGAGCAGTTGTAGGACAGCAGCTTGCCAGGGAACTGACGGTGGATGGCTTCCGCGAAGCGGCGGGCGTACTCCAGATCCGGTGTGGAGGTTTCGCACCAGACCAGATCGGCATAAGGAGCGTAGGCCAGACCACGGGCAATGGCTTGATCCAGACCGGCACGGGTGCGGTAGAAGCCTTCCACCGTACGCTCATCCAGAATGAAGGGGCGATCGTACTCGTCCACATCGCTGGTGATCAGGTCCGCTGCATCCGCATCCGTACGGGCAACCAGAATGGTGGGAACGTCCAGAACGTCAGCAGCCAGACGAGCAGCCACCAGCTTGGAGATGGCCTCACGAGTTGGCACCAGCACTTTGCCACCCAAGTGACCACACTTCTTGGCCGAAGCCAGCTGGTCCTCGAAGTGAACGCCAGCAGCGCCAGCCACAATCATGGCCTTCATCAATTCAAATGCGTTCAGCACGCCACCGAAACCGGCTTCCGCGTCGGCCACGATAGGAGCGAAGTAATCCACGTAGCCTTCGTCACCCGGGTTCACCCCTTCCATCCACTGGATCTGATCACAGCGGGCCAGGGAGTTGTTGATTCGACGCACCACGGATGGCACCGAGTTGACGGGGTACAGCGACTGGTCAGGGTACATTTCGCCAGCGCTGTTAGCGTCGCCAGCCACTTGCCAACCCGACAGGTAAATCGCTTTCAAACCGGCCTTGACCTGTTGCATGGCCTGGTTACCCGTCAGGGCGCCCAGTGCGTTCACAAAGGGTTCCTGATTGATGGACTGCCACAGACGCTCAGCACCACGGCGAGCCAGGGTGTGCTCCTCAACCAGAGAACCACGCAAACGAATCACTTCCTCAGCGGTGTAACCACGCTTGATACCTTGCCAGCGTGGGT
Source organism: Alcaligenes sp. PF14 (assembly GCF_037150615.1). NCBI lineage: Bacteria > Pseudomonadati > Pseudomonadota > Betaproteobacteria > Burkholderiales > Alcaligenaceae > Alcaligenes > Alcaligenes sp. PF14. Next base: position 568,067 of record NZ_JBAGRS010000001.1, on the reverse strand, counting down.
CTTCTGCCCAGCGTTTTTGCAAATTGCGGATCTCAGTTTCTCGAGCATTCATGGTGAACTCCTAAGATGGATTTAACAGTGAACAAGATGACTACAGTCTACCCAAATGCTGCACCGCATCCATGTTTTCTATCTTATATAAGAGTAAATATTTTTCTTTTAAAAATCATATAGATATATAATTAATTTCGAGATATGAAATGACTTACCTGTTTGTGAAATGAAAAACCGTGCGGCGCGCAAGCCGTTTTTTGCATACTGAGACAAGGATTTCACAATGTGGGATAATCGCCTTTATACCGCCCGGTGAGCGCCTGCTCGCTGCACCGGTTTCCCGTTTTATTTCTGCAGCACCCGTCAATGAGCAACAACTCCCCTCTTAAAGACTCGCCTCTTGGGCACGATGTGGTTTATCCCACACAGTACGACCCCAGTGTCCTGTTTGGTATTGAGCGCTCCCTGAACCGCCAGGCGCTTCAGCTTCCCGAGCAATGGCATGGCGCCGATATCTGGAACGGTTACGAGATCTCCTGGCTCAATCCCAAAGGCAAGCCTGTCGTCGCACTGGCGCGCTTTGTTATTCCCTGGAATAGCCCACGCATCATCGAGTCCAAATCCTTCAAGCTTTATCTGAACTCGTTCAATGATGAAGTGGTGGAAGATGTGGCCAGCCTTGTGCAGCGCATGGAGCAAGACTTGAGCGCGGTTGCCGGTGCCGCTGTCAATGTGACGCTGATTCCGCTCAAGGCCTTGAACGGCCAGCCTATCCGTCAGCTCGAAGGCCATTGCATTGATGAGCTGGACATCAGCATTCAGGACTACACGCCACAAAGCGGCTTGCTGCAATGCCTGCCAGATGCCCCCATCGTGACCGAATCCCTGGTTTCTGATTTGCTCAAGTCCAATTGCCCCGTTACCGGCCAGCCCGACTGGGGTAGTGTGCAAGTACGCTATACCGGCCCGCAGATTGATCCGGCTTCCTTGTTGCGCTATATCGTCTCACTGCGCCGGCATACCGAGTTCCACGAACATTGTGTAGAACGCCTCTACAGCGATATCCAGCAAAGCTGCCAGCCCGAGCGTTTGCTGGTGTACGCGCGTTATACCCGCCGCGGTGGCCTGGACATCAATCCCTGGCGCAGCAGCCACGCGGATAGCGTGGACGAACCTCGCCTGGCGCGTCAGTGATCTCTATATAAAGCCAGCTAGAGATGTTTGAACCAGGAGGGCCAATACGCCTTTCTGGATTCAAGGTGCCAAGCTCCGCAGCAAGACGCAGCCAGGGCAAGAAAAAACCCCAAAAACTTGACAGGTTTTTGGGGTTCTCTTTTAGGGCTTTCCAAGTAGCCATGAATAGCTTCAAGCCAATCAGGATTTGGCCGCACGGCTTACGGTAGAAGCCACATACACCGCCAGGCCAGCCGCAGTCCAATACCCGATGGCTGCGCCGTACCAGGGAGCCTGGGTCAAACCCACGTCCAGCAGCAAACCAAAGCCCACTGGTGCCAGGGAAGAACCTACGTCCATGCCCGAGTACACCAGACCATACACTGCGCCGGTAGACCCTTTGGGAGTGACACGACGTATCAGCATGTCCCGCGATGGCGAGGCAATACCCGAGCAAAAGCCAGCCGCGCCCACCACGAACAAGGCCAGCGAAGGCATGACCCAACCTGCCCCCAGTACCAGCAACAAAGCGCCCGATACGCAAAGGGACACAAACACAATCAATTCAGAACGTGGTGTCGTGGAAGCAATAAAGCCACCCACAAACATGCCCGCTGCCGAGGCCAGCATGAAACCGGACAAAGCCGTACCCGCCGTCACCTTATCAATGCCATAGGTGTTATGCAGCATAGGAATGGTGTAGTTCTGCACCACGGCCATCGCTGCCGTAGCAAAGGCAAAGAACAGGAAGGCACCCCACAGGGAAGGACGGGACAGCAAAGTAGATAGCGTCGTCCAAACCGATTCTTTGCTCTGTGGACGTGCAGGCGCTGTTCCCGAGGCTGTACGTCCCGCCAAGGCATCCCGGTTGATCAGGACTAGCACCAGAATAGCCGCAATCAGGGCTGCCGCCGACAGCACGGCAACACGCCAGTTAAAGTAAATAGTCAGCGTGGTGATAAAGACCGGCGTCAGGGCCCAGCCCAGATTCCCAGTCAAACCGTGTGCGCTAAAAGCGTGGCCCAAACGAGCCGGGCTGACACGATGATTCAGGATGGAGTAATCCACCGGGTGGAACACGGCATTGCCCACGCCACCGATCAAGGCAGCCGCCAACAGCATTCCATAGCCATTGGCCGTCCCGATCAGCAAGGCCGCCACCACAAAACAGGACAGACCCACTTTCAGGACCGGCAAGGCGCCGATGCGGTCAACCAGAAAACCGGAAGAGGCCTGCCCAAAACAGGACACCAGATAAAAGGTGGTCACCAGACCACCCAAGGTCAGGAAGTCGTAACCGAACTCTTGGCCCAGGGAAATATACAGTGTGGGCAGAATCAGCTGAAAGAAGTGCGAACTGGCGTGGGCGATACCAATAACGCCAATAACCCGCCAGTCCTGTGAACCGTCAGGCCCCGCCCCATCCAGCGTCGTTGTTGATGAATTAGCCATTTAACTTAAAGCTGCTTTTTCTTGATTTCCGGCCAGGCCTTCTGCAAGTAATAGCACATGGACCAGACCGTCAGGACTGCAGCGACAATAATCAGGGCTTGCCCAATGATCCGTGTCGGCAGGCCCATGACAGGCGACCAGTACAGCAGACAAGGAATGGCAACCATTTGCGCCGCAGTCTTGAATTTACCCAAGCGGTGAACAGCCACACTACCACTGGCACCAATCTTGGCCATCCATTCCCGCAATGCCGAAATGGTGATTTCGCGGCCAATAATAATCAGGGCGATAAAGGCGTCCACACGGCCCAGATCCAGCAAGACCAGCAAAGCGGCACTGACCATGAGTTTGTCCGCAACCGGGTCCAGGAAGGCCCCGAATGAGGACGTCTGGTTCCAGCGGCGAGCCAGCCAGCCGTCAAACCAGTCCGTTGCGGCGGCCACGATAAACACCGAAGCGGCCCACAGATCGCGTGTTTCCATGCTCAGCCAATTCGCTGGCAGATAAAACAGGGCGACGATCAAGGGGATCAGAACGATGCGAAGCCACGTCAGGGCTATGGGCAGATTAAAAGGCATAGCTTGGATACCAACCTAATTTAAAACAAAGGCTCTCGCCTATCGTAAAGCATGATAAATGCGTTCGGCCAGTTCAGTGGATATTCCATCAACCGCACTAAGCTCATCAATACTTGCGTCCGCAACGCCACTAAAACCACCAAAGCGAGCCAGCAGACGCTGACGCCGTTTGGCGCCAATCCCGTCAATATCTTCCAGGCGTGACACATTGCGCGTTTTGGCACGTTGGGCACGCATGCCCGTAATGGCAAAACGGTGCGCTTCGTCACGCACCTGAGCGACCAGCATCAGTGCCGCCGACTCCACACCCAAAGCCACAGGCGGGCGATCATCGGCAAATACCAGGGTTTCCAGACCTACTTTACGCTTTTCACCCTTGGCAACGCCGACCAGGACGTGAATATCCAGGCCCAGTTCCACAAAAACCTGGCGGGCAATTTCCACCTGCCCCTTGCCACCGTCGATCAACACAATGTCGGGCAAAGGCGCCAAACCTTCGGCAACCCGCGAGAAACGTCGGTTCAGCACTTGGCGCATGGCCGCATAATCATCGCCGGGCGTGATGCCTGCAATGTTGTAGCGGCGATAAAGCGAGTTCTGCATCTCGTGGTGTTTATAAACCACACAGGAGGCTTGGGTGGCCTCCCCTGCTGTATGGCTGATATCGAAACATTCGATGTGCAGGGTATCAAGCTGGGCCTCATCCAGGTCCAGTTGCAGTGCTTCGGCCAGGGCTCGGGTACGGTCAGCGCGAGCGGTGGATTCGCTCAGCACACGGGCCAAGGCCAGGCCGGCATTCTTGGTGGCCTGCTCCAGCCAGATCTTGCGTACCCCTTGGGGGCGCACCACCACACGCGCCTTCACACCGGTTTGCTCAGCCAGCAATGGCATCAGGTCTGCATCGGGCAAAGCGTGCGAACAGACCAGAACCGGCGGCATGCGGCGCTCCAGATAGTGCTGGGCGATAAACGCGGCCAGCACATCGCTAGGGGTGTCATCGTTGATTTGGGTGGGGAAGAAAGCACGGTCACCCAAGTGACGGCCGCCACGCACCATGGCCAGGTTCACACAGAACTTACCACCGGCGTTCAGCACCACAATAATGTCTACGTCTTCCTTGCCTACCTGCTCCATGCTTTGCTGCTGCAGTACGGCGGACAGGGCTTTCATCTGGTCGCGCAAAATCGCTGCCTGCTCGAAATCCAGCGAGTCCGAAGCCTGCATCATGCGCTCTTGCAGCTCGCCCAGAATTTCAGAGGTATTCCCGTCCAGAAAGCTGATGGCGCGCTGCACATCCAGCTGATACTGCTCGGGCGCGATCAAGTTCACACAGGGGGCCGAACAGCGCCCGATCTGATGCAGCAAACAGGGACGGCTGCGGTTGGCGTACACGCTGTCTTCACAGGTCCGCAAACGAAACACCCGTTGCAGGATCTGAATGGTTTCACGCACCGCCCAGGAGTTGGGATAAGGGCCGAAAAAATGCCCTTTTCCGCTGGTACTGCCCCGGTAATAGGCAATACGCGGCGCCTGGTGGGCGCTGATCATCAGGTAGGGGTAGGACTTGTCGTCCCGGAAAAGAATGTTGTAGCGCGGCCGCAGGCGCTTGATAAGGTTGTTTTCCAGCAGCAAGGCCTCGGCCTCGCTGCGGGTAACGGTTACCTCGATGCGCGCGACGCGCGCCACCATATGGGCAATACGGGGACTGCTCAGCGTTTTCTGGAAGTACGAGCTGACACGGCGCTTGAGATCACGCGCCTTGCCCACATACAGTACCTCGCCCTGTTCGTCGATGTGCCGGTACACGCCCGGCAGATTCGGCAAATCAGACAGATAGGATTTTAGATTGAAGTCCGCGGGCATATTGATAGTGTTCATCCGCTTGCAAAGCGTCCCAATCCAGGGCTGGCGTCGTCGGCATCAAACGACGAATGCGGTTTTGCGATTCCTCGGAAATCGTGAAATCCAGGCGCGAGAGCAAGTCGTCGGCCAGATCAGGACGATTGCATACCAGCACCATGTCGCAACCGGCCCCCAAGGCGGCCTGAGCACGTGCCAGGATATCGCCCACGACAGTGGCGCCTTCCATGGTCAGGTCGTCGGAAAAAATCACGCCGTCATAAGCCAGGGCCTTGCGCAGCACACGCTGAATCCAGTATGACGAAAAGCCGGCTGGCAGCGGGTCCACTTTGGAATAAATCACGTGAGCCGGCATCACCGAAGGTAGCTGCAAGGTGCCCAGCCAGCCATAAGGAGCGGCATCCTCGTCCAGAATCTCTTCCAGCGTACGGTCGTCAACGGGAATCTCGTGATGCGAATCTGCCTCTACACCGCCATGGCCAGGAAAGTGCTTGCCGCAGGCAGCCATACCGGCCTTGTTCAAACCACGGATCAAGCCGGCTGCCAACATGGAGACGGCACGGGGATTACGGTGGAAAGAGCGATCACCAATCACCTTGCTGACACCCCAGTCCAGATCCAGTACCGGCGTAAAGCTCATGTCCACGCCGCAAGCGCGCAGCTCGGCCGCCAGCACATAGCCCGTATCGGCGGCAACAGCAGCGGCCTTGACCGCATCGCGCGTCCACAGTTGACCCAACTGGCTCATGGCGGGCAGCGTGGTAAAGCCATCCTCGCGGAAACGCTGTACCCGGCCCCCCTCATGGTCCACGGCGATCAGCAATGGCTCATCTCGCGCTTCGTGAATGGACTGGCACAGGGCGGTCAGCTGAGCACGATTTTCAAAGTTGCGGCTGAACAGGATCACGCCACCGACCAGAGGGTGGCGCAGGCGCTCACGCTCCTGATCCGTCAGGACCATGCCCTGCACGTCCACCATGACCGGGCCCGGAGGCAGTACTGCTTGCGAGGAAGAACTCATTTAGTATCAGACTCAGCTAAGGATAAGGAAGGAATGGCAGGCGCTTTGGCTTCCAGTACCACAAAGGCCATGGCCATATCGGATTCATCTGTCAGGGAAATATGAACGGCCCCGAAGCGGGCGTCAAACCAGTCTTGCAAATCAGCAGACAGGCGCACTACCGGGCGGCCACCAGGCGCGTTCAAGGTTTGCATGCGTGACCAGGCCATAGGCATGCGCATGCCCAGCCCCACCGCTTTGGAAAAAGCTTCCTTGGCTGCGAAACGGGTGGCCAGATAGCGCAGGCCGCGCACCGGGTCGCGTGCCTGACGGCGGGCATAGACCTCTCGCTCCTGCTCGCCCAGAATGCGCTTTACAAAGCGATCACCATGACGAGCCAAGGCGCGCTCGATCCGCTCGATACGGATCAGGTCGGTGCCGATGCCGGCAATCAAACCGGACGGTATTGGGGGCATGATGTCATCAGAAAAAATACTGCAAAAGCGGCCTGAGCCGCCTACCAGCTTGCAATGATACCGTGAGAGCGCGGAATACAAAAACGGCCCTGCCAGAGCAGAGCCGTTTTTTTGACGTCAATCCGCCAGACTTAGAACGCGCGCTTGTCGATCACACGTTTGGCTTTGCCCGTCACAGTACGCTCGACCATGCCGGAGGACTGCACACGAATTCGTGCGCTGACACCGATAAAGGTCTTGATGGAGTGGCTCAGACGGCGGGCCATTTGCTCACGCTCGGCGTCGTTCAGGTGATTGAACTCGGGACGCACTTCAACCAGAATTTCCAGTTCGTCCATATTGCCGTTACGGCTCAATACCAACTGATACTGGGCGGCCAGCTCGGGCATCTTCAGAACCAGTTCTTCGACCTGGGTCGGGAACAGGTTCACGCCACGCACAATGACCATATCGTCGCTGCGGCCCGTAATCTTGCCAATACGGCGCATGCTGCGCGAAGTGGGCGGCAACAGTTGTGTCAGGTCGCGAGTGCGGTAGCGAATGACGGGCATGGCTTCCTTGCTCAGCGAGGTAAAGACCAGTTCGCCACTTTCACCCTCAGCCACAGGCTCGCCGGTTTCAGGATTGATGATTTCGGGGTAGAAATGGTCTTCCCATACCACTGGGCCGTCCTTGCTTTCCACACACTCCATGGCCACGCCCGGGCCCATCACTTCGGACAGACCGTAGATGTCCACGGCGTCGATGCCAGCGCGCTGCTCAATATCCAGACGCATCTGGCCGGTCCAGGGCTCGGCACCAAAAATACCGATACGCAAGGAGGTATCGCGGGGGTCCATGCCCTGGCGCTCGATCTCTTCGACGATATTGCAGAAGTACGAAGGGGTAACCAGAATCACGTCGGGACGGAAATCCTGAATCAGCTGAACTTGTTTTTCAGTCTGGCCACCGGACATGGGAACCACGGTACAACCCAGGCGCTCGGCACCGTAGTGCGCACCCAGACCGCCAGTGAACAGGCCGTAGCCGTAAGCCACGTGGGCAATATCACCGGGGCGGGCACCGGCCGCCCACATGGAACGGGCAAACAGATCGGCCCAGGTGGAGATGTCATTGGCGGTATAGCCCACCACGGTTGGCTTGCCCGTGGTGCCACTGGAAGCATGCACGCGTGCTACCTGTTCACGGGGAACCGCAAACATCTTGAAGGGGTAGTTGTCACGCAGGTCCTGCTTGGTCGTGAAAGGGAACTTGGAAATGTCCGACAACTGCTTCAAATCGTCGGGGTGCACGCCCGCTTCGTCAAATTTCTGCCGATAGTGCGGCACATTCTCGTAAGCATGCTTTAGCGTCCATTTCAGACGCTCCAGCTGCAAGTTGCGGATTTCGTCAACACTTGCATGCTCAATGGCATCGCGGCCAACCTGTTCTTTAATTGCTGTCATGGTGTACTCCTGCCCTGCCGCTGGTGTGGTACTTCCGACCCCCCCGGGTCTACAGGGTATGTATCGTCAAAAAATTATTTTTTTTCAATCCCGCCCAGTACCGTGCCATTCAGCCGGTACGAGCGCCCACGGAACAAGGCAACGCGCTTGTTGTTCTGGTTGACCACCTCGATGTCATACACCCCGGTGCGACCGGCCAGGGAGGCCTCGACCGCACGAGCGGTCAGGACGTCCCCTTCAAAGGCAGGAGCCAGGTAATCGATAGTGCAGCCGGACGCAACAGTCGGTGCATTGCGAGAATTGCAGGCAAACGCAAAGGTGCTGTCAGCCAACGCAAAAATGAAACCACCGTGACAGGTCTTGTGCCCGTTGAGCATGTCGGCGCGCACCGTCATGCTCATGTCGGCCTTGCCCGGTGCCACGCTATCCAGGCTCAGGCCCAAAGCCTGAGATGCCTGGTCATTGCCATACATATGGTCACTGACCTGCTCGGCCAGTGCTTGTGGGTCTTCAACAGCCATTGCGTTGCTTTGCATTACTTTCCTTTAAATTGGGGGGCACGCTTGCCCAGGAATGCATTAACACCCTCGCGGTAATCCTCGGATGCACCCAGTTCACGCATCAAGTCGCGCTCCAGATCCAACTGTTGATCAAGCGAATGGGCATCACTGGCATAAATCGCTTTCTTGGCGTAAGCCAGACCTTTGGTCGGTGCCTGCGCAAAATGGGCAGCCAGTTCGTTCAGGCGAGCCTGGAAAGCGTCATCGTCCACGCATTCCCAGATCAGGCCCCACTGCGCTGCCTGCTCGGCCGAGAGCTTGTCACCCAGCAAAGACAGGCCCATCGCGCGTGCCGTGCCCACCAGACGAGGCAGGAAGAAGGTACCGCCAGTGTCAGGCAGCAAGCCCAGGCGGCAGAATGGCTGGATGAAGCTGGCCGAACGAGTGGCGATCACGATGTCGCCGGCCAGAGCCAGGTTCGCGCCAGCACCGGCGGCCACACCATTGACACCCACCACCACAGGGGCCGCCAGCGCACGCAGACGGCGCACCAGCGGTGCGTAGAATTTTTCAATGGTGGCACCCAGATCCACGGGGGCATCGCCCGCGCTCATCTGACGCTCGGACAGGTCCTGGCCGGCGCAAAAGCCACGGCCATTACCGGTCAGAATCAGCACACGCAGATCCGCGCACTGTTCTACTTTATCCAGAGCCTGAGCCAGCTCGCCGTGCATATCGGCCGTGAAGCTGTTGAGCTTGTCGGGACGATTCAAGGTAATGCGTGCTACGCCATTTTCCAGCTGAAATTGAATACTTTGGTCAGTCACCTGGCCACCCTCCTTTAGAAATGCCAGCGAGTCTGAACGACGCGGAAGCGGTTAGCAACGTAGGCCGAATCCGACAGAGATGCGTTGGCAGCCGGGTTGGCGCCGGTGCCGTGGAAGTCGCTATAGGCTGCGGTCTGGTTGATGAACACAGCGCCGGTCAGGTTCAGGGACAGGGATACGCCGGAACGCTCGGCCATGCGCTGAATCTTGGCGGTCACGGCATCGTCGGTGCTGTAAGCCGACAAGGTCAGTGCGCCGTGCTCGATCACGTTGCGACCTGCCACTTCAATGCTTTGCTCGGTCGAATCGGTTTGCACCACAAAAACGATGGGGCCGAACCATTCTTGTTGAATCTCGGGCTGATCCACACGGGCCTGCAAGACCAGCGGTGTACGTACGCGGGCACCGGGGAATGCGGGGTGTTCCAGCGTCTGGCTGTCAGCCAGGATAGGCATGCCCAATTGGCGAGCCTGATCAATACGCTGTGCGCAGGCTTCGTTTTGCACGGCACCCGTAATTTCAACGGCACGGGCCGGATCGGACACCAGCTTTTGCACTGCCTGGGCCAGACCTTGAGCCACTTCGTCAAAGCTCATCACGCCATCGGCAGTACGGATACCGTCACGAGGCACGTAAATGTTTTGAGGGGCGGTACACATCTGGCCGGAGTACAGCGCAAAGGAGAACGCCAGGTTGCGGGCAACCGCCTTGAAATCCTCAACCGAATCAATAATGACCTGGTTCACACCGGCTTTTTCGGTGTAGACCAAGGCATGGCGAGCATTTTCTTCCAACCAGTTACCGTTCTGGCTGCTGCCGGTAAAGTCGATCAGCTTGACGGCCTTGTTCAGTGCCAGTTGCTGGGCGGTGTCTTCCGATGGCTCGTGAGCGGCCAGCAAGACCACATTAGGATTGAAGCCGGCTTCGGCCAGCACTTCGCGGGCGACAGCAACGGTAATGGCCAGAGGCAGAATCGCGCCAGGGTGCGGCTTCACAATTACGGTGTTACCGGTTGCCAGCGAGGCAAACAGACCGGGGTAACCGTTCCAGGTCGGGAAGGTGGAGCAACCAATCACCAGACCAATGCCACGGGGCACGACTTTGAACTGTTTCTTCATCTGGATGGGATCGTGCTTGCCCTGGGGCTTGATCCAGTCAACCAGACCGGGGATACGGGACATTTCCTGCCAGGCATAGGCCACGGCTTCCAGCGCACGTTCCTGAGCGTGAGGGCCACCGGCCTGGAAGGCCATCATGAAGCCCTGACCCGTGGTGTGCTGCACAGCGTGAGCGATCTCGAAGCTGCGCTGATTCAAGCGATGCAGGATTTCCAGACAAATACCCACCCAGGCTTGCGGGCCAGCATCGCGCCAGCTGTCCAACGCCAGTTGCGACTGAGCCAGCAATTGGTCCACCGGCACTTTGGGGTAGCTAATGCCCAGATCAAAACCAAAAGGCGATTGCTCGTTGCCGACTTCACCTTGTGCGCCTTCCAGCGTCAAGGGAAAGGCTTTGCCACGGTAGGCTTCAAAAGCAGCCTGACCATCCTGAGCCGCGGTTTCACCGTAGGCGCGCGGGCTGGGATTTTCAGGATAAGCGCTCCAGAAGTTGCGCTCCAGAATACTGCTCAAAGCCTGATCCAGCGTTGCCTGATGCGTCTTGAAAAAATCTGCTGCCATACAATGTGCTCCTGAAACTAGTAGGACGCCAAGCTGGGAAGCTGGCGTCCAGATTCTTGAAAAACCGCTATGTTGCTGCGGTCTTAGGTTTCCTGATCGAAGTCAATCACCACCCGGTCGGTAACCGGAAAGCTTTGGCAACTGAGCACGAAACCGCGGGCTACTTCGTAATCTTCCAATGCAAAGTTGGCGTCCATGTCCACTTCGCCCTCTACCACTTTGCAACGGCAGGTAGAACAAACCCCACCTTTACAGGAGTAAGGCAATTCCAGCCCTTGCTCCAGTGCCGCGTCCAGAATGCTGCTGTTGCTTTTGCTGATAGTCAGGTTGCGGGTAATGCCGTCCTGAATCACGGTCAGCTCGCACTCTTCCTTGCCCGGAGCCTTGCGAGACTCTTCGCCCGTACGTAGTGCTCGTGGGCCTTTGGGAGCGCCGAACAGCTCGAACTTGATCTGGGATTTTTCCAGGCCGTTTTCCTGCAAGGCAGCAACCACCTGCTCGCTCATGTCCTGGGGACCACACACAAAGGCCACGTCCACACTGGCTGGATCAAACCATTGCTGCATCAGCTGACGCACTTTTTCGCCATCCAGACGGCCGTTGAACAGGTCGATATCCTGCGTTTCCCGGCTCATGATATACACGATGGAGAAACGTTCCATATAGGTGTTTTTCAGGTCCTCGATCTCTTCGCGGAACATGATGGCCGAGGAAGCACGGTTACCGAAAAACAGCGTGAAAGTGGACTTGGGCTCGGTATCCAGCGCGGTTTTTACCAGCGACAGAATCGGTGTAATGCCACTACCGACCGCAAAGGCGGCGTAACGGTGGGCCTGGCTGGGATCAAAGTCCACGGTGAAGTTGCCATCAGGCGGCATCACTTCCAGGGTGGCGCCCGCTTCCAGATGACTATTGGCCCAGGTGGAGAAAGCGCCATCATTCACACGCTTGATCGCCACGCGCAGCAACCGATCGTGCGGAGCCGCACAGATCGAGTAGGAGCGGCGCAATTCCTGGCCATCCAGGTGAGTGCGCAAGGTCAGGTACTGACCGGGACGAAACTGAAACACATCCTGCAAATCCTCGGGCACGGTAAAGGCCACCACCACGGCGTCGCGGGTGCTGCGGGAGACCGAAGCCACAGGAAGAGAATAAAACTGACTCATAGGACTAATGCGCCTTAAAGTAATCGAATGGTTCACCGCAGCTGATGCAGCGATACAGCGCTTTACAGGGTGTGGAGCCAAACTGGCTGATCACCCGTGTATGCGTGGAGCCGCATTGAGGACAGGCCACCACGGGCGCCTCGGGCTGACGCAGCAAACCAGAAATATCAACCGCACTTTGGGCCGGAGGAGCGATACCGTAGTCGCGCAAGGCCAGCTTGCCCTGCTCGCTCATCCAATCGGTCGTCCAGGCCGGTGACAACTTGGTATCCACCCGAACCTGCTCGATACCGGCCTGTTGCAAGGCCTGTTCAATCGAGTGGCTCATCTCGTACATCGCCGGACAACCGGAGTAGGTCGGTGTGATGGTGACCACACACACGTCCTGCTCCCAACTCACGTCACGCACAATGCCCAGGTCCAGCAGGGAGATCACGGGGATCTCCGGGTCTGGAACCGTGGCCAGCACTTGCATGACCTGCTCGGTGCTCCAGGTCTGTGTCATGGCGATCACCAAGTGGCGTCAGGATACATACGTGGCAGGTGCTGCATTTCTGCCAACAGAAACCCTAACGCTTCCGTGTGACGGCCTTGGGGACCACCACGGTAGGCCTTGTGCTGAGCATCCTGCTCGGCCGGGCAACGCAAGGTGGCGCGCTCCAGCGCATTCTGGATGTACTCCAGGCAAGGCTGCCACAGGCTGGCCATCAACGGCACAGCCTGACGCTGAGCCAGTTCCTCGGTGACCTCGTCATCCAGGAACAGCTCACCCAGGTAGAACCAGGCATCATCAATGGCTTTTTGCATGCGCTTGTGGCTTTCCGGGGTGCCATCACCCAGGCGCACGATCAAGTCGGTCGAGCGGCGCAGGTGATACAGCACTTCCTTATGCGCCTTCTGGGCAATCTCGCGAATCTGCTCGTCGCTGGATTCGATCAACTGCTCCAGCAGGAAGCAATGCCAGGCATCAAACAGGAACTGACGTGCCAGCGTGTCGCCGTAGTGACCATTCTCGCGCTCCACCAACAAGTAGTTGGTGTACTCGTGGACGTCTCGGTGATAGGCCAGACGATCTTCGTCCCGGCCCTGACCTTCGGTCTCACCTGCCAGTGTCAGCCACATACGGGCCTGACCCAGCAAGTCCAGTGCCGTATTGGCACAGGCCAGTTCTTCTTCCAGAGCCGGGCCGTGGCCAGTCCACTCACCCAGGCGCTGAGCCAGCACCAGGGTGGAATCGCCCATGCGCAGGGCGTAGGAAAACAAAGCTTTGTCCATACCAGTTCCTACATATTGATGCCGTCAGGCATGGGGAAAAACGTAGGGTGACGGTAGACCTTGGTGTTGGATGGCTCGAACAGCGGGCCTTTGTCACCAGGGCTGGAAGCAGCGATATCGGCTGCACGTACGACCCAGATGCTCACGCCTTCGTTACGGCGGGTGTACACATCACGGGCATTGTTGATGGCCATTTCGGCGTCCGGAGCATGCAGGCTGCCTACGTGCTTGTGGGCCAAGCCATGCTGGCTGCGAATGAAAACTTCCCACAGGGGCCAATCGTTCTTGCTCATAACTGAAAATTCCTTGCTGTGCAGCGGCGCTGTCAAAGCGCCTGCTGCGAATCGGATCGAATCAGAAACCGTGCTGGTTTCCTGGCCTTCTTGATCAGGCCACCTTGCGGACGGCTTCCTGCTTTTGGGCATGTGCATCCAGTGCATCACGGAACCAGGCGCCGTTCTCGTGGGCCTGGACTCGGGCTTCGAGTCGCTCACGATTACAGGGACCATTGCCCTTGATCACCGCCCAGAATTCTTCCCAGTCGATCTCGCCAAAGTCGTAGTGACCGCGCTCTTCGTTCCAGCGCAGATCAGGGTCAGGAATGGTCAGACCCAGGTACTCGGCCTGAGGCACGGTCTGGTCCACCATCTTCTGGCGCAGTTCGTCGTTGGAGAACAGCTTGATCTTCCACTGCATGGACTGGGCGCTGTTGGTGGAGTCCGCATCCGAAGGACCGAACATCATCAAGGCAGGCCACCACCAGCGGTTGATGGAATCCTGAACCATGGCCTTTTGCTCCGGCGTACCGTGCAGGCACATCTGAATCAGCAGGTCGTAACCCTGGCGCTGGTGGAAGGACTCTTCCTTGCACACGCGCACCATGGCACGGGCATAAGGACCGTAGGAGCAGCGGCACAGCGGAATCTGGTTGATGATGGCCGAGCCATCGACCAGCCAGCCGATCATGCCGATATCGGCCCAGTTCAATGTTGGGTAGTTAAAAATACTGGAGTACTTGGCTTTGCCCGACAGCAGATCGTCGACCAGCTTGTCACGGCTTACGCCCAGCGTTTCGGCCGCGCTGTACAGGTACAGACCGTGACCGGCCTCGTCCTGCACCTTGGCCATCAAGATGGCTTTGCGCTTGAGCGAAGGGGCGCGAGTAATCCAGTTACCTTCGGGCAGCATCCCGACAACCTCGGAGTGTGCGTGCTGAGAAATCTGGCGAACCAAGGTTTTGCGATAGGCTTCGGGCATCCAGTCCCTGGCTTCGATGCGGACACCCTCATCGATGCGCTCTTGGAACCGACGCTCTTCGTCGGACATCTGCTCGATATCCTGGACCTGCTTGACGCCTGTCTCTACAAGTTGTGCATACATGACCATCCCCGGTAAGAGTGCAGAAAGCGCCCAAACAAATTTGTTTCGACGCAAACCATATACACTTCATTATTTAATACGAAAAATGTGATGTCAATCGTAAAACCGTATCATATGGCCTTGAAGCAGATACTTTAAGGGTAAATACTTAGACGTAAAAAAACCGAGGTGCGACAAATCGCTATCCTCGGTTTTGATCCTGCCAATGTGTCCCCGCCTACAGCTGCAGCACGCTCACGAACCGTGCTGGGACCCGCATCCCTTCCGCCCTGCCTGCCCTTCCCGTTTACAGACGGATGAAGTGCTCGCGGTAGTGTTTCAGCTCGTCAATGGACTCGTAAATATCGGCCAAGGCCTCGTGGCGGCTTTGCTTGACGAAACTTTTAACCACTTCAGGCTTCCAACGCAAAGCCAGTTCTTTCAGAGTGCTGACATCCAGATTGCGATAGTGGAAGAAAGCCTCCAGACGAGGCATGTAGCGGTACATGAAACGACGGTCCTGGCTGATGGTGTTGCCACACAGGGGCGACTTGCCAGCCGGTACGTGCTCTTTCAGGAATTCCAGCAACTGATCCTCGGCTTGCGCTTCGGTCAGGGTAGAAGCTTTGACCTTGTCGATCAGGCCGCTACGGCCATGCGTACCCTTGTTCCAGGCGTCCATGCCATCGAGCAATGCATTGCTTTGATGAACCACCAGAACCGGGCCTTCCGCCACCAGAGTCAAGTCTGCTTCTGTTACCACGACCGCAACTTCGATGATGCGCTCTTTGTCCGGATCCAGTCCTGTCATCTCCATATCGAGCCAGACCAGACGCTGTGTATGAACCGCCATATAATCATTCCTCAAAACGCCCATTTTACATATAGCCGCCTACATGCTGACTTTGTTGTTCATTATCTTTCTGCTTGCAGACGTTTTGCTGCGCTTTTATTTAGGCCTGCGGCAGATCCGGCACGTTTATCGTCATCAGAACGAGGTGCCGGCCGAGTTTTCCGAACGCATTGGCCTGCATAGCCATCAACGTGCGGCACGCTACACCATCGCACGCACCCGGCTGGGTTTAAGCGAGCGTCTGGTAGAGGCCCTGGTCTTGCTGGGCTTTACGCTGCTGGGCGGTCTGCAATGGCTGGATGTCACGCTGGGCAACTGGATCAGTCATGAACTGCTGCGTCAGCTAACCCTGATTGGCACGGTCCTGGCGATTATGGGTGTCGTGGGCCTGCCTTTTGCCTGGTATCGCAAGTTTGTACTGGAAGCGCGCTTTGGTTTTAACCGCATGAAGCCTGCCCTGTTCTTTGCCGATACCGCCAAAACTCTGATCATCGTCCTGATTCTGGGTACACCCTTGTGTGCCGCCCTGCTCAGCCTGATGGATTGGGCCGGCCCGTCCTGGCCCTGGTACGGCTGGGGTCTGTGGCTGGTTTTCAATCTGCTGGTGCTGTGGCTGTACCCGCGCGTTATCGCCCCCATTTTCAATACCTTCAAACCACTGGAAGATGCCAGCCTGCGTGAACGCATCAATGCCCTGGCGCAGCGTTGCGGCTTTCAGACCAACGGCTTGTATGTGATGGATGGCTCGCGCCGCTCCGCCCATGGCAATGCGTACTTCACCGGCCTGGGTCGCCAAAAGCGCATCGTGTTTTTTGATACCTTGCTGAACAAGCTGCAGCCCGAAGAAGTGGAAGCCGTGCTGGCGCATGAGCTGGGCCACTTCAAGCATCGCCATATCCAGCGCCGTCTGCTGATCAGCGTATTCACATCCCTGATCTTTTTTCTGCTGGCCGGCTGGGCCTGGGGCAAGGTGGGCTTTTATACCGGGCTGGGCGTGATTCCCCAGTTAGGTCGCCCCAACGACGCCCTGGCCCTGATCCTGTTCTTTATGGTGGTGCCTACCTTCACCTTCTGGATGGGCCCCTTGAGCGCCCTGCTCTCGCGCCGGGACGAATATCAGGCCGACAGCTTTGCCGCCCAGCACAGCCAGGCCCAGGACTTGATCAGCGCCTTGCTCAAGCTCTATAACGACAATGCCGCAACCTTGACGCCCGACCCTATGCACTCTGCCTTTTACGATAGCCACCCCAACGCGATTGATCGCATTCGACACCTGAAAAGCCTGGCATGACATCTAAATACCTTAGCGGTCTGGTGACCGCCGCCCATGGTCGTCACTACTTTGTCGAACTGCCTGATGGCGAAACGATCAAGTGCTTCCCTCGTGGAAAAAAAGCCGGGATTGCGGTTGGCGATCAAGTCGATGTGTTGATGCAGGCCAAAGGGGAAGGCTCTATTGAGGCGGTGCAAGAAAGGCGCAATCTGCTATATCGCTCTGACGACTTCCGCACCAAGCAGTTTGCCGCCAATATTGATCAGCTTCTGATTGTGGTGGCACCAGAACCCGTTTACTCCGAAGACTTGCTGGGACGCGCCCTGGTCGCGGCCTGGAGTGTGGATATTGAGCCGGTGATTATTCTGAACAAGGCCGATCTGAGCACCCACCTGGAGCGCGCACGCGCCAAGCTGGCCCCTATCGCCGCCCTGGGCGTCCCTATTCTGGAAATGGTGGCGCTGGAGCCAGAACAGACACGGGAAGCGCTGGCCCCCTGGCTGGCGAACAAACGTACCTTGCTGCTGGGGCAAAGCGGCATGGGTAAATCCACCCTGCTCAATGCCCTGGTCCCGGATGCCGGCGCGCTGACCCAGGAATACTCGCAAGCCTTGGGGGCGGGCCGACACACAACCACCAGCACCCGCCTGTATCACCTGCCCAATAGCGGCGACCTGATCGACAGCCCCGGCTTCCAGGCCTTTGGCCTGTCGCATATGACACAGGAAGATATTGCGCACGGCTTCCCCGATTTCCGAAAAGCGGTGGAGTCTTGCCGCTTTTATAACTGCACCCACAGGCATGAACCGGGCTGTGGCGTGCTGGCGGCCATCGAAGCAGGCAGCATTCACCCTGAACGGCACGCGCTATACCAGCGTTTGCTGGCCGAGCACGAAAACAAGCCACGCTATTAGGGGAACAAGGGGCAAAGCAAAATGCCCCTTTTTTGTGAGGGCGGAATACGCTGCAAAGCGCCCGCCTGTCAGGCCTGATTACAGGCTTTTGGCGTGAGTGTCCCCACCGGCAGACAACTGCACCCAGGCAGCCGACAAGTGGTGGTAAAGATTACGGATCAAGACCGCCGTGGCACCCCAGATAAAGTACGGCCCCCAAGGGATGGAGAAGTAGTAACGCCCTGCCCCGTCCGGCAAATCGGCGTGATGCAATTGATGACGCTGCGGGTCCAGCAGCACCGACAAGGGCACTTCAAAGACCTCGGCCACTTCAGAGCTATCGGGCAACACCTGAAAACCCTCTTGCAGCTCGCCAATAATGGGGCGCATCGCAAACTGGGTACTGGTGACAAAAATAGGATGCTGACCCAGATAACGCACAAAGCGCGGCTCGATGCCGATCTCTTCCTGGGTTTCACGCAAGGCGGCTTCGACCGGCCCCAGATCCGAGGCTTCAATACGTCCGCCGGGAAAACTGATCTGCCCTGCATGATTGTGCAAGTGCATGGCCCGACGCGTAAAAATAACGGTGGGCCCTTCGGGGCGCTGCATCACACCAATACAGACGGCGGAGCGCACATTCATGGAACCGGGCAAAAACTCTGGATAAAAGGAGCTGCGAAACAAAGGCTCGACCTGCCACTGTATGGGCTGGGCAAAAGCGCTACGCAGAAAATCCAGTTGCTGGGCCTGAGCAGGCAATTCAGGCAAAGAGTCTAATGCAACCAGAGGCTGGCTGCGAGGGTCGAATCCAGGAACGATAACGGGCCTGATACGAGGCTTATCCATAAGAACTGGTATGTGATCCCACATAAAAACAAAGGCACCCGCCTGGGTGCCTTTGCATCGCTGTTCGCTTGGGAATTAGTTACCCGAACGACGAACGAGTTTTTCTTTGATGCGAGCGGCTTTACCCGAGCGATCGCGCAGATAGTACAGTTTAGCACGACGCACAGCGCCACGACGCTTGACTTCGATGCTGGCGATCTGAGGGGAATACAGCTGGAATGTACGCTCAACAGCTTCGCCCGAAGAAATCTTGCGAACGATGAAAGAAGAGTTCAGACCACGATTGCGACGGCCGATAACCACACCTTCGTAAGCCTGGACACGCTTACGCGTACCTTCAACCACGTTTACGTTCACAACAACAGTGTCACCAGGACCGAACTCGGGAGGCAGCTTGCCACCGGTCAGGCGCTGGATTTCTTCTTGCTCAAGAATAGCGATCAAATCCACGATTGACTCCAAAACCATCGTATCAGCCGCACACATTATAAAAATCGCGCTGACAGAGGATGAAAAAAATGATTAGCCCATGATTCTATCAGCAAAAAGCCTGAATTACCAAGCTTTTTGACTGATCGGGGCTTCGTTTCCCGGCGTTTAACTACGCTAAAATACGACACTTTGGGCACGGTGCCCCCGTATTAAACGCAGCAAAGGCGGAAATTTACTCGATTCGCCCTCCCCTTGGCAAAAAGGGGCCGACCTTATCAAAGGACACAGTCTATGCATGCTGAATACAAAGTCCCTGGCGGCAAGCTGGTCGTGATCGATCTGGATGTCAAAGATCATATGATCGAACAAGCACGATTGAGCGGCGACTTTTTTCTGGAACCTCCCGAAGCACTGGGCCTGATCAATCAAGCCCTGCAGGGCCTGTCCGTCAACAGCAGTGCTGAAGAAATTGCGGCTCATGTTAGCCGCGCCCTGCCTGCCGACATCGAAATGTTCGGTCTGGACCCGCAGGCCATTGGCGTGGTCGTGCGGAGGGCCTTGGCATGATGAGCTGGAACGAGTTGCCCTGGGAACTGGTCCATATGGAGCCGCAACCCGCTGCCCTGCATATGGCCCTGGATGAAATCATCACCCAGGAAGTCAGTGAAGGCACCCGCGCCCCCACCCTGCGCATCTGGGAATGGCAAGAAGCGGCAGTGGTGATTGGGCGTTTCCAGTCCCTGCGCAATGAAATTGAAGCCGAGGCAGCTGCCCGTCACGGTATACGCGTCGTGCGCCGTATCAGTGGCGGTGGTGCCATGTTCATCGAGCCAGGCAACACCATAACGTATTCGCTTAGCGTACCCAAGCAGTTTGTAGCCGGCATGACGTTTCAGGAGTCCTACGAGTTTCTGGATTCCTGGGTGATCGAAGCCCTACGGGAAATTGGTATTGATGCCTGGTACCAACCGCTGAACGACATTACCAGTGCTGGTGGAAAAATTGGCGGCGCCGCACAAGCACGCCGTGGCAATGCTGTATTGCACCATGTGACCATGGCCTACGATATTGATGCTGACAAGATGCTGGAAGTCCTGCGCATCGGTAAGGAAAAACTCTCGGACAAAGGCACCACCAGCGCCAAGAAACGCGTGGACCCTATCCGCAGTCAAACCGGCATGAGCCGCGAGGCTGTGATTGAAGCCATGCTGGACGTGTTCCGCAAAAAGACGGCACTTCAACCCCGCACACTGGAAACACCCACACTGGAGCAGGCCGAAAAACTGGCACGGGACCGTTTCCTGTCAAACGACTGGACACAACTGGTGCCCTGATCGCCCCTTGGAACAGCACAAGGGCGTGGCCTTAAAACCCGCCCATGCTGCCCAACCACAACAAGCCAGGAATACTGGCACCCCACACGGCAACCAAACACACATCCATGACCTTGGCCTTGAAAGACAGAGGCTTGGTGAACGGACTGGACGAGGCTGCGGAACGGACTGGGCCACGGAAACGAGGAGTGGCTTGAGGACGGTAATGACGGCTTGGACTGGGCATGGCTAACTCCGATTACTGTTTTCTTATACAGTACTGTACTTAAAACCAGCTTTTAGTGCAATTAGTACCTGCGCGAATGTTGCGCCTTGTCCACTGATGCGCTGAACCCCAGTCCTGAAGCCAGCTGCAGTCAATTTCTTACCAGGCTTGGCTTGCCTGCCCTCTCCCCTCCGCAGCTGGAAAACTGTGATTACCCCGTGGTTTTATACAGTAGTTCTATGCCGTAATTGTGATCCCCAGAAACCCTTGAAAAAACACCAGGACATGCGCTGAGCCCAAGCGAGAGCTGCCTACTTGGAAAGGCTGTACCCATAAAAAAGCCCTCGTGCCATAAGCAGGAGGGCTTTTTGTCTGAGCCTAAAGACCAAGTGGCAATTACTTGTTAGGCTGAGGCGTCACACGCAGGTAAGGACGGATCTCGGTGTAGCCTTTGGGGAATTTCTGCTTCAGAACTTCCGGATCTTTCAGGCTGGGAACGATGATCACGTCGTCGCCGTCTTCCCAGTTCACTGGCGTGGCCACGCTGTGGCTGTCGGTCAGTTGCAGGGAATCGATCACGCGCAGGATCTCGTTGAAGTTGCGGCCCGTGCTGGCTGGGTAAGTGATGATCAGACGCACTTTCTTGGCCGGGTCGATGATGAACACCGAACGCACAGTCACGGTGGTGCTGGCGTTGGGGTGAATCATATCGTACAGATCCGACACCTTGCGGTCAGCATCAGCCAGGATGGGGAAGTTAACGGTGGTTTTTTGTGTTTCGTTGATGTCATCAATCCACTTGCCGTGGGAATCAACGTCGTCAACGGAAACGGCAATCACTTTCACGCCGCGCTTGGCGAACTCGTCCGCCAGTTTGGCGGTGTAACCCAGTTCGGTGGTGCACACAGGCGTAAAGTCGGCTGGGTGGGAGAACAGAACGCCCCAGCTATTACCCAAGAACTCGTGAAACTTGATGGTGCCAGCGGAGGATTTTTGTTCAAAATCAGGGGCCAGGTCACCCAGACGAAGTGTAGCCATTACGTTCCTCTTTTCGAAATGCAGCCGCGATCAGGAGATCACCGACTTAAATAATCAGGACTAGTCAGATGATTTTGTCAGTATAAAGAGCACGTTTCAAATAATTAAACGTTATATCAATATACCCAAAAAAGGCCCGGCAGCCAAAGAAGCGGCGCGGGCCTTTATGCCTTGGGGCTGATCGAGTTACAGCAGCTCAGTCGACAGGTAAGGAGTCAGCTCCACACCATCCGCTACGGACTGTGCCAAGGCACCGGCACGTGGCAGCAAGTGGCTGGCAAAGAACACGCTGGTCGAGAGCTTGCGGCGCAGGAATGGATCCTGGCTGCCTTCGCTCAATGCTTTCTCCGCAGCCAAAGCGGCACGGGCCATCTGCCAGCCAGTCAGCACATAGCCGGACAGCATCAAGAATGGCACGCTGCCCAGGAACACGGCAGGCAGGTCTTTCTGAGCGTTCATCAAGGTGAACATGGCAGCGCGTTCCACGCTCTTCACTCCGGCTTCCAGACGATCGGCGATCAAGGTCAACGCCGCTTTGTGATCACCGCCTTGAGCCGCACGCTCACGCAGCTTGGCAACAGTTGCACCCAACTCGGGAGCCAAGCCCTGGATCACAGCACCGGCGTCACGCAGAACCTTGCGACCGATGAAGTCATTGGCCTGAATCGCGGTTGTCCCTTCGTAGATAGGCAGAATGCGCGAGTCACGGTAATGCTGGGCCGCACCAGTTTCCTCGATAAAGCCCATACCACCGTGCACCTGCACGCCCAGGGAAGTCACTTCCAGGGACATTTCAGTGCTGAAACCCTTGACCACAGGCACCAGGAATTCGTACAGAGCCTGGTAGCGCTTGCGGGCATTTTCGTCGGCACTGTGACGCGCCTTGTCGTTCACACCGGCAGCAAAGTAAGCCAAGGCACGGGAGCCTTCTGTCAGGGCACGCATTTGCATCAACATGCGCTGCACGTCGGGGTGATGGGCAATCGACACAGCCTTGCCGCCAGTCAGAGGCGCACCCTGTACACGCTCGTTGGCGTATTCAAGAGCCTGCTGGAATGCACGTTCGGCCACGGCGATACCTTGCACGCCCACCGCGTAACGGGCCGCGTTCATCATGATGAACATGTACTTCAGGCCTTCGTTTTCCTTGCCGACCAGGTAGCCGACGGCACCCTCGCCCACCTCACCCTTGCCTGAGCCGTACAGCAGCACAGCGGTTGGGCTACCGTGGATGCCCAGCTTGTGCTCCAGCGAAGCACACCAGACGTCGTTACGGGCGCCCAGGGAGCCATCGTCGTTCACCATGAACTTGGGCACGATGAAAAGCGAGATCCCTTTCACACCGGCAGGTGCATCAGGCGTACGGGCCAGCACCAGATGGACGATGTTCTCGGCCATATCGTGCTCACCGTAGGTGATGAAAATCTTTTGACCGCTGATGCGGTAGCTGCCATCATCCTGAGGAACAGCACGGCTGGCAACTTGGGCCAGATCCGAACCGGCCTGAGGCTCGGTCAAGTTCATGGTGCCGGTCCAGCGGCCTTCCAGCAAGGGAGGCAGGAAACGTTGTTTCTGTTCTTCCGAGCCAACCATGGACACGGCTTCGATCACGCCGTCGGTCAGCAACGGACACAGGGAAAAAGCCAGGTTGGCAGCATTGATATTTTCACATGCCACGGCGCCGATCAGCTTGGGCAAGCCTTGGCCACCCAGTTCGGCTTCGTGCTGCAAACCCTGCCAGCCAGCTTTTGCAAATTCTTCAAAGGCTTTCTTGAAGCCGGGTGTGGTGGTGACCACACCATCATTCCACTTGGCGCCATTCTGATCACCGGCGCGGTTCAAAGGTGCTACTTCCTGCTCAACGAAGCGGGCGTTCTCATCAATAATGGCATCGATCAACTCGGCCGAGAAATCCTCAAAGCCAGGCAATTCCAGCACACCAGGTAGATCAGCCAGCTCTGTAAGTGCAAAGCGGATGTCTTGGGTGGGTACACGATACGTCATGAACACTCCTACACAGAAACAAAAAGGACCGAAGCCACAATCAGGCCCCTAGGATATACGCACTGAAAAAAAGCCTGCTGGAGAAGTCCCCAGCAGGCCGATGGGCGCTTAGAGCGCTTTTTCTAACTCAGGCACAGCTTCAAACAGATCCGCGACCAAACCGTAGTCAGCCACGCCAAAAATAGGCGCTTCGGGATCTTTGTTGATCGCCACGATAACCTTGGAGTCTTTCATGCCAGCCAAGTGCTGGATGGCACCGGAAATACCCACGGCCACGTATAGCTGAGGAGCCACGATCTTGCCTGTCTGCCCCACCTGCCAGTCGTTCGGAGCATAGCCGGCGTCCACTGCAGCGCGCGAAGCACCCAGTGCCGCGCCCAGCTTGTCAGCCAGACCGTCCAGCAATTTGAAGTTTTCGGCGCTGCCCATACCGCGACCACCGGACACGACCACACCGGCACCCGCCAGCTCAGGACGGTCGCTCTTGGCCACTTCACGGCTGACGAACGTAGAACGGCCCGAATCAGCCACGGCGCTCAGCTCTTCAACAGCGGCACTACCACCTTCAGCGGCCACAGCGTCAAAGGCGGTGGTACGCACGGTGATCACTTTAACGGCATCGCTGGACTGAACGGTCGCCACAGCATTACCGGCATAAATAGGACGGGTGAAGGTATCCGCCGACTCCACGGACAAAATGTCCGACACTTGGGCAACATCCAGCTTGGCCGCAACGCGAGGGGCAATGTTCTTGCCCGAAGCGGTTGCCGGGAACAGGATGTGGCTGTAATTGGAGGCGATGGCCAGCACTTGGGCAGCCACGTTCTCGGCCAGGCCTTCAGCCAATGCAGGGCCATCGGCCAACAGGACCTTGCTGACACCCTGAGCCTTGGCAGCCGCCTGGGCCACGCCAGCAGCCTGGTTGCCTGCGACCAGAACATGCACATCACCGCCGATCTTCTGAGCGGCAGCCAGGGCGTTGAGCGTTGCAGCCTTCAGCTGCTGATTGTCGTGCTCGGCAATAACAAGGATAGCCATTTAAATCACCTTCGCTTCGTTCTTCAGTTTCTCGACCAGTGTGGCAACATCGGGCACCATAATGCCGGCAGCACGAGCTGGAGGCTCAGTCACTTTCAGAGTTTTGATACGAGGAGCCACATCAATGCCCAGCTCTTCGGGAGTCAAGGTTTCCAAAGGCTTTTTCTTGGCCTTCATGATGTTGGGCAGTGTCACGTAACGAGGCTCGTTCAGGCGCAGGTCGGTGGTGATCACAGCGGGCAGGCTCAGTTTCAGTGTTTCCAGACCGCCGTCCACTTCACGAGTGACCGACACGCTGTCGCCCGAAACTTCAACTTTGCTGGCAAAAGTGGCTTGTGGCCAGTCCAGCAAGGCAGCCAGCATCTGACCAGTCTGGTTGGCGTCATCGTCGATCGCCTGTTTGCCCAGAATCACGAGCTGAGGCTGTTCTTTGTCCACCACGGCCTTGATCAGCTTGGCCACGGCCAAAGGCTGCAACTCAGCATCGGTTTGCACCAGGGTGGCCCGATCCGCACCAATGGCCAAAGCCGTGCGCAGCGTCTCCTGGCTTTGTGCAACGCCGCAAGAAAGAGCGATCACTTCAGTGGCTGCACCGCTTTCTTTGAGGCGAGTGGCCTCTTCGACAGCGATTTCGTCAAAGGGGTTCATGGACATTTTCACATTGGCAATGTCCACCCCGGTTTGGTCAGATTTCACGCGCACCTTGACGTTATAGTCAACTACGCGTTTCACGGGTACTAACACCTTCATGTAATGTTCTCCAGTGCAGTCTTAAATAAAAATTATTCTGTTGAAATAAGGCTTTAGAAGAATTCCAAAGCCCGAAGCCACTCGCCTAAAGCCCGGCGAAGGCCTTGATGTGAGCCACCACGCTGCGCCCCAGGGACGAGGGATCGTACCCCCCTTCCAGCATACTGACCAGACGTTGTCCGGCACTAGGCGCACTGGCCTGGACCACCATAGCGGTCAATTCCGCATAATCGGCCTCAACCAAGCTGAGCTGTCCCATTTCATCTTCACGGTGGGCATCAAAGCCGGCCGAGAAAAAGACAATTTCAGGGGCAAACGCCTCTATGCGGGGCAAACAAACCTGTTTGAACAGATCGATAATCTGAGCAGACTTGGTGTAGGCCTCAACCGGTATATTTACCATGTTTTGCGCCGCCGGGTCCTGAAAGGAATCAGGAAAAAACGGGGACTGAAAGAAACTGCACATCAGAACCCGCTCGTCGCCGGCAAAAATCTGCTCGGTTCCATTGCCGTGGTGCACATCAAAATCCACGATCAGCACACGCTTGAGGCCATATTTTTCCATCGCATAGGCCACGGCCACAGCGATATTGTTAAAAAAACAAAACCCCATCGCCCGCGCCCGCTCGGCATGATGACCGGGAGGTCGTACCGCACAAAATGCGCCCGTCGCCCCTTCGTTCATGACGCCATCGACTGCATCCAGGCCCGCTCCGGCAGCGGCATAGGCAGCTTCCAGAGTGTGCGGATTCATCAAGGTGTCCGGATCGATATTGAAATACCCCTGCTGCGGCAATTGCTCTTTGAGCTTTTGCACATAAGCGGCATCGTGTACCCGCAAGATATCCTCATCCGTCGCCAGCCTTGCCTGTCGCTGAACCAGATAGGATGCCAGACCGCTTGATAGCAGTTGATCGTTTATGGCATCCAGTCGCTGCGGACTTTCCGGATGCCATCGGCCCATCTCATGCAAATGGCATGATGGATGGATAAAATATAGTGTCTCCATGAGGATGGATTATGTTCAGACCCACTCGAATTTTGCAAGCAGTACTGATCGCGCTGAGCACTGCCGGCTGCGCCACAACCACTTCCCAAGCTCCGTCCACGGACACCAAACCCAGCAGCGGCGCGGCCCTCCAGACCTCGGTAAAAAAAACCGGCACCGTCGCAATCAAGGCTTTGGCCGAACCCGAGTCCATTCAGGCCGGTGAATCTCGCTCTGGTCGGACACAATTTTTTAAATTAAACGGTGAATTAAACGATGACATTGCGAGCTACGCCCAGGAAGTGGCGACAGTACGCAAGATCCCGCTGGATGTCGTCACCGACATGTTGCAACAAGCTCAATATAACGAGACCGCCGCTAAATTAATGCGCCCCACCAAAGGGCGCATCAAGCGCAGTTGGGTAACGTATAAAAAACGCAATGTAGACCCGGCCCGCATTCAAGGTGGCGTCCAGTTCTGGCAAAAACATCGCCTGGCCTTGGACCAGATTTCCAAAGACTATGGTGTACCGCCCTCTATTATTGTGGCCATCCTGGGCGTGGAAACCGTCTACGGCAAAATCATGGGCGACTTCAAAGTGCTGGATGCCTTGTTTACGCTGGGCTTTGCCTATCCGGATGACAGCCGTCCCGAGCGTGGCCAGTTGTTCCGTGATCAATTAGCGGACCTGATCGAATTGCATTACCAAGGCGAGCTGGACGCACGGATTGTTCAGGGCTCATTCGCAGGCGCCATGGGTATGTCTCAATTCATGCCCGGCAGCTTGATACGCTATGCCGTTGATGGCGATGGAGATGGCCGTATTGATCTGCGCAATAACCCAGCCGATGCCATGGCGTCGATTGCCAACTTCTTGCGTGCACACGGCTGGGAACCCGGCCTGCCGGTTTTCGCTCCGGTCGAATTGAGCAACGCAAGTAAAGCGATGGTGGACGGCGGCATTTATCCCAAACTTAGTTGGGCACAACTGAATAATGCCGGTGCGACGGTGAAAGGTCAGAGCCAGAACGCAGGCCCCTGGCAGCAGGCTCAATTAGGTGTAGTGAACCTGGTGGACGAGCCACGCAATACCACCGAGTATCGCCTGGGCACGCCCAACTTCTTTGCCATTACCCATTACAACCGCAGTTACTTTTATGCCAGCTCGGTCGCCGATCTGGCTTCCGAACTGGCCAAACAAATGGGCTATGGCAACCCTAATTAATTAAAGATGCCGGTAGACAGGTAACGGTCGCCACGGTCGCACACAATGAACACGATCGTGGCGTTTTCTACGCGCTGAGCAACGCGCATGGCTGCCACCAAGGCACCGCCGGACGAAATACCGGCACAGATCCCCTCTTCAGCGGCCATACGGCGCGTCATGATCTCGGCCTCTTGCTGGCCAATTTCCTCGAACATATCCACTTTGGAGGGATCGTAAATTTTGGGCAGATACTCTTCTGGCCATTTACGAATGCCGGCAATTTGCGCCCCTGGTGCAGGCTGAGCCCCCACCACCACTATGCCGCTGTTCTGGCTGCGCAAGTAATTACCCACCCCCATGATGGTGCCCGTCGTGCCCATGGCGCTGACAAAGTGAGTGACCTGACCATCGGTTTGCTGCCAGATTTCCGGGCCGGTGCTATGCACGTGCGCAGCTGGATTATCCTTGTTGGCAAACTGATCCAGCACCTTGCCCTGCCCTTCAGCCTGCATCTTCAACGCCAGATCACGGGCATATTCCATACCGCCTTGATCCGCAGGCGTCAGAATCAACTTCGCGCCATAGGCTGTCATGGAAGCACGACGCTCCAGCGACAGGTTATCGGGCATGATCAAAATCATTTTGTAGCCACGCACGGCCGCAATCATGGCCAGGGCAATACCAGTATTGCCACTGGTGGCCTCGATCAAGGTGTCTCCCGGCTTGATATCACCGCGGCGCTCGGCCTCTTGAATCATGGAACTGGCAGCACGGTCTTTCACCGAACCGGCAGGGTTATTGCCTTCCAGCTTGGCCAACACGACATTACCGCGTGCCTGCCCAAACTCGCCTGGAATACGCTGCAAGCGAACCAAGGGGGTTTGGCCAACGGTATCTTCAATGGTGGGATAGTTTTTCATCGATCAATCTCTTACCTTGAGCAAGAAGGCAGCCAGCTCGCACTGACTGCCCATGCAGACTAAACAAACTACTAGCTTAAAGCGAGTCTACGCCCAGGGCTACGGCTTTCTTCTTATATCCGCATCGACCGTATTGGAAACCGCCTTGCTGGCGGCTTTGGCAGGTTCCACTTTCAGGCCCGACTGCTCCATCGTAATAATCTTTTTCGCGCCTATCCCTTTGACCCGGTCCGCCAAATCCTGCAAAGAGTCGAAAGGGCCACCCCGCTGGCGCTCCTCCAGAATCAACTCGGCCGTGCGGGGGCCTATACCTTTAATTTGCTGCAATTGTTGAGCATCAGCCGTATTCAAGTCGACCGCAGCGACCAAGCTCCAGGGCCCCAATAAGCAGAGGGCAAGCAGAAAGCGAAGAACGGACGCACGCCAACCTTGCATTGAGTGCAGCCAGCGATGGGAAACGGGGGACAAGATCAGGGAGGTAGACATGATAAAGGCTCCTTGGAAAGAAGCCTTTATGGTGCTGCCTGGGTGAATGCAAAAGCGGGCCGGAGACCGCGTTTAGCCATGCGTGGCAGCCCGCATGGACTTTAAAGCCCTGTTGCTTAGCGCAGAGCCCCCGACTGCAGCAGACGGCGTACGTACTCGGCGACACCCGTCTGTACATCGTGGAAAGGCTTGTCGTAACCAGCCGCACGCAACTGTGTCAGGTCTGCCTGGGTGTGGCTTTGATAACGGCCTTTCAGATCATCGGGAAACGGGATGTATTGCAGAAACTGCTGCGTCACCAACTCTTCCAATGTCAGGGCAGGCAAGCCATCATGCTCACGCAAGGTGTTGACGACGGTCTGGGCCACATCATTGAACGGCTGGGCACGCCCCGAACCGCAGTTGAACACGCCCGACTGCTTGTCCTGACCCAGGAAATGCAGATTCACCGACACGACATCATCAATAAAGACGAAGTCACGTTGCTGACCGCCATCCACATAGCCATCCCAGCCACCAAACAAGAGTACATGACCGTCGCGACGGTATTGCAGCATATTGTGATAAGCCACCGAGGCCATACGACCTTTGTGCTGCTCTTGTGGACCATAGACATTGAAGTAACGCAGGCCGACCACTGGCGCACGCAGACTATCCAGATGACGACGCAGCACTTGGTCGAACAGAAACTTGGAATAGCCGTAGACGTTCAACGGCGCTTCGTTGCTGAGGTCCTCGGCATACAAGGGACCTGCACCGTAAACAGCGGCGGACGAAGCATACAAGAGAGGAATACGCTTGGCCTGGCAGTACTCGAAGATTTCCAGCGTCACGCGGTAGTTGTTGTCCATCATGAACTGACCATTGCGCTCGGTCGTATCCGAACATGCGCCCTGGTGCAACACAGCTTCAATATTGGAGAACTCGTCGCGCGCCAACCGGGCACGGAAATCGTCCTTGTCCATATAGTCGGCAATTTGGCCATGCACCAGATTGACGAACTTGTCGCCATCGCTCAGGTCGTCCACCACCAGAATGTCGGTCACACCCTGCTGGTTCAGGCCTTTCACCAAATTGCTGCCAATAAAGCCAGCGCCACCGGTCACTACGATCATGCCAATTCCTTTGCCGTCACAATGGACGTACCCAATTTTCCGACCACGATACCACCCGCGCGGTTCGCCCAGCGCATGGCCTGCAACCAGTCCAGACCCGCCGCTCGCATCACCGCCAGCGTTGCCAATACCGTGTCCCCGGCACCCGAGACATCGAACACCTCTTGTGCCTGCGCATCCACATGCTCACGCCCCTGCTCGGTGAACAAGGTCATCCCTTGTTCGGAACGGGTAATCAGCAAGCATTCCAAATTCAGCTTGCGACGCAAATCTTGAGCGCGTCGCATCAAATCATCTTCATCTTTCCAAGCGCCCACGGCTTCCTGCATTTCCGAACGATTCGGCGTCAGGATAGTAGCCCCTTGATAGCGCTCGTAGGTTTTGCCTTTGGGATCGACCAGAACAGGAATGTTCTTCGATCGTGCCAACGCAATCAAACTTTCTACCTGGGCCAAAGCGCCTTTCGCATAGTCCGACAAGACCAGCACTTGATGCTGATCCAGCAAGTCGCTCATGCTTTGCTGCAACTGATCCAAAGCACTGCTGGCCGGGCTTTCTTCAAAATCCACGCGCAACAATTGTTGCTGGCGACCCAGCACGCGCAGCTTCAGCGATGTGGGCATGACCGGATCTTGCACCCAATGCGCCTGAACATGGTCCGCTTCAGCCAGTTCACGCACAGTCTTGCCCGCTTCGTCCTGCCCGATCACGCCCAGCAGGCTGGCCTGGGCACCCAAAGCGGCAATATTGCGTGCCACGTTGGCGGCACCACCCAGACGGTCCTCTACCCGCCCCATCTTGACCACAGGAACGGGTGCTTCGGGGGAGATACGATCCACATCGCCAAACCAGTAACGGTCCAGCATGACGTCACCCACGACCAGCACACGGCTGGCAGCAACAGCTTCACCAGGGAAGGTCATCATTTCAGCTCCTCAAGGCGGCGAGGTGCATAGGTTTCCCAAGAGTTGCAGCCGGGACATTGCCAATAGAAATGGCGAGCTTCAAAGCCGCAAGAACTGCAGGAATAACGATCCAGACGCTGGGTGTGGCGATGAATCAAGGAACGCAGCAGGCTTAAATCCGCACCTGCAATAATCTGATCGACACCGACAGCCTCCGCGCC
The DNA here is from genome assembly GCF_037150615.1 of Alcaligenes sp. PF14. Lineage (NCBI taxonomy): Bacteria > Pseudomonadati > Pseudomonadota > Betaproteobacteria > Burkholderiales > Alcaligenaceae > Alcaligenes > Alcaligenes sp. PF14. The sequence continues at coordinate 536,771 of NZ_JBAGRS010000001.1, read as the reverse complement.
GTCGGTACTTTCCTTGCCCTGCCCTTGATCCTGGAGTTCAACTTCCAGCATCTTGTCCAGACCCAATAGAGAAGGATGGGCACGCAAGGCATCACGCGCAAACGCCCAGGCCTGCAAATGGCCTTCCTGTTCGCGCAGAACACGGAACAGCACATTGAAAATATCCAGGCTGGGATGCTGCTGATAATGACTGCGCAACATGGCAACGCCCTCTTCGCCCCGCCCCAGCTTGCGGTAACTGTCCAGCAGCTCGGTCGCGTACAGGCCCACATATTCAGGCGCACTGCTCAAAATGGAAACAAGATAAGCCCGCTCCTGCTCGCTCTGGCCTTGCATACGCGCCACACGAGCACGCAAACCGGCAACCCGCGCCTGAGAAGCATACATGCCTTGGCCCGTGCCCAGCTTGCGAATGGCATTATCCGCCTCGTCCAAGGCTTTGGCGGCACGTTCAAAATCAGGCTGCTTGCCTTGCAAGGCCCCTTCAGCCTGCTCACACTGGTAATGCACCAGTTGCGGCACAGGCTCATCGACCAGGGCACGCAAACGGCGCACCGCTTCAATGGCACGCGGCCAATCGTGCTCGGACTCATAAATACGGATCAAGGCGCGCATGGCCGGAATAGCAAAGCGCGTTTCACGCACCGCTTCAAAAGCGGCCTCGGCTCGGTCCAGCATGCCAGCTTTCAGGAAATCCTGGGCAATCTGAAACTGGGCATTTTCACGATCTGCAACTGGCAAATCAGCGCGCGACAGCAGACTTTGATGCACTCGGATAGCGCGCTCCATTTCACCACGACGGCGAAACAGGCTACCCAGTGCAAAGTGCAGCTCGGTGGTTTCGGGGTCCAGCTTGGCCACTTCCACAAAGGCGTCAATGGCGCGATCCGGCTCTTCATTGAGCAGGAAGTTCAAACCCTTGAAATAGGAATCCGGCAAGGTGCGAGTTTCGGACATCATCTGCCGAAAATCCACCCGCGCGGCGACCCAGCCCAAGGCAAATAGAATTGGTACAAAAACCAACCACCAGGTTTCAAAATCCACTGTTTACTCCAAGGACTTACAAAGGCGCCAGCGGGGCGACGGTCTCGGGCGCCACAGCAGTCGTACTCACGGGCGATTGCTGCGCTTGCTCCAGTTTGTCTTGCAGACGGTCCATTTCGCGGCGCAGGCGGTTGACCTCGCGACGGCGACGCATCACCGCGCCCACCATCAAAAGCAGCCCCAACACCAAACCTAAAATAAACGCGGCCAGCATTACGACGATCAGCGGAACGTCTTGAATAATATGCTCGGCGAAAAAGCTGACTTGCACCGGTTCCGTGTTTTTCAGTGCGAACAGCAGCACGATCACAAAAACGAGCAGACGCAGTACCCAGACTAGATAGCGCATTTTTAGGGCTCCAACAGTGTTTTTATAATGTCTGATTGTACGTGCAAGCGGAATTTAGCGCACACGCAAAACAGGCCCTGAAAAGGGCCTGTGTAATCAGTATGCAAGTAGGTCTTAACCGTGACGGACTCTCGCATTGAGCTGCTCGAAGGCAGACGACTGGTCGTCTGCTTCGATTTGCTCTTGCTCGAGAAAGACAGAATCGACTCGCTCGCGCAATTCCTTGCCGGCCTTGAAGTGCGGCACCTGTTTGCCAGGCACCATCACTTTTTCACCCGATTTGGGATTGCGCCCTACCCGCGGCGAGCGGGTAGAGAGCGAAAAACTGCCAAACCCTCGGATTTCGATTCGTTGACCGCTGGCCAGGGCCTGGGTCATAGAATCCAAAACCGTTTTCACGGCGAAATCCATATCGCGCAGAGCCAGCTGCGGATAGCGGCTGGCCAACAACGCGATCAGCTCAGACTTTGTCACGCTGATTAACCGTCGTCACGTTGCTGCTGGTCCAGCTTGGCACGCAGCAGAGCACCCAGATTGGTCGTACCAGACGAAGCGCTGGCTTCGGTCAGGCGGGCCATGGATTGAGCGGTTTCGGCGGTATCACGAGCCTTGATGGACAACTGAATCGAACGGGTCTTGCGATCCACGCTCAAGATCATGGTTTCGATTTCCTGACCTTCTTTCAGAGCCGTCGTGGCATCTTCAACACGGCCCGAGGAAATCTCGGAGGCGCGCAGGTAGCCTTCAACGTCCAGCGACAGAGTTACAACAGCACCCTTGGCTTCCACGGACTTGACGACGCCGCTAACCACGGCACCCTTGTCGTAGGTTGCTACGAAGTTGTTGAACGGATCGCCTTCCAGCTGTTTGATACCCAGGGAAATGCGCTCTTTGTCGGTGTCGATGCCCAGAACCACGGCGTCAACTTCGTCGCCCTTCTTGAAGTTGCGAACGGCTTCTTCGCCAGTCTCGGACCAGGACAGGTCGGACAGGTGAACCAGACCGTCGATGCCGCCAGGCAGACCAACAAACACGCCGAAGTCGGTGATGGACTTGATGCCACCGCGAACCTTGTCGCCGCGCTTGAAGTTGATGGCGAAATCTTCCCATGGGTTGGCACGGCACTGCTTCATGCCCAAGGAGATACGACGACGATCTTCGTCGATTTCCAGAACCATGACTTCGACTTCTTCACCCAAGGTCACAACCTTGCGTGGGTCAACGTTCTTGTTGGTCCAATCCATTTCGGATACGTGAACCAGACCTTCGATACCGTCTTCCACTTCAACAAATGCACCGTAGTCGGTCAGGTTGGTAACCTTGCCGAACAGACGGGTGTTTTGTGGGTAGCGACGTGCCAGACCGATCCATGGATCTTCGCCCAGCTGCTTGACGCCCAGGGAGACGCGGCTCTTTTCCTGATCGAACTTGAGGACCTTGGCTTCGATTTCCTGACCCACCTGCAGAACTTCGGATGGGTGACGAACACGGCGCCATGCCATATCGGTGATGTGCAGCAGACCGTCGATGCCGCCCAGATCCACGAACGCACCGTAATCGGTGATGTTCTTGACGATACCTTTGACGATAGCGCCTTCGGACAGGGTTTCCAGCAGTTTCTGACGCTCTTCGCCCATGGAGGCTTCCAGCACAGCGCGACGCGACAACACGACGTTGTTACGCTTGCGATCGAGCTTGATGACCTTGAATTCCAGGGTCTTGCCTTCGTATGGCGTGGTGTCCTTGACAGGACGCAGATCAACCAGCGAACCGGGCAAGAAGGCGCGGATGCCGTTGGTCATGACGGTCAGACCGCCCTTGACCTTACCAGTGATGGTACCGTTGACCAGTTCGCCGGACTCAAGCGCTTGCTCGAGGGACAACCAGGCCGACAGACGCTTGGCGCGGTCGCGGGACAGAATGGTGTCACCGTAGCCGTTTTCGAAGGCGTCGATTGCCACGGAAACAAAGTCACCAGCTTGAACTTCCAGTTCGCCCTGATCGTTCAGGAACTCTTCCAGAGGGATCAGTGCTTCGGACTTCAGGCCAGCATTGACCAGAACGTAGTTGTGGTCAATACGCAGAACCTCGGCGGAGATAACTTCGCCGCTTTTCAGGTCTTGGTTTTTAATGCTTTCTGCAAACAAATCGGCAAAGCTTTCGCCGCCCGTTGCGTCTGTGTGAAGGTTAGTGGACATTAAATCAATCCGTTAGCCAAAATGGCCATAAAAAACACACCAGGCAGAACCCGGTGGAGTGAACAAAGCCCGATCAGCACGGGATTAGGCTGTCGGGACCGCAATGCCCGACCAAAGGTCGAGCACCTTATTTACAACTTCCTGGATGCTGAGCTGGGAAGAATCCACAATGTGGGCACCCGGCGCAGGCACAAGCGGAGCATGAATTCGAGAACGATCACGTTCGTCGCGCGCACGCAAGTCCGCCAAAAGACTCGTAAGATTAGCAGAAATACCCTTTTCGCTCAACTGTTTACAGCGTCTTTGGGCCCGCACCTCCGCATCTGCCAGCAAAAATATCTTTAAAGGTGCGTCCGGGAACACAACTGTGCCCATATCGCGCCCATCGCCCACCAAACCGGGGGCAACGCGAAAATCCCGCTGCCGTTGCAAAAGTGCCTCACGCACCAGAGGCAAGGCCGCCACCTGAGAGGCCAGATTTCCTACCTCTTCCTGACGAATAGCGTCGCTGACGTCATCGCCATCCATGTAGATATGGGGGTAGTCAAACTGCACGTTCAGGCTCTGGGCCGCATGCTGGACCTGGGCCTCGTCCTGGACATCCACGCCGCGACGCAGGCAGGACAAGGCGGTCAGGCGATACAAGGCACCGCTGTCCAGCGTATGCCAGCCCAGCCGCTGCGCGACCAGGGAAGCAATCGTCCCTTTACCGGAAGCGGTAGGGCCATCAATGGTTATGACGGGAATGCTCTGCTCTGTCATGCCTGCACCAATTGTTCAAAAACAGAAAAATACTCGGGGAACGTCTTGCTGACACAGCCGGGATCCAGAATGGTGACCGGCACCGGGCCAAAGCTGGCCAGTGAAAAACACATGGCAATGCGGTGGTCATCATACGTTTCGATGCTGGCCGAACGCCATTGATCGGCGGCAATAGGATGCACAGTCAGCCAGTCCGGCCCGGATTCTACTGTTGCCCCCAGCTTGCGCAATTCGGCCTGCATGGCATCAATACGGTCTGTCTCCTTCACGCGCCAACTGGCGATATTGCGCAAGGTGCAAGGGCCATCAGCAAACATGGCCATGGCAGCTGCCGTCATGGCGGCGTCAGGAATATGGTTGAAATCCAGATCAAAGGCCTTGAGCTTGTCGCCCTTGGCTACGCACTCACCAGAAACGATCAGTTCATTGGCATGACGCTCGATACGAGCACCCATGGCTTGGGCCACATCCGCAAACTGAATATCGCCTTGCAGACTTTCTGTACCCACGCCCTGAATACGTAGCGGGCCACCGCCAATAGCTCCCAAAGCAATGAAATACGAAGCGGACGAGGCATCGCCCTCCACCACGTACAAGCCGGGGCTGACATAAGCCGCATCGGCGGAGACAGTAAAGCTGCTCCAGCCGTCGCGCTCCACCTGCACACCGAAACGCGCCATCATGGCCAGCGTGATTTCAATATAAGGCTGAGAGATCAACTCCCCTTCCACCTCGATACGCAAAGGCTGGCCCGTACGAGCAGTCAACAAGGGAGCGGCCATTAACAAGGCTGTCAGGAACTGGCTGGATACCGAGCCTTTCACCGACACACGACGCTGATCAGCCTGTGCCAACTCACCAATCGCCAAGGGAGGATAGCCCTCTGCCCCCAGATATTGCACCTCAGCTCCCAGGCTGCGCAGCGCATCCACCAGATCCCCAATGGGGCGCTCGTGCATGCGGGCAATACCGCTAAGGTTGAAGCGACCACCCATCAAGCCCAAAGCAGCGGTCAAGGAGCGGAAGGCCGTACCGGCATTACCCAAAAACAGATCGGCATCGCGGTGCGCAAAAGGAGCCCCACCGTCGATCACTACCGTGCCCTGCCCCAGGTCCTGCACAGCCACGCCCATTTGCTGCAGAGCGGCCATCATGACGCGGGTATCGTCCGAATGCAGCAAGCCTTCCAGGCGTGTTTGCCCTTGAGCCAAGGCGGCCAACAACAGGGCTCGATTAGAAATGCTCTTGGACCCTGGCAATTGCAGTTGTCCGCTAGCGCGGCTGACGGGGTTCAAAACAAGACTGTCGCTTTGGCTCATTGCAAACCACTCCTACTTGCCCAAAAACGGCGCGCCAAGGCAGCACGCTCTAAAAATTCGTATAAAGCCTGACCATCCTGGTCCTGCAAAGCCTGTTCGGCCTGATCCAGGGCCTGACGTACTTCCTGCAATTGGCCCAAGACAGCCTCGCGGTTGCTCAGAAAAATGTCGCGCCACACTTCGGCTGATCCGGCTGCAATGCGGGTGAAATCCCGAAAGCCAGTTCCAGCCAAGGCAAAGCGCTGATCCGAGTTGGCACTGGAGGCCACCTGCCACATAAAAACCGAGGATAAAAAGTGCGGCACATGACTGACCGATGCCAGCACTTCGTCATGCGTAGCCGGGTCCATCAACATGACACGCGCCCCGCAAGCCTCCCACACGGCAATCAAACGCTCGCGTGCGCTGGCACTGTTTTCTTCCAGGGGAGTCAAGATGACGTTGCGACCGTCGTACAGATCAGCACGCGCCGCTTCGGGACCTACGGTCTCCGCACCGGCGATGGGGTGGCCGGGAACAAACTGGCTGATACGATCACCCAGCGCCTCACGCGACACACTGACCACATCGACCTTGGTGCTACCTGCGTCACTGATCAAGGTCTCGTCACGCAGATGGGGACGCAAGGTTTTCAATACCGAGGCCATGGCCCCGATAGGCGTAGCCAACACAATCAGGTCCGCTTGCTGCGCGGCTTGCTCAAGCGTGGCGACATCGTCAATCAGGCCCAGTTCTTGGGCACGTCGCAAGCTTTTCAGCTGCCGACCTACGCCCAGCACTTTTCCTACCGCCCCGGAGCGCTTGAGCGCCAGAGCCAAAGAGCCGCCAATCAAACCGACTCCGACGATCGCCAGCACCGGAACCAAGGGCGGCGGCGCCATAGTTTCTGATGACGCTATCATGATTAATTCCGTTCCCTCTCAGGCCGTCCATGCTGCGCGTATTGCGTGAAATAGCACGAGCAAAACCGGGATATTGATGCAGACTTTGCCAGACGGCTGCCCAAACCCCATCAAAGGATTAAAGCAACACGCAAAGCCTCTATTTTGTCTAGCCAGCTCTTGATGGCACAACGCACCAAGCAACTGCGCAAGACTGACCGAAACAAGCAGATCCTGTGCGAGCCACTCGTTCTGACAAGGCATGTCCTGAACAGACAATAAGGCCTTGAGGGTGAAACCTCCCCCCAGGCCTTTCTTGTTGCTGATGCTTAAAAGTCGTTTACGGGGTAAGAACCCAGAATCTTGAAAAAGGCGACTTGTTTCTTCAGTTCTGCCAAAGCAGCAGCCATGGCTGGCTCATCACGATGGCCGATCAGGTCTACGTAGAAATAATATTCCCACTGCCCTGTCCGTGCAGGACGCGACTCCAGGCGAGTCATGGACACGCCATGCACAGCCAAAGGAGACAGCATGTCATAAACAGCACCAGCCCGGTTGGGCACCGCCAGAATGATGCTGGTCTTGTCATTACCGCTAGGCAGGGACTCGATATTGCCAATGGCCAGGAAACGGGTGCGGTTGTGCGGATCGTCCTGAATACCGGCCTCGACCACCCCCAGATTCCAGGCGGTAACAGCCGTATTGCCCGCAATCGCTGCAACCGTAGGATCGGACGACGCAATGCGTGCTGCTTCAGCGTTGCTGGAGGCGGCCTCACGCAAAAGCTGTGGGTAATGCTTTTGCAGCCAGTTCTGGCACTGCGCCAAAGCCTGAGGATGGGCCATCACGCGGGTGACGCCTTCCATCGTGCCAGTTTGGGTCAGCAGATTGTGATGCACACGAATCGAGCGCTCGCCCAAGACACGCAAGGGCGAGTTCAGCAGCAAATCCAGCGTGCGGTTCACGGCGCCTTCTGTCGAGTTCTCGACGGGCACCATGCCCACCTCAGCCTGACCCACTTCGACGCTGCGGAAAACCTCGTCGAAGGAATCACATTGCAGGCCATCCAAAGCATGGCCGAAATGCTCGTAGGCGGCTTGCTCGGAAAAAGAGCCCTGCGGGCCCAGATAAGCCACGCGCAACACGCTTTCCAGACCGCGACAGGCAGAAATAATCTGCCCCCACACCGCTTCGACTGCTGCCGGTGTGAACGGGCCCTCATTTTCTGACTGCAAGCGACGCACAATACGTGCCTCGCGTTCGGGCTTGAGGATGACTTCCTCTGTATTGAAGTCCTGCTTGATCTTGCCCACTTCCAAAGCCGCACGAGCACGCTCGTTGAGCAACTCCAGGATCTGGCGATCCAGCTCATCAATACGATTGCGCCAAGGGAGCAGGCGCTCAGTTAAGGTATTAGCCATTCCGTCGTTCAAATTCAGTCATGAAATCGATAAGTGCCTGCACACCCTCCAGCGGCATGGCGTTATAGATTGAAGCGCGCATACCGCCCACGCTCTTGTGTCCTTTCAGGGAAGTCAGGCCTGCAGCCGTAGCCTGTTCCAGGAACAGGGAATCCAGGGACTGATCACGCAACAGGAACGGAACGTTCATACGCGAGCGATACGCCGGATGCACGGTGTTGTTGTAGAACTCGGACGCATCCAGAAAGCCGTACAAGGCCTCGGACTTGGCCGCATTGCGTGCCTGCATGGCAGCCACACCACCCTGGCGCTCCAGCCACTTGAACATCAGCCCGGCCATGTAGATCGAGTATGTAGGCGGCGTGTTGAACATGGACTGCTGCTTTTCAATGTTGGCGTAGTTGAACGCCGACGGGCACAGATCCATGGCATGGCCCAACAGGTCCTTGCGTATCATCATCAAGGCGATGCCGGACATACCCGCATTCTTTTGCGCCCCGGCATAGGCCACGGACACGCGCGAGAAATCGATCGGGCAGGACAGGATGTTGGAGGAAACGTCTGCAACAACAGGCACATCCAGCTTGGGAATGTCGTTGAACTCCACACCACCAATCGTTTCATTGGTGCAAACGTGCAGGTAAGCCGCGTCCGGGCGCACATCCCATTGAGAAGGCTCGGGGAACCAGGTCCAGGGCGCCCATTCCTTGCCCTGATCCTGCCACGCCTGACCACTGGTACCGGCAACGTGAATATCACCGTAGCGCTGAGCCTCTTCGCAGGACTTGACCGACCAGCTGCCCGAAAGCACGTAGTCGGCCTTGCCACTGCCATTGCGCTGAATCAGGTTCAAGGGCAAAAGACCATTCTGGCCTTGTGCCCCACCCTGAACAAACAACACTGCAAAGTCATCGGGCACGGACAGCAAGCTGCGCAAATCGGCTTCTGCCTCGTCACGCACACCCATATAGTCCTTGCTACGGTGGCTCATTTCCATGATGGACATGCCGGTGCCATGCCAATCTGTCATTTCAGCAGCGGCTTGCTCCAGCACTTCCAACGGCAGCATTGACGGGCCTGCCGAAAAATTCCATACACGCATTACTCGTTTTCCTCGCCGGAAGGGTCCGCCTGGTCTTGGGCGGAATCAAGTTGATTATCCTGCTCCTGACCTTCTGGCGCCTGACCCTCTTCGGCCAGCTCGGCGTCGACCTCGTCATCGGTCTCTACCACGCGGTACACACCAGACAGCTCGCTGTCATCGTCCACGCTGATCAAGGTCACACCTTGAGTCGCACGACCCATTTCGCGGATTTCAGCCACGCGAGTGCGTACCAGCACACCAGCGTTGGTGATCAGCATGATCTCGTCGGTTTCACGAACCAGCACCGCACCCACGACCTTGCCGTTACGAGCCGAGGTCTGGATGGCAATCATGCCCTTGGTGCCACGACCGTGACGCGTGTATTCGCCAATCGGGGTACGCTTGCCGAAACCGTTCTCGGTGGCGGTCAGCACGGACTGGGTTTCGTCTTCGGCCACCAGCAGGGCAATCACGGACTGACCTTCTTCCAGCGTCATGCCGCGTACGCCACGGGCAGCGCGGCCCATTGGACGCACATCACCCTCATCAAAGCGCACGGCCTTGCCGGCGTCAGAGAACAACATGACGTCATGGACGCCGTCGGTCAGCTGAGCACCGATCAGGTAGTCGCCCTCGTCCAGGCCCACAGCAATAATGCCGGCCTTACGGGGGTTGGAGAAGTCGGACAGCGGGGTCTTCTTGACCGTACCGCGCGAGGTCGCCATGAACACGAACTGATCTTCGCTGAATTCCTTGACGGACAGCACCACGTTGATCTTCTCGCCATCTTCCAGAGGGAACATATTGACGATAGGACGGCCACGCGAGTTGCGCGAACCTTGAGGCACTTCCCAGACCTTGAGCCAGTACACACGGCCACGGTTGGAGAAGCACAGCAGGTAATCGTGGGTATTGGCGATGAACAACTTGTCGATCCAGTCGTCCTCTTTCATGGCGGTGGCTTGCTTGCCACGGCCACCACGACGCTGGGCCCGATATTCGGACAGCGGCTGGCTCTTGATGTAGCCGGTATGCGAGAGCGTCACCACCATATCCATAGGGGTGATCAGGTCCTCCGTATCCAGCTCGGTGGCGTTGTGCTCGATTTGCGAGCGACGAACGTCCTTGCCAGTGGCCGAGAACTCGTCGCGCACGGCGATCAGCTCGTCACCAATAATGGCGGACACACGGGCCGGGTTGGACAGGATGTCCAGCAAGTCAGCAATCTTGTCCATGACCTCGCGGTACTCCTGAACAATCTTGTCCTGCTCCAGGCCAGTCAGGCGTTGCAAGCGCATGTTCAGGATTTCCTGAGCCTGCACTTCGCTCAGACGGTACAGACCATCTGTGTTCATGCCAAATTCGGCACCCAGATCATCAGGACGGTAAGCCTGACGGCCACCTACAATGGCGCTGGTGTCGGCGCGGGCCAGCATCTCGCGCACCAGACCGGAATCCCAGGACCGAGCCATCAGCTCGACACGGGCAACCGGTGGCGTTGGAGCCGCTTTGATGATTTCGATGAACTCATCAATATTGGCCAGGGCCACAGCCAGACCTTCCAGCACATGACCGCGCTCGCGCGCTTTGCGCAACTGGAATACGGTACGGCGAGTAACCACTTCGCGGCGGTGGCTCAGGAAGTAATCCACCAGCTGTTTCAGGTTGAGCAGACGGGGCTGGCCATCGACCAGTGCCACCATGTTCATCCCGAAGGTTTCTTGCAACTGCGTATTCTTGTAGAGGTTGTTCAGCACAACTTCCGGCACTTCGCCGCGCTTTAGCTCAATGACCAAACGCATACCGTCCTTGTCGGACTCGTCGCGAATATCGGAGATACCCTCGATGCGTTTTTCGTTGACCAGCTCGGCAATGCGTTCCTGCAGCGACTTCTTGTTGACCTGGTAAGGAATGGCGTCGACCACGATGGCCTGACGGTTGCCCTTTTCCATGTCTTCAAAGTGCGTACTGGCACGCATGATGACGCGGCCACGGCCCGTGCGATAGCCTTCGCGCACACCGGACATGCCATAGATAATGGCACCGGTCGGGAAGTCGGGGGCCGGGATGTATTCGATCAGCTCATCAACCGTGCACTCGGGGTGGCTCAGGCAGTACAGACAGCCGTTGACCACTTCAGCCAGGTTATGCGGCGGAATATTGGTAGCCATACCCACGGCAATACCCGAGCTGCCGTTGACCAGCAGGTTGGGCAGACGCGAAGGCAACAGGGCCGGTTCTTTTTCGCTGCCATCATAGTTAGGCACGAAATCCACGGTTTCCTGGTCGATATCGGCCAGCAGTTCGTGGGCGATCTTGGCCAGACGGATTTCGGTGTAACGCATGGCCGCGGCGTTATCCCCGTCGATGGAACCAAAGTTACCTTGTCCGTCGACCAGGGTGTAGCGCATGGAAAAGTCCTGCGCCAGACGCACGATAGTGTCATAGACGGCAGAGTCACCATGAGGGTGGTACTTACCGATCACATCACCGACGATACGAGCCGACTTCTTATAGGCACGATTCCAGTCGTTATTGAGTTCATGCATGGCGAACAGAACACGGCGATGCACGGGCTTCAAACCATCTCGCACGTCGGGAAGAGCACGGCCCACAATCACGCTCATGGCGTAATCGAGGTAGCTGCGGCGCATCTCCTCTTCAAGCGAAACGGGAAGCGTCTCCTTGGCAAAGGAATCCATAGGTCAATTCTTTATAGATATGGGTTAAGCAGTAAGCCAGCCGTAAACGGACAAGAGGAAATTCTAGCACTTTCACATAGAGGGACGCAGCGTAGCGAGGCGAGAAGGCGGGCGATATGTGATTGAAACGGTCGATTCGCCAAAAATCCATCGTCCACTAATCGTATCGATGATGGATTGAAGAAGCGGCCCCACCCTTCCCCTGTTGCCTAAAACCAACAATAAAAGGAAAGAACAAGGCTAATTCCACGCATCTTCACGAATCGTTCCCCGTCCCCCTCACGCATGTGGCCGAAATGTCTTAAGATTCGACCTAACACGCATGAAACCCAGCGCAAGCAAGTCTTTGTTCCGTTCAAAGGATTGCTATACTGGTTCCGTTAATCAGCGGCAGGGGTTCGCTGCGGTCACTTAACAGCATCAGCTCAACGAGGAGAAATATGAACAAACCCTCCAAAATCGCACTTGTACTCGCCATTGCCGCCGCATCGGCCACTAGTGCAGTTTCCGCACAAGAGTCCGGCGAAGTTAACAACTGGCGCAATCCGTTCGGCGACGTTTGGAAAAACGGCACCAACGAACTGTGCTGGCGCAACAACTTCTGGACACCTGCTACAGGTATTCCAGGTTGTGACGGTGTGCCCGTTGCCCAAGCCCCCGAAGCTCCTGTCGTCGCTCCTACTGTCACCAAAGTGACTCTGAACGCTGACACGTTCTTCGACTTCGACAAATCCACCATCAAGCCAGAAGGCCGCCAGGTTCTGGATCAAGTGGCTGACACCGTTCAGTCCATCGATCTGGAAACTCTGATCGCTACCGGTCACACTGACTCGATCGGCGCTGAAGCTTACAACCAGAAGCTGTCCGAGCGTCGCGCCAATGCTGTTAAAGCATACTTGGTCAACAAGGGCGTACCTGCAGACCGTATCTACACCGAAGGCAAGGGCGAAGCTCAGCCAGTGGCGTCCAACAAGACCCGCGAAGGCCGTGCTCAAAACCGTCGCGTAGAAATCGAAATCGTGGGCAACCGCAAGTAATTCTTGCTGCATCACGTATTTCTGTAGCTAAGGCTACAATTAAGGCTCCGCTTTTGCGGGGCCTTAATTTTTTTGGATGAGCCATGACCGCTTCCACCGTCACTAACGTCAATGTCGATCCCGCAGAGATCGATAAATTCAGTGCACTGGCATCCCGCTGGTGGGACCCTGACAGCGAGTTCAAACCGCTGCACGCCATCAACCCTTTGCGTCTGGACTGGATTCTGTCCTACACCGGCTCCCTGGCGGGCAAGCAGGTATTAGACGTCGGTTGTGGTGGCGGAATCTTGTCGGAAAGCCTGGCTCAGTCCGGCGCCGACGTCACCGGCATTGACCTGGCCGAGCGCTCCTTGAAGATTGCCCGTTTGCACAGTCTGGAATCGGGCGTACCCGTCAAATACGAGATGATCAGCGCCGAAGACATGGCCGATCAGCACCCGGGTCGTTTTGACGTTGTCACCTGCATGGAAATGCTGGAACATGTCCCCGATCCGGGCTCCATCATTGCGGCCTGCGCCAAACTGGTCAAACCCGGTGGCTGGGTCTTTTTCTCGACTCTGAATCGCAATCCCAAATCTTTTTTGTTTGCCATTGTGGGCGCCGAGTACCTCTTGCGCCTGATTCCCAAAGGCACGCACAGCTATGAGGGCTTCATCAAACCCAGCGAGCTGATTTCCTCGGCCCGCCGCAGTGGTCTGGATGCCCTGGCATTGAAGGGTCTGGAATACAACCCGATTACCGAGCACTATCACCTGTCTGGCGACACCTCCGTCAACTACCTGCTGGCCAGCCGCCGCCAAAGCTAAGCCCTCATGAATAAACTGGTTCTATTCGATTTCGACGGCACCTTGGCCGACTCTGCTCCGGATCTGGCCGCTACGGCCAATCGCATGCGCAAGGAACATGGCCTGCCTGATTTGCCCTACGAAGCACTGCGTCCCTATGCCTCGCACGGTGCACGGGGGCTGCTCAAGGTAGCCCTGGATATCAATACCGATCACCCCAACTACGCACAATTGCGAGCGCAGTTCCTGCAGGACTACAACGATCACATGACGGAGCTGACCTATCTGTTTGAGGGCGTAGCCCCCATGCTGAAACAGTTAGAGCAGGCCGGCTACACCTGGGGCATCGTCACCAACAAGCTGGAATACCTGGCCCTGCCCCTGATCCGTCATTTAGGACTGGAAGCGGGTTGCGCAGTCACCGTCGGCGGGGATACTACCCAGCACACCAAACCTCATCCCGCCCCCTTGTTGTATGCCGCCGAGAAAACGGGCTTTGATCCCAAAGACTGCCTGTACGTAGGTGATGATCTGCGCGATATCCAGGCAGGTCAGGCTGCTGGCATGGCCACCATGATTGCCGCCTACGGCTACTGCGCTCAGGACGAGAGCCTGAGCACTTGGCAAGCCGATATGACCGTGCATCACGCCTCTGATATCTGGGAAGGCGTACAACGCTGGGCCAACGGTCAGCTTTCCCGCCCTTCCCCACTAGCCTGCTAAACAGGCTTAAGGCAGCAGCTCCGACAGGCGCTGCTGCATCCACACTGCCGCAGGGGGCAAAGTTTGCCCCTGCCGCCACAGCATCCGCACTGGCAAGGGTGGCAAAACCATCTCCCGGCAATGCAACTGCGCCAGCTTGTTGCGCAAGTTTGCATACTCGGCAATATTCAGGGGCAAAATCGCCCAGCCCAGACTATCGGCCACCATATCGGCAATGACATAAAAGCTGTCTGAGCGCCACACACTGGGGCTGACAACCATTTGCTCTGTCCCTTCAATATGAATCAGCAATTGTCGATGTGCCGTCAGCTCTTTACGGCTGACCTGATGCTGACTGGCAAGCTGGTGCGTACGCGCCACACAAATCGCTTGGGGCACAGCGCCGATATAACTTTGCGCGAATGACGCGGCATCAGCACCGCGATCAAACTGAAAAGCCATATCCGAGCGGCCTTCCTGCACATAGTCCATCACCTCGGAAGCGGTTCCGTTCCAGACCGTTAATTCCAGTGCAGGCCAGCGTTCAGCCAGCTCCTTGAGCAGCAGCCGCAAGGGCTCTTGAGGCAAGGCTTCATCCAGAGCAATTTCCAGTCTGGTCGGTTGCCCTTGCGAGAAATCCAGTGCCCGACGATTCAACACGTCTACCTGACGCAACAGAGCCTTGGCTTCCAGCAGCATGATTTCGCCCGGCACCGTCAGGCTTAACGTTCGTCGTGAACGATCAAACAACTCCAGATTCAGATCCGCTTCCAGCAGGGAAATCGAGGTGCTGACGGCTGACTGCACCTTGCCCAACTCTTTCGCGGCCTGAGTCATGGAGCCAGTTTCTGCCACAGCGACAAAATGTCGAATACGTTCCAGTGTCCAATCCATTTATCTATTTTATAGATGCTAATCAACTTTGACTGTTGATAATATTGATAGATCATACTTGCTTTCCTACCGCTCTGGTCTTTTATGCTGCACAGCTCGATTACCCATCAAGCCCACACTGCTCCCCTATCCCCAAGCCGTCGCTGGTTGATCCTGGCAATTGTGTCGGCAGCTCTTCTACTGATTGTGGTGGACATGACGGTGCTCTACACCGCCCTGCCACGCCTGACCCATGATCTGCAGGCCTCGGCCTCGGACAAGCTGTGGATCATCAACAGCTACGCTCTGGTCGTCTCCGGACTGCTGCTGGGCATGGGCACCCTGGGTGACCGCCTGGGTCACAAGCGCCTGTTCCTGTCGGGTCTGGCCATGTTTGGTCTGGCTTCAGTCGCAGCCGCCTACTCTCCGAACCCAACAGCCTTGATCGCCGCACGCGCCTTTTTAGGTGTGGCAGCGGCCATGATGATGCCCGCCACTTTATCGCTGATACGCATCACCTTTCATGATGAGCGCGAACGTGCGGTGGCCTTCGGTGTCTGGTCTTCTATCGCCTCCGGTGGTGCCGCCTTTGGTCCGGTTCTGGGCGGATTCCTGCTGGAACATTTCTGGTGGGGATCAGTCTTTCTGATCAACGTGCCCATCGTGCTGATCGCGTTGCCTATGGGCTGGATTCTGGTGCCCCGCTCCACGCCAGATGCATCGCGCCCCTGGGATATCAAAGGCTCCTTGCTGATCATGGTGGGCCTGGTAGCCAGCACCCTGGCTATCAAGGAAATGGGCAAGCTGCATACGGATTGGGGTTTGACCGCTGCCGCCCTGCTGATCGGCATCTTGTTTCTGAGCTGGTTTGTCCGTCAACAGAACCGCAGCCCTTTCCCTTTGCTGGACTTTGCCCTGTTCAAGGACGCCACGCTAAGCACCGCCGTACTCTCTGCCTTGACGGCCTCAGCGGCCTTGATCGGTATGGAGCTGGTGTTCAGCCAACGCCTGCAATTGGTACTGGGTTTCTCACCATTGGAAGCGGGCCTGGCCATTATTCCCTTGCCGCTGGCAGCCTTTATAGCCGGCCCCTTGGCCGGGCGCCTGCTGGTCGTCATCGGCAGCAAGCGACTGCTGATTGGCGCCCTGAGCTTGGCGGGAGCAGGCATGGCCGCTTATCTGCTGTGGCATAACAGTGCACAGCCTCTACAAGTGATCAGCCTGGTCATGCTGGGCCTGGGCATCGGTGCGGCCATGACGGCGGCTTCCAGCACTATCATGCAAAGCGTGCCGCCTTCGCGCGCTGGTATGGTGGCCTCGGTCGAGGAAATGTCTTATGAACTGGGTGGTGCGCTGGGCGTGACCATTATGGGTAGCCTGCTGTCCTTCGTATATAGCGCCAGCCTGATCTTGCCACAGGAATTAAGTGACCGCGCCCTGGCCTACGACAGCCTGGATCAGGCCTTATTGATGGCAGAAACCATGCCACAGAATCTGGCTCTGACCTTAAGTGAACTGGCCCGTGACTCTTTTGATAAAGGCTATGTCGCCGTACTGGCCAGTTGTACGGCTTTGCTGGTGATGGCGGCCTTGGCGGTCTGGTACTTCCAACGCAACAACAGCCATCAGAAAGCCCATTAATCTTTCTTCAACAGCGCCAGCTTGTCGGTCTGAGTCGCCCAGTATTCATGATCCGGCAAGGGCGCTTTTTGCTGGCTGATACGCTTCCAGGCCGGGTCCTCGCTCAAGGTCCGGTTCAGCTCCACATAGACCTGCTGCTCGGGCGTCACATCCTGATCACTGACAATCGCCCCCACCGGACACTCGGCCACGCAGATGGAGCAGTCAATGCATTCGTCAGGATGAATGACCAGGAAATTCGGGCCTTCAAAAAAACAATCCATGGGACACACCGTCACACAATCGGTGTACTTGCACTGGATACAGGCTTCCGTCACTACATAGGTCATGAAACAGCTACTTCAACAAATAAAGACGGGGCATAGCATAACAGCTGAGTATGAACATCATGTGATCGCTGTCGGCTATGCCCCGGGTATTCAGCCTAGAGTGGCATATACCACTGCCCCATTAAACAGCGGGCGGTTCGGCGGGTTCGAACTTGAATGGCTGGGCTGGTTTGAAGTGGTCCAGCACTTCACCCATGTAGACCTTGCTTTGCTCCGGCCCCAGATCCAGCTTCATCACTTTGCCGGTTTCTGCCGAAAAATCCGCTTTTTTCATATCCACCCAGAATGCACCGGGTGACAGAACCGAATCAAAATAATACAAACTACGTTGATGGTCGAACACCGTGCGCCAGCGTGTCGAGGAGTTGTTGGGCTGACCGGGCACTGTCATGCCATATGGAGTAGAAGCGTTACGTATCACGCTCAACACACTGGCTACGGCCTTGTCATCACTCAGGTTGCGTGGCACTGCATCAATGTAAAAAGAGGCGCGAGCAAAACGATCTGCAGCACGGCTAGTGCCGGGTAACATGTTCATGCCCCCCACCTGTTGCCAGTAATCCTTGATGGCCAATTGCTGATCAAATGTGGGCGAATTGGTCAGAACCTGATATTTACGACTATGATGGATGTGTTGCTTACCGTCGATATACTCGATAATCGCACTATCCCCTGTGGCATCCGACATGGACAGGTGCAAAGTTGCCAAGCGATCTTCACCTTTGACCTTGGCAGTAACGACTACAAAGGGATTTTTTTCTAATGCAGCAACCGCTTCGGCCACGGTTGCAAAATTATCCAAGACGTACTGTCCCCACAAAGACATGCTTAAGGTCTTATCGCCTTTTTGAGGCGTGGGATATTGGGACTCCACCAGCCACAGCAAGTTGACGTTCAAACCTTTTTCATTGGCCCCGTCGGTAGAAGCAATGTCATAACCCGACGCAATCACGCTGCCGTATTTCGAGGTCCACTCAATGGACGAGGGGCCAGCTTCGCCAGTACGTTTTTCACCGCGAGGAAAAATCCAGAGGTTGGTGCCGACATCCAGCTTCCAGTCCATGGAGCGACCGGTAATCACCTGTCCGTTATCACCCAGAAAAACAGCTCGGGTACACGCCTGAGAGGCCGCAGGCACCAAAGCCAGCCCAACTGCGCATGCCAGCAAAGTACGACGACATTTTTTTAGCAACATCTTTCTCTCCAGAGACGGCTAGCCGCCCAATCAATAAAACAAAAAAACCGACTGCTTACACAGCCGATACATTGGACACGGGTGTAACAAAAACAGGATTAGGACATTGCGTCAAGCCAAGTTAAGTCTTGTGGTGCAAGACCGACAAAAACGGAGCATGAAATCCCTTGTTTTGAGAATAAAAACATTTGCTAACTCATGATCGACCGCAATATTATTTTTTCTTCCTGATCGCCTTGAAGCTGCGTTTTTCACTCTGAAAACGTGGGTAGCTGCCTTATCAGCCCGCGTATAAATGAACCAAATACGATCTCCAAACTAAACAGGCCTTTTTCTTGTTTTAAAAAACTTAAAAATAGTCATTCAGATCTGAAAACACAGGCGATGTGTGCTCGAAATCTTTTACCCAGAACTGGAAGATCATTAATTACCAGGAATGGCCAAATCCTACCCGTAGGCACAAGGAACGGCATAATGCCTCGACACGGACTTCAATAACATGCAATAAAAAACAGCCCGTAACGGGCTGTTTTGCAAATTCATCTAAAACTCCAGGCAATCAAAAAACCCCGGCAATCCTGCATAGCTATCCATGAGCTGGTCAATGACATAAGCACTATCACGGGTTTCCAGAGCCAGCAGGTTTTCCCGGTAATCTTCTTCAGCCAAGCCAACGGCTATGCGACCCGGTTCGACACGGGCACCGGCCAGCAGCTCGGACAGCTTGGGGTCCTGCATCGCCTCCAGGGCAGCGCGCAAGGCCAGTTCTTCGTCCGTGAAACCAACTTGTCCGGTGCGATCAGCGTGTAACGCCGCTTGCACTAAGGGCAACAAATTATCAATATCTTGCTTGCTAAGGTAAAACACATGCATGACACGTTCTCCACGGGTTGGTGATCGGCTAGTCCAGCATACCGAAAGACACAAGACTGGCGCTAGTGCACCGTCATTTACAGAATTAAAAAGAGGGGCCATGACAATGATGCGTAAACTCACTTATTCCCGCTGGCTATTATTGGGAATCTTGCCACTGGCCAGTCTGGCTCATGCCCAAGTGAGTGCTCAAGGTCCAGACGCCATGTCCGACAGCACGACTTCGCCACACTATGCCGTGCAGATTACACCCTATGCCTGGATTACCGGCTTGTCGGGTGAGTCCTCCCCCTTCAAACGCGCGCCCTCCCTGGATATAGAAAAGTCCTTTTCAGATGTCCTGCACGATCTGCGTGCCGCGGCCTTTCTGAACGCCTGGGTGCGTCGAGACCGCTATGTATTCAACAGTGACCTGCTCTACGTGAACACACGCGAAAGTGAAGTAATAGGTGGTTTGCCTTTGGTCGGTGCTGCAGAAGGGACCGTGGACACACGTCTGTTCATGGCCACATTGCAAGGTGGTTACCGCATCTACGACACTGAACAAGCCAGCCTGGACGCACTGGCCGGTTTTTCTTTTTGGGATATACGCACCCGTGCCCATCTGAGTACGGCTGGCCGAACCCGACATCATCAGGAGAGCTTCCATTGGGTGGACCCCATGATAGGACTGCGTGCGTTCTATCGTTTCACCCCGGAGTTTTCCACTCAAGCCCAGATCCACTTGGGCGGCTTTGGCGTGGGCTCGCGCCTGAGCTATCAAGCTACCTTGACCTTGAACTACGACCTGTCAGAGAACTTCTCCATCGCTGCCGGATACAAGATGCTGGATGTGGACTATCGTCGCTCCGGCCATGTCTTTGACACACGCATGTCGGGCCCCGTGCTGGGGCTGAGCTGGCGCTACTGATGGCACGTGAAAGGGGGCGGCACCGCCCCCTTTTCACAAGACATCAGGCCATACCATCTACCTGATGCCGTCGCTCCCAGAACCGTGAAGACACTTTTTCAAGCAGATCATCACCGGTTTTAATGACGAACACACCCTTGTCTACTGATACGCCCGCCCTGTCCAGCAAGGGCTGGGCTGCGCCGTTATGACCAATTGCTTTCAAGTGTCCATAGGCGTCGGCTACAAAATCCACTGCCGCCTTGTTAGTGCACAGTTTTGAAGCCTCTTCCTGGGTAAGCAGCAAGGCCACCGCATCAAACAGAACCGAGGGCGCACCCGCAATCTTTTCGTCGGCAGCCAAGTGTGTGCCGTCTGACAGCGTCACCCCCCCTACTTGCGGAGCGATAAGCTTGACGGCCACCCCGGCTTCCTGAGCCCCTGTCAGCAGCATTTCCAGCAAGCCCTTGTCAGCTCCGTCCGTTACCAGAATACCCAGCATCCGACCGGCAATCGGCGACTTCTGGGCCAGTATGGACAAGGCTTTGGAAGGTGCCATGTCGATCGGCTCGCGGGCGGGCTTGGCAGGAGGCGGCAAATCCAGCCCCAATCCCTGAGCCGCTCGTTTGGCCAGATCCTCATCAATGACACGCATGTGCGAGAGCACACGCACACGAACATGATTGAGCTGGACCTTGGACAGTTCAAATACCAGCCCGGCAATCAGATGCTCCTGCTCAACTTCAGTCTGAGAGCGATAAAACAATCGGGCCTGGCTGTAATGATCCGAGAACGACTCAGCCCGTACACGCAGTTTTGCGCCATCGTCTACGGTACTGGGGAAGGTGCGAAAGCCATGCGGCTGCGCGCGTGGTCCGCCCGATTCACCCGCCTCCTCCAGGCTATTGGGCTCGTAGGTCGCACGGCCCTTGGGAACCTGCGTCTGCATCATGCCGTCGCGCTGCATATTACTGAATGGGCAGCGGGGTGCATTGATAGGAATCTGATGAAAGTTGACCGTTCCCAGTCGAGACTTTTGCGTATCCAGGTAGGAGAACAAGCGGCCTTGCAGCAAGGGATCATCCGTAAAGTCGATTCCCGGAATGATGTTGGACGGCAAGAAAGCAACTTGCTCGGTCTCTGCAAAGAAGTTGTCGGGATAACGATCCAGAACCATACGACCCACAATTTTGACGGGCAGACTTTCCTCGGGAATGAGTTTGGTCGCATCCAGCACATCGTAGTCCTGCTTGTCCGCCCACTCCTGATCGAAGACCTGCACACCCAGTTCCCACTCCGGGAAGGCTTCGTTTTGAATCGCCTCGTACAAATCGCGTCGTAGATAATCCGAGTCCGCCCCGGAAATCTTGACCGCCTCATCCCACAGGGTGGACTGCAAGCCCTGCTTGGGTTTCCAATGAAACTTCACAAAGTGCGACTTGCCCTTGGCATTCACAAAACGGAATGTGTGCACACCAAAGCCCTGCATCATGCGAAAGGACCGTGGCAAGGCTCGATCGGACATCAGCCACATGACGGTATGCAAAGACTCGGGCATCAGGGAGACAAAATCCCAGAATGTGTCATGGGCTGACGCTGCCTGAGGAAAGCCCCGGTCCGCCTCGGGTTTGACGGCGTGGATCAGATCCGGGAATTTGATGGCGTCCTGGATAAAAAAAACGGGCATATTATTGCCCACCAGATCCCAGTTGCCTTGCTCGGTATAGAACTTGACCGCGAAACCACGCACGTCGCGTGGTGTGTCTTTGGAGCCTTTAGAGCCGGCTACCGTTGAGAAACGACAGAACACCGGCACCCGATGTCCTTCCTTTTGAAATACACAGGCCTGGGTCAACTCCGGGATTGCTTGCGTGCATTCAAAATAACCATGTGCTCCTGTGCCGCGAGCATGAACAATGCGCTCCGGTATACGTTCATGGTCGAAATGGAATATTTTCTCGCGCAGGACAAAATCTTCCAACAAGGTCGGGCCACGCGCCCCGAAACGCAAGGAATTCTGATTGTCCGATATCGGTACGCCATGATTGGTCGTCAACTCAGCATGGCCAAACTGATGTAACTCCCCGCCTTGCCCCACGGCATCCTGATTGGTTTTGGCTGCGGATTTTTTAGTCACCATATGTCCTCCAATCAAATCAAACGAAAACCCCGTTCCACTGGGGTGCCCTTGGGAAAAAGCCTAGAAGTTTTAATGACTTGATGTGCGAAGCAATCTCTCAAAACGTAATCAAGCATGTCCACCTTTTTTCGTGACGGAGCTGTAACTGTCTGATGAGCGCTGACATCATGCCCACTTCCTCGCTCTATACTGGGCACGCTTTATCGCCTGCTCAAGCGCGGGCTCCCCGTTTCTTTTTGGAATGATTTCGTGTTTCAAGTCGCTGCCCTCGTTTTTGCCCTTTATGTCGCCTGGCGACTGATCAAACCGCTGAAGATCAAACCCTGGATCAAATGGCTGCTCAGCATCTTGGCCGTCGCCGCCACCTTCCACCACTACACCGTAGCGCTGTTCTGGGGCTCACGGGCCTCACCGGAAATTCCCGCACAAGTCATCATGGTCCTGGGCTGGGCTTTTGGGGCAGTCCTGCTGGCCGCCTGCTTTACCTTGATCACCGATCTGGCAGGTTTACTGATGCGCGTTCTGTACAAGCCAGCCGGGCTGCTTCTGTTGCGCTCCTCTACCTTGCGGGGCATGCTGGGCATCGCAGCGGTCAGCCTGTCCGCACTGGGTGTCTGGCAGGCAGTGCAAGTCCCCGAGCTCAAGTCCATCGAAGTAAAGGTCAAGGGCCTGTCCCCCAAGCTGGATGGTTTCAAGCTGGTGCAACTGACTGATCTGCACGCCAGTCGTCTGCTGCAAGGCCCCTGGATACAAGCCATTGTTGATAAAACACAGGCTTTGAAACCGGACCTGATCGTCATTACTGGCGATCTGGTCGATGGCACGGTGACAGCGCGCCGCGATGATGTCGCCCCCTTGCAAGCCCTGTCTGCCCCGCAAGGGGTATGGGTAATTGCAGGCAACCACGAGTACTACACCCAGTACCAGCCCTGGATAGAGCACTTCAACAGCCTTGGGCTACGTATGCTTCTGAACGAGCACAGCATTATTGAACAAGACGATGCTGCTTTTGCTTTGGCTGGCATTACCGACAAGTCGGCAGCCGTGCATGGGCAACCCATGCCCGATGTAGCTGCAGCAGTCGCCGGGATCCCTGCTGGCATGCCCATCATCATGTTGGCCCACCGCCCTGACACCGCCAAGGAAAGCGCAGCGGCCGGGGCGGCCTTGCAGTTGTCGGGCCATACCCATGGCGGCCATATTGTGGGCATGCACAAGATCGTGCAGATGGCCAATGATGGCTATGTGGGTGGACTGTATCAAGTAGGGGATATGCAGCTGTACGTCAGCTACGGTGCCGGACTGTGGGCGGGCTTCCCGCTGCGACTGGGGCGCGCCTCAGAAATCACCTTGATTACCTTGCGCGCCTCCTGATTCCAGGACTGGAACCGGAGCATCAAGACACGCTGCGCAGCGCCCGTCGACACAGGCGCTGCACAGCAGCATTATCCGGCGCTTGCATCTGCCATTGAGCACATAGATCACGCACCCACTGCGGCTGATCCTTGGCCGCATCATTCAAGAAATTGGCTACCGAGTCCTGCACATACACACTGCCATCCCGATACAAGAGCTCAAGAATCGGCAACATGCGTTCCGGTTCTTTTTTCAGGATGGCAATATGTGCGCACCACACTCCCCGAGGGCGCAAAGCCTCACACGCAAAGCGACGCAGATATTCCGAGTCTGAGCGCGCCCACTGCTGCAAGCTCTGAATCGACGCATCCAGCTCGGCCACCAAATGAGGACGTACCGCCATCCAGGACCATTCACGCACACCAAAATGCGCATCATCAGCCAAAGGGCGCAGTGCCTCCAGGCGCTGAGGCACACTTAAGGATGCACGGGCTCCCACCATAAAGCAGGCCCAGCCCCGCACCACATCAGCCGGGTGATCCGAACAGCGCGTCCAGGCCATCTCGCCATACGTGTCCAGCAAATATTCCCCAATGGCTTTCATGCGCTTGAGAATGCCCAATTGGGCCAGGGTGTCGATGTGCTGTGCACCCTGCTCATCCAAATCCGGAAATACGGTCGCCACCAGCACGCGCTGATCGATGGCCAAGGACTCGGTCAGAGTAAGACCCTGGATTTCCCCTTTGGACAGAGCCAGCAAAATATCAGCCGGTATATCCGCGACCTTGGCATAAGCCTTGCGGTTCTCGATACTCATGACGCGTCTTCTCCACCAGCGGCTTTGTTCAACAAGGCGCTAAGCTGGGTGCACTCCGCCTCGGACAAATGCCGGAACAATTCGCCTATCCACTGGGCGTGAGTTCCTACCAGCGTCCTGGCCAACTCCGCCCCCTGAGGGCTGAGTTTCACCATGACAGAACGCCGATCGGTCTGAGCCGCAAAACGCTGCACCAAGCCCGCTTTCAGCAGCCCATCCACCAGAGTTGTGACAGTCGCCCGCGTCACGCCTGCCCGTTCAGCCAGGATGTGGGAAGGCATCCCGTCGGGTGCTTCCTCCAGCAGGAACAAAAGTACAAAACGGGCCTCACTCAAGCCATGGGGCGCCAACAAGGCGGCGCAGTCCCGATCAATACGGGCAGACAAGGACAGGAGCTGAAAACACAGGGACATGCCCTGAACGTTGACGCCCTTTTGCTGCTCTGCGTGCGAGAGCAAGGCCCGATATTTCGCTTCCAGTTTCATAGTTCGACATCAAATGATTTGATGTCGAATCTTAATATCAGAGCGCTTCAAAAACAAGAAAAATAAAGGAGGGCTGATTTCACATCATGCCAATCCAATCCATAAAGCGGAATATGTCCAGGTAGTAAGGAGCCTATCGACAAAGACAGCCGTTTTTTCGACAAAAGAGTGTCGCCAAAATTCGACAATGCCACATTTTAAGCTTGATGCTTACAAGACAGGCCCACGCATGCGGTAAGGTATAAGGCTGGTCAGGCATCAGCCCTGCACCGTTCATCAGCAGCACACATGGAATCCGATTACCAGCATCATGAATAGCATCAAGAAATCGAGCAAATTGGCGAATGTTTTGTACGATATTCGCGGCCCCATCATGGACCGGGCCAAACAAATGGAAGACGAGGGCCAGCAACTGATCAAGCTCAATATCGGCAACTTGGCGGTATTCGGTTTTGACGCCCCGGAAGAAATCCAGCTCGACATGATCCGCAACCTGCCCAACTCTTCGGGCTACTCGGATAGCAAAGGTATTTTTGCCGCGCGCAAAGCCGTCATGCACTACACCCAGGAACAAGGGATCAAGGGCGTGACGCTGGAAGATATTTACCTGGGCAATGGCGCCTCTGAGCTGATTGCAATGGCCACCAACGCCCTGCTGGACGACGGTGACGAACTGCTCCTGCCCATGCCCGACTATCCGCTGTGGACGGCTGTAACCAGCCTGTCCGGCGGTACACCCGTGCACTACTTGTGTGACGAATCCAAAGGCTGGATTCCGGACCTGGACGATATCCGCTCCAAGATCACCCCACGCACCAAGGGCCTGGTTGTCATCAACCCGAACAACCCCACCGGCGTGCTCTACCCCGACTCGGTGCTGCGAGCTCTGGTCGATATTGCTCGCGAATTCAATCTGGTGCTGCTAGCCGACGAGGTCTACGACAAGGTCCTGTTCGACGACATGAAGCACACCGCCATGGCCAGCCTGTCCAACGACGTACTGACCCTGACCTTCAACTCCCTGTCCAAGAGCTACCGCGCATGTGGTTACCGCGCAGGCTGGCTGGTGATTTCGGGCGACAAGAAAGCCGGTGCCGACTACATCGAAGGCCTGAGCATGCTGGCCAATATGAAGCTGTGCGCGAACGTGCCCGGCCAATGGGCCATTCAGACCGCCTTGGGTGGCTATCAAAGCATTAACGATCTGGTATGCGAAGGCGGACGCCTGCGCCGTCAGCGCGATCTGGCTTACGAGCTGATCACCGCGATTCCCGGGGTCAGCTGCGTCATGCCCCACGCTGCCCTGTACATGTTCCCGCGTCTGGATCCCGAGGTTTATCCCATCAAGGACGACCGCCAATTCTTCCTGCAACTGCTGGAAGCCACCCGCGTGATGCTGGTGCAAGGCACGGGCTTTAATTGGCCTCATCCGGATCACTTCCGCATGGTGTTTCTGCCCCACGAGCCGGACCTGCGCGAGGCCATCAACCGCATCGCCAAGTTCCTGAAAGACTACCGTATCAAGCACGGTACAGAACGGCCTGAGTTTGCCCAGGCGACCATTCCAGTCGTAGACAGCGCCGAAGCTGAATAAAAATCGGACTCAATGAAAAAAGCCAAGGATTCATTCTCCTTGGCTTTTTTTCTGGCACTCAAGATACTTGAGTCAATTGCTCCGCAACCCAATCAATAAAGACACGCAGCCGAACATTCGTATGTTTGCTGCGATGAAAAGCCACATACAAGGGCATAGGGTCCATCGTCCAATCCGGGAATAACGCGATCAGGCGCCCTGCTTGCACCGCTTCCTTGGCCAAATACGCCGGCAGGCAAACCAGCCCCAAACCCGCTTCACCCGCTGCCAGATAGGCGTTGCCATCATTCACGGCCAAGCCATAACGGCCTGGCAAAGAAACCCGTTCTTTATCGCGACGCAAGGCATAAGGAAACGGTTTGTTCTGATGCTCCCACAGGTACCCCACCATTCGATGTGCAGACCCGTCCAACTCTTCAGGATGCACAACGGTACCAAACCGCTCCAGATACAAGGGTGCTGCATAGATGGACAGATGCAGCGCCCCCACCCGCTTGGCGATCAAGGACTGGTCCTGAATCTGACCACCTCGAACCACACAGTCCATGCTTTCATCGAGCAGATCTACCGTCTTGTCGCCTACGCCCATATCCAGCTGAATATCCGGGTAGCGTGCGTAGAACGACGGCAAGGCAGGCACCAGCACACGGCTGGCTAAAGGGCTGGGCACATCTACCCGCAAGCGGCCACTGGGCGAAGCCAAGGCTTGGGCCAGATCCCGCTCACTGTCTTCCAGATCGGCCAGCAATTGCACCACACGCTCAAAATAAAGTGCCCCAGCGCTGGTCACACTGACCTTGCGCGTCGTGCGATGCAGCAAGCTCACCTGCAAGCGTGCCTCCAATTGCTGCACCAGATGCGTGGCCCGGGTTCGGCTCAGATGCAAAGCTTGGGCCGCCTTGGTAAAGCTGCCCGTTTCCACCACCTTGGCAAAGGTATGCATCGCTTCGAAACGGTCCACGTATTGTCTCCAATCGGTTGCAGTGATTGTTTTGATTATAGAAATAGTGTTGTCTGCCATCTAGCGTTTATCTGTCCACGCATAAGACCTACAGTGCATAACTCAATGAACTTCACCTGCCCAGCAGGCACTGGAAAGCATGATGACTACCTTACGCCAAGCCGTCTTCCCCACCGAACGCCAAGCCTTGTATGAGCGCGGTCACTACTCACCGGCGATTCGTTCCAATGGCTTTTTGTTTATTTCTGGCCAAGTCGGCAGCCGCGAAGACGGCTCACCCGAGCCGGACCTGGAACAGCAAATACGCCTGGCCTTTGAGAACCTCAATACCGTGCTGGCCGCAGCAGGTTGCAGCTTTGCTCATGTGCTGGATGTGACGCTGTTTTTGGTGAACCCGGAAGCCAATCTGGAAACCCTGTGGAAGGTTCTGCCGGACTACTGGGGGGATGCGCCTTACCCGGCACTGACAGGCGTAGGGGTGCCTTGGCTGTCGGGTTTTCAGTTTGAAATCAAGGTGGTGGCACAACTGCCCGAACAAGCCTGATACGCAAGCTCTTGTCGCCATTATCGATAGGCTAATCGTGCTAATCGGACTCACTGCCAGGCAATGCGGCCAATACCGCAGCCTGCATACTTTGCGTAAACGCGGTATCGCCCATGGCCCGACTGATCATCCCTGTCCCCAACATGGCGGCAAACAAGAGCATGACTTGCTCTTCGGTCTGCTCGGCACACGCTTGCAGGGCAACGCCGCGAAACTGCTCAAACAAGCTCTCTACGCCTTCGCTGTAAATTGCCGTGGTCTGCGCATCCGCAGGCAGGCCGCTGGCCAGGGAAGAAAAGGCCAGGATCGGGCAGCTTTGGGTTTGAGGGCGATGCTTGAAATATCGCCGCATCAAGGCTTGAAACCCTTGCACGGCGTCCTGTTCATAGCGCTGGTTGATACGCTCCCAGGATTCGGAAGACTGGGTAAAAGCAAATCGGGAGGCCTCGTCAATCAAAGCCTCCTTGGAGACAAACTGCTTGTAGAAAGCGCCTGCCGTCAAGCCCGCCTCTTTCATGATGTCCCCGATCGAGACCCCTTCCACTCCATGTTTGCGAAACAGTCGGCAAGCCGTCTCCAGCACACGCTCGCGGTTGCGTTCGGCCTGCTCACGCGAGACACGCCCCATTCAAACCTCCGGACGACGAAAGGCAATCAGCTTGGCAATCAGGCGCTGGCACACTTCATTGTTCTGATTCAGGGTGTGAGACTCCACCACCACCATGCCCCTGTCCGCTTTGGAGCGGGAGAGCTGAATGTCGATGATTTTACTGAGCACATGCAAGACATCGCCAGGGCGCGTAGCCCGTGGCCAATCGATTTGCCCACCTGCACCAATAATCCCCTGACTGAATACCAGGCTGTCCACCAAAAGCCTCATGGTAATGGCGGCGGTATGCCATCCACTGGCGGCCAGCCCCTGAAAGAACGTGCCCTTGGCCGCCTCTGCATCCAGATGGAAAGGCTGCGGATCGAACTGGCGGGCAAAGCTGACAATTTGCGCTTCATCCAGAGCATGTTCTGCGCTGCGAAACTCCATTCCCAGGGCCAGATCCTCAAGATAGACAGGTGCTGTAAGGCTCATCCGAATACTCTCCAGAAAGTGTGTGAGTACGCGTCGCTGCCCGCGTAAATAGATTATGGATGGCAGCTATCCTTGCACAGCTTTCCTGGGAAAGCAAGGATAGATTATGGCCATACTCTATTTTTAAAATGGTAATAGTTCTACTTTTTTTACTGCGGAACAAACCATCCAGAAGCTTGCAAGCAGGTGCCTGAATAACGAAAAACAGTCTAAAAATCAGTTCCTTGCGGCCAGTTGAAGGCACAGTATCCAGTGGCACACCCGTCAGGCCACACCCCTGCTACTACAGGGACAATGCATCTTGAATGCTACACATCCCTCCAAAAACCAACGCCTGAGTTTTCTACCGTTCTACATCCTGATTACAATCACACTCTTGCGGTTTTGTCGGAACGAACGGTGTTTCATGCCCGTCTTTCTTTCCCAGGCACAACCAGTCCTTACCCTGCCCTGAGGCCACAAGCTTGTTGATTCAACAAGTCTTTTGTACCCGCTTCAAGCATGGCTAACCCATTGATTAAGAGGAGATCCTACACCTATGTGCACATTCATTTATGCACTCTTCTTTGGTATAGAGAACGGCTCAAGTTTTCGATTTCGCAGCGCGATAATCTAGACTTGAGCGAAGCAATAACTTACTGAAGGACTTCACTCAGGCCTCAAGAATTATCGTCAGCTTCTATTGACGAGGATGCGCTGTACCCGCGCACCCAAAAAACTTGAGCATGTCATGAGTACTTTACTGTCAGTCCACTCACTCTCTTACGAAACCCTTTCCGGTCCTTTATTCAAAGAAATTGCCTTCACTATCAAGGCCGGAGATCGAGTTGGACTTATAGGCCACAACGGTTGTGGCAAAAGCACCTTAATCAGCCTGCTGTGCGGCGAACTGACGCCCAGGCAAGGCAGTATTTCACTAGCAAACCACTGCATTCTGGCGCGTGTTGAGCAATACCTGCCAGCGGATCTGCACGCCTTGAGTTTGCTGAACGCCGTACTGGCTGCCCTGCCCGCAGAGCAGCACGATACGGATGCCTGGCGCGCAGAAAGCTTGCTTGGCGAGATGGGCTTTCAGGAACAGGACTGGCATACCCGGGTCAGTGCCTTAAGTGGTGGGCAGTACACTCGCCTGCTGCTGGCACGGGCCTTGATTACCCAGCCTGATCTGCTCTTGCTGGACGAACCCAGCAACCACCTGGACCTGCCTTCCCTGCTTTGGCTGGAAAGCTTTCTAAGCAATTGGCGCGGCACATTTTTGCTGGTCTCTCACGACCAGCGCTTGCTGGATCGCGTGTGCAACAGCACCATTATTTTGCGCGATCGTACGCTGTCTTTTTTCTCTCTACCCTGCTCGGCTGCGCGTGAAGCGTTGCGCAATCGAGACGAGGCGGATTTGCGTCGTCATCAAGGCGAGCAAAAGGAAATTGATCGCATCGAACAAAGCGCAAAACGCTTGGCTATCTGGGGACAGGTCTACGACAACGAGACCTTTTCCCGCAAAGCCCAAAGCATGGAAAAGCGCCTGTCCAAACTGCGCGAAAACCAGACCGATCTGACGGATGGCACACCCTGGACCTTGCAGTTGCATGGCCTGGACATGAAGGCAGATCGCCTACTGGATATTGCAGATATGGTCGTCAGCCCGGCACAGAACCTGCCTGCTCTCTTTCAAGCCCATGGCCTGCAGGTGCGCAGCGGGGATCACATCGGATTGGTCGGTCGCAATGGTTGCGGTAAATCCTCTTTATTGCGTCAGCTATGGCAATACCGGCAGGACGAGGTGGACATGGACGGGCTGAAGTTTCACCCGCAATGCCGCATTGGTTATTACGACCAGGACCAACAGCAACTGGATGGTTCCAAGACCTTGCTGCATGCCTTGCAGGACTTTTCGCCCTTGCCGGACGATGTCAGGAAAATGGCGCTGATCAGTGCCGGTTTTCCTTATCTGCGGCATGCACAGAAAGTGAATAGCTTGAGTGGTGGCGAGCGTGCTCGGCTGATGTTTATTGCCCTGTCGCTGGCCAACTATCATCTGCTCTTTCTGGACGAGCCAACCAACCACCTGGACCTGGACGGCAAGGAAGAACTGGCAGAGGAACTGTGCGAATTCAAAGGCGGTTTTATCCTGGTCACCCATGACCGGGAGCTGCTGGAGAAAAGCTGCAATCGCTTCTGGCTGGTGGACGAGGGTTCCTTGACGGAAATGCAGGACTTGACGCAGTTGTATGCTGCTCTGGTCCAGACAGGTCAGCCAGAGGAATCCTCACCCATCCTCAGCCCGGGCACAGGAAGCACAACAAGGGCTCAATCAGCCCCCTCCAGCGACGACACATTGCTGGAACAACTGATTGAACTGGAAAGCAAACTGGAGGCTGATCTGGCACGCAAGCCCAAGCATCAAAAGCCTGGCTTGCAAGAGGTCTGGCAAGCGGAAATCCACAAGCTGCGCCAAGCCTTGAACCTGGAGTAATCCAGACCTTATGCCTTGTCTGCTCAACAGATCCGGCAAGGCATAAAAACAGCCCCTTGTTATCAGATTCAACAAGGGGCTGTCTGTATCTGCTGGGCTTCAGTCTGCTAAATCCAGCACCAAGGTCTGCGACATCAAGGACGAACCCTCACGCAAAGGCTCGGGCTCTCCGCTGGGCACAAAGCCGTAACTCTCATACAGCCGGACGGCTGCTTCATTCGTCAGGGTCACGCCTAAGCGAACACAGGCTGCTTGCCTGCTTTTTGCCCATTGCACTGCGGTATCCAGCAGAGCAAAACCCGCTCGCAAACCTCGCGCCGACGGCGCCACCCACATCTGATAAATATCGGCCAGAACGGGCTCTGAGGCAGACAACTTGCACCAGACCAGGCCGCAAGCCTGCCCCTCTTTTTCAGCGAACAAGACGCGGTCCGTCTCGGACGCACAAGCAGCTTGAATCCGCTCCTGCCAGAAATGCTCAGGATGTGTGGACTCCACGGCATAGGTACTCCCAAATGCATCGGGACAATCACGCAAGGCGCCAAGACGCAATGCTTGATACAGACGCCATTCCTGCGCCTGAACCGGACGAATAGAGATCACAACACATCCTTTTCAAGAAAAATCTGGCGGCGATCAAGGTCGCACGGCCGTCACCTCCAGCTCGACCAGCCAGCCTGGGTTCACCAGAGCCTGGACCGCCATGGCTGATCGCACAGGCAGATTTGGCTGCTCCTTGGTTCCAAAGTACTTGGAATAGCCTGCCATGAAGCCGTCAAAATCCAACTTGCCACCCTCCGGAGCAACCAGGAAGGCCTGCATCTTGATAATGTCCCCTACCGACATGCCCATCCCTTCCAACTGAGCCTTGATCTGCTCCATGATGGATTCGGTTTGCTGCTGCATATTGCCGTAGGCTGCCGTGCTGGCCGCATCAGCCGACTTGTCGCGCACAGCGGGAACAGTACCGCTCAAGTACACCGTGGTTTTACCGGCAGGCACTTCCACTGCCGTCAGAATCGGGAAATCCGAATTGGGAATAGGATGGCGCTTCACATCCTGCGCCAACGCTGGTGCAGCCAGGCTACTGATCAAGGCAGCAGAGGCAAGCATCTTCACGACATTCATAGTTTTCTCCTGATTGAAGGTGTAAAAACCAAGACTTCATTAGGTACGAGCTCTTCCCTAAAGCCTATTTAATTTCAGAAAGCCGCTCTAAAGTTCAGACAGTTATCTTTTGATTCAAAAAAACTGACTTTCTGTAGTCTGTGCAGCGGGCTGTTATCCAGGCAGCAATCGCATCCACAGAAAATCTCTAAGGAGTCCAAGGCTTAATGCAAAGGCCTCAACAGCAATAAAGCACACAAAGCCAGCATGAAAACAGCAATGCTGCCATCCAGTACACGCCAGGCCAACGGCTGACGAAACACAGGTTGCAGCAACCGCGCCCCATAGCCCAAGGCCAGAAACCAGCTGGCACTGGCCGCACAGGCCCCCAAAGCAAATGCCCACTGCAAGTTACCGGGATAAGGCGTGGACAGACTGCCCAACAGCACCATCGTATCCAGATAGACGTGGGGGTTCAAAAAGGTGAACGCCAGACAGGTCAGCAAGATACGGCGTCGATTGCGCTCGCTCCCCTGCCCGGCCATCAGGCTTCCTTTACCAGTCCAGGCCCGCTGCGCGGCCAGCAGCCCATACCAGGCCAGAAAAGCCGCGCCACCAAAGCGCAGAACTTGCAGCAAACCAGGCCATTCCTGTACCAACGTACCAATGCCAGCCACGCCCCCCAGAATCAGGACAATGTCGGCCAGCGCGCAGATTGCCACCACCAGCCCCACATGACTGCGCTCCAAGCCCTGTCGCAACACAAAGGCATTTTGAGTGCCGATAGCCATGATCAGGCCCGCCCCCGTCAGAAAGCCAGTTGCAACAACAGAGAAGAACATGCCAGCCATCCACAGAATTGAAAAACTGCGTTATGGTGCTGTCATTTACGGTTTAAGAAAAGCTAATTATTCTTCACTTAATTAAGAATAATTAATCAAACAAGCCAATTATGGATCTGCTGCACCCACAACTACGAGCATTTACGGCCGTCCTGGAAGAAGGCAGTTTTGAAGCAGCCGGGCGCAAGCTGTACATCACCACCTCAGCCATCTCGCAGCGTATCAAAGCGCTGGAGGACAGACTGGGGCAAGTGCTGGTCCTGCGCCAGCCGCCTTGTCGTCCAACACCGGCGGGAGAGTTGCTGCTGCGTCGTGTACGGCCCATGCAGGTTCTGGAAGCCGAGGCCGTCGCAGACTTCCTGCCAGAGCAAAATGGCCCACGACGGCCTATCGCCATTGCGGTCAATAGTGACTCGCTGGACACCTGGTTTCTGGAAGCCTTGTCCCGGCTAAGTCAGGAATATGGCTACCTGTTTGATGTGCGCGTGGATGATCAGGACCACACACTGGAATTGATACGCAATGGCTCCGTGCTGGGCGCGGTCACTGCCGAACCTGCCCCCCTTCAAGGCTGCGAGGTGCAGGCCTTGGGCATCATGCGCTATCAGGCCA
Source organism: Alcaligenes sp. PF14 (assembly GCF_037150615.1). Lineage (NCBI taxonomy): Bacteria > Pseudomonadati > Pseudomonadota > Betaproteobacteria > Burkholderiales > Alcaligenaceae > Alcaligenes > Alcaligenes sp. PF14. Next base: position 502,672 of record NZ_JBAGRS010000001.1, on the reverse strand, counting down.
TTGCTTCTCCCGAGTTTGTGGCCCGCCATTTTGGATTGGGAATAGACGCAGCATCCCTGGCTCAAGCCCCCATGATCGTCTTTAACCGCAAGGACGAATTACAGTGGCGCTTTATACGCCAAATCACGAATGAATCCGTAGCCCCTCCCATCCACTACCTGCCCACCTCCACCGGCTTTGTGAAAGCAGCGGCTTTGGGCCTGGGATGGTGTCTGGCACCCGACTCCATGGTCAGCGATGCCCTGGCCGCCGAAGAGCTGGCTTTAGTCGCCCCCGGCCTTTGGCTGGATGTGCCTTTGTATTGGCAACATGCGGCTATCCGCTCCGACACCTTGCGCAATATGGGTAGGGCCCTTCAAGAAGCGACCCGCAGCTCATTGCTGCCGGCGCCTTCTTGAACAGCTCTTTGAGGCCCGTACGGGGAAACAATGGGTGAAGTTTTCCACTTCAGGAAGATGGCAGAAGTCTGATTCACGCCGACTCTTGCCACAGACTTGTCGAGAACAGCACTCAGGACTTTCGTTTGGTTCTGGAAGGTCGGGCAAGCTCAGAAATAATGCGCGCCAGCTTCTGCGCCGCTTCCCTCATTTGCTCGGGACTGAATGCGCTCAAACCCAGAATCAGTCCCGAAGGTCCCTGCCCAGCGTGATACATGGGTGAGACGGGACGCACTGCCACGCCTTCCTTCATGGCTCGCTGCGCCACCACCACATCATCAACCGGCGAGGTCAGCCACAAGACGGAATGCATGCCTTGATCGCTTGGCTGCAAGCTGGCCAAATCACTGGGCAAAACCTCGCGCACAATCTCAAAAAGGTGGTTACGACATTGGGTGTAGATCCCGCGCATACGCCGAATATGGCGCTCCAGATGCCCCTCTGAAATAAAGCTGGCCAAGACATGCTGGTCTGCACTGGGCGGGTGCCGATCCAGCAGAACGCGCGCTCCGCAAAAAGCCTGGACCAACTGCGGCGGCACAATCGCATAACCCAGACGCAGCGAGGGAAACAACACCTTGCTGAAGGTTCCCAGATAGATCACCCGCTCCGGGTCCAGACCCTGCAGGGAAGGAAAGGGATGGCCACTGTAGCGGAACTCGCTATCGTAATCATCTTCGACAATCCAGGCGGACCTATCGCGTGCCCAGGCCAACAAGGCATTGCGCCGCGCCATGCTCATGGGCATGCCCAAAGGATATTGATGCGAGGGAGTGACAAAGGCAAGCCGCGCATCTGCTTGCAAACGTATGCCCGCAGCCACATCCAGCCCCTCTTCATCCACAGGTACACGAACCATTCGTTCCGGCGAACCTATCGTATTCAAGATCGCGGTAATGCCGGGATAGGCGGGGTTCTCTATCCAGGCAAAATCCTGCCTGCCCATCAACACCAGACAAGCCAGAAACAAGCCCTGCTGTGTACCCGTCGTCACAATGACCTGCTCCGCCTCGCAGCGCACCGAGCGTGACCGGCGCACGTACTCTGCAATAGCCTCTCGTAATGGCAAGGCGCCTTGAGGGTCCCCATAACCACCCGGCGCGCCCTGACCATGGGCCCGCAAGCGATTCCCCAAACGTCGCCAGATGGGGCCTGGCGCAGCGGCACCCAAGGGGATCGACACGGCAAACGGGGCAGCGGGCAAAGGCTGAAATTGAGCCGCAACCGTATTGAATGGCTGGGCGGCAAGTGGTGCAGGCTGGGCGGGCAGCGATGCCGCCCTGCGCTTCTTCGGCCTTGTTTCGGGATTGGCCAGCGAGTGAGCGATGTAAGTGCCTACGCCCGGCGAGGACTCCAGAAAACCTTCGGCAATCAGTTGCTCGAAAGCCTCTACGACCGTGCCGCGGGCGACACCCAGGGACGCTGCCAAGGCTCGTGTGGAGGGCAAGGATTCACCCGGCTTGAGCGCACCGTTTTTTACTGCTTCGCGCAACTTCTGCGCCAACTGACGGCCCAGGCCCCCTGTACTTCGGTCCAGTTCGCCAAGGGAAGGAATCTTTGGATTATGAGCAGTACGAGACATGAATTGTGGTCCATAAAAATAGCGCCAAACTGGTACAGATCAATGATCCAGAATAGACCAATAATAGACACATTGATCCTGAATCCCAAGCCAAGAAAGACAACGATGTATATCCCCGCTCACTTCAATGAATCCCGGCCTGAACCACTGCACGAGCTGATCGCCCAGCATCCCCTGGGCATTCTGGTCGCCCATGGCAAAAGCGGATTAAGCGCGAATCACCTGCCCTTCATGCTGCATCCCCAGGAAGGTGCACAAGGAGTACTGCACTGCCACGTCGCCAGAAACAATCCCGTCTGGCAAGACCTGGAAAACGGCGACGAAGTGATGGTGATATTCCGTGCAGGAGACGCCTACATCTCCCCACAGTGGTTTCCAAGCAAACTGGAAACACACAAGCAAGTCCCGTCCTGGAACTACATCGTGGTACACGCCTATGGGCGAGTAAGAATACGCGATGAAGAACGCTATGTTCGCGGTGCCGTGGCACGTTTGACCCGCATCCACGAAGCCAGCCAGCCCGTACCCTGGAAGATGACAGATGGCCCTAAGGACTATATCGACGCCATGCTGAAAGCCATTGTCGGAATTGAAATTGAGATCACTCGGCTGATCGGCAAAACCAAGCTCAGTCAGAATAAAGAGGCTCGGGATGTGGAGGCGGCATCAGCAGCATTAATCAGCCAGGGAGATCATTTCATTGGCTGTGCGATGCAGGCGGTGGCAGTAGACAAACGGGAGCAGGAGAACAAAGCGTAGATCACCTGTTCCCCAGCAATAAATATCCTTGCGTCTATTTTTTATGTGCTGAGTGAAGCCAATGCCCGCAAGGGTGACGGCTTCACTCAAGCAGCCGCCTCGGCAACAGCCTTGCGCACAGCTTCACGCGCCCCTACGCGCTCCAGATAAGCACTTAGTTTGGGAAATTGACTCATATCGACTGCATCTCCCTCCAGCCAACCACCTACTGTGTACAGATAAGCATCAGCTACGCTGAACTGCTCGCCCAACACCCAGGGACCCACAATCAAGGATTCCAGATAAGCCGCACAAACCGTCATGTTTTGCGGCACCTTGGCGCGCATGGCTTCTTCGGCCGCTGGATCATCTGCCCAACGGGAACCACGGCGCTTATGTGCGTGGGCCACATGCACCGTGGACGCCAGATAGCTATGCAGCTCCTGCATACGGGCGAACGCAAAGGGATCATTCACAGGCGCCAGCTTGGCATCCGGAAAGCTCTGTGCCACAAAAGTCAGCAAGGCCGGAGTTTCCGTCAAAGCCCCCTGCTCTGTCACCAGTGCCGGCACACGCCCTTTGGGATTGACGCGCAGAAACTCCGGGCTTTGCTGTTGATTCGCACCAAAATCCAGCTTGACCACATCAAAGTCAGCCCCTGCTTCATGCAGCGCAATATGAGTTGCAAGCGCGCAGGTACCTGGCGCGGAATAGAACACCCAACGAGACATGTCGATCTCCTTTTGTCCATAAAACGAAGGGATCATTATGACGCTGAAGCCTTGTTGAGCAAGCAGAAAACAAAAAACCCAACAGCCGTTAAGCTGTTGGGTTCCTTGGGATATCTTGGTGGAGTCGGGGGGAATTGAACCCCCGTCCGCAAGCCGTCCACAGACAGTTCTACATGTGTAGTCAATTAATTTTAAGTTTTAACCTTGGACTGTGCCAATTGACAGGCCTTTCCTTGGCGATCCACTAAGTTTTAGAACCGGACTTCGTGGCGCAGGCCGATTCGATTCTTTGTAAATAACACTGCTGTAGGTTGCCCTACCTAACCCAAAGACAAATTAGTGCAGTGGCCCAGCCTTAAGCGGCTAGAGCGAAACGCTCGTCGTTGGCGTTTGTAGTTTTCCAGTGGATTTACGAGCGTACTGGTGCTCGACACGCCCTGATCTGCTTCTTGACCCACGTCGAAGCCATGTCGACCCCATGTGGATTAGCAACCATATCACATCGGCTACAAAATGTATAGCTCCTGGTGCTAGAATAACCCTCTTCCGCGCTCTGGCTGAGTCCTCGCCAGAGCGTTTTTCACGTACTTCACGCCTACCCATTTGTTTGGAGTCGCTTTTCATGGCCCATCCCGCCAACCAAGCCAGAGGCCCATTAGGCTTTATCCTGCACGGCAGTCTTGTTACTCAAATTGTGATCGGTTTGATCGCCGGTATTTTGCTGGGACGCTTTGCTCCCGATGCCGCGCACTCGATCGCCCTGCTGGGCCAATTATTTGTCTCTGCCTTGAAGTCGGTTGCGCCGATTCTGGTGTTTGTTCTGGTGATGTCTTCCATTGCCAACCAAAAAGCCCAGTCCTCCACCCGCATGGGTCCTATTTTGCTCTTGTACGTGCTGGGCACCTTCCTGGCTGCACTGATTGCCGTGATCGCCAGCTTCGCCTTCCCCGTCAAGCTCAAGCTGGATCTGGCCGATGCCACCTTGAACCCTCCTGGCAATATCGTTGAGGTATTGCTGGATCTGCTGACCAGCATTGTGGTGAACCCGGTTGATGCCTTGCTCAATGCCAACTACATGGGCATTTTGGCCTGGGCTATTGCTCTGGGTCTGGCGCTGAAACACGGCTCGCAAGGTTCTCGCGACCTGCTGACCGATATGGCCAATGCCGTGTCGTCCTTGGTGCGCCTGGTCATTCGCTTTGCGCCGCTGGGTATTTTTGGTCTGGTGGCAGTCACTATTGCTGAATCGGGCTTTGATGCGCTGCGCCAATACGGGCTGCTGCTGATTGTGCTGGTAGGCTGCATGCTGGTGGTGGCTCTGGTCGTCAACCCCTTGATCGTGTTTGCCAAGCTTCGTCGCAACCCCTACCCGCTGGTATTCACCTGCCTGCGTGAAAGCGGTATCACAGCCTTTTTCACCCGCAGTTCTGCGGCCAACATCCCTGTGAACATGGCTTTGTGCGAGCGCCTGGGCCTGCATAAGGACACCTACTCGGTTTCAATTCCACTGGGTGCCACCATCAATATGGCCGGTGCTGCCGTTACGATTACCGTCCTGACGCTGGCTGCGGTGCACACACTGGAAATCCCGGCTGACCTGCCTACCGCCCTGCTGCTGAGCCTGGTGGCTACCATTGCCGCTTGCGGTGCATCGGGCGTTGCTGGTGGCTCTTTGCTGCTGATTCCACTAGCATGCAATATGTTCGGTATTTCCAACGATGTCGCCATGCAAGTGGTTGGCGTTGGCTTTGTGATTGGAGTGGTACAAGACTCGGTAGAAACGGCCTTGAACTCCTCGACCGACGTGCTGTTTACCGCTGCGGCAACACTCGAACCAGGCCGTGCCTGATTTGATATCTTGACGCACAAGGGGCCAGCCATTCAGGCTGGCCTTTTTTGTAGGCCGATCAAGCAACGCCTGATTGCCTCAGCCCAAGTACCCGCCGCCATGCTTGAGTGCGCAGGCACTCAATGCTTCTGCAATCAGACTCTTACCAAGGAATCTTCGTGGATTTAGCCAGCCTTTCTCTGTATATCGTTGCAGTATCGGCCGTCACTATCATGCCGGGCCCCACCATGCTGCTTGCCTTGAACAATGGTGCACATGGCGGCAAACGGATCGCAGCATGCGGTATTGCGGGTGCGGCGCTCTCGGACCTGATTCTGATTGCTGCCGTCGGCTGTGGACTGGGCGCGCTGCTGCTTGCCTCCGAGCAGCTTTTCACAGTGGTGAAATGGATAGGTGCGGCGTATCTGCTCTATCTGGCCTATGGTCTCTGGCACGCTCCGGTCAGCTCTATCCAGACAGGCACCCCCACGGAAAAAGTTCGGACGGGTCGCGCGGCTTTTCTGCGATCTTTGCTGGTTGCCCTGTCCAACCCTAAAGCGCTGCTGTTCTTCTCTGCATTTTTGCCGCAATTCATTCGTCCGGAAGAAGCGATTGCCGTTCAGTACATCACACTGGCCTTGGTCACAGCCCTGATTGATATGGCTTTAATGACTGTCTATGCCGTGGGTGGCCATCACGCCATGCGGCTGCTTTCCGGCAAGGCTATGCGTTGGTTGAACCGGGCTTGTGCTGGCATGCTGGCAGGTCTGGGTATTGCGCTAAGTCTGTATCGACGCGGTAATTCCAACTGAAGATCGCAACCGCCAAGGAAAACAAGGGACCTGAATCGGTCCCTTTTTCTTATGTGCTGCAAGCCAGTCTTGTCTACGACAAGACTGCACCTCACCATCCGTGACGCTAGAGCAACACGCCAAACGACAAACCGCAAACCCGTGCCAGGTCCTTTCACCCAGCGCCATGTTCAGGCTGATGGGATCGTATATCATCATTCAGATGGCCACCACGAATAGCCTGCTACGGGTTCAGAACAGCCATGTCTCACAAACTCCGGTTTGCCCCAGCGGCCAGCAGCCCAGCCTGAACCGGCACGATTTCCCTTCACCCCGAATCAACAAGGAGCCAAGATGAAGCGTATCTATTTAGCGGGTCCTGATGTGTTTTTCAGCGATGCCACCGAGCGTGCCAAGCTGCACAAGCAATTGGTACGAGACTTTGGCTTCAAGCCCTTGCATCCCGTTGATCAGGAAGAGATCGAGGCCTCGGCTATCTACCACCACAATATTCGTCTGCTGGACCAAGCCGATGCGGTTCTGGCCAATATCACGCCCTTTCGAGGCGCAGAGATTGATACCGGCACTGCTTTTGAAATCGGTTACGCCGTAGCCCAGGGCCTGCCTGTTTTTACCTACCGCTCTACCGCCGATACCGTTCTGGACACCGTCCGCGAGCACTACAGCCCAGTTGTGCTGGACCCGGCCAGCCAGATCTGGCGTGATCGCAATGGTGCGCTGATCGAAGACTTTGGCCTGCCCTCGAACTTGATGGTGGCGATCAGCACGGAGTTTGTACACGGTTCCTTTACAGATGCCCTGATCGCCGCACAGGATTATTTCAAAGCTATTGGCTAATTCATTTTCGGAAAAAATACTGCTGATTAATCAATCACAAGCAGTCAAACAGAGTCAAAATTAAACGGTTTTCAGGGACATTAAACGCATCTTGTACTCAGGTATGATGTGGACTAGAAATTCCCTGCCCGAACACAGGAACCACAATTGGTTCCCCGCCGCACCCGCTTTTCCTGAATCAAAAAAACAGGGCTATGCCCCGCACCATGCCAGACACCAGCAACATCTCTTTTCTTGATCGTGTACGCGCCATTCTTAGTGATCTCCCCGCTTCCGAACGACGTCTGGCCCAATTCACACTGGATTTCTCGGGTGATTTATCCAGCTACAACGCCTCGGAACTCGCCAGTCTGGCCCAAGTTTCCAATGCCACTGTCACACGTCTGATCCGTCGTCTGGAATACGCCAACTACGAAGCGGCGCGCAAGCAGATTCGCACGGAAAGAACGGATGACTCCTTCACCTCGGTCCACCAGCCGCTATCTCCGGGCGAGGCCGCCTTGCACTCACACTTGCAGGAAAGCTATAGCAAGCTGGGCAATACCTATCGGCATCTGTCCCATTCTGTTCTGCAGGAAGCCAGTCAGGCCATCAGCCGTGCGCGGCAGGTTTGGCTGGTGGGTTTGCAGGCAAACTACTTTCTGGCCGGGCATTTTTACTGGCATTTGTCCAAACTCATGCCGGGCGTACGGCTTATCCCCGGAGCGGGGCAAACCGTCTCCGACTACCTGGCCGACATTCAGCACCAGGATGTCGTGATTGTTTTTGATTTGCATCCACGCCCCAGCCAAATGCCGGAGCTGATCGGACGCCTGGAAACACGCTGTGCGGACATCGTGCTGATCACCGACCAGGATTATAAAGAGCGGCCCAAGAGCCGCTGGTCCCTGCCCTGCCAGCCTGGGCCTGAAGCGCTGCCTGATAATTCGGTGGCCGTTGCCAGCCTGTCTCATCTGCTGCTGTCCGAAATACTGAAAGTACGTGGCGCTGATCGCCGTGATGAATCAGAACAAGAACTGGCCACCGCTGACGCGCTGTTTTGAACTAACAAAAAACACCCTTTTCAAGCTCTGCAAGCCACTCAGAGCAGAAGAGACCAGCTCTTGTGCCAGTGCGTCTCCTGCATCATTTGCCCCGCCCAGCTAAACCAAGGCTCCAAAATCAGAGCCTTCTCCTCCCTCATCTACGACCAAAGTCGCCTGTTGGGAAAAGTTGATTCGTTCTATACATGCTGTACACAGAGCGCCCTCAAGCGCCAACTCTCTGTACACGCCGTGTTTAGAGAGCCTCGATGCCAAGAATCATCAAACCCCATAAGGAGACATAAGAATGAGCTCAGCCAATACTGTCGTGACGGCAGTAACCCAGCACCCCGCCTATCAAGAGCTGCTTAGAAGACGCAACCGCATGAGCCTGATTTTTTTCGGCTTGACCGTGATTGTGTACGCCGGTTTTATCTTGACCCTGGCCTTTGACCCCGAACTTTTCAGCCGCTCTGTCGGCTCCATGACCATGACCATTGGCGTGCTTAGCGCCGCCATTGTGCTGATTAGCGCCGTCGTCCTGGTGTCCACCTTCGTCTACATTTCCAATAAGGTGTATGACCCCTTGCTGGCTCAAATCATGAAGGACGTGACATGAAGAGACTACTTCTGAGCCTAGGCCTGTTTGGCATGGCCAGTGGCAATGCCATGGCGGCCCCGTCCGGCCAGGCCAATACCTCTGCCATTGTGATGTTCCTGATCTTTATTGCCGGGACCATGGTCATTACCTGGTGGGCGGCCCGCCGTACACGCACCACGTCCGACTTTTACACCGCCGGTGGCGGTTTGACCGGCTTTCAAAACGGCCTGGCAATTGCCGGGGACTATCTGTCCGCCGCTTCTTTCCTGGGGATTGCGGGCATGGTGTACGTCAGCGGTTTCGACGGCATGATTTACGCCATCGGCTTCATGTTCGGCTGGCCGGTTGTGATGTTCCTGATTGCAGAGCGCCTGCGCAATCTGGGCCGCTACAACTTTGCCGACGTCACCTCGTTTCGCCTGTCGCAAAACCCCATGCGGATTCTGGCGGCCAGTGCCTCGCTTCTGATCATTGCCCTGTACCTGATCGCGCAAATGGTCGGTGCTGGCAAGCTGATCGTGCTGTTGTTTGGTCTGGACTACAACGTGGCCGTGGTGATTGTGGGTTCGCTGATGATGATTTACGTCACCTTTGGCGGCATGACGGCCACCACTTGGGTACAAATCATCAAAGCCGTGCTGATGCTGGTCGGTGCTACCTTGATGACTGTTCTGGTTTTGGCCGCGTTCTATTGGGATGTCGATGCCATGCTGGCCGCCGCCGTGGAAACACACCCCACCGGACACGCCATTCTTGAGCCCGGCGCTGCCGTCAGCAGCAACCCGCTGAACGTGCTGTCGCTAGGTATCGCGCTGGCCTTCGGTACCGCAGGTCTGCCCCATATCCTGATGCGCTTCTTCACCGTGGCGGACGCCAAGGAAGCCCGCAAATCCGTGATCTACGCCAGCAGCTTTATTGGCTACTTCTACCTGCTGACCTTCATCATCGGTTTCGGTGCGATTGCCTTGCTGGTCAAGCATCCCGAGTACTTCCAGACGGGTCCGGACGGCTCTTTCAATATGCTGACCAACCTGATTGGCGGCACCAATATGGTGGCGGTGCACCTGGCCAATGCGGTAGGCGGCAACCTGTTGCTGGGCTTCCTGGCAGCAGTTACCTTCGCCACGATTGTGGCCGTGGTTGCAGGCTTGGCCTTGGCCGGTGCCGCCGCCATTTCTCATGACCTGTACGCCAACGTCATTGCCAAAGGCCGCGCCACCGAGAAAGACCAGATGCGCATTTCGCGTATCTCCACAGTAGTGTTGGGCGTGCTGGCGATTTTGCTGGGCATTATCTTTGAAAACCAGAACGTCGCCTTCATGGTGGGCCTTGCCTTTGCCATTGCAGCCAGTGCCAACTTCCCGGTCCTGGTGCTGTCGATTGCCTGGCGTGGCTGCACCACGCGTGGTGCCACCATTGGCGGTTTTCTGGGCCTGGTCACCGCCACGGTGTGGGTGGTCTTGAGTAGCACCGTGTGGGTGGATGTCTTCGGTTTTGCCGAGCCCATCACCCCCTTCCCTAACCCTGGCATCCTGTCCATTCCGTTGGCTTTCTTCTCGATCTGGCTGTTCTCGACCCTGGATAACAGCGCCCGCGCTACCCAGGAACGCGAAGCCTTCGAGGCTCTGACCGTACGCAGTCAAACCGGCATTGGTGCTGCCAGCGCCAGCGCTCACTAAACCTTTTTAACGCTGACTTAATCAGCACGCAGGGAAAAAAAACAGGGCATTTCGGTGCCCTGTTTTTACTGATAGGCAGCTCATCCTGGCAGGCACCATTACAGATACTTGAACATGGCATAATCCCCACATGAATGAACTGCTCATTGCTGACGATCACCCCCTGTTTCGTGAGGCGTTACGAGGCGTCGTCGCCAGCCTGTTTCCCGGCACGGCCATCTACGAAGCGGATCGTATCTCCAATTTGTATCCCCTGGTCGACGACCATCCTGACGCCGATCTGCTCTTGCTGGATCTGGATATTCCAGGGGCAATCGGTTTCAGCGCTTTAGTCCATTTACGCGCGACCTACCCATCCCTGCCCATCATTCTGGTCACCGCCCATGAAGAGGCCCGCTTCATGCGCCGCGCCATGGATCACGGAGCCATGGGCTTCATCCCAAAATCCATTGATGCACAGACGCTGGGCGTAGCCCTGCAGGTGGTTCTGGATGGTGGCACCTGGTTGCCGGAAATCGGCTCTTCCTCTCCGGGCATCAGCCTGGACGAACGGGAGGTCGCGGCGAAATTGCGCGAGCTGACACCGCAGCAATTTCGCGTGCTGCAAATGCTCAGCACCGGGCAACTGAACAAACAGATTGCCTACGAACTGAATGTCTCGGAGGCCACCATCAAGGCGCACATGACCGCCATCCTGCGCAAGCTCGGTGCTTCCAATCGCACCCAGGCGGTCTTGATGGCCAGTCATCTTGGCCTGAACCAGGACGAATCTCAGGACGCTAATACGTTTTAATTTGCGCGGTCAGAAAAGCTCGCAGTGAAGCGGGCTTTACCGGCTTGGTCAGCACCAGATAACCATATTGTCGAGCCGCTGCTTTCAGCTCATCGCTACCATCCGCCGTCAACAAAGCGCCTTGCGCATGAGGCAGATGCAGACGCAATAGTTGCAGTGCCTGCAAGCCGTCCAGCCTATCATGCAAGTGATAATCCACCAGCAAGACATCGGGACTCAAGGCAATTTTCTCCAAAGCGCTATCTACCGTATTGGCGGTGATAATTTGTGCTCCCCAACGCCCCAGCAGCACTTCCATACCCGCAATAATATCCAGATCGTTATCCAGACACAGCACACGCAAGCCTGTTAAAGGCAAGCCATCGGCAGGCTTGCTGGACTCGTTATTTTGCTGACTGCTGGCCTGCGTAGCATGACTCAAAGGAACGCGAATGGAGAACATGCTGCCACGCCCCACTTCGGATCGCACATCCAGCGTATGCCCCAACAAGACCGCAATACGTTGGCAAATGGACAGGCCCAAGCCCAGGCCACGGCCATCCCAATCGAAGGCTTGTTCATAGCGATGAAACTCCGCATAAATCTGCTGAATATGATGTGGCGGGATACCCTGGCCTGAGTCCCAGACCTGAAACTCCAGCTCCTCGCCCCGGACACGCACGCCAAACACCACTCGTCCTTCCTGGGTGTAGCGCAAGGCATTGGCCAGGAAATTCTGCAGCACGCGCCGCAACAGACGATGGTCGCTATACACCTGCAAAGGTCGAGCATGAATCCGCAACTGGATACCACGTCGTGCAGCCATAGGAGCGTATTGGTCTGCCAAATGCTGCAGCAGATGCTGCACATTGATCACGCCCAGATCCGGCTTCAAGGCTCCGGCATCCAGACGGGAAATATCCAGCAGGCCCTCCAGCAATTCTTCCGCCGTACGCAAAGAGGTATCGACTCGCTCGGCCAGATTGGGCATCTCCGCCAGGTCATGCGTATCGCGCAAGGCCGACGCAAACAGACGTGCCGCGTTAATCGGTTGCAGCACATCGTGGCTGACGGCCGTCAGGAATCGGGTACGAGACTCCTGGGCTTTTTCCGCCTCCTGCGTACGCACCGCGACACGCTGCTCCAGGCTGTCGTTCATCTCCCGCAGCTCGCGCTCCACGCGCTTGTAGTGCGTGATATCGCTATAGCTGGTGACATAACCGCCGCCCGGCAAAGGCCGCCCCCGCAGCTCGATCACCTGCTTGTCATTCAACATACGCTGAGTCACATAGGAAGAGCCTTCGCGCATGAACTGAATACGACGTTCTATGGCTTGTTCCACCCCTATGCTTTCCACGCCATCGACCTTGCCCCGCTCGGCATTAAAGCGAATCAGGTCCGCCACGGATCTTCCCACGTACAACATGCTGGGCGGGTAATCGAATAACTGCTGATAGCGCTGGTTCCAGGCGACCAGCCGCATGTCCGCATCCACCACACTGACACCCTGATCAATGTTCTCCAAGGTGGCCAGCAAAATATCCCGATTGAAACGCAGTTCCTGCCCCGCCTCATCCAGCACGGCCATGATGGCAGCCACCTCCATGCCCGAACCACGCAAGGCGCTGGTCAGCACCAGGCGCGCGGACGCGGCCCCCACCGCAGCTGCCAGCAATAGCTCCGTGAAATGCACCCAGGAACTATCCGCCCGCAAACCAGGCTCCAGCGATTGCTTGGCCTGTCTGGCCTGCGTTTCAAAAGCCCGCTTCGCCATTTTTTTACCAACGATACGCTCTGCCAAAAGCAGCAAATCCTGTACCGACAAATCCCCATAAGAATGACGGGCCGCCAAGGTCTGCCGCTCCGCATAAGGATTAAGAAACGGCTCGGCCCGCAAGCGCTCTCCCAAGCCCGGACGCCGACGCCAGGACACCCACAAAAAGGCGCTGATATTGCACAGCAGGGACCAGAAAGTGCCATGTGTCAGCGGGTCCCAGCCCTCTACGCCAAAAAGTTGATAAGGGCGCAGCCAGGACAGGCCAAATGGCCCGTGATACAACCAATCATCCGCCAGCCAGCCCACCTCGGTCAGCGTCGGCAAGAGCAAGGTATAGACCCAGATGGCAAAGCCCAATAGCAGTCCAGCCTCTACGCCCTGTCGACTGGCACCGCGCCAATACAAACCACCAATCAAGCCCGGCCCAAACTGCGCAACCGCCACAAAGGCCATCAGCCCATAAGCGGCCAGGGTCGTATCGCTGCCGCTGAGCATGTAATAGCCGTAAGCCACACCCGCCAGCGCCATGATGGCGACACGACGTATCCATAGCACTGTGGAAGCCACCGTACTTTGCTGATACTGTGCCCAGCCACGACGCAGCAACAAAGGCATCACCAAGTCATTACTGACCATGGTTGAGAGCGCCACGCTGGTCACAATGACCATGCCAGTTGCGGCCGAAAAACCGCCTATGTAAACCATCAAGGCCAAGCCAACCTGGTTTTGCGACAGGGGCAAGGCCAGCACAAAACTGTCCGGTGCCACGCCCTCGCCCCCGACGCCAAACAAGCTGACTCCTGCCGCAGCAATAGGCAAGACCATGACGCTGACCACCAGCAGATACGCCCCAAACAACCAGCGCGCCCGCCGTATATCCACCACGTCCCCACATTCCACAATGGCCACATGGAACTGACGGGGCAAACAAATAATCGCGGCAAAGGCCAGCAAGGTTTGACCGACAAAACCCACCGGCGGACTGTTCTCGAACAGTGTGCTGACGGCCCCCACCATATTCAGTTCAGTCTTGCCAAACCAGCGAAAGGCGAACAGGCCAACCGCCACCAAGGCCACCAGTTTCACCACGGACTCAAAGGCCACGGCCAGCATCAAACCCGGTCTATGCTCGGTCGCGTCCACCTGGCGTGTTCCAAACAGAATAGAAAACAAGGCCATCAAAATCGCGACATACAAGGCCGGATCACCAAACAGCCCGGCGTGAAACTCGGTCCCGGCCAGCACACTCAAACTCAAGGCCACCGCCTTGTATTGCAGGGCCAGATACGGCACGGCCGCCACCACGGCAATCCCCGCCACCATGGCCGCCAAGCGCTGCGAGCGCCCATAACGACTGGCCATGAAGTCCGCAATGGAAACCGTGTTCTGGGATTGAGCCACCAGCGCCAGGCGTTCAATAATCCGCCAGCCAAACAGCAGCATCAGCATGGGGCCAAGATAAATAGGCAGAAAGCCAATGCCATAGCGCACCGCCGACCCGACCGCGCCGTAAAACGTCCACGACGAACAGTACACAGCCAAGGCAAGGCTGTAGACCGTAGGTCGCAACCAGGGGCGCTGGGTATACAAAGGATTCCTGTCCCCGAACCAGGCAATGGCGAACAAAATTGCGGCGTAAATCAACGAGGCCAACACCACCCAAGCTGGCGTCATCTGCACTGTCTCCTACTTTGGTATAACGCGATGATTTTTCTCGCGATTGTGAGTAATACTAAGACAGTTCCAGCAGGATCTGAGCTCGGAAAACTAGGGCTTATCACCTATACCCAATTTGATTTTCAGGACAGATCTCTTGGGCAGGCAGCACCCGCAGCATCATGAGCCACGGTGAAGATCACCTCACGCACCGACAAACCCGGAACGATGCCTGCATTCCTGTCCTCATGTCGCATTTAACAAGCGCAGCAAAACAATGCGCAGGCGGTATTCAAGCCAGCGCTGCATCACCTGTTTGGACGAAGAGCTTTCGTCTGGCATCACAAGAAGAAATAGAGCGTTTGAAACCGGGGAGTCACTGCTCCAGTCCAGAACTCATCTATCACTCGCAAACGAAAAACGCCCCGACAAAAAAACTATCTTTCATCGTCACGCGGGGCAAATTAAAGGAGGCAATATGAACCACTCAACATTGAACTTTGATCGCTATCCACAGCAACCGCACGGTGGAACGCTGGTCAACCAGGTTGTCCCGGAGGATCGCGTCAAGGACGAGATCGAACGTGCGCGCACCCTGCCCAGCATCCGCGTGGATCTGGAAGCCGTCATCACCATCGAGATGATTGCTACGGGCGTGCTCTCCCCCAACAAAGGCTTCATGAACGAGGCCGACTACAACTCCGTGCTCAAAGAGGGTCGTTTGAGTAATGGTGTGGTGTGGCCTGTGCCGCTGAGCTTCGCCCCGATTGGCGATCGCAACCGCGACATTATTAAAGGACTTTCGGTCGGCTCTGAAGTGGCGCTGACCAATAGCGACAACGAGCCGGTAGCCATCCTGAGCATCGAGGACATCTTCTCCTACGACAAGGAGCAGCGCGCTCAGCAACTGTTTGGCACCACGGACAGAAATCACCCCGGTGTGGACTCCATTTACCGCCGCATGGGCGATGTGTCCCTGGGTGGCACCTTGCACCTGCTGCAGCGTGTGGACTGGGGCCCGTTCGAGAAGCTGCGCCGCGAACCCAAAGACACCTGGCGCCTGTTCTATGAAGGAAAGAAATTCAATTCCGTGGCAGGCTTTATCACCGGTGCGAATCCGCTGCACCGTGGCCACGAGTACATTCACCGCAATGCGCTGGAAGGGATTGATGGCCTGTTCCTGCAGCCACTGGTAGAGATGGCCAAGCGTGAATACGTGCGCCACGAGTTCCGCATGATGGCCTACCGAAACGTACTGGATACCTACTACCCCAAGGACCGTGCCATCCTCTCGCCGCTGCGGGTCACCTATATTTTTGCTGGCCCACGCGAAACCATTTTGCATGCCCTGATCATGAAGAACTATGGGTGCACCCACGCCTTGATTGGTCGGGATCACGCCGGGATTGGCAGCTACTACGACAAGTACGCCAGCCACAGTATTTTCGATCAGTTCAGCCCCAAGGAAATGGGCATTGATGTGCGCCTGTTCCACGAAGTGTTTTACTGCACGCGTTGTGCCTGCCATGCCACTTCCGAGACCTGCCCGCACGATGATCGCTTCAGGCTGACCATCTCCGGCACCGGCATTCGCGAGATGCTGCGTCACGGCATCATGCCGCCCAAGGAAATTTGTCGCCCTGAATCCATTCTGCCGGCCATGCAAGGCGTACAGCCCAAAGGACTGTGCGAGGAAGGCGAAGCAATCCAGCCTGTCAGCAAGGTGATCCAGAGCATGTTCCCCTACTACACCCAGTACACCCGTCTGGGCGGGGCCAAGCGTAGTGAACCACTGGATCCATCTCAGCTGACGGTGCGCGATCTGGAAATCGCCAGCCACGACGTGCGGCACCATGCGGGAGATATCTACAACGGGGTGTACACCGAGTACAGCGCCGTGGTGGATCACAACCGCAATATGCAAGCCGCCTGGATTGAGGATGCACGTGCTGCCCTGCGCTTCCAGCAAGAGCGTCTGATCAGCGATCTGGAAGAAAAGCAGCAGCAAGCACCGGAAGAAGCCTCGGACGAGTTCATGTATCAGGACAAGCAGGAAGTCGTGCGCGAGCTGCATTCGGCCCGCAGCCTGCTGGATGATATTCCGACCGTGATTTCTGCCAAGCAGTTGACCACACGCACCTGGAACGTCCTGCCTTACCAGCGCTATCGTGGGGCGGATAAGGAATAAGGCTCTATCCAGTTTCCTCCTGAACAGAAAAAGCCCCTGACCTTAACAAGATCAGGGGCTTTTTCATCACGAAATCTGCCCGAAGGCAGACTCAAACTGTCCAGAACCTGCTTAACAGACCTCTTCCAGATTGACCTCATTCACAGGCATCAGGCGGCGGTAGAAAGTAGGCAAAGCAAACAAGGCACCATGAATATCAGCGTTGTAGAACTGCAGGGAGTCCTGGTTCTCGCTGCTCATACGCTGCTCCAGTCGTTCCTGGATTTGCTCGGCGGAGAAAGCACGCGGGTTCAGCTCGTCGGAGGCAATTGCCAGCCCCCAGTAAGAGCCGTACAGCGGAATATGCAGACCGTAGCCATGCACTTGTGCAAACACACTGGCCAGGGATTCGCTCAGGTTCTTGACCTGCTGACTTTCGTGGAAAGGCGAACCCAGGTGCAATACCAAAGCACCACCACTTGCCAGCGCACGTTTGCAGGACTCAAAGAAGGCAGTCGTGTACAAGGGGCCGGCCGGAGTTTCGGGGTCGGTCAGGTCCAGATAGATCAAGTCAAAGCGATCCTGTGTATGGGCCAGGAACTTCGCGCCGTCTTCGATCTGAATTTGTACACGCGGGTTATCAAACGCCCCCTTGTGAATGGACTGCAAGTGCTCGCGGGCCACCTCGATCACCTCCCCATCCAGCTCAACCAGAGAGACTCGCTCCAGGCTGGGGTACTTCAGCAGTTCTTCCAGGGCTCCACCATCCCCACCGCCCACAATCAGGGCACGACGTGGATTCGGGTGAGACATAGCGGCCGGGTGAATCAGACCTTCGTGGTAGAAAAATTCTTCGGCCTCGGAAGTCATCATGCAACCGTCCAGGCGCAAGGTCTTACCCAAGGTTTCGGAACGCAGCAACTCCAGACGCTGAAAAGCAGTCTGGCGCTCCAGCAAGCGCTCGGTGAAGCGAAAGCCGTACAGCGCATCCTGATTCAGGTTTTCCGTCAGCAGTTCACCAGCATGGGCCGGGCCATCGGCCTCGCCACGCCACAAGCGATTACGCTGGGCCTGACCGGGCTTGAAAGCCTGCTCAATACCGTCAATCAGGCGGGTCGCCTTGCCGGAATTGTCCTGCATGAAATTGCAGACATAAACGTCCAGCGTCACGCCACCACGCTCTGGCCAGGTATGGATGGCCAAGTGAGACTCGGCCAATAACAGTACCCCGGTAACACCACCAGGCTGCCCTTCAAATTCGGGAAATGCCTGCCACTCCTCACCAACAATCGTCAGCCCTGCATCAATAGTCTGCTGACGGCAAAAATCCGCCAGTTTCTGGGCATCGATCAGCAGCTCCGGGCTGCATGCACATTGGTAAAGGTCTGCGGTCAAGTGCAAGCCTTGCATAATCGTGTGCTCCTTTAACAGATTTTGCGCTCCCTACCAACGAGACGACCGCAACGTAAAAACTTCAAAGCGAGGTGCACCTGGAATGGCGATCACCTCGCTTCATCGAAAAGAGCGCAAATTGTACCTTATATCAAACTTAAATATATGAAAATAACCCTATTTAAGGGAAGATTAAGGTATATACGACGCGGAAGGCAGCAGAACCAATTCCATGACCAAATGCGCTCCTGGACCCGGGCGGTCCTTGAAATAGACTCTGCCCCCGTGGTGGTGAACAATCGAGCGCAAAATGGACAAGCCCAGACCGCTTCCTTGCACCTGTTGGCCGGGCAGGCGATAGAACTTGTCAAAGACCTTCTCTTTATAGAGCGGATCAATTCCCGGCCCTTGGTCCAGGACCTCTATCCGAGCCCAACCGGTTTCGCCCGGCTGCAAGCGCAGGGTCACCATGGTGTCCGGCGCGGAGTACTTCAGGGCATTTTCCAGCGCATTGCGCAAAGCCACCAATAAAGGAACGATATCCACCTTGGCCCACAAGCCATACTCGGGCACATCCAGGTAAATGCGGTGGCGCTGTTCGTGAAAGGGGCGCAGACTCAGGCGCAGCACGGCACGCAAATCGGACTCGCGCCATTCCTGCATGCTCGTGCCCTCATACTCCATGCGATTCAAGCGCGTCAAATCGTCCAGCAGCACATCAACGCCACGAACCTTTTCATGTAATTGAGAGTAGATCTTGCTAGCCCAGGCTGACGGGGTTGTCTCCAGTTGCAGCAATTGGATATAGCCGCTGATGGCGGCCAGCGGGGAGCGTATTTCATGGGCAGCCATGGCAAAACAGTCAGCACGATCGCGCTCCTGTTGCATTTTTGTGCTGACATCGCGAATCATCAACAAAGTTGCGCTGTCTGAATCGGAGGCCGCATAGGCATGAAACTCCAGGGCGCGGGCCTGTTCCCCTTCCCCATCCCGGTGCACATAGTAAAAAGGATTTTTTTCGCGGTTAATAACCCGACTAATCCCAGGGAGCAAATACGCTAAATCTGCCCGTATTCCCTTTTCCAGATTCTGGAAAAAATCGATTAAATCATCGTTGTCATTGGCCAATTCCGGCGTATCCAGCAAACGCCGCATGGCCCGATTACAACCCTCAATTCGCCCACAGGAATCGAACATGACAATAGCATCGGGCAAGGCATCCAGCATTTGCTCAAAGCGATGTGCTTTTTCATAAGCCTGTCCCGGCCATTTAAGCACGCTCGCTCGGTCAAACAAACGTTGCCCGATCAAAAAACTGGTAAATAGTGTGAGCAACAAGCCAATCCCCTATTTTCGTCCCAAAACAAGCACCAAGCCTGCCTCAGTGTGGTTTCAATCTCCATGCGACAAAAATCCAGTCCAGCGGATAAACCAAGCATTTTTCTAGATGGGATTACTGATCTGCCAATGCCTTTGCATCAGCCTGGGTGAAAAAACGGTTAATCGCCTAATAAAGAAATTTCATAACAATCGGGCGGAACAATAAGAAAGGGATTAGTACTTTTTAAAAGTATTACTCCAAAACCACCGCCCATACTGCTTAACGGCAGAAACGGCCTTATCATAAGGCGCATAAATTTTCTTTGAGGAAACAAGGGGGCTTGTACAAAATGGATTCCTATTTATTTCATAAAGACTGACCAGGATCAAGACTAACGATAAAAACAAGTGCTAGGGTGCTAACACCGTTTTTCTTGGCCCGACAAGCCGAGCACCGCCCGGACCCGCCCGTAACATCAACACTTATAAGTGTGTTCAGCTCCCCACACTGGGCCCGTCCGGTAACACGACAGCGCAAGGGATACGCGTAAAATCAGCAAGGCGAGTCCAGGTTCACAGGCCCGCCCGATTGAAGTGAGTCCCTGATGAAGCATGAACATCTGAAAATCGGAGATATTAGAAGCATGTGTGTCGAATACTCTGCCTATCACTTGGCGTGAACAGGCCACTTCCCATTGCCATTAGTAGTATTTCTGTACTTACTAATACCGTCTCTACACTCTGCACTGCTACATCGGGGCCCATAGCCTTTCTTTCCCCGGTCTGGCCTGCTTTCATTTTGTTGACTCCATGAACGACGCCGTTTACTCCACTCGGCAGGCTGCTGATTTACTAGGTGTGTCTGTACGCACCGTACAACTTTGGGTAGAAGCCGGGACCCTGAAAGCCTGGAAAACCCAAGGCGGGCACCGTCGCATCGACCGCGATTCCGTACAAGCCATCTTGCAAGAGCGCCGTGGGCAAACCAGCCCCCCGACGCCTGATGTTCCGATCACTCCCAGCCTACCTGTTTGCAGCGGTGAACCCTGCCTGCGCGTACTGGTCGTTGAAGACGACCTGGATTTGCTGGCGATTTACCGCATGGCCATGGAACATCTGCCCTTCCCGGTCGAATTGCGCTGCGAGCAAGATGGCCTGAAAGGTCTGATTGCTGCCGGCAATTTCTACCCCGATGTGCTGATCGTGGACCTGAACCTGCCCAAACTGGATGGTTTTGCCATGCTCAAGGCGCTGGCCGATGCCCCTGAAACCGAACATACCCAGATTTATGTGATTTCTGCATTGAGCGCCGCCGATATTCACGCGCGTGGCGGTCTGCCCGGCAAAGCAACAGCCCTGACCAAGCCCATTCCCATTGCCCTGCTCCTGCAACTGCTCAGCGAAGCCTTCCACGCCCAGTACCTGCCCTCCTGAGCACGCCCTCTGCCCTTTATCAGCCAGGATCAATTTTTTCAATTTCGATCTTTTTGTGACAAAAATTTTCATTTGATTATCATTTTTTTATTTTTAGACATAAAAAACGAATCAAATGATACTATTCACGAAAATTCACAACAAGAAATTGATCCGTTTATCTCGAGTCTTTTGCTGATACAAAAATACAAAGGGAAAGGCTATGCGCAAGAACCTACCAATTACCGGCATCGAAACCGAGCTGCTGGACGAGCAATATCTCATTTCCAAAACTGACCTGGCCGGCCGCATCATTTATGCGAACCCGGCCTTTGTCGAGGTGAGCGGGTTTAGTCGGGAAGAATTGATTGGCGAGCCGCACAATATCGTGCGTCACCCCGATATGCCATCCGAAGTTTTTGCAGATTTGTGGCATACCTTAAAACAGGGACGTTCGTGGGTGGGGGTGGTAAAGAATCGCCGTAAGGACGGCGGTTTTTATTGGGTCCTGGCCCATGCCAGTCCCATTATTGAACAAGGGGAATTAACCGGCTTTGCGTCGGTTCGTGTGCGCGCAAAACCTCAGAATATTCAAGCAGCTGAACAGTTTTATCAGGAATTGCGCGAAGGCCGAAATCGTTCCCGAACGATACGCGCTGGCCAAATTACGGCTCGCAGCTGGCGTCGCCCTTTTGCCGGCCTTCGTTTCCTGGCTGGTCCCAGTTTATTGGCCGCCTTTTTACGAAAAGGCCTGTTGAATCTGGGTATTACCGGCGGGATTATTGCCATGATCCTGAATACGGAAATGCCACAGCAAAGCATGATCCTCCTGGCCAGTTCTCTGGGGGTGGGGACACTGATGATTTTGGGCTATCAGGCCGTGCTGATGCGACGGGTTTTGGGATCGTTTAAAACGGCCACGCACATCGCCCAACAAATTGCCGCAGGCAACCTGACAGTCAACACACGCGGGCCCGCTGTAAAGAAGCTGGAAACGCTGGGCCAGAATCTGGATCTGATGCGTAAGAGCCTGATGAGCATTAGTACCGACGTGGACCATAGCTGCAGCAACAATCAAATGGTGTCACGCAAACTCTCGGATAACAGCGCCCTGCTGGAAGCACGCACTCAAGAGCAAGCGGCGTCCATGCAGCAGACCACTGCCAGTATGAGCTCCTTTGGGCAAGCCGTTCTACAGACCGCGGAAAACGCCAAGGCCAGCCACGAACTGGCTAGCCGCAGCGCGGATATCGCGGGTCGCGGGAACGATGCGGTTCAGAAAGTCAGCTCATCCATGCAGCAGATTCTGGAAAGCTCGCAGCATATCGGCAATATCGTGTCGATGATCAATAACATCGCCTTTCAGACCAATATCCTGTCGATCAACGCCTCAATTGAATCGGCCCGCGCCGGAGAGGCCGGTAAAGGCTTTGCGGTGGTTGCCTCTGCCGTGCGTTCGCTGGCTCAGCAAGCGGCTCAAGCGGCCGATGAAATCAAGCAACTGGTCACCGAAACCCAAACCCTCAGTGCTGAAGGTGCCACCCACGCCGCCCATGCGGGGCAGACCATGCAGGAAATCCTGACATCCGTGTCTGAGGTTGCGGGTTTGATGGGTGAGATTTCTGCTGCCACCAGCGAGCAGAGCATCGGTTTGGGCCAGTTGACCCAGGCCTTGAAACAGGTGGACCAAATCACCAGCGACAATGCCGCTCTGGTCCATGACTTGAGTGAAACAGCGCAGGAACTGAACCAGAATGGGGCCGAACTGCAAGAGGCTATCAGTGTCCTGAATCATGGAGAAAGTGCACATACCCACCCACCCACTCGCTCTGCTGCCCCCTTGATCCTGGCCCCGGTTGTGAAAATGGACGCCGCTCGTCGCAAACCGGCCCACCCAGGCCGACTACGACAATTGGCATCCAGTACCTGAGTTCGCTAAAAGCCCAGGCTTTCAGCCCCTCCCAACAAGGCCAGCACACCCAGCACGGCAAAGATACAGGCAGCAATCCGGTGTACCAACTGAGTCGGCAAACGGCGGGCAATGCGCTCGCCAAACAAAACGGCAGGTGCGTTGGCCAACATCATGCCCAAGGTCGTGCCCAGCACCACCAAACCGAACTCTTGATATTTAGCAGCCAAAGCGACCGTCGCAATCTGTGTCTTGTCGCCCATCTCGGCCAAGAAGAATGTCACCAGCGTGGTGCCAAAAACACCAAAACGCGTACGGGTGGCTTCGGCATCATCGATCTTGTCAGGAATCAGAATCCAGATGGCCATGGCCAGAAAGGAAATACCCAGCACCCAACGCAGCACTTCCGGATCCAGCAAAGCGGGAACCCAAGCACCAATGGCGCCAGCCAGACCGTGATTAACTAAGGTTGCTATGAAAATAGCGAGAATGATGGG
The DNA here is from genome assembly GCF_037150615.1 of Alcaligenes sp. PF14. Taxonomy (NCBI): domain Bacteria; kingdom Pseudomonadati; phylum Pseudomonadota; class Betaproteobacteria; order Burkholderiales; family Alcaligenaceae; genus Alcaligenes; species Alcaligenes sp. PF14. Next base: position 479,502 of record NZ_JBAGRS010000001.1, on the reverse strand, counting down.
CCAAGGGCGTTTATAGCGGGCTGCAAGAATAAAGGCCAACAACTGGGTTTTGTCCCCAATTTCTGCCAAGGCAACCACACCCGTGGAGATAAACAACGCTTCCATAACAACTCCTGGCCGGATAAGAGACAGATGACCACAAACCCTCCCGGCCAAACGCGAAGGTCCATGGTCAAAAGTCTTGCCAGGCTAAGTTGCTATCAGCGCCATGACCCTGTGTAGGTCAAGTATGTTGACGCTGATCTTCGGTAAACCGAAGCGGCTACTCCCTAATGACGAAGCGCATCGTAGCCCAGATTAAGACGCCTGTCCAATCGGGGCTTTTCAACGCACAAGAAGTACACTTGCTTATTTTCACGCTTTCACCAGACGCATGACCGCCCAAAATCCAGCATCGGCTCAGCCCAACACCTACCAGCGCTATGTGCTGCTGTATCTGTTATTCATGATTTTGCTGTGGACCGTTTTGATGGCGATTAGCCATAAAGCCCCCGATCTGGACGGCATGGAAGAACTGGTCTGGTCGGCCAGTTTCGAGCTGGGCTATTTGAAGCATCCCCCCTTTCCAGCGTGGGTGATGGCCGCCTTGACCAGCGTAGTCGGACGCCCGGCATGGCTGACCTTTGCCGCGGGCATGACAGCTTCGGTGCTGGGGCTATGGTTTATCTGGAAACTGGCCTGCGAATTCCTGAACCCCGAACGCGCCTTCATGGTCTTGCTGATCAGTTCTGTCAGTATTTACTTTTCCTTGCGCGGCACCATTTTTAATCACAACACGGCACAACTGTGGTCCGTAACCGCCGCGACCTGGTTTTTCTATCGCGCCAGCCGCGACCAGAAACCGGCAGACTGGTTATGGCTGGGCGCCGTCGCTGCGCTGTCTACGGTCACCAAATACAGTGCCGTGATTCTGTTCACCGCCTTCTTTTTGTATTTCCTGCGCAGCGGTATGTGGCGTCAGCGGCAGACCTGGATAGGGCTGGGCTTGGCCCTGCTTGCCTATGTGCTGGTCTTGTCGCCCCATCTGTACTGGCTGGTGAAGCACGACTTCGCCCCCTTCCGCTATATGGACGGCTCGCTGGAAACACATACCCGCTGGGAGGCCTACAAGGAACTGCTGGCGTTTAGCCTGGACCAGCTGGGGCGACTAAGCCCCATGGTTGTGGCCATGATTGCGCTGGGCATCTGGAATCGTCGCGCCAGGAAAAAGCTGGCCCCATCCGACACGGCCTTGCAAAACAAGCAACGCTATGCCGATGATATTTCCCGCAGCGACAAGCAATTCCTGCTGTGGGTGGGCCTGACTCCCATCATCAGCACGGTCTTGATTTCAGCCATCATGGGCACCCGTCTGGTCGCTTCCTGGGCCACCACTTTTTTTGTTTTGTATGGCTTTTTTGCTCTTTGGCTCATGCACGGCAAGGACAAGATCCAGCTGCGGCGCGTGGCTATTATTGTGATCGTGTTGCAGATATTGCTGGCATCGGGCTACGCCTTGGCTCGTGGCCCATTGGCCTGGCATAAAGGTCGGGACTCTCGCTCCACCTTCCCCGGCCCGGAAGTATCTACCCAAATGCAAGCCATCTGGAACGAACACATGCCCGGCATCCCACTTAAAGTCGTCGTAGCCGATACCTGGCTAGGCGGCAATATTGCCGTTCATGCCGGCCAGGATGTGATGGTCTTTATTGATGCTGACCCGGCTGCTTCACCTTGGCTGACACTACCGCAGGATATGGAATGCGGCGCTCTGATTGTTTACAGCATCCAGACCCGTGGGAAACCTCCTGCATCCTTGCTCCAGCTGTACGAGCAAGCTCCTATCAAGGGGCAGGCCGAGCAGCGCTGGTCTTCCGAGCGCAGTCCCATGATTGATCTGAACTGGGCCATTCTGCCCGCACAAAGCAGTTGCCCCTTTGCAGCCACCGCCCGCTGAATCACTTAAATTTTGGGGTGATGCACCGGCAGTTGCTCACCCAGATAATCCAGAAAATGTCGGACCGCCGGGGCCATGCCTCGGCGGGAAGCAAACACAGCGTGAATAATCCCCGGCAAGGGCGCCCACTGTGGCAATACTTGCACCAGGCGTCCGGCTTTCAAGGCCTCGCAACACATATAGTCGGGCAAGATACCCACGCCTATGCCCTGCTCCACCCCTTCACGCAACGTCAGCAAATCCGAGGCCATATAGCGCGGCCTGTGCGTTACCGTCAGGCTGGCGCCCTCGGGACCATACAGCTCCCATTCGTTTTGACCTTGTCGGGCCGACATGGCCACCGTGGGCAATTTCACCAAATCAGCCGGGCCGCGCACCGGATCAAAACGCGCCAGCAGTTCAGGCTGAGCAACCAAAATCGCCCCTGTTTCACCCAGGCGCTTGACGATATAGCTCGCACTATCACTTAAGGTGCTGCGCACTCGCAAAGCCACATCAATCCCGTCCGCCACCGGATCAACCACCCGGTTGCTGACTTCCACCTCCAGCTCAACCTGAGGGTAGCGAATCAGAAACTGTGCAAACACGGTCGACAAGACCGTATGGGCCAAGGTGACCGGGCAACTGATACGCAAGAGACCACGCGGTTCTTGCTGCACTTGAGCCACCGCAGAATACGCAGCTTCGGCCTCGTCACGCATGGCCTGGCAATGGCGCAGGAACACCTCTCCAGCAGGGGTCAGAGACAGGCTGCGCGTGGTGCGTTGCAGCAGGCGCACACCGACTTCAGCCTCAAGACGGCTAAGACGTCGCGACACTCGCGATGGCGGCATGCCCAAGTGTCGGGCAGCAGCACTAAAGCCGCCACGCTGTACCACTTCGGTAAACAGCACCATGTCATTTAAGTCATACATACAGGGAAGTTTTCCAGGATTACAGACAAAAGTAGAATAATCTTTCTCAGAAAAACCGGCTTATCAAAGGTATGGGCATCAAACATAATGACACCATTCCTTCATCGCTTTGGACACCAAACATCATGAAACTGCTACACGTAGACTCCAGTATCACCGGCGCCAACTCCGTTTCCCGCGAACTTTCGCAATTTGTGGTTGATCAGCTGCGCCAGCAAAATGAGCAAGTCCAAGTGGAGCATGTAGATCTGGCCCTGAACCCGCCACCTCACTTTTCGGCTGACTCCCTGGGCATGCGCCTGGGTCTGGACCCAGCCACCCTGAGCGAGCGCCAGCGTGCCGAGAACGCCATCACCGAGCAATACCTGAGCCAGTTCCTGGCTTCCGATGTGGTGGTGATTGGCGCCCCCTTCTACAACTTCACCATTCCTAGCCAACTGAAAGCCTGGATGGACCGTCTGGCTCAAGCTGGCCGCACTTTCCGCTACACCAGCAATGGCCCAGAAGGTCTGGCTGGCGACAAAACGGTTTACCTGGTTCTGAGCCGTGGTGGCATCTACTCCGAATCGGAGCAAGGCCAGGCCATGGAACATCAGGAAAGCTACCTGCGTGTGATGTTCGGCTTCATGGGTGTAACGGACCTGCGTATTGTGTACGCCGAAGGTCTGGGCAAAACCCCAGAGCTGCGTGATCAGATTGTAGAGAACGCCAAGGCCAGTGTCAGCGCCTTGCTGGAAAAGAGCCCTGCCTAAGACCGGGAAGGCCTGGTTCGACCAGGCCTTGGCTGTTTAGTTCTGCACAAGCAGCCACCCGCCCCTTCAGCTCTCAAGCCTGAGCAAGCAAAGATAAAGCCGGATCCCAATCCCTGTGTGGACATCGGATCCGGCTTTCTCTTTTGCGTTGCCTGCCAGCAGGCAGCACATTCTGATCGCGCTTAATCTCCACCAGAGAAAAACACAAAGGGCCATCAATTGGCCCTTTGTGTTGATACCGCGATAAGCAGGAACGAAATCGGAGCAGAATCAATTTCTGCCCGCGCGCCCCTTTTTATTCGTCTGTTTCCAGCCAGTGGCCCAAGCGCAGACGCTTGGTGTTCAGGTAAGCCTCGTTGAAGGGATTACCTTCAATTTGATGCGGCACACGCTCCACCACATCAATGCCAATTTCCTGCAGGGTTTTTACCTTGCGCGGATTATTGGTCATCAGACGCAGCTTCTGGATACCGACGTGCTCGAGCATATCCTTGCAAATATCATAGCGACGCATATCCGCAGGAAACCCCAGCTTCTCGTTGGCTTCCACCGTATCCGCCCCCTGATCTTGCAGGTTGTAGGCACGGATCTTGTTCACCAGACCAATACCCCGCCCTTCCTGGCGTAAATACATCAAGGCACCACGGCCTGCCGTAGCAATACGTTCCAGCGCCAATTGCAGTTGAGGGCCGCAATCGCAGCGCAGGCTGAACAAGGCATCGCCCGTCAGACACTCGGAGTGGACACGGGCCAGGACAGGCTCGCCGTCGGCCACATCCCCCAGGGTCAACAAGACGTGTTCTTTTTGATTGCTGCGCTCTACAAATACATGGATTTGGAATACGGCCCAGGGGGTAGGCAAACGGCTGGAGCTGACGTAGTCCAATAAAGCGCCGGGTTTGGCCTGCTGGGCAGCCAGCGGGGAGTCCGATTCTGATGCCAGTGCGGCATCCGGGATGGATTGCATAATGAGTCTCTGCTGCAACGAAGAAATGCGGCTTGGCCCCATCCGGGGCAACCTAGCAATGATAGCCCAATTCAGTCCATTTCTTTAAGCCTGAGGCAAGATGCTTTTCAGGACTAATTTCGCTTGTCCCCCCTATGACACAGACATGAAACATTCACCTTATGTGCCTATCCTTATAGCGAAAAGTTCTGCGATCCGGTATTCTACGCAACAAGAAAATACATAAAATGTTATGAAACTTACAAATACAGATGATCTATGGCGCTTTGTGTTTTTCACTGAGCCTTGATCATCCTCTTACTTGATTGATCATGCCCGCCACTAAGGTCTTTATTCGTTATGTTGTGATTGGGCTCGGCTTGGCCCTGCAACCGTTTGTCGCCCATAGTGCGGCAAGCCAGACCTGGCCCCAGCCTCCTTCTCAATTAAGTCTGGACAGCCCCTACGGCACCTTGCAAGTGAGCCAAAGCGATTATGTCTATGAAGCACAACTGCAACTGGACTCGCAAATCATCGCGCCCGAACTCAAGGGCTTGATCAATATTCCCTACGCCTTCAGACAATCCAACAACCAGACAGCGTTGATTTCGGTGGACAACGGCCTGGGGGGTTGCTCGATTTATTATCACTGGGTCACAGTGTCATCCAAGGGCTATACCGTCTCGCCAGCGTTTGGGTCTTGCAGCGCACAAATTCGAGTACGCCACCAGGGTCAAACCCTGATCATGGAAACCCCCAGCCTGGATAATCCCACCCTGATCGACGAGTACCGTTACGACGGTCGCAAGATCAGTTTGCGCAAGCGCAAACCCCGCGCTCAATAAAAGAAGGAACCCGCGGCGGAAAACGGACTCCAAGACAACACTGACTATAATCAGATGTCTTAGTCTCTCCGGATTTTCCCCATGCAAGCCTCCTCGACTCGCCCTCTACTCATCTGGGATCTACCCACCCGCCTGTTCCACTGGCTGCTCGTGATCAGCATCGTGGGCTGTTTTGTGACGATCAAGGTTGGCGGTTTGTGGATGGACTGGCACGTACGCTTTGGCTTGCTGGCCCTGGGGCTGCTGGCATTTCGCCTGGTCTGGGGCCTGATTGGTGGTTACTACTCCCGCTTTAGCCACTTCCTGCCCAATCCTGTACGCAGCCTGCGCTACTTGCGTGACAAACCCGCGGTTTACCCAGGCCACAACCCCATCGGTGCCTGGTCCGTCTGGATCATGTTGATTGTGTTCGGCTTTCAAGCCGTCTCGGGCCTGTTTGCCAATGACGACATCTTCACGACTGGCCCTTTGGCCTATCTGAGCAGCGACTGGTCCAAAACCCTGACGGGCCTGCACAAAGCCAATGAATGGATCATGCTGGCCATTATTGCCTTGCATATCCTGGCTATTTTCCTGTATCGCGTGTTGCGTGGTCAGAAATTAACCAGCGTCATGGTCAAGGGCAGCATGCCGGTTCCCGCCGATGCCAGCCTGCCTGCCAGCAAAGACAGCTGGAAAACCCGTTTTCTCGCTCTGATCATTGTGGCTCTGATTGCCTGGGGCGTGTACTGGATGACAGGTCTGGCACCCGTAGGCGGTGGCATGGACGACTTTATGTAAGGCCGACTTATCCCCAGAAGCTGTGAATAAACCTGGGGATAATGCGGGGACTGTTTGGGCTGAGCCGCATTTTTACTAGCCGTCTTTTAAACTGGACGGTGACTAGCCGCTTGAGCACTTCCTGCGCAGAAAGCGACGGCCTCAAGATACTTTTTAGCGCCGTCGCCAAAATCCCCACAAAACCAGAACCAGGCCCAGCACGGCGGCTAATAAACCCGCCCAGCTGAAAATAGTCAGGCCCAGCCATGCGGGACCGCGCGTAACCAGCACCGGACCCAAAATCAATACAAAAGCCGCCGTCACAATCGCAATGGCCAGACGGGTGGCTGCCTTTTCCAGCGACGAGGCCAGACGCGGCATGCCCTCGATTTGAATACGCGCCGAGATCTTTCCTTGCCGCACCCTATGCATCAACAGACGCAGCAATTGGGGCGCATCCATGGCCAACTGCCGCGACTCCAGCAAACTGCGTTGCAGGTCCGCATAAACACGACGTGGCGAGTACTGCTTGCGCATCAAGCCCATAATCACGGGCTGCGCGACTTCGACCACATCAAACTGCGGGTCCAGACGCTTCAGCACACCGTCCGCCGTGATAAAAGCCTTGAACAGCAAGGCCAGATCCGGCGGCAGAATTAAATGGTTCTCGCGCGCCAGAGCCATGAAGTCCAGCAAGGCAGCCGAGATGGACAACAGCCCACTGCTTTGTCGGGCTACATAACGCTGGGCACTTTCTTCCAGACGGCTCCAATCAAAGTCCTCTGCCCCGGACCAGTCCAGCAAGGTCGTTGCCACCCCATCTGCCTGTCCATCCACAATCGCCCGTAGCAACACCAGCAATTGCTGGCGGCGACGTTCCGTCAAATGGCCCACCAAGCCGAAATCAATAAAGGCAACCTTATTGCCCGGCAAGGCCATCATATTGCCGGGGTGCGGATCAGCATGAAACAGCCCGTCCTCCAGCACCATATGCAGGAACGCCAAGGCACCTCGGCGGGCCAATAAAGGACGATCCGCCTCAATGGCTTGCAACTGTGCCTCTTGAATGGGCGAGACCCCGGGGACAAACTCCTGCACCATGACCGTCGCGCTGGTCCACTCCATATAGACACGCGGAACCACAATGTCCTTGAAGGGCTGCATGTTCTCGCGCACCGCCAAGGTATTGGCCGCTTCGCGGGTGAAGTCCAGCTCATCGGCAATGGCTTCAGCCAGGGCACGCACGATATCGTAAGGGCGATACTCGGGCAGCAGGCCTTGTTGCTGGACCAGGCGGGCAATCTGTTTCAACAAACGCAAGTCAGCCTGAATCAGTGGCTCCAGACCAGGGCGCTGCACCTTCACCACGACTTCGGTGCCATCCCGCAAACAGGCGCGATACACCTGTGCCATGGAGGCCGAGGCCAGCACCTGGGTGTCAAAGCGCGCAAAGGCTTGCTCAACCGTTTGACCCAAAGCCTGCTCCAGCTCGGGTCTGATCGTTTCCCAAGGCACCGGCGCGGCGTGACCTTGGAGCTTCTCCAGCTCCTGCGTCCACTCCAACGACAGCAAATCATTACGTGTAGCCAGAATCTGACCCAGCTTGATAAAGGTCGGACCCAGCTCTTCCAGCGCACGTCGCAAACGTTCAGGTGCCGAGCGCTCGGGCATTTCGGCCGCCACCGAGGTCTTGTTACCGGGCAGGAGGTCCGACAAGCCCAGGCGATGCATCACATCCCCAATCCCGTATCGAGCTATAACCGCTCCAATGGCACGGACTCGTGCATGGTCGCGCAAGGCCAACAAGGTTCCTCCCAACATACTCGCTCTCCAGTAGGGTACGCTCTGAGAAAAGTAGCATACCGCAGTGTCCCGGTGACTTACTTATCCACTTATCCACATTTTCAGTGGGCAAGCTCGGGGATAGCCTTTGGACAAGTCACATTAAGCCAAGCAATTCAATGACTTGTCATGGTGGGGTAATTAACGCCCCCTACCCGTTTTCCGATGACAAGAATCGAAAATGCCCCTGCTCTATCCACGGAAATCAGAGTACATTGACGTTTTCCAATTCAAGGAGAGCGTGATGCGTCTGGATAAGTCTCGCTCCAGCCGTAATGTCGAGGACCGCCGTGCCAATGGGCCACGATTGAGCGGCGGCAAGATCGGCTTGGGGACAATCGTGCTGGCCCTGGTGGCCATGTACTTTGGGGTGGATCCCAGTGTGGTGCTGAACCTGGCCGACGACCCTACCAGCGCCCCGCAGTCTCAACCCGTTGCAGCCTCGGATGCACAGGGCCAAACCATTGCCAAGATCCTGGGCGAAACCGAGGATGTCTGGCGTGATGTTTTTGCCAAGCAAACCAATGGCAGCTACCGCGATCCCGTGCTGGTGCTGTACCGGGGCGCTACCCCGACCGCCTGCGGGGCGGGTCAATCTGCCATGGGGCCGTTTTACTGTCCTGCCGATCAAAAGCTTTATATAGACTTGGGCTTTTTCACCGAGATGGAGCAAAAGATGGGCGTCAAGGGCGACTTTGCCCCTGCCTATGTGATTGCGCATGAAGTCGGCCACCATGTTCAGAACCAGTTGGGCATGATGCGTCGTGTCGATGAAGCCCGTCGCAGCGGCTCCGCCTCCCAGGCTCGTCAAGCCTCCGTACGCCTGGAGCTTCAGGCTGATTGCTATGCCGGTATTTGGGCAAACCACGCTGACGCGCAACGCCAGATTCTGGAACCAGGCGATATTCGCTCGGCCCTGGATGCCGCTCAAGCCGTAGGCGATGACACCTTGCAAAAGCAATCGCAAGGCTATGTGGTCCCCGATTCCTTTACCCACGGCAGCTCGCAACAACGCATGGCCTGGTTCATGGAAGGCTATAAAACCGGACAGCTGAAAATGTGCGACACCTTCACCCGTCCTGACCCGGTCTCCTGATAAACGTAAAATTATGTAACCGCATCTTGCGCTAGATAATTTCCGTTCTATAATCTTTTTCTTCGCAGGAAACGGGGGTCGTTAGCTCAGTTGGTAGAGCACTGGACTCTTAATCCATTGGTCGACAGTTCGAGTCTGTCACGACCCACCAAATGTCCTGCTGCTTACGGTACACCATGCCGTAACACCGTAAATCAGCCCGCTGCTGCAGCGGGCTTTTTTGCGTCTGAACACTATCCCTGAGAAGCTCAAGGGCCCTGCCAATTTTTGAGTGGCAGGGCTTGGGTGACAATACTACACACGGTCAATAGTCGTGGCACCCCTTCTGTAATTCGGTCATGAAGCGGCCCGCATGAAACCCGTCACACTTGCCATCATCTTTTCCTGAATCTCCATACTGTCCATCCAGGCAAGTGTATAGAAAAACGCGGTAAGCAGTGCCACTCTGCGTTCTTCAACACCCTGCCTTAAACAGAAGCCGAACCACTCACAGAACTTCCTGCCTTTGCCTGAATCTGCGACAGCGTGCGGGAGGGATCCACCAAGACAAAACCCAGCACGGCTCCCAGCAGCAAAAGTACGGCCGTCAAGGCAAAACCCTGGTGAAAACCGGCAAGACCTGGCTCGGCCTGAATCAGTCTTCCCATCACAATCGGTGCAACCAGACCCGCTGTTGTGGACAAGGAATTGGTGATGGCCAATGTAGAACCTCGCTTTTCGATTGGGCTGATTTGCGCTGAGATTGCCGAACAAAGCACAAAACCGACCTGGGGGAAACTCAAGCCCAAGGCGATCAGCACAATCCCCGCTGTTGGACCCGGCTTCAAGTAAGCGGCCGCCAGCAGGCACAAGGCCCCTGCCAACAAGAAACCTACCGTGACCAGACTGCGTGCCACTCGGGACGAATACCCCTGACGCAAGAAGCGGTTGGACAGGTAAGAGCCGCCCGACACAATCGGGATTGCCACGAAAATGCACAAGGAGAACAGCCATCCCGCCGTGTCCGACGAGAAGTTCAGACCGCGTTGCAAATAAGCGGGCAACCAGGTAAAGACCAGCGCAGCACACCAGTACGCTACCCAGTACATCAGCAGGTTGCCGATGAAACTACGATTCAAAAGCACAGCACGGTAAGAGCAACGAGACTGCGGCATGTGCTTGCCTGCAGCGGGCGCCGCAGCTGCACTGATGGGACCGTCCTTGCCCAACAAGGCCCATACCACCAGCCACATCAGCCCTGCTGCCGCTGTCACCCAAAACACCGAGCGCCAGCCATGACTGATGGTCAAATACCCCACCAGGGGACCGGCCAGCAGCATACCAACCTGCCCACCCTGCATCACAATGGCCGTAGGCCAGGTACGCTCCTGATCCGGAAACCACTTGTAGCACGCGTGCAAGGCCAGGGGATAGGCAGGCCCTTCCCCTACTCCCAGCAAAATGCGACAAGCCATCAAGGCAATAATCGTGCTGGCTCCCATAGCGATCGGAACCTGGGCTACAGACCAGATAATGACCAGCCCCACCAGCAGCAAACGCGAGGACACCGTATTGGACACAAAACCCACCACAATGCCCGAGATCGCAAACAGGAAGAAAAAGCTGCCTGCAATGGTGCCAAACTGCTGTGGCCCAATGGCCAGCTCCTCCATCAACGGCACGGCGACCAAACCAAATATCGCCTTATCGGCAAAGTTGATCACCATGAACAAAAACAACAAGAACACCACGACGTAGCGCTGTCCTGGGAAATACTTTTTCTGGTTTTCCATGTCTCCCCCCCAACTTGTCAAAAGTGCAGCGATACGATTAATAAGGACGGTCACCAATAATGGTGGCTCGGGCCATTTTGCGGGGCAAAGGAAAGTAGTCCTGAACGGCGTAATGCTGGGTGGCCCGGTTGTCCCAAAACGCAATGGTGTGAGGCTGCCATTTCAAGCGCACCTGATACTCCGGGTGACGGGCCTGATCCACCAAATACTGCAGCAGGAAATGAGCGCCGCTTTGCAGCTCGGGCATGCCACGGAAAAAGCCGGTTTCGATGTAATTGGCCAGATGGGTAGTCCAGCTGCTGACATACAAAATCCGCTGGCCAGTTTCTGGATGAGTGCGCACCACAGGGTGTGTTTGCGCTGGAAAACGATCTCGCAACGCAGCTCTGTCCTCCTCGGGGATACGGTCTATGAAACCGGGCAATAAATCGTGTACGGCTTCCAGCTCGTGCAAAATATTTTTGATGTGAGGCGGCAAGTTCTCATAGGCCAGTGCCATATTGCACCAGATCGTATCGCCCCCGGCGGGTGGACATTCAATGCAACGCAGAATGGAACCCATGGAAGGTTCGGCCCGCCAGCTGACATCGCTATGGTAGATATTCTCACGCCCCGGCTGCGTGTTATTGCCCCCCAGCAGCACCAGCTCGGGATAGTCCGGATCGTGTGGAAAAACCGGATGCACTTCCAGCTCACCAAAGCAACGGGCAAATGCAACATGCTGTGCCGCATTCAAAGGCTGGTCACGAAACACCAGCAATTGATGCTTCAACAACAAGGCGCGCAGCTCCTGTACCTGCGTATCTTCCAGGGGCTGAGTCAAATCGACACCCGCTACCTCGACACCGATAGCGGGCGACATGATTCTGGTTTCCAAGCGGCTGGCTGCGATTGGGCTGTCTACGACCTGCGTCATGATCCTCTCCTGAATATTGTTTCGTTTCAAACGAAACAATATTAGCGTGAGAAATATCCAGCACAACTCGGTGATTACCCTTGAGACTTCAAATATGTGCGTCGCCGCTGAAATCGCTGCCAAAGCGCTGGACCATACGGTTCTCCAGGCGCGTCATCATTTCTTTAAAGGAGCTGAGCTCTTCCTGGCTAAGCACGGACGTCAGCTCCTGCTCCAGATCCAGAGCGATAGGCACAATGCGATCGTGCACTTGCTGGCCCTGCTCGGTCAGACACAGCAGATTGCTGCGCATATCGTTTTCATTATCGCGACGAGCAATTAACTGAGCGGCTGTCAGGCGAGAAACGGCACGGCTGACCTTGGCCTTGTCCATGCTGGTGCGCTCGGTCAAACTGCCCGAGGTCAGGGTGCCATAGCGTCCCAGGGTCGCAATGATGCGCCACTCTGGAATGGACAAACCAAATTGCTGTGCATGCTGACGCGCAAAGGTCACCGCAATATGCGAGGCCAGTATTGTGACTTGATAAGGGAGAAAATTCTCCAGGTCCAGGGTGGTTTTTTCCAACTCGCTTCCCAAGGCGCTAGTCCGCTTTCTGTAAGGAGTTTGATCATAGCATCGCCAGGCAATGGCTTCGCCGATTGGCTACCCAGCTTCTTTTCGATGCAACAAGAAAAAACAAGAGCGGCCTGCCCTGCAGTCATAGTTGTTTACTTTAGCTGCGCCCTAAATCCGATACGCTGGAAGATCACTTCAGTCAGGAGATGTTCATGCCAATTGCCATTGATCCCACCAAAGCGCCCGACACCACTCCTCCCGGCAAAACGCCCAACCCCGAGCCGGACCCTAAAAAGATTCCTGGCAATGAGCCGCCATCCAAAAAATAGTCAAAGGCCAGAGCTTTTGACGCTGCTATTTGCAGGAATTTGAACACTTGCTCGCCATACGCAGGTCGCATGTCATTACATTGAGATGCGGCCTGAAACGGCTGTCACATTTTCTGCAGTACAGTGAATCGTGGTGATATTTATTACAAACCATCACCCTACGCTAATTGGCAAGCTAGTTTGCAAACGCTATTACATCAACCACAAAATTATTTGAGGAGCATTGTATGGCCCAGCTAGACCGAGGCACCATGTGCATCATGTGCCAAACCCTTCCACTATCGCAACCCAACGCTCAACGACATCCTTACCTCAAACCCATCAGACGAGTCGATGACACTGACGAACAAAGCACCGAAAGTCTGTATCACTGCACTGTTTGTCACACCCATTGGCTATACCAACGCGACAAATGGGACGCCTGCCTGGGATTCAAATTATGGCAAGGAGGTCTGCAGGCATTTAACCGGCGGCATGTACCGCTTACCTTCCCCACTCAGAGTACAGACAGCAAAAAAACCAGAAAGCACAAAGGTCCTGAGCTGCTCTCTTGATCCTTGCTAGTCGCAGAACTAGCTCTATCCATACACGGGCAGCGCTGACACGCGGGCTGCCCTGTGAATCCTCCTGGCGCCCTGCCTGCCATTCAGCCACGGCAATTCCAGCACGAACAGGTCTGTTCTGCCTGCTCTGCAGTCGGTCATTTTTCTGAACCGAATGTTGCAAAGTTAAGACTATTAAAAAAAAATGCGCACTTGTTGCGCCGCAACATATATTATTTTTCCATAGTCGTTGTTCCTGCGGTGGTGAGATGAGCGGAGACAGGCGTCACAGAGCGCTGCTGTTATCTCGCTGCCCACCGACTAGGCAAGACCGGGGTCACGTGCCTAGCTAGCTTACTCGCCTTGCCGGAATTGTGTTGCTCTTCAACCTACAACACAGGTCCGCTTGCCTACCACTTGCGTTCGCGCTGTCGCACACCCTGCTGACAGCCGGAGAGTCGCTCAAACCGGCGTTGCCCGGTTGCACACAAGCCATCCACCAGGATTACCCATCCCGGTCGGCCCCCTCTCAACCGTCTCCTACCCCTCTCGGTGTTCCATTGCATCCGCAAGGCCAGCTTGCCTGTGTTTACTTCAGGAACACCTATGAAATTGATTACCGCCATCGTCAAACCCTTCAAGGTTGACGAGATACGCGAGGCCCTTTCCGATCTGGGCATACAGGGGATGACGCTTACCGAGGTCAAGGGATTTGGTCGTCAGAAAGGCCACACCGAGCTTTACCGCGGTGCGGAGTATGCAGTCGACTTCCTGCCCAAGATCCGCATTGAACTGGCTATTCCCGACGAGCAGTTGCAAAGCGTTCTGGAGGCCATTCAAAGCAGTGCCCGCACCGGACGTATTGGTGACGGCAAGATCTTTGTCCAGCCGCTGGACCATGTCATCCGCATCCGCACCGGCGAATGCGATGAGCAAGCCCTGTAATCGGAGACTCCATCATGAACAACGCTGATCTATCGTGGATGCTGGTCTCCACGCTTCTGGTACTGATGATGGCCGCGCCGGGCCTGGCCCTGTTTTACTCGGGGATGGTGCGTCAAAAAAATGCCTTGTCCATGTTGTCCCAGACCTTGCTGGTGTTCAGTCTGGGGGTGGTGCTGTGGTTTATCTATGGCTACTCACTGGCCTTTACCGCTGGCAATCCCTTGATTGGCAGTTTCGACAAGGTCTTGTTCAACGGCATGTTCACCGCTGCTGACCAACAGTTCTCCATGTCGGGCACCTTGCCTGAACTGCTGTTTGCGTCTTTTCAGGCCACCTTTGCCGGCCTGACTTGCGCTCTGGTTGTCGGTAGTCTGGCAGAACGTACCCGCCTGTCCGCCATCCTGGTCTTTACCGTGATCTGGTTCACTTTGGCCTATCTGCCCATTTGCCATATGGTCTGGTTTGCCGATGAACAGAACGGCGGCTTGCTCAACTCCCGTGGTGCGCTGGACTTTGCCGGTGGCACGGTGGTGCATATCAACGCCGGTATTGCCGGTCTGGTCGGTGCCTGGATGATTGGCCCCAGACTGAACTACCGTCGTGAAGCCATGCCACCTCATAACCTGCCCCTGACCTTTATTGGTGCTGCTCTGCTGTGGGTAGGCTGGTTCGGTTTCAACGCAGGCTCGGCTTTGTCGGCCAATGAAAATGCCACGCTGGCCTTCTTCAACACCATGCTGGCAGCCGCCATCGGCGTTGTGGCCTGGACTTTGGGTGAATGGATCAGCAAAGGTCATCCTTCCTTGCTGGGTGCCTGCTCGGGTGCGATCGCAGGTTTGGTCGGCATTACCCCGGCAGCCGGTTTTGTGGCTCCTTCCGGCGCACTGGCCATTGGCCTGATTACCTCCCTGGCTTGCTTGTGGGGTGTGAATGTTCTGAAGCGCTGGTTACGCGCCGACGATACGCTGGACGTTTTTGGCATTCACGGTTTGGGCGGGATTGTGGGCGCTTTGCTCACAGGTCTGTTCAACGCACCTGTTCTGGGGGGGCCTGGTACTGCAGCTGGCAACAGTATATGGATGCAGTTGTGGATTCAGCTCGAAGGCGTGCTGGTTACGCTGGTCTGGTCCGGTGTGGCTGCCTGGATTGCCTTCACCGTTGCCAAGCTAGTCTGCGGCGGTTTACGTGTCGATGCTGACCACGAGCGCGAAGGTCTGGATATCCGTACCCACGGTGAAACGGGTTATCAACATTGAGATCCCATCATGATTCTTGCCAATCCTGCCTGCAGGCAAACTGCTCCCTTTAAACACAGGCACAGGCCTAAAAGAAAAAGCCCTCTTTCGAGGGCTTTTTTTATAAGCAAACCAGTTGCTTATTTTTCTTTGCGGTAAGCGTCGTGACAAGTCTTACAGGACTTGCCCACATTACCGAAAGCCACGCGGAAAGCATCAAAGTCGCCCGAATCGGAAGCCACTTTCAGCTTATCGATTGCAGCGGTGAAATCATCGGTAGCTTGCTTGAAACCCTGAGCATCGCTCCAGGCCTCAGCTTTGGTCTCGCCGCCTTCGGTACCAGCGCCAAATGCGCCCCAAGGCAAAGCCGCCAAAACCGTCAGCACTTCTACGTTTTTAGCGATTGCAGCCGCATCATACGGTGCTTCTTTTTTGGCCACGGGAGCCATACGACCAAAGTGCGAGCCAATCAGTGACATGCTGGCTTGACGGTAGTCCACGGCCTGTTCTGGCTTGGCAAACTGGGCGGTAGCAGGCGTGACAAACGCAGCACACAAGGCGGCAGCGGCAGTCAGAAACGCGAATTTTTTCATGTGAACTCCTGTGTGATGAAACATAAAACACTTCATAAAGCACTGGCTCAAGATACCCGGCCGGCTGTGCCCTTGTGCAAGAACACAGCCGTTTGGATTTAGATCGCCTGGGCCAACTTTACTGCCACACCCAGATAGCTGCGTGGAGTTAGCTCAAGCAAATAGGTTTTAGCGTCTGCGGGCAGTTCCAGACCGCCAATAAACTCGCGCAACGCTTCCTGAGTAATACCACGACCACGTGTCAGGGCTTTGAGTTGCTCGTAAGGCTGGGGCAAACCGTAGCGGCGCATCACCGTTTGAACCGGCTCGGCCAGGATTTCCCAGCATGCGTCGATGTCCGCATCGACAGCTGCGGCGTTCAGTTCCAGTTTGCCCAGACCACGCAGGCAGGCGTCGTAAGCCACCACGCTGTAACCCAGAGCCACGCCCAGGTTACGCAGCACGGTCGAGTCGGTCAGGTCACGCTGCCAACGGGAAATAGGCAGCTTTTCGGACAGATGGCGCAGCATGGCGTTGGCCAGGCCCAGGTTGCCTTCCGAGTTTTCAAAGTCAATCGGGTTGACCTTGTGTGGCATGGTGGACGAACCGATCTCGCCTTCTTTGAGGCGCTGCTTGAAGTAACCCAGGGAGATGTAGCCCCAGACGTCACGGTTGAAGTCCAGCAAGATGGTGTTGGCGCGAGCGATGGCGTCAAACAGAGCGGCCATCCAGTCGTGGGGTTCGATCTGAATGGTGTAGACGTTTTGCGTCAGACCCAGACCAGCCAGCACTTTCTGGCTGAAGGCTGGCCAATCAATTTCGGGGTAAGCCGAGAAGTGCGCGTTGTAGTTGCCGGTGGCACCATTCATTTTGGCCAGGGGCTGGACCGCAGCAATGGCCGCAATGGCGTTTTGCAGGCGAGCGGCCACGTTGGCAAATTCCTTGCCCATGGTGCTGGGGCTGGCAGGCTGACCGTGGGTGCGCGACAGCAAAGGCTGCTCGGCGTGCAAGCGGGCCTGAGCCTTGATGGCATCGCACACTTCTTGCAGTTGCGGCAAGATTACTTGTTCACGAGCACGCGTCAGCATCAGCGCATGCGAGGTGTTGTTGATGTCTTCAGAGGTGCAGGAAAAATGGATGAACTCAGCCGCAGCGGACAGCTCAGCGTGGTCGGCCACTTTTTCTTTCAACCAGTATTCCACGGCTTTCACGTCGTGGTTGGTGGTGCGCTCGATGGCTTTGATGCGGGCGGCATCGTCTTCCGAGAAGTTCTGCACCAGGCTCTTGAGTACCTCGCGAGCTTCGGCGGAGAAAGTAGGCAGTTCGGGCAGACCCGCGTCGGACAGGCCGATCAACCAGGCCACTTCGACCTCTACGCGATGCCACATAAATGCGGCTTCGGACAACAGGCCACGCAAGGGGGCGGTACGGCTGCCATAACGCCCGTCCAATGGCGACAAGGCATTCAGAGTGCTCAGGGTATCGGCTATGTGCATCGTTCTACAGAAAAGAAGGGGGAATAAAGTCAGCCCGCATTCTAACATTGCAGGCTGGCACCCGTATGCCACGCGTTCAGCATGGGGTCAGAATGCGACGGCTGTTCGAGGCTTTGACGAATAAACCACAGTTTTCCAACATTGTTTCCAGCGACAGGTTCAGGCCCGGCCTGCGGGACGTTCGCCCATAGGTTCCTGCTATACTTTTTGAGCCTGCAACTTTTGATAGCTTTTTATGAAACTTCTAGCTTCCCTCACCAGCCCATACGCGCGCAAAGTGCGTGTTGTCATGGCGGAAAAAAAGCTCGACTACGAGCTGATTCTGGAGGATGTGTGGGCCGATGACAGCGATATTCTGAAGCACAATCCACTGGGCAAAGTCCCCTGTCTGATTATGGATGATCAGGCAAATCTGTTTGACTCCCGCGTGATCGTCGAGTATCTGGATACCCTCTCGCCCGTCGGCCGCCTGATTCCCCAAGCCGGACGTGATCGCGCTGCAGTCAAATGCTGGGAAGCCATTGCCGATGGCTTGCTTGATGCCTGCGTTGCCATCGTGGTGGAAAAACGCCGTCCCCAAGAGCTGCGTCTACCCGCCTGGATTGACCGCCAAAACAGCAAGATTACCGCCGCCCTGCAATCCATGAACAACACCTTGGGTGACCAGTCCTTTTGCATGGGCACCAGCTTTAGCCTGGCCGACATTGCCGTAGGCTGCGCACTGGGTTATCTGGATCTGCGCTTTCCTGAACTGGACTGGCGCTCGCAGTACGGCAATCTGCAACGCCTGGATGAAAAACTCCAAGCGCGCCCCTCGTTTGCCAGCACCTTACCGCCTACGCAGTGAGCGTTGCGCCAGCAAGCCAGGGCCCATTCTTTTGAATGGGTTTTTTTATGCCTGCTGGTTCAGGCCTCGCCCAGCAATCGGTACATCCAGAAGGCCTCATCAGACTTCATGCGCTGGGCGAACTGAGCCGGTGAAAAGCCCGAAACCCGTTTGACCTCTCTGCCAAAATGAGACTGGTCGCTATACCCGGCTTGCAACGCCACATCAGACCAGACCGGATTTTCCTGCTGCTGCACCAAGGCAAAAGCCCGCTCGGCACGCACATACAGCTGCAGCTCACGCTGGCTCTGCCCGGCCCAACGCTTGAATTGCCTTTGCATCTGACGCAAGCCCGTTCCCGTGCGTGTTGCTGCCATCCTCATCCCCAATGCCGTCAACCAATGATGCAAGGTGGCAGCACCTTCTGTCGCCAGACAGCCATGAGCACAACGATGAATTGCCGCCTCCAGTTGTTCGAATAAAGGGGCTTCTTCTGTGCCAGCTTGTCCAAGTGTCTGACAGCTGGCAGCGGGCAAGACCTGATCCATGGGCAGTACCTGATCCAGAAAGTCGCTGGCCTCGATACCAAACACACGTTTCAAGGCATCCGGGTACAGTCCAATCGAAATCGCATGGACAGGCCCCGGAGACCAGCTAATGGAAGGTGTGCGCGAAGGCCCGGCAAACAGCATGCCGGACAGGGGCTCTGACAGTACCGGACTCCCTCCACCCACTGGCGTCTGCACCATGTGCAGCTGGCCATGAAAAACCCAGGACAACACCACCAGGGGCGAAGCCGGATAACAGTTCAGACGTTGCTGCGGCAGCAGATCCAGAGCACGGGTATCACGCTCCACGCCCAGATGGATAATGGACGCCGTTTTTCGGCTGGGGTGATGCAAACGGGCACAAGGCAAAGCAGACATGGGAGGTCGTTTCCGTTCTATCCGGCCCAGGCAAGCCGGGCCACACTGAAAGTCCTTTTATCCTACTTCAGCACCGCCCTTTTATGCCCAAAACTATCTTGCAAGGTTCCTGGTCTCATCGTTGCCGAAGCGCCCTCACCCTCTGGTCCACCACCATAGACGTACTGGCTCGACGTATCATCGCCAAGCCGCTAGTGCGCGGCTGGTCTGTGCCTTTTGAAATCGCCACCCTGTTCTATCGCAAGCAGTTCAACCACGCCTTCCGCTTGCCAACCATAGCTGAAGGCCGCGCCTATTTCGACAGCTTGTACACGATTGCCGAACCGGACTTGCCCGTCCAGATGCAGGCCAGCACGTCCCCAGAACCGCGGGGAGACTGGTTCATTCCAGATCGTCCGAACAGCAGCAAAACCATCTTGTACTTTCATGGCGGCGGCTATGCTTTCTACCCAATCGTGTCACGCCACTTCATTCGTCTGCTGGCCTACAAGCTGCAAATAGCCATCTTCGCCGTGGACTACCGCCTGACCCCGGAGCACCCTCACCCAGCCCAACAGGAAGATGCGCTAGACGCCTACCGCTATCTGCTTGGACGTGGAATCCCCGCCCAGGATATTGTCCTGGCAGGCGACTCGGCAGGCGGACACCTGGTGCTGATGAGCTTGGTCAGCCTGCGTCAAGCGGGACTGCCCCAACCTTCTCTGGCCTTGGCACTAAGCCCCTGGACGGATATAGGACGACGCGGCGCCAGCCAGTTTGGTCATGATCGCTACGATATGGTGCAGGGCTATCAAACGCTGCAATACGGTCAATGGCTAAAGGGCAACGGCCCCTGGAGTGATGATCGGCTCTCGCCCATTGCACAGGATCTGCGCCATCTGGCCCCCATCTACATTCAGGCAGGGGGCAAGGAAATTTTGGTCGACATGATCCGGGATTTTGCCCGAGAGGCGCACAAGCAGGGGGCCAATATACGGCTGGATGTCTGGCCGGATATGACGCACGAATTTCATGCTTACGGCAGCACACTGCCGCAAAGCGAGCAGGCAATGACTGCGCTACGGACAGCAATTCACTGGACAGCTGGGGGAGTTTTTGAGCCGGCAGAAGAAACCGAGCTGAATGGGCTGGACTGTGCGTATGGCAAAGTCCAGCCAGAAAACATCAAGCCTGTGTGATGGCCTGCGTAATCATGTAGATCGCCAGCACGGTCAACATGCCAGCAAAGATGCGCTTGAGCGTCACCTGATCGATCTTGTGGGCCAGACTGGCGCCCAGGGGGGCGGTACAAATACTGGTGGCCGAAACAATCAACAAGGCCGGCCAGTAGATAAAACCAATCATGCCGGGGTGGCTGCCAAAGGTGGCCTGCCCGGACCAGATATAACCCACGCTATTGGCCAGAGCAATGAAAAAGCCCAAGGCGGCCGAGGTAGCGACGGCCTGCCGCACAGGCACATTGCCGCGCAGCATGAAGGGGACAGACAAGAAGGCCCCACCCGCTCCCAGCAGACCGGACACGAAACCGATCAAGGCTCCCATGGCAGCAATCCAGAATGGGGCAGGCAAAGAGCGGCCTTGCACCGGGGCCGACTTGCGTGCCATTTTGGAGGCCGAATACAGGACGAACACACCGAACACAATCGCCAGCGCCGTGCTGTTGATCATGGCAAAAATCGCGCCGCCCGACAGCAGCCCACCCAGGATCAGGCCGGGCACCATGACCTTGACCACATCCCAGCGAATGGCACCATGTTTATGGTGCGCCCTCACGCTGGACAAGGAGGTGAACAGAATCGTGGCCATGGCCGTGGCAATGGAAGCATGCACGGCCAGCTCTTGCGGCACACCAAACAGCGGTAGCAGAAAGGTCAGGAACGGCACCAGAATCATGCCTCCGCCAATCCCCAGCAGCCCGGCGGCCAAACCAATACCGGCACCCAGCACCAGCAAACTGATGACAAGAATGGGATCCATGCCCGCCTCTTATTGAATAATGCCGCCGCCCAGGCAGCGGTCACCGTCGTACAGGACCACGGATTGGCCCGGCGTTACGGCCCATTGGGGCTGATCAAAATGAAGAGACAGGCTGTCGCCTTCGGCAGCCAGGATCGTGCAGGCCGCATCGGCCTGGCGATAACGGGTCTTGGCATGAATCGGGCCCAGCGCTGGCGGATGGCCCGCTACCCAACTGGTCTGCTCGGCCTTCAATTCAGACTGCAACAGCCAGGGGTGATCGTGCCCTTGCACCACATACAGCGTGTTCGTGGCCAGATCCTTGCGGGCGGCATACCAGGCGTCGGCGGTACCGTCTTCGCGCTGCTTGCCCTTGACACCACCAATGCCCAAACCCTTGCGCTGACCATAGGTGTGGAAAGCCAGACCCACGTGCTGACCCAATACCTGCCCTTCCGGTGTTTTGATAGGACCGGGTTGAGTGGGCAGATAGCGATTCAGGAACTCGCGGAAAGGACGCTCGCCAATAAAGCAAATGCCGGTCGAGTCTTTTTTAGCCGCATTGGGCAGCTTCAGTTCCTCGGCAATACGGCGCACTTCCTGCTTATTGATCTCGCCCAAGGGGAACAAGGTGCGCGACAGTTGCGCCTGGTTCAGGCGATGCAAAAAATAGCTTTGGTCTTTGGACGCATCCAGACCTTTCAGCAACTGGTAGTCGGTGCCGCCCCCGGCCATGGGCACGCCACGCACACGGGCGTAATGGCCGGTGGCAATCCAGTCGGCACCCAAGGTCATGGCGTGATCCAGAAAGGCCTTGAACTTGATTTCCGCATTGCACAGAACATCGGGATTCGGGGTGCGACCTGCCGAATATTCCCGCAAGAACTCCGCAAACACGCGGTCCTTATATTCCGCAGCGAAGTTGACCGCCTCGATCTCGACCCCGACCAGATCGGCCACGCTGGCCGCGTCCAGCCAATCCTGGCGCGAAGAGCAAAATTCGGAGTCATCGTCGTCTTCCCAGTTCTTCATGAACAGGCCCACGACTTCATAGCCTTGCTCTTTAAGCAGCCAGGCCGAGACAGAGGAGTCCACGCCGCCGGACATTCCGATAACGACGCGACCTTTTTTGGTGGAAATAGTCATTGCAGTGATGATGAGAGGTGCCGCATTGGCTGGGCTTTGCGCCCAGTGCGCACCTGACTAACTAAAAAAGGCATTGTACGCCTGCCCTGACACATGTACAGGCAGACACCGTCCGTACCTGGGGTTTCTGGAAAACTGTGCTGCCCAAGACACAAAAGCCCAGACGACATGGTCTGGGCTTTCAAGGCGACTACCGCAGAATCAGTCCAGAGGACGCGGGGGCAACATCTTGCCGGGATTCATGATGTTGTGAGGATCCAGCGCCTGCTTGATGCTGCTCATCACATCCAGTGCATCCTGACCGTGCTCGGCCAGCATGAACTCCATCTTGTGCAAGCCCACACCGTGTTCGCCAGTGCAGGTGCCCTGCATGGCAATGGCACGCTCTACCAGACGATGGTTCAAGCGCTCGGACTCGTCCCACTCTTCCTGACTATCGGCGTCCAGCAGCATCAGGACGTGGAAGTTGCCATCGCCCACGTGACCCACAATGGTATAGGGGAACGGAGCCTGATCCATATCGGCCGCGGTTTGCGCCACACACTCTGCCAAAGCGGAGATAGGCACACAAACGTCCGTGGTGCTGGAGCGGCAGCCAGGACGCAGTTGCAAACCGGCAAAGTAAGCATTGTGTCGAGCCGTCCACAAGCGGGAACGATCCTCGGCCTTGTCGGCCCACTCAAAGTCCATGCCGCCGTTATCACGGGTAATTTCCTGGACAACCTGAGCTTGTTCCTGCACACCGCTGGGGCTGCCGTGGAACTCAAACAGCAGCAAGGGCGATTCTTTCAGTGTCAGCTTGCTGTAGGCATTGGTGGCCCGTACTGCGGCCGTATCCATGAACTCGACACGCGCAATCGGGATACCCATTTGAATGACCTCGATCACGCTTTGCACGGCAGAGCGCAGATCGGGGAAATTACAGATAGCCGCCGAAATGGCTTCGGGCTGCGGGTACAGACGCACCGTCACTTCGGTAATAATGCCCAGCGTGCCTTCGCTACCGATGAACAAGCGGGTCAGGTCGTAACCGGCGGAGGATTTCTTGGCACGGTTAGCCGTATCAATAATGCGGCCATCTGCCGTCACAACCTTCAAAGTCAGGACGTTTTCGCGCATGGTGCCGTAACGCACGGCATTGGTACCCGACGCACGCGTTGCGGCCATCCCGCCCAGGCTGGCATCCGCACCGGGGTCGATGGGAAAAAACAAGCCCGTATCACGGATATGCTCGTTCAAGGCCATGCGTGTCACGCCAGCTTGCACGGTGGCGGTGAAGTCCTCGGCGTTGATTGCGACGATCTCGTCCATACCGGACAAATCCAGGCTGACACCGCCTTGAATCGCCAGGAAATGCCCTTCCAGCGAGGAGCCAGCCCCGTAAGGAATCAGGGGCACATGGTGCTCATGACAATGACGTGCCACCCAGGCCACTTCTTCTGTGCTGCGAGCAAAAACAACCACATCAGGCAGCATGGGTGGATACGGCGATTCATCCCGTCCATGGTGTTCACGCACGGCGTGCGAAAGCGAGCAACGCTCTTGGAACTGAGCCTGCAAGGCTTCTACAAAACCTTCAGGTAAAGGGCGCCGCGCTAGGTCGGCATGACCGGGAGCATTCATGAGCATTCCAAAAAGGCAAAACCCTATTATGAGTGGCTAAGTGCCCCCTCTTCAAGAGCGACTCGTGCCTGGCGACGCTGACGCACCGCTTCAGCCAGTTTTTCCAGAACCGCCACCGTGTCATCCCAATCGATGCAACCGTCGGTAATGCTTTGGCCGTAGGTCAAAGGCTTGCCTTCCACCACGTCCTGACGGCCGCCTACCAGATGGCTTTCGATCATCACGCCGCAGATACGCATATCGCCGCCCGAGATCTGACCAGCAACATCGGCCAGCACTTCGGGCTGACGGCGGTAGTCTTTATTACTGTTGGCGTGGCTGGCATCGACCATCACACGCGGCACCATGCCGGCCTTGATCATGGCCTGGCTGGTTGCCTCAACGTTTTCAGCGTCGTAGTTCGGCGTCTTGCCACCGCGCAAAATCACGTGGCAATCGTTATTGCCCACGGTGGACACAATGGCGGAGTGACCACCCTTGGTGACCGACAGGAAATGGTGCGGCTGGGAAGCGGCCTTGATCGCGTCCAGAGCAATACGGATATTGCCATCCGTGCCATTCTTGAAGCCGACGGGGCAGGACAATCCGGAGGACAGTTCGCGGTGAACCTGGCTCTCTGTCGTGCGAGCACCAATGGCGCCCCAGGAAACCAGATCAGCAATGTACTGGGGAGTAATCATGTCCAGGAACTCGCAGCCAGCGGGCAAATCCAGCTGGTTGACGGCCAGCAGCAATTCACGCGCCGTACGCAAACCCTGATTGATGTTGAAGCTGCCATCCATGAAGGGATCGTTGATCAGCCCTTTCCAGCCCACGGTGGTACGTGGCTTTTCGAAGTACACGCGCATCACAATTTCCAGCTCGGGGGCAAAGCGCTTGCGCTCGACCGTCAGGCGACGCGCGTAGTCCATGGCGGCTTCGGTATCGTGGATGGAGCAAGGGCCGACCACGACCACCAGACGATCATCGCGTTCGTGAAGGATCTTGTGAATGCTGCGGCGGGCCTTGTGAACCGTCGTCGATACAGCAGAGGTACACGGGAACTCGCGCATCACATGGGATGGGGGAGACAGCTCCTTAATTTCACGAATCCGTAAATCATCAGTATTGTGCGACACGATTGAACTCCAGTTGGTTTGCCAGGTCCGGGGGCAAACGAAAAAAAAGCCGCCCGGTCTATGCTGGCGGCTTATTTCAGGATTTAGGTCTTACTTGTGTTTGGTGCAACCCGTCCTTTCCTCCACCAGCGGCATCGGAAAAGCATAAAAATAAAAGAAGAAAACGGGGGTTGCGAAAGTCATGGGAAAAATCCTAACACAGTTCCTGACGCGCCGCCAACAAAACCAGCAAGATTCATCCACAAAAACGCAGAACAACAAAATATTTATACCAACAGGACCCTAAAAAGCACCATCAAACGAAATCATTGTTTCGTTTTGAGTTTTTTATTGGCCCTTTTGTTTCGTGTTATCGCGAAAAACCACGATAAATCGTTTAGATGCCTTGTTTGTCTTATTTTTACATCTACATACAAACCTGATGGCACACTGCCAGGCACAAATGCAAAAGGGCCAGAACACTGGGTTCTGGCCCTTAGCCGCCTAATTTAGCAGCAGGCTATACGCCCTTTGCCACCATACCGGGCTTGCTGTCTCTCCCGGAAAAACTCGGCGTACTCCATCGGTTTCTGATCCGGGTGGTTCACCCGCATATGATTCAGATAGGTTTCGTAATCAGGCACGCCCACCATCAGACGCAAGGTTGTGGCCAGATAACGCCCGGTGCCCCGCCCTGCCTGGGCACTGCGCGAAATGGCTCCTGTCAATAATCCTTTCATATCAAGCTCCTGCTGCCGCTTGAGCCGGCAATGGCTCGTACGGAGTCTCGGCAGAATGCGGCTCCATGCTGCGACGTGCTTTCAGCACGCAACGGATGCCAAAGAACACCATGCTCAAGACCACAAAGATGAACAGACCGCACAAGGTGGAGTTCACGTAATCGTTGAAAATCACCTGTTGCATCTGCTCCAGAGATTTGGCCGGCGCCATGACAGTTTGTTCCGCCAACCCTTCTTGATAAACCTTGGCGTGGGCCAAAAAGCCGATCTTGGGGTCGGGGTGGAACATTTTCTGAAAGCCTGCCACCAGCGTGCAAATCAGCAGCCAGATAGTGGGAACCACGGTCACCCATGCGTAGCGGTCTTTCTTCATTTTGAAGAGCACCACCGTACCCAGTACCAATGCCACCGCTGCCAGCATCTGGTTGGCAATACCGAACAAAGGCCACAAGGTGTTGATACCACCCAGTGGATCGACCACACCCTGATACAGGAAGTAGCCCCACGCCGCCACGCACAAGGATGTGGCAATCAAGTTGGCGACTAGCGACTCCGTACGCCGCAAGCCCGGCACAAAAGTACCCATCAAGTCTTGCAGCATGAAGCGACCTGCACGCGTACCGGCATCTACCGCCGTCAGAATGAACAGGGCCTCAAACAGAATGGCGAAGTGATACCAGAAGCTCATCATCGCCGGCCCGCCGATGACGTTATGCAAGATGAAGGCCATGCCCACCGCCAGGGTAGGAGCACCACCGGCACGGGAAATAATGCTGTTTTCACCCACGTCGCTGGCCATTTGGGTCAGATCAGCGGGAGTAATCAGGAAGCCCCAGCTGGACACCACTTGCGCGGCCTGCTCAGGCGTGGTGCCAATCAAAGCGGCTGGGCTGTTCATGGCGTAGTAAATGCCAGGCTCGATCACGCAAGCCGCAACCAGGGCCATGATGGCCACAAAGGACTCCATCAACATACCGCCATAGCCGATATAGCGCGCCTGGGTTTCGTTTTCGATCATCTTGGGCGTGGTGCCCGAGGAAATCAAAGCGTGGAAACCGGACACGGCACCACAAGCAATGGTAATGAACAGGAAGGGGAACAAGCTCCCGGACCAGACCGGACCTGTGCCATCAATAAACTTGGTGGTCGCTGGCATTTTCAGCTCGGGCGCCACAATCACAATCCCGATGGCCAGACCCACAATCGTGCCAATTTTCAGGAAGGTGGACAGATAGTCACGTGGAGCCAGCAGCAGCCACACGGGCAGCACAGCAGCAATAAAGCCGTAAATAATCAGTGCCCAGGTCAGCTCTTCGCCATTCAGGGTGAAGAACGGGCCCCAGGTCGGGTGCGCCGCTACGTCCTGACCATACACAATCGCGGCCAGCAGAAAGATCAGTCCGATCACCGAGACTTCGCCAATACGGCCCGGCCTCAGGAAACGCAGATAAATCCCCATGAAGATAGCCAGCGGAATCGTCGCTGCTACCGTGAAGGTGCCCCATGGCGAATTGATCAGGGCCTTGACCACAATCAGCGCCAGCACAGCCAGAATGATGACCATGATCATGAAAGCGCCAAACAAGGCGATCACACCGGGCACCGTGCCCAGTTCAGACTTGATCAGATCCCCCAGCGAACGCCCGTCGCGGCGCATGGAGATGAACAGCACCGTGAAGTCCTGCACCGCCCCCGCAAATACCACACCGGCCAGAATCC
Organism: Alcaligenes sp. PF14; assembly: GCF_037150615.1. Taxonomy (NCBI): domain Bacteria; kingdom Pseudomonadati; phylum Pseudomonadota; class Betaproteobacteria; order Burkholderiales; family Alcaligenaceae; genus Alcaligenes; species Alcaligenes sp. PF14. The sequence continues at coordinate 452,016 of NZ_JBAGRS010000001.1, read as the reverse complement.
AGAGCATGCCGGGCAGGTAGCCCATTTGCGCCGCCAGCACTGGCCCGACCAAGGGGCCAGCCCCTGCAATGGCGGCAAAATGGTGCCCAAAAAGCACGTGTTTATTAGTCGGTACGTAGTCCAGACCATCGTTATGACGCCACGCTGGCGTCATGCGGGTCGCGTCCAGCTCAAAAACCTTGCGAGCAATGAAACGGCTGTAATAACGATAGGCAATTAAATAGACGCAGACTGCGGCGACTACGATCCATAGAGCATTGATGCTCTCCCCTCGGCTTAGTGCCACCGTTCCCAGGGCAAAGGCCCCCAGCACTGCAACCAGCACCCAAATCAGATGCTGTTTTATAAAACCGCCCTCTTCTCTGCTCATAGAGCCTCCACGATTTTGCATTAAGTAAGTCTGTCACCAACTTTTTCTTCTGGCCGCACTTCTGATCTGAAGAAGTCGCCAGCTGCCAGCACAAGAGACGCAATACCGAGTGTGGCAGGCGTTCTTGCGGGGTCAGCACAGTCGTTTGGTACCGTGCATTTCCCGAACCAGCAGGGTTTGAAAGAGCGCCAAAGCGCACTTTCCAAAAGGGTGTCGGCGCGCCCGAAGGCGCGCCGAACTCATTCATGAATCAATCTGGGGTAGGCATAAGCCAGGCGCTTTTGAGAGGACAAGCGCTCTTTAATCCTTGGGAGCATAGTGAAAACACGTACTCAAGGCACCACGCATTTTCCCTAAGACCAAACTTTTCACTTATATATAAACTCTAATCAGTTCTTTTGAGCGATAGTTTCTATCCATTTAATTTGAGTACGAATGATTTTATGCGCTATGATTTCTCTGCAAATCTTTCGTAAAACAAATCATTCATAACGAAATGGTATAGGCGAGAAAAGGACTCATGATGAAACTACAATCCAAGCCCCTCTGCGCGTTGGCCTTTGCCCTGCTGGGCACCCTGGCTGCCGCCTCCAGCGCCCAGGCAGTCACGCTGGAACAAGTCAAAGAGCGCGGCGTGATTCGCGTCGCCGTTGCTAATGAAATTCCGTACGGATACATGGACATGTCCGGCAAAGCCCAAGGCGCTGGCCCCGAAGTGGCCCAGGCCATCATGGAGCGTCTGGGCGTCAAAGAAATCAAATGGGAAACCGCTAATTTCGGTTCCCTGATCCCCGGCCTGCAAGCCAAACGCTTTGATATGGTGGCCGCTGAAATGGCCATCCTGCCGCAACGTTGCAATACCGTGCTGTTCTCCGAGCCCAACAGCTCCTACGGTGAAGGCCTGCTGGTCGCCAAGGGCAACCCCAAGAACATTCACTCGTACGAAGACTTCGCCAAGACTGATCACAAGATCGCCATCATGGCCGGTGCCGATCAACTGGAAATGATGCAGGCCTTGGGCGTGCCCGATAACCGCATGATCACTATTTCCAACAACGCGGATGCAATCTCCACCGTGGCAACCGGCCGTGCCGATGCCTATGCCGCAACTGGCCAGACCGCCAGTGATCTGGCCTCCAAAGGGGGCGGCAAAGTCGAGCTGGCCGCCGAGTTCAAGGACCCTATCATTGATGGCAACCCGGTTCGTAGCTGGGGCGGCTTTGCCTTTGCCAAGGAATCCGAAGACTTGCGCGACGCGGTGAACAAGGAACTGGCCGAATTCAAGAAAACCGATGAATGGAAAGCCATCCTGAGCAAGCACGGCTTTACCGAAGAAGACGCCAAGCACTCATTTGAGAAATCCACGGAACAGCTGTGTAAAGCCTGATCCTTCACCTGCGGGTAAGGCGGCCGCACGGGCCTGCGCGGCCCCTTGCAAAGGCCGACAGCGCACTGAAGGTGTACCGCCTGCCCTTGTCTGGAACCTGATATGGATTGGTTAAGTTACAGCTCGGCCCTGATGGACGGAGCCTGGGTCACCATACAGCTCACCCTGTATTCAACCGTGGTGGGAGCCATCGCCTCCTTTGCCCTGGGCATAGGCAGGCTATCCCACTCGGTCGCCTTGCGCTCGCTGTCCGTCACGATTATTGAAGTTTTTCGCGGCACCTCTTTATTGGTACAGCTGTTCTGGCTGTACTTTGCCCTGCCCATTCTGGGCGAGTCCATGGGTCTGGACTGGCGTCTGGACCCGGTCGTGGCCGGCACCCTGGCCCTGGGCCTGAACATTGGCGCTTACGGTGCCGAAGTGGTGCGCGGTGCCATCCAGGCCGTGCCACATTCCCAACTGGAAGCGGCCAAGGCCCTGGACTTTACAGAGCGCCAAACCCTGTGGCGCATCAGCCTGCCCCAGGCCATCCCCGAGATGATGCCCAGCTTCGGGAATCTGGCCGTGCAAAATCTGAAAGACACTGCCCTGGTCTCCCTGATCAGTCTGGGCGACTTGAGCTTCAGAGCTGAACAAATACGCAACTTCACCCAGGACAGCACCACCATCTATACCCTGCTCTTGCTGATGTACTTCGGCATGGCACTGGTGCTGACCGTCCTGATGAAATTGCTGGAACGCGCAACCGGCCGCTGGCGTGCGCAAAGGAGCTGAACATGCTGTTTGGTATTGAATGGGACACCAGCAGCAACGGAGCATTTGCGCTGTCTATCCTGCCTATTTTGCTTAAAGGCTTATGGGTCACCATCCAGGCCGCCGTGCTGGGCTTTGGTGTTGCGGCTATCTTGGGACTGATTCTGGCAGGCCTGAAAAGTGTGCGTCTGCGCCTGATTTCCTGGCCCGCCTATGTGCTGACCGAATTCCTGCGCGACACACCTTTGCTGGTGCAATTATTTTTCCTGTACTACGTGCTACCGGACTACGGGATTGTGCTGCCCGCCTTTCTGACCGGCGCACTGGCACTGGGTGTGCAATACAGCGCCTATCTGTCCGAGGTCTACCGAGCCGGTCTGGAGTCCGTTACCCATGGCCAGACTGAAGCAGCCCGCGCACTGGATATTTCCCCGCTGCGTACCTTTATGGTCATCACTCTGCCCCAGGCCATCCCGCGCATCATTCCGGCCATGGGTAATTATCTGGTGTCCATCATGAAGGACGTACCTGTACTCTCTGTTGTATCGGTACTGGAAGTTCTGAATGTGGCCAAGATTATCGGTGACCGTACCTTTAACTACATCATTCCCCTGTCCATGGTGGGCGGCCTGTATCTGCTGCTGACCCTCCTGGCATCCGCTGGGGTACGAGCGCTGGACCAGCGTTTGCCCAAGCAAGGAATCCCCCTGCGATGACTGACTCTACGAACCCCATCATTCAATTTGACAATGTCACCAAGAAATTTGGTGATGTCACCGTGCTGGACGCCTTGAACTTTCAGGTGGAACCAGGTGAAAAAGTCACCATCATCGGCCCTTCCGGTTCCGGTAAATCCACCGTGCTGCGCATTCTGATGACGCTGGAGACCATCGACGAAGGTGTCATCACGGTAGCGGGCAAACCCCTCTGGCACGAGCGGGTCGATGACAAGCTGGTGCCCGCCAGCCAGAACCACTTGCGCGAGATGCGCAAGGAAATGGGCATGGTGTTCCAGCAGTTCAACCTGTTCCCGCATATGACGGTGATGCGCAATGTGACTGAAGCGCCCACCCATGTGCTGGGCCTGTCCAAAGAACAGGCGCGCGAACGGGCCACCAAATATCTGGATCTGGTGGGCCTGATCGACCATGCCGACAAATTCCCCAGCCAGCTCTCTGGCGGACAGCAACAGCGCGTGGGCATCGCCCGGGCCCTGGCGATGGAACCCAATATTCTGCTGTTTGACGAACCTACCTCGGCTCTGGACCCCGAACTGGTGGGCGAAGTGCTGGGCGTGATTCAAAAGCTGAGTCAGGAACAGGATCTGACGATTCTGCTGGTGACCCACGAAATGCAGTTTGCCAAGGAAGTCTCGGACCGCGTCTGCTTCTTTGATAAAGGCGTGATCGTGGAATCCGGCCCACCCGAACAAGTGTTCTGCCATCCGCAGGAAGCGCGGACGCAGGCGTTCTTGAGCAACTTTATTCAGGCGGCCTGAGCACTTGCGGTCTGCGTCACTTGAACGTGGTTCTGAGCTGAGCCACGTTCAAGCAGCTTTTGTCAAAGAGGTACCCATCTCTTGCAAAGGCAGCAGGCGGGAGTCCCCAGGCCTTATTAAGCCAAGGGTGTCGCCGGAGTTTCAGCCAGCTTGATAGCATGGTCCCGCACATCTTCCGGCCAGTCAGCCAGCAGGGTTTTGAAGTGCTCCAGCTCATCGGCAAACAAGGCTCGCATGGCTTCTTCAAAGCCGGGCAAATCGCCACCAATCGCGGTCATGAAGTTATAGGTCCGCTCCTGCGCCTGGCGACGCTGATCTTTGGCGGAGCTGGCACGGCGAGCCTCTTCAACCAGCTTGCGCAGCGCAACCGATGCGCCGCCGGGTTGAGTCGCCAGCCAGTCCCAATGACGTGGCAATAAGGTCACTTCACGGGGAACAACGCCCAGCTTAGGACGACCTCGGCCTCGTGGAGCCTCTTTCTCTGTCTGCTCGACCTCTACTTCAGGAGCATCCACTGGCGCATAGCGTTGCGCCAGCTCTTCGTCCGTCCCTTGGGTGTTCACATCCACAAAACGGCCTGTCACATCGTCAAAGATCAGTACGGGATCGTTAACCCGGCTCTCCAGCACTTTCTTCACGGCCAGCACATTTGTCAGCATGGGACCGGACGCGATACGGCGGTGGCCCATAAAGCTGGTGTAGGTATTGGGGTAAGTCGTTTTCATGTCAAAACCAGAGCTTCAAGTAAGAAGGCTCTATTTTTACCCGGATGATATTAATCCGTCAATATTACCCGGATATAAATAAGCGATTGTTGCTAATCGGGTGCATTAACACAGTTGATCCCGTCCAGCAGCCATCACAAGGACTCCTGGACATGCCGAGTCATATCTGATGAGCATCTCCGATAACAGCTTTTCCGGACGCCGGCCAATCAGTACGGTGCAGACCCGTCATTTACCAACGCCCGCCCCCAGACGCTGGCCGCTCCCCTCTTCTTCACAATCCTGAGCCCACAAAAAAACGCCCCCTGAAATAAATCCAGGGAGCGTCTTATCCGGCCAGGTCTGCGCACAAGGCGCAAACCTTCTTTCTGCCTAGGACTCCAGCAGCGGTCCGTTCAACGGCGTCAGGACAGGGAACTGCCCGCGAGTGGCCACATGCGCAGGACGGGGTGTCAGCCCCTGCTTGGGATCACCCACGCAGTTTTCCACGCTGTTATAGACCGTAAACACATTGGCTCGTGGCCAGGGCGAGATATTGCTGGCCGAGCCATGCAAGGTATTGCAGTCAAAAAAGATCACCGAACCGGCCTTGGCAGTAATGGCTTCAATACCCCCCTGATCCACCAGCAAACGCAGGCTGATCGGATCGGGTACGCCATACTCCTGCTTGCGCAAGGACTCCTTGTAATGGTTGTCCGGTGTCTGCCCTGTGCAAGAGATGAACTGACGGTGTGAGCCCGGCACCAGCATCAAGGGGCCATTGCACACATTATTGTCCGTCAGCAGCACCGAGCAGCTTAAGGCGCGCATTTGCGGCATGCCATCTTCGATATGCCAGGTCTCGAAATCCGAATGCCAGTAAAACTCCTTGCCGGTAAAGCCCGGTTTCAGGTTGGCACGGGACTGATGCACATACACCTCCGAGCCCAGAATCTGGCGGGCCACATCCAGTACACGCGGATCGCGCACCAGGCGGGCAATCAGCTCACTTAACTCATGCACACGAAAGATCGAGCGCACGGCCTGACTGCCCTTTTCCACCACCGCTTCTTCACGCGACAAGATGCCGGGATCGGTGCTCATGGCTTCCACATTGCCCAGCAAGGCTTGCACTTCCTGCGCATTGAACAAATCAGGCAGCAGCAAAAAGCCATTGTCCTCGTACTCCCGCAGTTGGGACTTGTTCAAAGGCTGGCTACCTACCGGATCCGGATACACCACCGGCTCCTGGCGGCTGACGATGGCCGCCGTTCGTTCTGTACGGGATGTGTACAGATCGCTCATGGTCACTGTCATCATGCTCTCCTTAGGTCTTCAGTCTTCCACGATGGCTGGGTAAACCCCTTTCTCATCGTGAACTTCCTGACCGGTCAGGGGCGGATTGAACACGCAGATCACTCGCAGCGGCTCTTTGCCACCGCGCAGATAATGCTCATCGTGCTGGTCCAGGGCATAGACTACGCCTGGGCCCAAATCGTATTTCTTGCCGTCGGCAACGGTTTCGATTTCGCCATCGCCCTCGATGCACCACACCGCTTCCAGGTGATTCTGGTAGTGGATGTGAGTCTCGGTGCCAGGAAAAATAACGGTTTCATGAAAGGAAAAACCCATGCCGTCTTTCTTGAGCAGAACACGGCGGCTGACCCAGGTGTCCGTGCGCACCTCGTCACGGGTTCCAATCACATCTTGTACGTTCTTGACCAACATTAGCGTGCTCCTCCAATCTTCAGAATCTTGGCCTGGCTGCCGCGCTTGGACAGGCACTGGGCCACGCTGCGTTCAATAATGTCCAGGCCTTGAGTCAGCTCTTCATTGCTGATCGTCAGGGCAGGCAGCAGCTTCAGAACTTCGTCGTGGGCGCCCGAGGTTTCAATCACCAGACCTTGCTTGAAAGCCTGTGCAGCAATTTCATTGGCCAGACCGGCACCGGGCGGCGTCACCAGGCCCTGGATCAGGCCGCGACCGCGTACGCTCAAACCACGATCTGGATAGCTGTGCACCAGGTTTTCCAGCCAGTCGCGCACTTGACGCTCCTTACCCTGGATCTCGGCTTCAAAGTCCTCGTTGGCCCAGTAGCTTTCCAGAGCTTGAGCCGCAGTCACGAAAGCCAGGTTATTGCCACGGAAGGTGCCGTTATGGGCGCTGGGTTTCCATACGTCCAGTTCAGGACGCAACAAAACCAGAGACATGGGCAAGCCAAAACCGGACAAGGATTTGGACAAGGTGATGATGTCAGGGCTGATACCGGCCTGCTCGAAGCTGAAGAAACGGCCCGTGCGACCACAACCGACCTGAATGTCATCGACAATCAGCAGCATGTCGTGCTCGCGGCACAGACGTTGCAGTTCACGCAGCCAGCGCTGTGTAGCAACGTTCACGCCCCCTTCACCTTGCACGGTTTCCACGATGACCGCGGCAGGATGGTCCAGACCACTGCTGGGGTCTTCCAGCAAGCGCTCCAGATAAGCCATCGTATTGACGTCCGGTCCCAAGTAGCCGTCATAGGGCATGAACGAGGTATTGCCCAGGGCCACACCCGCTGCACTACGAAACTTGGAGTTCGCCGTCACTGCCAGGGAACCCGTGCTGACGCCGTGGAAACCGTGCGTAAAGGAAATCACATTCTGGCGGCCCTTGACCTGGCGTGCCAGTTTTAACGCCGCCTCCACGGCATTGGTGCCGGTAGGCCCCGTAAACTGCAAGCGGTAGTCCCACCCGCGCGGTTTGAGCAGCACTTTGTCCACCGTTTCAAGAAAGTATTTCTTGGCGCTGGTGGCCATGTCCAAACCGTGTACCAAGCCGTCGGTGTTCAGGTATTCAATCAGCTTTTCTTTCAGGTGGGGATTGTTATGCCCATAGTTGAGCGTACCGGCTCCACTGAAAAAATCGATGTATTGCCTGCCTGACTCGTCCTCCAAAACCGAGCCTCGGGCTTTGTTGAAAATGACCGGGAAGGACCGGACGTAGCCCCTTACTTCAGACTCCATCCGGTCGAATATTTTTAAATCAGTCATATTTCCTCTCCTGGTTATAGAACGGCGTGTCTTGAGCCGACAAACAACAATCAGCGAACCAGACCGGCTCTACCGTTCATTTGCGTAAAGTCCCCTCTTATCCAGAGTCCAAGGGGCCGATTCGTAATAGAGGTTCTGCCTCGTGAGCCTGTGCGGCAAACAAGGCGGTATCAAAGAATTCCTGTTCCTGCATGGGGGCGCCCCAACGCCGGGCCATGGCCGCAAACAGGCCACGCGAAGCCCGGTTACCGGGGCTGACCGTCGTTTCCAGATAGCGCAGGGAGCGGCCACGCAGACGCTGTCGCAGATGCTCCAGCATGGCCTGCCCCAGACGACGCCCACGGGCGCGCTCATGCACGGCCACTTGCCACACAAAGAGCACATCAGGACGGTCGGGGAGAAAGTAGGCAGAGATGAAACCGTCTATTTGTTCCCCACGCTGCGCGACAACGCAGGTCCGGGAAAAGTGCTCGCTGAGCAGCAAATAGAGATATTCAGAATTCAGATCCAGTGGCGGGCTATCGGCAATCAGCTGATGGATTGCGGCCGCATCACGCAACAGGGGCGCACGCAGTGTCAGCGCCGGGTCACTGGGGGCAGGGTCGGCGGCAGTCTTGCTGCCTGCCGAGCTGCCCGGACTAGGTCGGTCCGTCAAACCACCAACCCGGATTCGGGGGGTACATCCCCTTCCGGGACCTCAAGAATAGGCGAGGCCGTATCGTCGGCCTCCAGCACAACATCCGGGTCAGCATCGAGCAAGCGCACAATGCGCTCCAGGGACAAGGTCATGGTGGCCTGTTCCAGCTCGGGCAACTCTTTCAAGGCGTCCGACAACTTCTTTTGCAAGGGGGACGGCGTATCGCGTGCCAGGGTCTCCCCTTCTGGTGTCGCACTGACAAATACAATGCGTCGATCTTCACGACCACGCTCGCGCAGCACCAGCTTCTTGTCTTCCAGGCGGTCCAGAATACCAACCACGGTGCTGGGGCTGACGTGCATTTCGCGGCTGATGGCCGTGGCCGTCAACGGGCCTTTTTCGATAATGGTGCGCAGGCAGATCAACTGGGGCGCGGTGATATTGCTGTACGCCGACAGCTGCCTGGAATGCAGGGCAATCGAGCGCGTGATCTGGCGCAAAGCCCGCAAAATTCGTAAATCGTAGTGTTGATCTGTGGTCATTTAATTAGCCAAACAAAATAATTCAGCACGATTAATTCGTGTTGAAATGATATGCCTAGAAAAGATTCAAGTCAAACCGATTTACACTCAAAATCATAGAGAGCATAAACAAGAGGTTCTGACTCAAAGTCCAAAAAAATGTAAGTATCCTGGCTTACGGGGGCGGACCAGCAAGGCGCAGAAAATACCCTGCCTGCTCCCCTTTTCGCCATGAGTGGCTCGAGCCGACACGCCGCTTACAGTAAACTGCCACGAGCCCTTGCCGTGGGGGCCTGTCGGTTTTCACTCAAGACCGGGTGTGCCGCGTCACAGCCCTGCTTGCAAACCGGCACAGCCTGATACAAACCCGGTCCATTAACCCATAAGTCTCTTGGCCAAGTAAAGTCTGCTCCTGTTCTCGCCGTGCCTTGCAGACACTGAAACCCGCATGAAGCAATCTGATAAGGCAACCCTGATTGGTCTGATCGCCATTGTTCTTTGGAGCATGATTGTCGGCCTGATACGCAGCGTTAGCGACTACCTGGGTGCGACTGGCGGCGCCGCACTGATCTACACCCTGGCCTCTGTCTTTCTTCTTTTATCGCTTAGCTGGGTACGCTTGCGCGACTTTCCGCGCCGCTACCTGATCTGGGGCAGCGTTCTGTTCGTCTGCTATGAGCTGTGCCTGGCTCTGTCTATTGGCTACGCTCACAACAGCCAGCAAGCGATTGAAGTGGGAATGGTTAATTATCTGTGGCCCACCTTTACCATCGTGGCCGCTATTTTGTTCAACAAGCAAAGAGCCAACTGGCTGATCGCGCCAGGCCTGCTCTTGTCCATGATGGGTATCAGCTGGATTCTGGGCGGTGAGCAAGGTTTGAGTCTGCACAGCATCTGGCTGAATGTGCAGGACAACCCCTTGAGCTACGGCCTGGCCTTTAGTGGCGCACTGATCTGGGCGGGCTACAGCACCATGACTGCACGCATCGGCCAGGGCAAAAATGGCATTACCTTGTTTTTCATGCTGACAGCCACCGTCTTGTGGATGAAATATCTAGGCCAAGGGGCACCTGCAATGACCTTTACCCTTCCAGCACTGATCTACTTGCTGCTGGCGGCCATGGCGATGGGCTTTGGCTATGCGGCCTGGAACGTGGGTATTTTGCACGGCAATGTCACCATACTGGCCGGCGCCTCCTACTTCATTCCAGTATTGTCAGCCGCCCTGTCTACTTTTTTGCTGCAGGCTCCCTTGACGCCAAGCTTCTGGCAAGGCTCGGCCATGGTGTGTTCGGGCGCCTTGTTGTGCTGGCTGGCCATCCGGGTCCGCAAACCCAGGCGAACGAAAAGTGCTACCTGAAAAACCCTATTCATTAATCCGGGCACGGCTGTGCCTGATGAGCAAAAATCAAAATTAAATTCTATTTGCTGCACTGCAATAAAAACAGCATAAAAAAACCGCCCAACCTTGAATTAAGGGGGGCGGTTCTTTTCATCTATTTTGATTAGCCAGCAAATTAAATCAGGCGGTTCCACCTACGGTCAGATTTTCCATCCGCACGGTAGGAATACCGACTCCAACCGGAACGCTTTGACCTTCTTTACCGCAAGTCCCCACTCCTGAATCCAACTGCATGTCATTACCGATCATGCTGATTTGGTTCATGGCATCGGGGCCGCTACCAATCAAAGTGGCGCCTTTGACGGGATACATCAGTTTGCCGTTTTCAATCACCCAGGCTTCCGAGGCCGAGAAAACAAACTTACCGCTAGTAATATCGACCTGGCCGCCACCGAAGTCTACGGCATATAAACCCTTTTTAACCGAGGCAATAATTTCCTGGGGGTCTTTATCGCCACCCAACATAAAGGTGTTGGTCATGCGTGGCAAAGGAAGGCTGGCGTAGGACTCGCGTCGACCGTTGCCCGTAATGGCAGCGCCCATCAGACGCGCATTATGAGTGTCTTGCAAATAGCCTTTCAAAATACCGTCTTCAATCAAGACGGTACGTTGTGTGGCATTGCCCTCATCATCCATATTCAAGGAGCCACGGCGGTTTTCCAGGGTGCCATCGTCAATGACGGTCACGCCCTTGGACGCCACGCGCTGGCCAATACGACCCGAGAACAGGCTGCTGCCACGACGGTTAAAGTCCCCTTCCAAACCGTGGCCTACGGCTTCGTGCAGCATGACCCCTGGCCAACCTGGGCCCAGAACCACCGTCATCTGACCGGCAGGTGCGGGTTTGGCTTCCAGATTCGTCATGGCCGAACGCACGGCCTTATCCACGTAGCTGCGCAACATATCGTCGGAGAAGTAGGACAGATCAACCCGTCCACCACCTGCCGCCGAGCCGCGTTCACGGCGGCCATTTTGTTCAACAATGACCGACAAGGACAAATGCACCAAGGGGCGTACATCGGCGGCCAGACGACCATCGCTACCAGCTACCAGCACGACATCGTATTCCGCACCCAGACTGGCCATGACCTGCACCACGCGCGGGTCCGCTGCACGAGCCAAGGCATCCAGTCGCCCCAACAGGGCTACTTTCTCAGGAGCAGGCAGGCTGGCAATAGGGTCTGTGCCCGTATACAAGGTGGGGCGCTGCATGTCGGCTGGCACCAAAATGCCGCTTTTGCCTGAACCGCCCTGGCGGGCAATCGAGCGCACCACGCGGGCCGAAGACAGCAAAGCCTCGGGGCTGAGGGAATCCGAATAGGCAAAGGCGGTTTTCTCGCCACTTAATGCGCGCACACCCACGCCCTGCTCAATGGAAAAGCTGCCGCTTTTGACGATTCCTTCGTCCAGCGCCCAGCCTTCGCTGCGGGTGTACTGAAAATACAGGTCGGCATAGTCAGCCTGATGGGTGAAGATCTCACCGAGCGCGCCGGACAAATGGCTTTCATTCAAGCCCCAGGGCTCAAGCAACAGTCCACGGGCGCATTCCAGGGCATTGATAGCCGGATCAACTAACTTCATCGTTTATTCCTACTGACAGATCCCCGGCAAACCCATGGCTGCAAGGGACGAAAATGGGTACCAAAAGACGTGCTGACATCAACTTGGCTTCCGTCCATCTGAGCATTAAAACAGAATGTGCCCCCGTATGCGATGCCGACGTACTGATCGGGCAGTTTCCTGGCTTTCAGAACCATGAATCAGCCTGTTGAACTAATAGGTTCAAAAATTCCAATTACGACATTTTCTGATACGGAATTAAAACTATTTTAAAATCTTCCTAATTAGAAACCCACCTATATGGTTTTGATATGAACCCATTCAAATTCATGATAACCCCTGATTAGATTAAATAATCAAGAGCCATTGAATTGTCTAATGACCTTAAATAATTACAAAAACCAAACACCTTTTTGATTAAGCGTTTATTTTTTATCCAAACCACTTATCTTTTCAAGAAAATCAAAGTACACTGTTTTCGCATGATAAACACGAGCTTGTACAGGCAGGGTTTATCAGATAACTACAATCATGAAACAGGAATCCCATATGTCAGTCGAAACTTACAGCTCCGCGAAGCAAAAGATAGAAAAAGAGATTCTGCGTCTGCAAAAGCAGATGAAATCCCTTCGAGTCAAACAGCGTCGTCCTGTCATCGCGTCTATCGTCAAGTCCATGCAAGATAACGAGATCACGATTGAAGAAGTCGCTGAAGCGCTGGAAAATTCCGCCCGCCGCGGCGCTGGTGCTGGTTCCAACGGCCCTAAAACCAGCCTGCCTCCAAAATACCGCCACCCCGGCACCCAGGACACCTGGACGGGCCGTGGCCGCCCACCACGCTGGATTATCGATGCTGAAGCCAATGGTCGCAGCCGTGAAGAGTTCCTTATCAAATAAGTTTTGGGAACCAAACAAAAGAAAGGGACCGCTTGAAAAAGCGGTCCCTTTCTTATTGATATAAATCCCCTACATAATGCCGGGGTTCTGGCGACTCAATCCCGAGCTAATGGATATCGGATATCAATCACTTGTCCATTATTACCCGGGAAACCATCAAATATGGCCTGGGACAAAAACGGCATCTGCTGGTCCAGGTTGTCGGAATGGCTATAAGACACGGCGGTGGCGCGATACACTTCTGCGCCCGAGTTTTGATTATCTGTAATGATTACATTTAGATAATTTTTATACACAGTGACAGGAACATTCACTACATTCGGAGAATAAAAGAAACCTCCGCCCCAACCATCATTTGGCGCATAATAGCCGCGCCCGATTCCCCACGCCGATGGACCATAAAAACTATCTGCAAATTGAGGCACCCAGCTTTGTTCTTGCGGATTGCCATAATCCATTTGCACCACAAAACGCGCAGACTTCAGATCCGCTGCTTGCACCAGTCCGGTCACACCAATAGAAGCCCGTACAGAATCTGCAAAAGACTGGTATTGCAGACTACTGCTTTTGTCCGGCGAGGACTTGATGTAATAGGTATCGCCACTGGTCGCCGTGGGCCATTGCTGATAACGCGTCAATTTGGCGGACCAGCTAGGCGCAGCGCAAGCCGTGGTCAAAACCGCCAATACCAGGCTCATCAGGCGTAGGGCGCGCCAGGAAAACCCTTCAGAAAATAACGTCATAGTTTCACCCTTGCTTGTTTTTCGCTTGCACGTTCAAGCCCGATTAATGGCAGCGCCGTAGCGCCGACGAACAATTAGTTTACTGCCTGTTTCTGGCGTCCAGTGTGGGCGTTCAAACAACATTACAATAGACCATCTTTTTCGATTGTCGGACCAGGATCACATGCGCACAGACACCTTACCTACGATCTCCCGCCACGATTACCAGCCCTACCCTTATCAAATAGATAAGGTACGGCTGGAATTTGATTTGGCGGCCGAGCAAACCTTGGTTCGTCTGGCTTTTCGAGCCAGCAGCCGGGACGGCCAGATCCGCCCCCTGGTACTGGACGGCGAAGACATTGAACTGCTTGAAGTCAGCCTCAACGGGGTCGCCCTGACCGCCCAGGATTACCAGCTTGATGAACAGGGCCTGACGCTCTCGCCCCAGACCGCAGAATGTGATCTGGTGCTGGTAAGCCGTTGCCGCCCCCAAGACAACACCATGCTGATGGGCTTGTATGTCTCGGGCCAGAACCTGTTTACCCAATGTGAAGCCCAGGGCTTTCGTCGTATTACCTTCTTCCCGGACCGTCCTGATGTGATGTCCCGTTATGAAGTGGTCCTGCGCGGCGATGCCAAGCTCTACCCTTATCTGCTGTCCAACGGCAATTTGCTGGAAAGCACTACGCTGGACGATGGACGCAGCCAGGCCATTTGGGAAGACCCATTTCCAAAGCCTTCTTATTTATTTGCACTGGTTGCTGGCGACTTTGATGTGCGCGAGCGCGAAATCAAAAAAGCCAATGGCCAGCCTGCCCTATTGCAGGTTTATTGCGATCGTGGTGACGGCGATAAAACAGAATGGGCCATGGAATGCCTGGAACATTCGGTACGCTGGGATGAACAACGTTTTGGGCTGGAACTGGATCTGGACCGCTTCATGATTGTGGCCGCTCGCGACTTCAATATGGGCGCGATGGAAAACAAGGGCCTGAACATCTTTAATGCCGCCTACGTGCTGGCCGATGCACAAAGCACTACCGATGCGTCCTTTCACGCCGTGGAAGCAGTTATTGGCCATGAGTACTTCCATAACTGGACCGGCAACCGCGTCACTTGCCGCGACTGGTTCCAGCTTTCCCTGAAAGAAGGTCTGACAGTTTTCCGCGATCAGGAGTTTTCGGCTGACATGCTGGCTCAAGGGCTGGACGGCGCTCAAGCCGCCAGCGCCCGCGCCGTCAAACGCATTGATGATGTCAGCGTCCTGCGCGCGGCCCAGTTCCCTGAAGATGCCGGCCCAATGGCTCACCCCATCCGCCCCGAGAGCTATCAGGAAATCAGCAACTTTTACACCGCCACAATTTACGAGAAAGGTGCGGAAGTCATTCGCATGCAGCACACCTTGCTGGGTGAAGAAAACTTCCAGGCTGGTATTCGTGAGTACTTCAAGCGCCATGACGGCCAGGCAGTCACTTGCGACGATTTCGTGGACAGCATGGACAGCGTGTATCGCCAGGTCAAACCCGGCCAAAGCCTGGAACAGTTCCGCCGCTGGTATCAGCAAGCGGGAACACCACGCGTTCAGGTCAGCCTGCAGCACGACCCTGCCACTCAAACCGCTACGCTGACCCTGCGTCAAAGCAATGCGCCCGCCGGGATCGAAAACAAATCCACACCCAAGCCACCTTTGCACATCCCCTTTGCCTTGGGCATGCTGGATCAGCAAGGCGCACCACTGACCCTGCACCTGGATGGTCAGCAAGGCGATACGCTGGTACTGGATTTCACGCAAGCCGAACAAAGCTGGACCTTCACGCAGATTCCTGAGGCGCCCGTCCTATCCTTGTTGCGCAATTTCTCTGCGCCTGTGCGGGTGGACTACTACCGTCCGGATTCCGAGCTGGCTTTGCTGGCCCGTCACGACACGGATCCATTTGCACGTTGGGAAGCGGCTCAACTGCTAGCGACCCGTCTGATCTTGTCCTCGGCATCGGGACGCACACCGTCGGCCGCACAATTGGCGACCGTGGTGCAAACCTGGCATGCGCTGGTCCAAGACCCGGCCTTGAGCCCTGCTTACAAGGCGCGCATCCTGTCCCTGCCCAGCGAGCGCGAATTGCTGGAACAAACCAAGCCCATGACCCCGCGCGCCGTGGTTCAGGCCCGTCGTCAGCTGCAACGTGAGCTGGGCCTGGCCCTGACTCCCTACTGGCAGGAACTGTATCAGTACCTGAGCCTGGAACAAGCCCCGTACAGCCCCGACGCCTTGCAGGCTGGCCAGCGCTCCTTGCGCAATCTGGCCCTGAATTACCTGCTGGTTGCCGGTGTAAATACCGGCCCGCAGTTGGCACGCAATCAATACGATCAGGCCACCAATATGACTGATCGCATGGGTGCCTTGAGCGCTCTGGTGAATTACGGTGACCCAGAGGATCGTCAAGACGGCCTGGATGACTTTTTCCAGCGCTGGCAGGACAATCCTCTGGTGCTGGACCGCTGGTTCAGCTTGCAGGCCACCGCCCCCAGCACGCAAGTTGCCCAGGTGCGCGCCCTGATGCTGCATCCCGCTTTCTCGATGCGCAATCCCAACCGCGCCCGCTCTCTGATTTTCCAGTTCTGCATGAATAATATGCAGGCTGTACACACGCCGGAAGGCTATGCCTTCTGGGCTGAGCAAGTCATTGCCCTGGACAAGCTCAACCCGGAAATCTCTGCCCGTCTGGCCCGTGTGTTTGATAACTGGGCCCGCTTTGAACCCGAAGCCCGCGACCTGCTCAAGGCAGCGCTGGAGCGTATTCAGGCCGAACCTGGCCTGTCGGGTAATGTGGCCGAAATCGTACATAAAGCATTAACTCTTTGACCTCGGAGTCTGTCTTGAAGAAAAACCTTACTCAGTATCTGGTGGAGCAACAGCGCCAGAAGAAAACGGTCACCGCCGACGTGCGCCTGCTGCTGGAAACAGTGGCTCGCGCATGCAAGGCCATTGGCCATGCCGTCAGCAAAGGAGCGCTGGGCGGCGTTCTGGGTTCTCTGGACTCCGAGAATGTCCAGGGCGAAGTTCAGAAAAAGCTGGATGTGCTGTCCAACGAAATCCTGCTGGAAGCCAATGAATGGGGCGGTAACCTGGCGGCCATGGCCTCCGAGGAAATGGATACCCTGCACCGCATTCCCGATTACTACCCCAAGGGCGAAAACCTGCTCTTGTTCGATCCGCTGGATGGCTCGTCCAATATTGACGTGAACGTGTCCATCGGCACGATCTTCTCGGTCCTGAGCGTCCCACCTGAAGCACGTGATCGCGTCATCGAAGAGCAAGACTTCCTGCAACCCGGCGTGCGTCAGGTTGCCGCCGGCTATGCCATTTACGGCCCGCAAACCATGCTGGTCCTGACTGTCGGTGACGGCGTCGCCGCCTTCACTCTGGACAAGGAAATGGGCTCCTGGGTGCTGACCACCGAGCGCATCACCATCCCCGAGGACACCTCCGAGTTCGCCATCAATATGTCCAATATGCGTCACTGGGAAGCCCCGGTAAAACGCTATATCGACGACTGCCTGGCTGGCCCGGACGGCCCACTGGGCAAAAACTACAATATGCGCTGGATCGCCTCCATGGTGGCCGATGTACACCGCATCCTGACCCGTGGCGGTATCTTCATGTACCCGCGCGATGCCCGTGCCTCCGGTCGCAAGGGCAAGCTGCGTTTGATGTACGAAGCCAACCCCATGAGCTTCCTGGTCGAGCAGGCCGGTGGCATGTCGATTGACGGTACACAGCGTATTCTGGACGTGCAACCTACCGAGCTGCACCAGCGCATTGGCGTGATTCTGGGTTCGCGCAATGAAGTCGAGCGCGTGCGTCAGTACCACGAGCAAGGCTGATTCCTGTCCGCTGAATCTCAGCGGCTGCCGCACTGCTAAATAAAAATGGCCTCCGCTAAGGAGGCCATTTTTTATAAGTAGAACTATTGGGGCTGCGTGCTTATCGGGCTTTCAAAATACCTGACATGCAAATCGGGACATCAGGAAAAACAAGCAACGCCAGAAGAGTGGATGCCTGACTTACACCTGTTATATCAAGCGCAGCGCTGAGCAAGGGCTAGCTGTTCGTCCCCCTTCTTACCCGATAATCCGCCTTAATCCAGCGTCAACACCGTCGAGCCCGTGGTACGACGCCCTGCCAATTCCTCATGGGCCTTGGCAACCTGATCCAGCGGGAAACGCTGACCGATCAGCGGCTTGATCTTGCCTTGCAGCACCAGCTCGAACATTTCGTCAGCGGCATCTTGCATGGTTTCCTGTGTAGGCACATAAGCCCCCAGCACAGGACGGGTCACATACAAGGAGCCCTTCGATGCCAGCGTCGCCAGATTCACACCGGTTACCGGGCCGGAGGCATTGCCAAAGCTGACCATCAGGCCACGCGGCTGCAAGCAATCCAGCGAGCGCTCCCAGGTATCCTTGCCCACGCCGTCATATACGACAGGTACTTTCTGGCCATTGGTCAGTTCCAGCACGCGCTGCACCACGTCTTCGTGGGAGTAATCAATCACTTCCCACGCACCGTTCTCTTTCGCCAAAGCGGCTTTCTCGGGACTGGACACCGTACCGATCAACTTCACGCCCAAAGCACGTGCCCATTGGCAGGCGTACAAGCCCACGCCACCCGCAGCGGCATGAAACAGAATCGTCTGGCCTTCATGCACGCGATAGGTCTGGCGCAGCAAATACCAGCACGTCAAACCTTTGAGCATCATGGCCGCCGCCTGCTCAAAAGTGACGCCATCAGGAATGCGTACCACACGATCAGCAGGCACATTACGGGCCTCGGCATACGCACCCAGCGGGCTTTGACCGTAGGCAACACGGTCACCCACTTTCAGATGCGTGACACCCGAACCGACTGCTTCCACAATGCCGGACGCTTCAAAACCCAAACCATGCGGCAAGGGATTGCTGTAGAGGCCATTACGGAAATAAATGTCGATAAAGTTCAAGCCCACTGCTTTTTGGCGTATGGTGACTTCCTTCTCCTGAGGAACGGGCAGCTCTACCGAAGCCCACTGCAATACCTCCGGGCCACCATTACGCTCAATCCGTATCGCCTTAACCGTCTGCGTCATTGTTTTACTCCTTTGATGAGGGGCCCCTAGCAATGTCTTAGAATAATGCCTTGCTCTTATTGCCTGCCCGACCCACTAGCCCTATCACTGGCTGATATAAAACACCAGAATAGCCTAAATTGACTCCTTTTTTTCGGATCGCTTTCCATGACGCATGGACGTGCTCTGGCTGCCATTCATGTGGCCGCCGTTCTGTTCGGACTGACTGGCATTTTTGGTGAGCTCATTCAGGTCGGCGCCATGCTGATCACCGCGGGCCGAGCCAGCTTTGCAGTCCTGGCCTTGTTTATCAGCATTCGCTCTCAAGGGCGCGGTTTAGGTCAGGGCATGAAAGCAGCGGACTTTCGCACCCTGCTAATGGCCTCCATCATGCTGGCCATTCACTGGGCCACTTTTTTTGTGGCCGTTAAAGTGGGCGGCGTGGCCATTGCCACCTTGGGCTTTGCCAGCTTCCCGGCCTTTATTACCTTGTGTGAATGGGCCGTACTGCGCGAGCGCGTTACCGTATCGGAGTGGATCATTCTGGCCTTGGTCACCGTGGGCTTGTTGCTGGTGACCCCCTCTTTTGATTTCCAGGATCAATCCACCATTGGCCTGGCCTGGGCCATTGCCTCCGGCTTTACTTTCGCCATGTTCACCCTCATCAACCGACGCGCAGCCAAGCACTTGTCGGCACAGCAAGTGGCCTGGTGGGAAAACCTGTTTGTCGCCCTGATGTGCTGGCCTTTTGCCATACCGCTGCTGGGCGACAGCACGCTGGTGGACTGGGTATGGATTGCACTGCTGGGGGTATTTTGTACGGCCTTGTCGCATTACCTGCTGGTCTCTGCGCTAAGCGTTTTGAATGCCCGCAGTGCCGGGATTGTGATCGCCTTGGAGCCTGTCTACGCCATCGCTTTTGCGGCGCTGCTTTTCGCTCAATACCCCAGCAGCCGTGCGCTGCTGGGTGGCGCCATCATGATTGGAGCCATCACTTGGGCAGGCTTGCGCCCACCCAAGTCCAACTGATGGCTTAGGCCATCGCTTCCAACACTTGGGCGATAGCCTCGCCTACTTGTGTTGTGCTGGCCTGACCACCCAAATCAGGGGTACGTGGGCCATTGGCCAGAACCTGCTCAATGGCTTGCACTACTTCGGCGGCTGCCTGGGGGTAGCCCAGGAAATCCAGCATCAAGGCACCACTCCAGATCTGACCGACCGGGTTGGCAATGCCCTTGCCATAAATATCCGGTGCCGAGCCGTGCACGGGCTCAAACAAGGAGGGGAATACGCGTTCGGGGTTCAGGTTGGCCGAGGGTGCAATGCCGATGGTGCCGGTACATGCCGGGCCCAGATCGGACAAGATATCGCCAAACAGGTTGGAAGCTACAACAACATCAAACCAGTCCGGGTGCTGCACAAAGTGTGCACACAGAATATCGATGTGATACTTGTCCCACTTTACATCCGGGTATTGCTCGCCCATGGCGGCCACGCGGGAATCCCACCAGGGCATGGAAATCGAAATACCGTTGGACTTGGTCGCAGCAGTCACGTGTTTACCGCGTTTTTTAGCCAGTTCAAAAGCGAACTTCAAGACTCGGTCCGTACCCGTGCGGGTAAAGACACTTTCCTGAATCACCACTTCGCGCTGCGTGCCCTCAAACATGATGCCGCCGCTATTGGAGTATTCACCTTCGGTGTTCTCGCGCACGATAAAGAAATCGATATCACCGGGCTCACGACCTGCCAGTGGCGAACGCACACCAGGCATCAAACGCACAGGACGCAAGTTGATGTATTGATCAAATTCACGACGGAACTTGAACAGAGATTCCCACAGCGAAACGTGGTCGGGAACCAGATCAGGCCAGCCCATGGCGCCAAAGAAAATGGCCTCGGTATCCATTAATTGGGCTTTCCAGTCCGAAGGCATCATGGTGCCGTGCTTCTGGTAGTAGTCCGAGCTCCAGTCCAGAACTTTCCAATCAAAATTGATGGCGTGACGGCGAGCGGCCACTTCCAGAATACGCAGCCCTTCAGGCATGACTTCCTTGCCGATCCCATCTCCTGCGATCACGGCAATACGATGAACTTTACTCATTCCTCTTTCCTTGTGGTTTTACATGGCCTCCACGGCCTTATTCTGAAAAGACGCTGCTCTGTTCACAAAACAGCAATTAGCCTGCCAGCTTCCACGGTGCCGGCAGGCCAGTCCAAATCGGTTAAGGATTAATAGCCCTGACTGTGATTCACCCGACCAGTCGCAGGCTTGCCTTGCTGCAAAAGCTCGATGCGCGAGCCAATTTGCTCCAATGCCAATTCACGAACGGTGATACCCGAAATATGAGGCGTAACCATCACAGAAGGAATACCCCAATACGGATGATCGGCTGGCAACGGCTCCTGGGTAAAGGCATCCAGCAAAGCGCCTGACAGATGACCGCTCTTCAGAGCATCCAGCACATCGGCATCGACCAAGTGGCCACCGCGAGCGACGTTAATCAAATAGCCACCAGGCTGCAAATTCGACAATACGTCGCGGTTGATCAAACCTTCTGTTTGCGGAGTCAGTGGCAAGGCGTTGACCAGGATACGGCTGGCAGAGACGCACTCTTTCAGGCCCTTTTCACCGGTATAGCAAGGGAAGTCCGCTTCGTGCAGACGACGCGACCAGCCATGTACGGGATAGCCCAGACTGGCGATGACCTTGGCAATCTTGCTGCCAATCGCGCCCAGCCCCAGCACAGCGACTGGCCACTGGCGGCGGTCGATCGGACGGTAGGCTTTCCACTTTCCTTCACGCGCCTGTTCCTCGTAGGGCTGAAAACGGCCTACCGCACGCAGCACGCCATACAAGGCATATTCGGCCATTTGCTCGGCCATGCCCGCATCTTCCAAGCGGTACAAAGGCATCTCGGCCGGGATGGTCCCTGCGACGGCATCCACGCCCGCCCCCAGATTGAAGGTGGCGCGCAAATGGGGTTCTTGCTTGAACAAGGCCGCATCCGGCTGCCAGACGATGGCGTAGGTCGCCCCGGTGCTGGGCTGACCCGCTACAAACTCATCAACTTTCCAATCGGGATAGGCTTTGCGGAATTCATCCGCCCAACGTGTTGTTTCTGATGGCCTTGTGGTGGCAACAATTAAATGAGGCAGTTGCGTGGGCATTAACGTTTACCTCCAAATAAAGAACCCAATACCCCACGCAGCACTTTGGTGGCAGCCCGTTTGGTCTCGGTTTTGATCATGCTTTGCACCAAGCCGTCCTTCTTGCCACCACGCGGCCCGGTTGATCCAAACAGAAAGTCATTGACGACACCCATCAGGCCTTCGTCCTTGCCTGCCGCCGCTCCCGGCTGCGTGGCACCCGCGGCACCATTGGCAGCCGCATCAGCCGCTTTTTTGGCCAGCACCTCGTAGGCGGATTCGCGGTCAATTGCCTGGTCGTACTTCAAGCCAAACAAGGACGCCTGTCGTACCGTTTGCCGCTCCGCATCGGTAGCAGGGCCAATGCGGCTACCCGGAGCCACCAGCCAGGCACGCTCGGTAGGCGTGGGAATCCCCTTGGCATCCAGCATGGACACCAGGGCCTCGCCCACACCCAATTCGGTAATGGCCGCTTCAATATCCAGACCGGGATTGGGGCGCATGGTTTGCGCTGCTGTCTTGACGGCTTTCTGATCACGCGGTGTAAAGGCGCGCAAGGCGTGCTGTACTCGATTACCCAGCTGACCCAGAACGGTATCGGGAATATCCAGCGGGTTTTGTGTCACGAAATAAATACCCACACCTTTGGAGCGGATCAGACGCACAACCTGCTCGACTTTTTCCAGCAAGGCCTTTGGTGCACCTGTAAACAATAAGTGGGCTTCGTCAAAGAAGAAAACCAGACGCGGTTTGTCCAGATCGCCCACTTCCGGCAGGCGCTCGTACAGATCGGCCAGCATCCACAGCAGGAAGACCGCATACAAGCGGGGGGACTGCATCAGCTTGTCGGCTGCCAGCACATTGATCATGCCGCGCCCGGCCGAGTCGGTACGAATCCAGTCCATCACATCCAGCGCTGGCTCACCAAAGAAGCGATCCGCCCCCTGCGTTTCCAGGCGCAGCAAGGCGCGTTGGATTGCCCCCACACTGGCTGCCGCAATATTGCCATACTGATTGCGCAGCTCGGCAGCACGGTCCGATACGTCTTGCAGCACGGCGCGCAAATCTTTCAGGTCCAGAATCAACTGGCCCTCGTCGTCTGCCAGACGAAAGACGATATTGAGAATCCCTTCCTGGGTATCGTTCAACTCCAGAATCTGGGACAGCAGCAAAGGCCCCATGTCGGAAATCGTGGCCCGGACCGGATGACCCTGCTCGCCAAAAATATCCCAGAAGGTGACCGGGTTCGCCCCCCAGGCTGGCTCGGGCAGGCTCAGCTTTTGCAGGCGCTCCTGCAATTTCGGATTAGGCTGGGCGGCTTGAGAAATTCCACTCAAATCGCCTTTGGCGTCGGCCAGAAAAACCGGCGTTCCCAGGCGGGAAAAGGCTTCGGCCAAAACCTGCAAGGTGACGGTCTTCCCCGTCCCGGTAGCCCCCGTAATACAACCATGCCGATTGGCCAGCGCAGGCAACAGGTAAATGGGAGTATCGCTATTCTGAGCAAGCAAAATTGGATCAGCCATGATTGTTTGTTCTCTTCCGGATAGAATGCCAAGTGCCTAGATTCTAGCGACTTTCGCCCAAGCTCGGGCCTTGTCGCGCAGACAGGTTAAAATAGATCTGTTTTTCTTTGAACGTAGTCTACTGAATTGGTAATACTTTATGGCCGGACATAGTAAATGGGCGAATATTCAGCACCGTAAAGGTCGTCAAGACGCAAAACGGGGCAAACTTTGGACCAAGATCATTCGTGAGGTCACCGTGGCCGCACGTGCCGGCGGCCCTGACCCCGAGTCCAACCCACGTTTGCGCATGGCCTGGGACAAGGCAACCGCTGCCAATATGCCCAAAGACAACATTCTGCGCGCCATCCAGCGCGGCGCAGGCGGCGCGGACGATGCCAACTACGAAGAAATTCGCTACGAGGGCTACGGTATTAACGGCGCGGCCGTGATTGTGGACTGCATGACCGACAACCGTCAGCGTACGGTCTCGGATGTGCGTCACGCCTTTACAAAAAATGGCGGCAATCTGGGTCTGGACGGCTCGGTCGTGTTTCAATTCCGCCACTGCGGTCAGTTTCTGTTCGCTCCGGGCACTTCGGAAGACACGATTATGGAAATCGGCCTGGAAGCTGGTGCCGACGATATCGTGACCGACGAAGAAGGCCTGATCGAAGTGCTGTGCGCTCCTACGGACTACCCGGCTGTGCAAGCCGCGTTCCAGGCCGCTGGCCTGACGCCTGAAGTGGAAGGCGTGGTCATGAAAGCCCTGAACGAAACGGAACTGAGCGGCGACGATGCCGTCAAGATGCAAAAACTTCTGGACGCACTGGAAGGCCTGGACGATGTTCAAGAGGTCTACACCACCGCCGTCATGGACGAAGCCGAATAAGCTATTTCTGAAAACTCCTCTTTGCGGGCCCTGCCCGACTCATCACTATGAAGCTACTTGTTGTCGGCAGCGGCGGCCGTGAACACGCCTTGGCATGGCGCCTGGCCCAATCTGCACGCGTGCAGACTGTCTACGTTGCCCCGGGCAATGGCGGTACCGCGCGTGCCGAACGTATTGAAAACCTGGCCATCACCGATATCCAGGAACTGATTGCCTTTGTGAAGCAAGAAAAAATTGCCTTCACTGTCGTCGGCCCGGAAGCACCGCTGGCCGCCGGCATTGTGGACGCCTTCCGTGCGGCCGGTCTGAAAATCTTTGGTCCCACCCAGGCTGCCGCGCAGCTGGAAAGCTCCAAGGACTATGCCAAAGCCTTCATGGTGCGCCACAACATCCCGACGGCGGCCTACGCGACCTTTACCGATCCGGACGCCGCCAAGGATTACATCCGTCAGCAAGGCGCTCCCATTGTGGTCAAGGCCGATGGCCTGGCCGCTGGCAAGGGCGTGATTGTGGCCACCACGCTGGAAGAAGCATTGGGCGCCATTGACGACATTCTGGGTGATGGTCGCTTTGGTGCCGCCGGTGCCCGCGTGGTCGTGGAAGAATGCCTGACCGGCGAAGAAGCCAGTTTCATCGTGATGTGCGACGGCAAGAATGTGCTGCCCATGGCTACCAGCCAGGACCACAAACGCCTGAAAGACGGCGACCAGGGCCCGAACACAGGCGGCATGGGTGCTTACTCCCCCGCCCCTATCGTCAGCCCCACGCTGCATAACCGAATCATGCGCGAAGTCATTCACCCCACCATGCAAGGCATGGCCAAGGAAGGCTTGCCCTACTCCGGCTTTCTGTACGCGGGCGTGATGATTGACGATGGCCCGGACGCTACCCGCCCCATCAAGGTGCTGGAATTCAACTGCCGCATGGGCGACCCTGAAACCCAGCCCATCATGATGCGCATCAAGAGCGATCTGACCGAAACCTTCGAACTGGCTCTGGCTGGCAAGTTGGACGAGGCCACTATCGAATGGGATCGTCGTACTGCCATTGGCGTGGTACTGGCCGCGGCCAACTACCCCGAAGAGCCTCGTACTGGTGATGCCATCACGCAATTTGCGAAAGACACCGACGAGTGCATCACCTTCCATGCAGGTACGCAAATGAAAGACGGCACCGTGGTCACCACGGGTGGTCGGGTACTGTGTGTCACCGCCATGGCCGACTCCATCCGTCGCGCTCAGGAAGCCGCTTACGAGGCCATTTCCCAAACGCATTTCGACGGCAAGCAATTTCGCACCGATATCGGCTGGCGCGCTCTGCCCAGCAGTGAATCCTGATTGTCGCAGCAAGGTCTTTTCATGTCTTTACCCATTGATACCGTCCAGGCTTATTTCCGTCAGTTGCAAAGCCACATCGTGGACACTCTGGAGCAGCTGGATGGCACGCCTTTCGAGTCGGACCAGTGGGATCGTCCAGAAGGCGGTGGCGGTCTGTCCCGCCTGCTGGAGAACGGCCCTGTTTTTGAACGGGCTGCCGTTCTGTTCAGCCATGTCAAAGGCCACACCCTGCCTCCATCGGCCAGCGCCCACCGCCCTGAACTGGCCGGACGCCCTTGGGAGGCCATGGGTGTTTCACTGGTGATTCACCCGCGCAATCCCTTTGTACCCACCACGCACATGAATGTGCGCATGTTTGTGGCCCAGGCCCAGACAGCGGATCAAGAGGATGTGTTCTGGTTTGGTGGCGGTCTGGACTTGACGCCCTACTACCTGCACGAAGACGATGCCCGCCATTTCCACCAGGTGTGCCACGATGCTCTGGCGCCGCACGGTGCGGATTACTACCCGCGCTACAAGCGCTGGTGCGACGAATATTTTTATCTGAAGCACCGCAACGAGACCCGTGGCATTGGCGGCATTTTCTACGACGACCTGAACGAGCCCGGCTTTGAAGCCAGCTTTGCCCTGACCCGCTCCGTGGGCAATTCCTTTACCGATGCCTATGCACCTATCGTGCGTGCCCGCATGGATCAGGAATACACCCAGGCGCATCGAGACTTCCAGGCCATTCGTCGCGGCCGCTATGTCGAATTCAATCTGGTCTTTGACCGTGGCACCCTGTTTGGCCTGCAATCGGGTGGCCGTACGGAATCCATCCTGTTGTCCATGCCACCCCAGGCGAGCTGGCGCTACAACTGGTCGCCCGAACCCGGCACACCAGAAGCGGCCCTGGCGCAATACCTGGTGCCTCGCGAATGGATTTAAAGCGTGTCGGGCTCCTGGGTGGCAGTTTCGACCCCATCCATAAAGCTCATGTGGCGCTGGCGCTTGCCGCGTTCGACCAGCTGCAGCTGGACCAGGTTCAGTTGCTGCCCGCTGCCCAGCCCTGGCAACGCGACGCCTTGGGTGCCAGCACCCAGGATCGTTTGGTCATGGCCGAGCTGGCCGCCCAAAGCCATCCGGGCTTGCAGGTCAACCCCGTAGAGATCGAGCGCGGTGGCCCAACCTACACCATCGACACGGTGCGCAGCTTGCCCGCCGGGTCGCGCTACTACTGGATTTTAGGCAGCGACCAACTGCATAATTTTTGCAGCTGGAACGACTGGCAAGAAATTCTTGAATACGTCGAACTGGCTGTTGCCCAGCGCCCCGGCAGTCCTTTGGAGACGCCCGTCGCCTTGCAGCAGGAACTGAGTCGACTTCAGCGCCGTTTGCATCAGATTGACTTTCTGCCCATGGACATCTCGGCCACCCAGATTCGGGAGCGAGTGCAGCGCGGTGACAACATCACCGCCCTGGTCCCGGAAGAAGTCGCTCAATACATTGACAAAAAACGGCTCTATCTTTCCCACCCACAGGCGCGCCCTGTATAGTTCTTTTTATGAATATAGAAACACTTCAACGACTCGTCATCGATGCCCTCGAGGACGTCAAAGCTCAAGACATCAAGGTCTTTAGCACTACCCACATGACCGGCCTGTTCGATCGTGTGGTCATTGCCAGTGGTACTTCCAACCGGCAAACCCGCGCTCTGGCCCAGAGCGTGTTTGACAAGGCACGCCAAAACAAGGTCGAAGTCCTGGCCCATGAAGGCGAGGACACCGGCGAATGGGTGTTGCTGGATTTGGGTGACATCGTGGTGCATTGCATGCAGCCGGCCATCCGCCAGTACTACAACCTGGAAGAACTTTGGGGCGAACGCCCTGTCGAAGTGGAACTGCTGCCGCAATCGCGCCAGGTTCCACCGGCTGGCTTTTTCGCCAGCGCCGACGAAGACGAAGACTAAGCCCTTCCACTGTCCTGTCGGCAATACCCGGGCCGCAGCTTACGATGCGGCCTTTTTTCTTTTACGACATTCCATGAAACTCATTGTCATCGCGGTAGGTCAGCGCATGCCCGACTGGGTGGAACAAGGCTGGCAGGAATATGCTCGCCGCATGCCCCAGGACTGCGCCATAGAACTGCGCGAAATCAAGGCCGAACCCCGTACCAGCGGCAAGACGCCTGCCCAGATGATGCAGGCCGAGGCCAAACGCATTGAAGCGGCCATTCCCGCCCAGGCGATGCGCATCGCCCTGGACGAACGCGGCAAGGACCTGACCACCGTCAAGCTGGCTCAGGAGCTGGAGCGTTGGCGCAGCAGCGGTCAGGATATTGCCATTCTGGTCGGTGGCCCGGACGGACTGGATGCGGCACTCAAGCAAAGCTGCCACGGCATGTTGCGTCTGTCCTCCCTGACCCTGCCCCACCCCTTGGTACGTATCTTTCTGGCCGAGCAACTGTATCGCGCCTGGTCCGTCATGACCGGGCATCCTTACCACCGCGCCTGAACCTTCTTTTAGTCCTGGTTTCTTATGCCTTTTCAGCCCATTTATCTGGCCTCAGCCAGTCCACGTCGCCACGATCTGCTCAACAGCATCCAGATCACTCATGAAGTCCTGCATGTGCCCAGCCCTCCGGGCGAGGATGAACCGCGTCTGGAACAGGAAGCGGTGCTGGATTATGTCCGTCGCACGGCTCGCGACAAGCTGCTGCGCGCCCTGGAATGGCGGGCACAGTACAGCAGTCTGGATCAGGAGCGCGCTATTTTGAGTGCCGACACCACGGTCTGCATGGACGAGACCATATTTGGCAAACCTTCTGATCTGGCCGATGCCGCACGTATCTTGCGCGAGCTCTCGGGCCGCCGTCACAAAGTGATGACCGCCTTATCCCTGGGCGTAGGTGGTGTGGAGTTTGAAAGTATCAGCATCAGCGAAGTCAGCTTCAAAACTCTGAACGAACAAGAAATTGCGGAATACTGCGCCAGCGGCGAGCCTATGGGTAAAGCGGGAGCCTATGGCATTCAAGGTCTGGGCGGTGCCTTTATCAGCCACTTGAGTGGCAGCTATACCGGCGTAATGGGCTTGCCTGTTCACGAAACCTACCGCTTGCTGGAACTGGCCAATCTGAAGATCCGCGCTTAAAGACCGGCTAATGCAGAGAAACAACCTGATCAGAACAGGAATGGGGAACTATCCAGGCAAGGCCTAGTCCCATTCTTTTATTCAATTTTGATCTTAGTATATATTTTCTGGATATATACATTCACCGACTGTTTTGCAGGATTAACCACCATGCCGCTTTCCTCTTTTTCGATCCGTCTTGCCTTGGCCGGTTTACTGTGCGTCAGCACCGTCGTCCAAGCCGCCGACCGCCCCGCTGCCCTGAAGGCCCTGGAAGAGCAAGGGCTATCCATTGTGGGCGAATTTGATGCTCCCGGTGGTCTGAAAGCCTGGGGTGCGTATAGCGGGAATCGCGCATTGGCCATCTATAACCTGCCCGACGGGCAGCACATGATGGTGGGCACCATGATCGATGCCAAGGGTGAAGAGGTACGCCCGGCCGGTCTGGACGAACTGGTGCAACCCGCCATTGCCAAGGACATGCTGGGCAAACTGGAAAAATCCCGCTGGATCAAGGATGGCGACGACAAGGCCCCACGCGTGGTCTACGTGTTTACCGACCCGAATTGCCCTTACTGCATGCAGTTCTGGCAAATGGCTCGCCCCTGGGTTGAGTCCGGCAAAGTACAGCTGCGCCACGTCATGGTGGGCATTCTGGCCCCCAGCAGCAGCCTGAAATCGGCTGCCATCCTGGCTGCCAAGGATCCCACAAAGGCCTTGAACGAGCACTCGTTGGCCATGCTGAAAGATCGCAGCGCCGGAGTGAAAGGCCTGGACAGCGTGCCCAGTGATATTGAAGCCGATCTGACCCGCAATGAAGATCTGATGATGGGCTGGGATTTGCGTGCCACCCCCGCCATGGTCTGGCAGGATGAGCAAGGTCGCATTCAAATGCAGACCGGCGCTTCACCCGATATTACCGAACGCGTTTTTGGCCCACGCTAATTTCAAGCAGGACGTTTATTCATGAGCACTCGTGTTCTCTTGCATGCCCCCACCGTTCATGCCCTGGAGCGCGCCCGCAGCAATGCGCGCAACTTGCTCAAGGACATACCGGATGCCCAGATTCGCATCATCGCCAATGCGCAGGCCGTTAAAGCTTGCGTAGAAGGCGCGGAACACGATTGCGACGCCTACACCTACCTGTGCCCCAACACGCTGCGCAATCAGTCCCTCAGTGCGCCAGAACGCTTCCAAACCTTGGAGCAAGGGGCCATCACTGCCCTGGTGAAACTGCAGGCGGAAAACTGGATTTACATTCGAGCCTGATGGGGTGTAGGGCCAGAACAACAGACCATACTGGCCGGTCATGATTCTGCCTGCCCCCACCCAAACCTTGATACGATAGCTAAGCTCGCGACAAGCGGGCCTGTTTTTACCCGTATCACAAGGAATCTGTCATGCCCACCCTCGTCCGTTCTGCTCTGCGTCCCTGCCTTTTACTGGCTTTATGTGCTTTAGGAACCAGCCAGGCACTTGCACAGCAAACTACCGTGGGTGTCGGTGTTGGTTTTGCCCCCAAGTACGAAGGGGCTGACAGCTACGACGGCCGTTTCTACCCTCTGCTCTCGCACCGTAACGGCCATTTTTTCCTGGCCCCCAAAGCAGGCATGCCTGCCATCGGTCTGCAAACCAATCTGACAGACAACTGGACTATCGGTACTTACGCCGCTCTGGCCCGTGCCCGTAAATCCGGTGATGCCGACCGCCTGTACGGAACTGATGATATTGATCGTCACGGCAATCTGGGTGTATTTACTGCTTACCAACTGGGCAATGCCAAGATTGAAGGCAGCTACTACCAGGCACTGAAAAGCGGTTATGGCGCCACGGCCGTTCTGGATTTGAGCTACCGCCTCTGGAATGATCAGGACAGCAGCTTCTCGCTGGGTGCCGAATTGAAATGGTCCAACGAAAAAGCCATGCGCACCTACTTTGGCGTGAAGTCGCATGAAGCCGCTGGCAGCAATGGACAACTGCGCACCTACCGCCCTGACGCTGGTTTGCGCTCTTATGCCTTGTACGGCCAGTACACCCACAAGATCAGCGAAAGCTGGTCCCTGCAAGGTCTGCTAGGCGTGAACACCTTGGGTGAAGAGGCCAAAGACAGCCCGCTGGTCGAGAAGAAAAGCAGCGTCTTTGGTGGCGTAGGCTTGGGCTACAGCTTCTAAATTCCTGTCAGGGTCTGCCGACCCGCTTGACCGTCAAGCCGTTGTGCTCCAGGCGTGCCTGCACAACGGCTCGATGATCGCCCTGAATCTCCAGCGTTCCCTCTTTCAGCGTCCCGCCCGCTCCACAGGCGTTCTTCAGTTCCTTGACCAGCGCCTTGAGCTGCTCCTCGGGCATCACCAGGCCCGTGACCACGGTCACTCCCTTCCCTTTTCGCCCCTTGGTTTCCAGACTCAAGCGCACCGGCCCCTGAGCCTGAGACAGGCTTTGCTCGCGCCGATTTTCCTCGCAACGACATTGCTTTTGTGGCTGCCCGCAATCAGGACACATACGCCCTTGTTCTGTGCTGTACACCAGCCGAGACAGCTGATCCGATAAGCTGGCCATAAAATCTGGCTCCCTTCGCTGATTAAATAAAAAAGGCCCCCACGCTGCGCCTTCGGCTTGCGCTCCACCCTGGGACGGCCCGGCAGTAAAAAAAAGCCCACCGAACTTCGGTGGGCTTTACGCTGGACCAGGCCCAGACGAATTACATCATGCCCATCAGGACCAGACCAAGCAATTGCTCGGAAGTGAAACGCTGACCGTTGATGTCGAACACGCGATCCTTGCCCTCGTACTTGATGGTCGTGGAAATGCCGTTCTCGTCATTCTTGACCATATTGGATTCGGCGTAGGGAGCGACAGCCGCATCCAGAATCATGTCCAGCATGGCAGCATTGCCTTCTTCAGGCGACAGGCCTTCAGCCTTGTCCATCTCGGCAGCCAGGCCACGCAGCATGGGCTTGGAAATCAAAACATCCAGCTGAGCAGCAGGAATGGCTTCGATCCACATTTCAGGGCTGGTTTGCAGCTCTTGCAAGGTCGCATTGGGCTTTTGGAAGTCCATGCGCAGCGTGGCTTTGGACTCGCCAGCGGCGGTGTACCAACGCAGAGGCTCAACACGCAGCACAGGCTTGTGCTCCAGCGCCTGCAGCACCAGTTCCATCATCTTCTGAGCCGTTGGGCCATCTACCGAATCCATATCGTTTTGCAGATTGGAATCGGAAATCAGCTTGGACAGAGCGGAGATTGCAGGTGCGTAAACGCGGTCAAAGTTCATCGACAGCTCAACCGAACCCAGCTTGACCTTGTCTTCAAACACCAGATCAGTCAGCGCGTAAACAACCTTGGTATCACTGACGGAGTCTTTGGTGACCGCATCGGAATTGATGGCGATCTGCTTGAAGGTAATGCCATCGGTCTCGGCAGATTGCATCTTGACGTCATCAACGCTCAGCTTGCCGACCTGGGTGCCGCTGACATTGATGTCACCGTCTTGCTTGAAGTCCACCACGAAGTTGGAGGCCTCAAGCTTCAAGGGATCTGCGCTGATGTCGTCAACAAACAGCTTGGGGAAGCTGCCGGTCACAACAATATCTTTGCTCTTGCCACCGGCTTTGGTGCGCAATTGACCACCGCTGAAGTCCACTTTGACTTCGTCGCCTTGGTGCTTGATGGCTTCAAAATGCACATTGGAGTCCACGGCACCGTCAAAACCGACCAGGCTGTCCGCCCACAAAGGGGTCTTGTCGCCCGTCAGCTTGTACCAGCCTTCGGTGTCTTTGGTCTTGACCAGAGTGCTGTGCGACAAGGCGGCAACAGGGGTGAAGTTGCCCAGAGCCATTGCCGACATAGGCAGCGGGCCATGGCTGATCTTGTCATCAAAAGTCAGCTCCAGAGGCTTCTCTTCAGCGTCGGAAGGCTTGATGGTGATGGTGTAACGAGCAGTAGAGGAAAATACGCCACGTTGGTAGTCCACCACGTTCATGACGACCGACTCGCTCATGCCCATTTGCTGCATCTGCTCGGCAGCCAGGGTGTTGAACTGGGCCACTTTCTCACCCACCAGCGCTTCAGTTTTCTTACCGGTGTACCAGGTCGAACCGCCGTATGCGGCCGCTAACACGACAACCAGTGTGACCAGCCCTGTACTTTTCTTCATGACTTCCCTTTTGTAGACCTACAGTCCCAACTTCAAATAGCCGACATAATACCGAAACTAAGTTTGACTGATGGTAGTTTATTCCCCGTAATTGTAACTATTCACATGTGTAATGCGAGCGACATCGTCTGCGCCCAAGCCCAAACGATGGGCCGCACGATAGGTTTGCTGGGCTGCATGAGCCACTGGCATGCTGGTGTGACTGGCACTGGCCAGCTCCGCCACGGTATTCAAATCCTTCAACATGGTATCGACCGACGCTTTTACTTGATTGTCGGGCGTAGTCATGCGCGGCACGAACAATTGCAGCAAAACCGAATCGGCCCAACCGCCCCCCAGGGCCTCACTGATTTTGGAGGCGTCCACGCCATTGTCATTGGCCAGGCTCAAGGCCTCGGCGATAGCGGTCAAGGTGGTGGCCACAATGGTCTGATTGCATAACTTTGTTACTTGGCCGGCCCCTACCGCCCCCATCAAGGTGACGCGCTGCGAATACGCGGCCAGCACCGGACGAATACGATCCAGCTGCGCCGCCTGCCCGCCCACCATGATGGCCAGCGTGCCTTGTTCTGCTCCGCCCACACCACCGGATACCGGAGCATCCAGCCAATGAGCCCCGCAACGTTGCTGCAATTGGGCAGCCATCTCGCGTGTGGCCTGTGGAGGAATCGAGGAATGGTCCACCACAATCCGCAAGGCTCCCTGTATCGACGCCAGGCCCTGCTCGCCCAGGACCGTGTCGTGCACCGCCTGTGCATCGAAGACACACAGGAAAACGGCTTCGCACTGCTCGGCCATTTGCGCCGGGGTATCGCACCAGTGGGCACCGGCTTCGATCAGGGCTTGCCCCTTGTCTTTGGAACGATTCCAGATACGAACCTGATGACCGGCCTTCAACAAGCGGTGCACCATAGGCTGACCCATACGGCCCAAACCACAAAAACCAATATTCATGTCTCGTCCTTTACGCCCCCAACATCATCCAGCCAATTGAAGCGGGGCAAGAAAAACCCGCCTGTCAGGCGGGTGAAGTCTGGTCGGCCCAACAAGGGACCGCCCTTATGCTGATACTCAAGCCGCGTCGGGCTGGCGGTCGGGGGCCGCTTCCTGAAAGGCGGACAGCTCCAGACATTTTTCCTCCACAGCCAAGAGGCGTGGAAATGTGCTGAGATCAATGTCAAAACGACGGGCATTGAACATTTGAGGAATCAGGCAGATTTCGGCAAGACCAGGAGTATCACCAAAAATAAAGTCATGATCCTTTTTGCCATGGCGCTGCACCAAGGCTTCCAGGCCTTCCAACCCTACGCTGACCCAATGGCGATACCATTGATTGCGAGCATCCTCCTGGGCGTGCAGTTCGTTTTTCAAATACTGCAACACGCGCAGATTATTCAGCGGATGAATATCACAAGCTACGGTTTGGGCCATGGAACGTGCCCAAGCCCGCTCTGCCGACGCTTTGGGCAACAAAGGCAGTTCAGGATAGCGTTCATCCAGATATTCCAGGATGGCCAGGGATTGCGTGATGATCAGACCATCATCATCCAAAGCAGGCAGCAGTTGCACGGGATTGACCTGCACATAATCAGGCTGATGTTGCTGACCACCATCCTTGAGCAGGTGTACAGGCTTGATCTGGTAGTCCAGCCCCTTGAGGTTCAGACCAATCCGCACCCGGTAAGCGGCGGAACTGCGAAAGTAGCTATACAGAATCATCTTGTCTCCTGTCCACCCTGCAAAAATCGTTTTTTATTTGTTCAGGCTTTCAATCTTGCGCGACAGTTCTCGGGGCAGCGGGAAGGCAATGTTTTCTTCCACACCATCCAAGGCCCGCACTTTGCCTACGCCCAGTTCCTGCAAGCGCTGAATCACCTGATTCACCAGAACTTCCGGAGCAGAAGCGCCGGCCGTCACACCCACGCGCTTTTTACCGACCAGCCAGGCCGGATCAATCATTTCCGGTTTATCCAGCAGATAGGCTTCAGCCCCCTTGCGTTCGGCGACTTCGCGCAAACGATTGGAGTTGGAGCTATTGGTACTGCCCACCACCAGGACCAGATCACACTGTGGAGCCATGATCTTGACCGCATCCTGACGGTTCTGTGTGGCATAACAGATATCGCTTTTCTTGGGTTCCACAATATTGGGGAAGCGCTCGCGCAAGGCCTGGGCCACAACTGCCGCATCGTCCACGGACAAGGTGGTTTGCGTCACAAAGGCCAGCTTGTCGGGATCGGCCACTTTCAGGTTAGCGACGTCCTCGGGCGTTTCCACCAGGTACATGCCGCCGTCAGCCTGCCCCAGCGTACCCTCGACTTCAGGGTGTCCGACGTGACCAATCATGATGATCTCCCGGCCTTCGGCGCGCATGCGAGAGACCTCGATATGCACTTTGGTCACCAGCGGGCACGTGGCGTCAAAGACTTTCAGACCACGCTTTTCGGCATCGTCACGCACCTGACGCGATACGCCGTGAGCCGAAAAAATAACGATTGCACCCGAGGGAGCCTCGTCCAGCTCTTTAATAAAGATCGCCCCTTTATTGCGCAGGTCTTCCACCACGTAACGGTTATGGACGATTTCATGGCGCACGTAAATGGGTGCGCCGTGCAATTCCAAAGCGCGTTCGACAATATCAATCGCGCGGTCGACCCCAGCACAGAATCCACGGGGCTGGGCCAGAACAACCTCAGCGTTCTGAACGGGAGTAGCTTGACTCATTACAGAATCCCCAAAATATGAACATCCAGGCGCAAAGCCACACCGGCCAAAGGATGATTGAAATCGAACAAGGCAGTCTTGTCGTCGATTTCCTTGAGCACGCCCGAATAGCGACTGCCATTAGGGGCGGCAAACTCCACCATATCACCGGGCACGAATTCCGCGCCTTCGGCGGCGTTGCTGGCCAGCATTTCGCGAGTGATGCGCTGCAAGAGGTCCGGATTACGGGCGCCGTATGCATCCTCGGGAGTAATGTCGAGCTGAAAGCGCTCGTCTTCACGGTGACCCAGCAGTTTCTCTTCCATACCGGGGGCCCACTGACCATTGCCCAGTTGCAAGGTCGCCGGGCGGCCGGTAAAGGTATCCGCAAATACAGAGCCTGCCGCCGGGCCACTGGCCAGCTCTATACGATAGTGCAAAGTCAGGTAGGAATCCTGACGGACAATTCCAAGCTCGGAACTAGCAGAGTTACTCACGATCGCTCACTATAGAAAATCATTCAATTACCGCATTTTAGCGTTTCTTATGGCCACATCCACTTTACGCCGCCAAGGGCCCCGTGAGCGCATGTTGGCGCACGGCCCTGCCTGTCTGAGCACCCCGGAACTGCTAGGCATTGTCCTGCGCACCGGTACACGCGGGCGCAATGCTGTCGAGCTGGGCCAGATGTTGCTGGACCATTTTAACGGACTCAAAGGATTATTATCGGCTGATGCATCTGCCCTGCGCCAACTGGACGGCATCGGGCCGGCCAAATGTGCGGAACTGTTGGTTATCCGGGAACTGCAACGCCGCTGCGCCCTGGAATCACTCACGGACTTGCCGGTGCTGAACCAGGCGGACAAGGTGCGCGAATATTGTCTGGCCCATATTGGACATTTACCCGTGGAGCATTGCCTGGCCCTGTTTCTGGACAATCAGCTGCGACTGATCTGCGCCGAGGAGATCAGCCGGGGCACAGTCAACCAGGCTTCAGTCTACCCACGGGAGATTTTGCGCGCCGCCCTGCGTCACCACAGCTGCGCCATTATTCTGGCGCACAATCACCCTTCCGGTGCCGCCTATCCCAGCGCCTCCGATATCCGGCTGACCCGGCACATTCGCCAGGCACTGGCTTTGGTTGATATACGCTTGCTGGACCACATTATTGTCACGCCCAGCCAGACTGTCTCCATGGCCGAGCGCGGAGATCTATAGACGATTCAGGGCGATGAATGCCACCTTATTTTTGATACAGTTCCATGAGCTTCCCCGTAAAATCCAGAACACACTACAAGAGTACGGAGCGCCATGTCTGATCCCGCCGTCAAGTCCTTTGTTGGACGCGTACGTGACATTCTTCACGATCTATCCCCATCAGAGCGACGTCTGGCGGAATTTGCCCTGGACTTTCCGGGCGACCTGGCCGGCTACACCGCCTCGGAGCTGGCCTCCCTGGCCAATGTGTCCAATGCGACGGTCACCCGCTTTATTCGACGCCTGGGTTACAGCAATTACGAGGCCGCCCGCAAACAAGTGCGCTCCGAAAAGAAAGCAGGTTCACCCCTGTTGCTGGCAGCCACTGAAACGGAAGCCGAGCGCTCGCTGGCCACACACTTGCAGCAAAGTCAGAACAACCTGGCCGCTACCTATAGACGCATCCCCGACTCGTTGCTGAAAGAAATCGCCCAGGCCATTCTGGGTGCGCGCAAAGTATGGGTTCTCGGGTTTCGATCCAGCCATGCCCTGGCCAATTACTTTCGCTGGCAGTTGCTGCAAATCGTCCCTGAGGCTCAACTGATTCCCGGCCCTGGCGAGACCATGGGGGAACATCTGGCAGGCATACACGCTGACGATGTCGTAGTGATTTTTGCCCTGCGTCGCCGGGTGCGCAATATGGATCAGTTGATCGGGCAGATGGCGCAGCTGAACCCGAATGTGTTGCACATCACTGACCAGCTCAGCCCGGAGAAAAGTACTTGTCGCTGGACTCTGCGCTGTGATGTCCAGTCACCCGGTGTGCTGGATAACCACGTGGCGGTGATCGGGCTGTGCCATCTGATCCTGAGCCAGGTGATGGATCAGGCCGGTCCTGCCGGGCGTCGTCATCTAGGCTTGGTGGAGGCTTTCCACGACAGCTTTCTGGAGCTGTAGACCGCTACTCTCGTATTGCAGGCCCATATCAGGCACTCCGTAGTCAAGCCAGCCCAGAAGTTTCATGGCTGGAATCAGATAAGGATCCTACGCAAACGGCGATGATCCTTTTTTTTTATTAAAAATCCTTGTATATCAACGCCCTGCTCAGTCAATCAGTAGACACTGCAAAATCTTTCTCGTTTACCCTAGTTTTGAAAATATTTTTTCACGACAATAATGATTGAAAAAATAATGCTGGGCTCATACACGCCCTGAAACGAGGAGAAACCATGTCTAGCAAGCAGCAACCCTTGCCAGCCGATACCGGGCAGGCACAGGCCAGTTCTACGGCCAACAATCACACGGTTCAGCAGCAACTGGAAAACTCGCTGGAAACCATAGGCGTCACCAACTCGCACCGCAAAGTGCTGGCCCTGATTTTGCTGGGCGTCCTGTTTGACGTGCTCGAGCAAAATGCCGTGGGCCTGGTCGGTCCGCTGCTGCAGGAACACTGGGGGCTGACGCCTCGTGATGTCGGGTTTCTGAACACCTTGACCTTCGCTGCCGCCGCCCTGGGGCGTTTGCTGTCCGGCTATATCGCCGACCACTACGGTCGCCGTGTCATGCTGACCATCAATCTGGCCCTGTTCACGCTGGGCGCCCTGATCTGCGCCCTGGCTCCCAGCTACTGGGTACTGGGCCTGGGTCGCATGATTGTGGGTTTTGGGCTGGGTGGCGAAATCTCGATTGCCGTCACCATGCTGGCCGAGTTCTGCTCCTCACGCTTTCGCGGCACGGCTGTCGGCACGATCAACGTCGCAGGTGGCGGTCTGGGCAATATGCTGGCCCCGGCCTTCGGCTTGCTGGTCTTCACCCTCTTTCCCGGCCCAGAAAGCTGGCGCTGGGTGTTTGGCCTGCTGGTCATGCCTGCCTTCATGGTGCTGTTCTATCGTCGCTACATTCCTGAAACGCCCCGTTTCCTGGTGTCGCAAGGGCGTATCGAGGAGGCCAATCAGGTTTTGAATATTCTGGCCTCGGGCAAGCTGGGCCGTCACGTTGCCAATCCCTATCCTTATTTGCACAGCGGCCCGCAGGCACAAAAAGCAGAGCGGGTGCGTTTGAACGAGATTTTTCAAGGCCCGCTGGCCATGCGCACCCTAGTGACCGGCATTGCCGTGTGCATGACTTATGGCGCACAGCTGACGGTTCTGACCCTGATGCCTACCCTGCTGGTGGAGCAAGGCTATTCTTTGGTGAAAAGCTATACCTTCACAATCCTGATGCAGTCGGGCAGCCTGCTGGGTGCCTTGACCGCCTCTTACCTGGGCTCCCGCGTGCCTCGCAAGCGCGTCTTCACCTACGGAGCGTTACTGGCTTGCGCCAGCGGTCTGGCCTTTGGCTTCCTGAGCTTCAATATCTACCTGGTGCTGCTGTTCGGTGCAGCTTTCCAGTTCTGCGTGCTGCTGCTCAACACCACGATCTGGATTTTCTCCCCCGAACTGTATCCCACCCGCGTCCGCGCCTTTGGCACCGCCTTCATTCTGGCACTAGGCACCCTGGCGGGCGCATTTATCCCTACGCTTAGCGGCTGGGTGCTGGAAGGCTATGGTGTAGCCGGCATGTTCACCTTGATGGCGGGCATGTACATCACCTTTGCCGCTGTCCTGCAGTTGGCGCCCGAAACCTTTGGTCGCCCCCTGGATACCTGATTCACTTGAAAAGCCGCCTTGCTGCGGCCCTTGTATTTATGTCTCATACCGTACTGCTCATCAACCCCAATACTTCCCGTCCCACCACGGACATGATGGTGGCGCTTGCCCAGGCTTGTTTCCAGAGCCTGCAGCGCCGCGACATCCAGGTCCGGGGACTGACCGCCCCTGAGGGACCGGGCATGTTGACCGAAATGGAAGAGCTGGAGCAGGCCGCCGCCATATCCAGGCACCCGCAGGTGCTAGCCCAGGCGCAAGACGTTGACGGCATCATCGTCGGCGCTTTTGGAGATCCCGGCCTGCAAGCCCTGACTGAACGCCTCACGGTTCCGGTTATCGGCATCGGTCAGGCCTCCATGATGCTGGCTGCCCGAGCAGGCACGCCTTTTGGCATTGCCACCACCACCCCCGGTCTGAAGCAATCCATTCTGGATCAGGTACAGCGCTATGGCTGGAGCGAACAATTCTCCGGCCTGCGCCTGACCCCTACCGCCCCGCTGGATCTGGCCCAGGCCCCTGATCGTCAGGATCAGGAACTGGCCGATAGCGTCGCGGCGTGTATCGAACAGGACGGTGCCCGCGCCGTCATCATCGGCGGCGGCCCACTGGCCCAAAGCGCCCAGGCCCTGCAAAGCAGGCTGGCTGTGCCGGTGATCAATCCCATCATTGCTGCCTGCGAGCTTATGGCCGAGCGCCTGCCCCCAGATCAGCCATAACACGCTGTACCACACAAGGAGACACCCCATGACAAGCAGCACCCTTGCGCATGGCCTTCATCAGCCTGATTATTGCCGTGTCCGGCACCATGGGTTGCATTCCGGTGTACTGGCAACTGCCTAACGCCGTTCTGGCAGGCTCGGCAGCAGCTATTGGCGTGGCCTTCATCAACTCGGTCGCCAACCTGGCCGGCTTTGGCGCGCCCTTCATGTTGGGTGCCCTGAAAGACGCCAGCGGTAATTTCCAAAGCGGTTTGTGGATTATTGCGGCACTTGAGCTGGCGGTCGGCATCTGGATTCTGTCTTTCCGCAAGCGCAAACAGATCGACTGACGACCTTATCGACCATCAAGCAAGACGCCCCGAACCCTGACAATCTCCGGGTTTCGGGACCTGAGGCCTATCATTAGGCGGCTTCTTGTTGCACTTGTGCCGCGCTTTGATGGAGTTTTCTTTGAAAAGCGGCGGCTCAATGCTAAAATTTCAGGCTTCATCGGATACGTGGCAAAAAGTCTTTAGGCATTATTCAATCGGGCAGGATGTCAAAACCCAAACCCGGTTAAAAAAACAGCCCTCTAGCTTTTTAGTGCCGGTACTTACAAAAGATTGGAAATCTGCCCTGCGCAGCTTTATTTTTGTAAATACGTGCCTTGCTGGCGGTCCTTATTTGTCAAAACAGGAATCATCATGAAAGAAGGCATTCACCCAGAATACCGTGACGTGGTGTTTCTGGACCTGCAAACGGGCAACTCCTTTATCACCCGTTCCACTGTCCAGACTCGCGAAACCACCGAAAAAGACGGTCAGACTTACCCGCTGTTCAAGTGTGACGTGACGTCCGAGTCGCACCCCTTCTACACGGGCGCTCAAACCCGTATCGTGGAAACTGGCCGCGTTGAAAAATTCCGCGCCCGTTTTGCCCGTACGGCTGGTACCGTCAAGAAAGGCGAATAAGCTCTCTTTCTCGGCATACCGCGTTCAGCGCAAAAAAGGCAGCTTCGGCTGCCTTTTTTTTACCGCACATTTCCCGGCCAAGGCGCCCCCTTTGCATTAAGATAGGGCGAATCAACAGACTGTTTTACCCTAGACGTGTCATCCAGCCTCATACCCACCTCCACCCCTGCTCGCCTGACTGCTACCGCTGCCGTCAAACTTCCCCGATTGGTCCTGCTGGTCGTTGGGACTATTTACATTCTTGCGGGTCTGTTTTTCCGCGATCCCTGGAAGGCAGACGATGTCATCGGGCTTGCAACCATGCTTACCGCTTTGTCAGATCCCAGCGGTCAGGCCTTGTTGTTGCCGCAGGTGGGCGATCTGGCACATGCCCAGGACGGGCCGCTGACCACCTGGTTGGGTGCCCTGTTCATTACGCTGTTTGCGCCACTGCTCAAACTCTTTACCTCTGAGCTGAACGCCAATATTGTGGCGTCCCGACTGCCTAACCTGCTGTGGTTCGGCATGTTGGCGGCTTCGGTCTGGCACAGCGCCTACTGGCTGGCTCGACGCCCTGAGGCCCAACCGCTGCGCCTGCCCTTTGGGGGCGAGCCCTCGCCCACGGACTATGGGCGCATGATTGCCGACGCCACCTTGCTGCTGACGGTAGCCACGGTCGGCATCCTCTGGCGTATGCACGAAACCTCGGAAGTACCAGCCATCATTGCCTTCCAGGCTCTGGCTTTGTACAGCCTGGTGCGCATGTTTGACCGTCCCGCTTCCGGTGCGATCATGCTGGGCCTGTCTTTGGGCGCCTGCTTCCTGACCCGTGGCTGGCTGGGCGCTGGCCCCATCATGCTGGCCACCGTTCTGTGCTTCATTCCACGCGGCCCCTTGCGTCAGCACAGCCAATGGCTGGCCCTCAGTGCCGTCCTGACCCTGGCCATCATCATGGCCTGGTGGATTCCCGCCAAACGCGTCAGTGTGTACTGGACTGAACAGTGGCGTCTATGGCATCTAGCCGCCTGGGGCTGGGCGGGTTTCAAGGAACAACTGAATAATTTGCGTGACTTGCTGTGGTTCCTCTGGCCGACCTGGCCTTTGGCACTGCTGGCACTGTGGCAGTGGCGTAGCTGGTTCAAGGCCCCGCATATTTATGTGCCTGCCATCAGCCTGCTGGTCCCGCTGCTGAGCCTGCTGTTTATCCGCGATGCCTTCGAGCCTGAATACGCCCTGCTGGTCGTACCTTGCGCCGTCCTGGCCGCGTTCTCGCTGCCCACCTTGCGGCGTGGCGTGGTCAATACGCTGGATTGGTTTGCCATCATGTGCTTCTCACTGACGGCAACCACGGTCTGGCTGGGCTGGATTGCGCAACAAACCGGCTGGCCACGTCAGATTTCGCACAATATCGCCCGCCAGACTCAAGGTTATGACACCTTTATCTCCTGGCCGGTCATGATTATTGCCGCGCTAGGTACGCTCGCCTGGATCGCCCTGGTACGCTGGCGCCTGTCCACCAACCCGCCAGGGCTGCTGCGCGGCACGGTCTTGTCTGCAGGTGGCCTGATTACGACCTGGCTCCTGCTGGTTACCCTGTGGATGCCCTCGCTGGACTACGTACGTAGTTACCGAGACGTCTCCGGTGAACTGTCCGCCGCCCTGCGCGAACACAGACAGCCCGGCGAATGCCTGCGCTCCTGGGGCCTGGGTTCGGGACAACGAGCCTCCTTCCTGGTGTTTAACAACATCAAGATCAATTTCGACAACCGCTGCTCTTTGGTGCTGGAACAGTTCTCCCTGCGCGACCTGCAAGATGGCAAGGCCCCCATTCCTGACAATGCGGTCCAGCTCTGGCAAGGTAAACGCGGGCCAGATCGTCACGAGGCTTTCCGTCTGCTGCGAGTACAAGCTCAGTAAGTTTCAATCATGTCCTCCGTGTTTCATCACAACTGGAAAGGCCAGGCAGGCCAAATCCTGCGTCAGGCCTGGCCTGTGCTGGTCGGCTCCTGGGCGGGTATCGCCTTTGGGGTGCTGGATACCGTTATGGTCGGCCACAGCAGTCCGGTCGACTTGCAGGCCATGGGCCTGGGCGTATCCATTTACATCACCGTCTTTATCGGCTTGATGGGTGTCATCCACGCCCTGATTCCTATCATTGCGCAGCAATTTGGCGCGCGCCGCCTGACTGAAGTAGGCCGCTGGTGGGGGCAAGGCGTGTGGCTGGCCCTGTTGCTGACCTTGATCGGCACCCTGGCGCTGGCCTTTCCCAATATCTGGCTAAGCTGGTCGGGCGATTTGAGCCCTGAGGTTCACGACCGGGTGACCTGGTATTTGCGCAGCCTGATTCTGGCCCTGCCCGCCTCCCTGGTTTTCCGAACGATTTACTGCCTGGGCACGGCAACCTCTCGCCCCAAAGCCGTCATGCTGATCAATCTGTTCAGCGTGGCCTTCAAGGCCCTGTTCAACTGGATGCTGATTTTCGGGAAGTTTGGTTTGCCAGCCATGGGAGCCGTCGGTTCAGGCCTGGCGACTACCGTGGTTTCCTGGCTAATGCTGGCTGCTGGGCTGTGGCTGCTGCGCGCCGACCACTTCTACAAGCCCTTTAGCTTGCGACTGGGCCTGCCTAGCTGGACGGCGCAGAAAGAACTGCTGCGCCTGGGCCTGCCCATGGGCGGCTCTTACCTGATCGAGATCTGCGCCTTCAGCTTCATGGCTTTGCTGGTAGCCCGCGAAGGGGTCTTTGCTTCGGGTGCACACCAGATCATGGCCAATCTAGCTGCTGTCTGCTTTATGGTGCCCATGGCCGTCGGTGTTGCTGCGGCCTCGGTCAGCGCTCAAGCCATTGGAGCCGGGCAATATCATCGTGCCCGCCATGTGGGAATGTTAAGTCTGGGGATTGTGTTGGCCGGGGTCACGCTGACGATCAGCCTGCTGGTTCTGCTGCGCCCTACCTTGGCCCATGCCTATACCGACGATGCCGACGTAGCCCTGCGCGCCCTGCTCTTGCTGCAACTGCTGCCCTTCTTCCACTTTTTCGACGCGTTCCAGTGCCTGATTTCCTATTTGCTGCGCGCCTATAAAGTAGCTTTTGTTCCCATGTTGCTGCAGTTCTTTGCCTTAAGCGTGTTGGGTCTGGGCGGTGGCTGGTGGTTAGGGTTTGGACCGGCAGCCGGATCCCTGGAAGGGGTTATTCAGTGGCTGGCGCCGGGTGCGCCTGTGGGTGCGGCCAGCTTGTGGACCATGTCCAGCCTGGGCCTGGGGGCCTCGGCCTTGCTGCTGCTGTTCTGGTACAACCATATTCTACGTATCTACAATCCGGCAAGACGCAAGGCGCGGGCGTCCTAACAAGCAAAGCATGAGCTGCTGGCATTCAGCTCCATGGCAGACTCAGACATCCAGCGGCTCATTGCTCAGCACTAAAAGCCTAAGGCCAAAATAAGCCAAACCGTGAAAGCACAAACAAAAAAAACGGGGCCAGTTATTCAACAGGACCCGTTTTCTTTATCGCTTTAGCAAGACAAGGCTAACTCAGGCAGCAGGTTTACTGCCTTCAATGGCTTCCACGATCTTGGCCGTATCATCCGGAGTCGACCCTGCAGC
The DNA here is from genome assembly GCF_037150615.1 of Alcaligenes sp. PF14. Classification (NCBI taxonomy): domain Bacteria; kingdom Pseudomonadati; phylum Pseudomonadota; class Betaproteobacteria; order Burkholderiales; family Alcaligenaceae; genus Alcaligenes; species Alcaligenes sp. PF14. Next base: position 407,488 of record NZ_JBAGRS010000001.1, on the reverse strand, counting down.
CGCATCTGGCGATTCCTCCACCGCATCAATCAGCGGGCTGACCAGGTCCACAACCTTGCTGCGCGAGAGCAGGCCCAGGAACTCGTCGTTCTCGCCAGTGACGGCCAAAGGTTCGCTGCTACGCAGCAATTGCCCCAGGATTTCATCCAAACCCATGGTGGCGGGCACGGAACTCATCTCGTCCACAAAGCCGGAAATATCCCGTGCACCTTGCTGCACCGCCTCTTGAGCACTGGAACGCATCAAGACACCGGCCAGACGCTTGCCATCGAGCACAGGGGCATAACGCACGCCCCGTTCGCTCAAGCGCTCCAGCGCATGAACAGCACGGGTACGCATGGTGAAGGTCAGCGTCTTGCTGGAATCGCGCACCGCATGAGCAGCGTTCAGCACTTTACTGCGGTTCACATCCTGCAAGAAGGCCTGCACATAATCGCTGGCGGGCGAGAGCAGAATATCCTCGGGCGAGCCTTCCTGGATCAGTTCACCATCTTTAAGAATGGCAATCCGGTTGCCCAGACGCAGCGCTTCGTCCAGATCATGCGTAATAAACACAATGGTCTTGTTCAGACGGGCCTGCAGTTCCAGCAACTGGTCCTGCATTTCACGTCGAATCAGCGGATCCAGCGCAGAGAAGGCTTCGTCCATCAGAAGAATGTCGGCATCGGTGGCCAAGGCACGCGCCAGACCCACACGTTGCTGCATACCGCCAGACAACTGATGCGGATACTGATTCTCGAAGCCTTGAAGCCCTACCTGCTCCAGCCAGTAAGTGGCTTTCTCTTCTCGGGCGGCACGTCCTATGCCCTGCACTTGCAGACCGTAAGCCGCGTTCTCCAGCACCGTGCGATGCGGGAACAGGCCAAAACGCTGAAAGACCATGCTGATCTTTTGCTGGCGGAACTGCATCAGCGCCTTGCCATCCAGGCTCATCACATCCACGTCATCGACCAGAATCTGCCCGGCTGTCGGTTCGATCAGGCGGTTGAAATGGCGGATCAGGGTGGACTTGCCCGAACCGGACAAACCCATGATGACGTAAATGCTGCCATGCTCAATGGACAGGCTGATGTCACGTAGCCCCAAGGTGTGGCCGCTTTTGGCCAGTAGCTCGTCCTTGCGGACACCGTTACGGGCCTCTTCCAGCCAGCGCTCGGGTTGGGAGCCAAAGATCTTGTAGATATTGCGAACTTCAATCTTGCTCATGAGGCCTCCCGTGTCTGAAAGCGGCGGCCAAATTCTTGTGTGATACGGTCAAACAGAATAGCCAGCAGCACAATACCCAAACCGGCCATCAGGCCACGGCCTACTTGCAGACGGTTGATACCTTGCAGCACTTCGTAGCCCAGACCTCGCACACCGATCATGGAGGCGATCACTACCATGGCCAGCGCCATCATGGTTGTCTGGTTAATACCCGCCATGATGTTGGGCATGGCCAATGGCAATTGCACCCCGTAGAGCTGCTGCCAGCGGTTGGACCCGAAAGAACGCGAGGCTTCCAGCACTTCGCTGTCGACCAGGCGTATACCCAAATCGGTCAGACGAATCACCGGCGCAATGGCGTAAATAATGGTGGCAATCAGGGCGGCGATCTTGCCCAGGTTGAACAGCATCACTACCGGAATCAGATACACAAAGCTGGGCATGGTTTGCATCACGTCCAGCACCGGCATCATGATGCGGCGCAGCCAGTTGAAGCTGGCCATCAACAGACCTAGCGGTATGCCTATCAGGACAGACAGGAAAACGGCCACGATCATCAGCGCCAGGGTCTGCATGGCAGCATCCCACAGGCCGATCAAACCAATGACGAACAGCATGGCACCCATGGCCACGGAAAACAGGACGCGACGGCTGGCAGCCCAGCCCAGCACGACCACCACCAGCACAACGGCCCACCAGGGACTGCTGCGCAAGATGGACTCCATAAAGACCAGCATGTCCAGCAAAGGCTGGGTCATGGTGCGCAAGGTACTGGAATAATTGGCAACCAGATCACCCACGAACTGATCGATGGGCAAACGTAAGGCGCGCGGATCAATCAACTCAGGAAACATAAAAAACACTCCGTAAAACTCGTGCATGCGGCGCGGGCATATCGCCCGGCCATGAGCCTGCCGGCCACAATGGGACCAGGCAGAAAAGCGAGGTACGACTCAGTACCCGCACCCGCATGGGGTGCAGTCACCGAGGCCGGCCTCGCCCTACAACGACACGAATACTAAAGAGCGGCTTTTACGCGCTGAGCCACTTCCATGGGCACCCACTTAGACCAGGTGTCCTCGTGCTCTTTCAGGAACCAGTGCGCCACATCCTCAGGCTCGCCTTCGGTTTTTTCCATGTGGGCCATGGTGTCGTTCATCAGCTCCAGGGGCATGCTGACATTGGCCAGGAAGGCCGTCAGTTCGGGAGCCTGCTTGGAGAACTCCGTATTCACAGCAGTGAACACCGGATTTTCGGGGTAATCGCTAGGCTCTGGATTGGCACAATCCGGGTCCGTCAGACACCCGTGCTTTTTCTCGTCATAAGCGGGCAGTTCCAGCTTGACCAGATCCATGGAGCCCACCAGCGGTGTCGGATACCAGTAGTAGAACACCACGTTTTCCTTGCGCTGATAAGCAGAGGTCAGAGCCGCTTTCTGCGTGGCACCAGTACCGGGCGAGAACAAGGTGAAGGTATCACCCAGTTTCAGGGCATTGAACAGATTGCCGCTGACCACTTCACAACCCCAACCTGCCGGGCAGCCATAGAAGCGGCCTTTACCGGGTTCTTCAGGGTCCTTGAATTCATCCTTGAACTTGGGCAGGTCCGCTGCGGACTTCAGTTCAGGCAGGCGCTCGGCGGTGTAGCGTGGAATGAACCAGGCTTCGCCACCCATATAAATATCACCAATACGTTTTACGTTTCCCTTGGCTTCAGCCTGTTTCCAGGGATCAGCCACACTGTTGAGCCAGATTTCAGTGTTGACATCCAGGTCGCCTCGCTCCAATGCGGCCAAGGCCGGAAGCGTCTCGACCGAGATGACCTCAGTCTTGCAGCCATAACCCTTGTCAGCGATAAAACGCTCGACTTCAGTCAGGACCAGATTGGATTCCCAATTCATGCCGCCAAAGCGAACCGTGCGGTCCAGTTCGCAGGCAACCGGGGTAGCGGCTTGTGCGGCGGACGACAAACCCAGCAACACGCTGGTCAGCACAGAGGCTTGAATCAGGGGAAAGCGGTGCAAGCGCGACTTGGCACCGGCGTGAGGGAAGTATGAAGACATGATGCTCCTCCTTGAGTTACTGTGGACGCGTCCTGCATGATCAGTCGGCGCCAAGGCTAAAGGGGTGTGCGGAAGACGATGCTCTTATCGCCAATACATACCTACGTATAGAGCGAGTGCCAGGCACTCACGAAAAACCCGGAACAATATTCAGGGCTGAGCCCTTTTTGTACTGTTCGCTGCCTTGACCGAAACAAAACGGCTGGGCCAGGGTTACACCGCGCGGGGCGATGATTTGGTGCGAATAGAACACGCAGTTTCAGGCGGTTCTAGATCGAATTGATGAATCTGGTAAGGAGGCCATTCTACGGGCCTTTGCAATCAAAAACAAATTCTTACCTCGAAAAACCATCAAAATTCTGGAATATGTCAATGGCAAAAACGCAACAAAACCCTTGTTTGGCGTGGTTTTAGCGTTTTTCTAAATTTTTTTTTGTTACCTATTAATTCAGAATTGATGGAGTGGCGTAAAAGCAGCCCCAAAAAAGACAAATGACAAGGCATAAAGCCTTGTCATTTGCCCCTCCAGACCGCGCCCTCTAACGCTGGTACATATAGTCCCGACGCCATGGATACACCAGGTCTGGCGCGTAATCCAGCTCCTGTGCCCGCCCAGCACTTTGCGCCTGAGCCAGAACCTGGTGCAAGGCAATCCAGCCATGCTCAAAGCCCATGGCGCAACCAGCCAGATAAACCCGGTAAGCACGCAAGGATTTTTGACCCTGCTCGGAATCCAGCGTGGCCTTGGCCTTGTCCAACTGACTTTCCAAGGCATCGCTCCAGGCCCACAACGTGCGTGCATAGTGCGGACGCAGATTCTCAATGTCCAGGCCTTCCAGACCACCTTCAGCCAGATGACGCAACACATGGCTGATATGGGTCAGCTCTCCACCGGGGAAAATGTATTTCTCGATAAAGTCGCCCATCCCGGCACCCAGCTGGCTATTGTCCACGCCACCGGCTGTAATGCCGTGATTCAGAATCAAACCACCGGGCTTGACCAAACGGCGCAACTTGTCGAAATAGGCACTAAGCTGGGCGCGGCCCACGTGCTCGAACATCCCGACCGAGGCCAGCTTGTCATAAGGCTTGAGTTCATCCAGCTCGCGATAATCCAGCAACATCATGCGGGCCCGGCCCGACAAACCTTTCTGCTCGATCAGCCCGTTCACATAGGCATGCTGGTTACGGGACAAGGTGATGCCCGTCACGTCCACATCGTAGTTTTCAGCCGCCCATATCAGCAGCCCGCCCCACCCGGCTCCCACATCCAGAAAGCGCTCGCCCGATTGCAGACGCAGCTTGCGGCAAATGTGGTCCAGCTTGGCTTCCTGAGCCTGCGCCAGCGTCATGTCCGGTTCGCGGTAATAGGCGCAGGAGTAGACCCGACGCGGGTCCAGCCACAAGGCGTAGAAATCATCCGATAAATCGTAGTGAAACTGGATCTGTTTGGCGTCCCTTTCCTGGGAATGGCGCCAGACGGAAGTCAGATGCTTGACGATGGAAGTCAGCCAGCCTGCCTGGGCAGCGTCAACCGGGGAGCCCGGCAAAATATCCGCTGCCAGCTGCATCAGATCCCGCATGGAGCCCTCAAAGTCCATACGCCCTTCCACGTAGGCCTCTCCCAACTGCCCGGATTGCCCGGCGGCCAGCTGCGCCAAGGTGGCATTATCTTTAATGATCAGATGAACCGCTGCATCAGCCGGGCCAACTTGCTCGCCGTTGGGCAAGGTCAGCCGAACCGGAATGCTGAGTTGATCTAATTTGGCCTGGACCATTGATGAAATTGAACTCAACTTCGCCTCCTTGTATGTAAACAAACAAAGATGACAATGTGTCGCCTCTTTCGACACACCGCCCGTAAGCTGTCAATCCTGTAGCCTAATACAATCAGCCCCTGAATCCGTTGCGTCAAAGTCACGAATCATATGCTTTACACCTAAAGCACTTAGACCGGAGTTGAGCTTGCCCCATGCTAAACTGCCTGCCTTTGGCCCATTGCATCGGTTTGCATTGATGCTCGGCACAGGGTAGTGGGTTCAGGCTCTCGGCCAGGATCTGCCCCACCTTAATACTTGGCCCGATGACACGCAACCACTCCCCTGCATTTCCCCCTTGGCTCATCTTGATGGGGCTGCTCACTGCCCTGGGGCCACTGGCCATTGATATGTACCTGCCCGCCTTCCCGGCAATGGCCCAGAGCCTGAACACCTCGGCGGGCATGGTAGAGCGCACGCTGGCGGGTTTCTTGCTGGGTGTGGGCGTGGCTCAATTAGTGTACGGCCCCATGGCCGACCGCTTCGGGCGCAAGCTGCCCTTGCTGCTGGGCGTGCTGATTTTCACCACCGCTTCCTTTTTCTGTGCACGCGCCAGCGATATTGATGAATTGACCGTGTGGCGCATTGTGCAGGCCTTTGGTGGTGCCGCTGGCATGGCTATTCCCCGTGCCGTGATCCGGGATCGTTTCGAGACCCGTGAAGCCGCCCGCGCCCTGTCCATGCTGATGCTGATTATGGGCGTCATGCCTATTCTGGCCCCGCTGATCGGTGGTCAGATCCTGCTGTTTAGCGACTGGCGCGGTATTTTCTACTTCATGGCCGGCTGTGGCGTGCTCTTGTGGCTGCTGACTTTTTTCACCATGAAAGAGTCCCTGACCCCCGAACGAGTCCTGCCACTGCAACCCAAACTGATTGCCCATAATTACAGTGCCCTGTTACGCGACCGGCCTTTCATGTTTTATTCGCTGGCCGCCGGTTTCAGTTCTGCAGGCATGTTTGCCTATATCGCCGGATCGCCACGCGTCTTTATTGATTTATTTGCAGTCGAGCCGCGCCATTTCGGTTTTTATTTTGGCGCGAATGCCGCCTGTCTGATTGTTTTCTCTCAAGTCAGCGCCCGTTTGCTCAATACGTACAGCCCGCCCACTTTGCTGCGCGTGGCACAGGGACTGCAAGTGATCTTTACCCTGCTGGGTGCCATTCTGACCCTGCTGGGCGTACTGGACCTGGCCTGGCTGATGGTGACGCTGATGGGCTTTATGGCGTGCCAAGGCTTTGTGAACCCCAATTCCGCGGCCCTTGCCCTGTCTGAACAAGGCCATCGCCTGGGAACGGCCTCAGCCCTGATGGGCGCTTTGCAAATGCTTTGTGGTGCACTGGCCGGTTTTGCGGTCAGCAGTTGGTCCTCTTCCAATGCTTTGCCATTGACCGCCGTATTGGCCAGTTGTGCCGTCTTATCGTGGCTGTTTGGCCGCAACGCAGCAAGGAAAGCACGGTAAAACTTGATCTAAGTGATTTTTCCATATTAGAATAATCTTCTTTGTACCCCAGCACTGGGGTTAACACGATCCTAATTTTACAATCGCCCGCGGCTTTTTTCGTTTAGCGGAGGCTGATTTAGATCTCAAGGGGTATGACCATGGCACGCGTATGCCAAGTGACCGGAAAAGGCCCAATGTCGGGCAACAATGTTTCGCACGCCAACAATAAAACCAAGCGTCGCTTCCTGCCAAACCTGCAGTCCCGTCGTTTCTGGGTTGAAAGTGAAAACCGCTGGGTTCGCCTGCGCGTTTCCGCTAACGCTATCCGCACCATCGACAAGAACGGTATCGACTCCGTTCTGGCCGAAATGCGCTCCCGCGGCGAAAAATACTAAGCTGCGCTTCTTAAACATTTAACCAGGAGCTCATCATGGCTAAAGGTATACGCGAAAAAATCAAACTCGAATCGTCCGCCGGCACCGGTCACTTCTACACCACCACCAAAAACAAGCGCAATATGCCTGAAAAGATGGTGATCAAGAAATTTGACCCCGTCGTTCGCAAGCACGTCGAGTACAAAGAAACCAAGTTGCGTTAATTCGCGCACCGCTCCTGCAGCGAATTGGTTTTCAAAAAAAACCCCTGCCCTGCAGGGGTTTTTTTTGCCCTTCACAGGCTGCTGTGACAGGCCTGCCTCCTGTCTGCCATTACGCTCATGCACACTGCCCACCTTGCAGCCGTCCACAGCGAGATTTGCCCCGTATAATGGCGGATACTCCTTTACTTTTGTCTAAAACGGTATTGCCACTCATGCAGGAACGTTACAACCCCAGCGAGGTTGAACAACTCGCTCAGCAAAACTGGACCGATCGGGACGCCTATCGCGCCGTCGAAAACGCCACCGCTCCCGATGGCTCGCTCAAACCCAAGTTTTACGCATGCTCCATGCTGCCCTACCCCAGTGGCAAGCTACATATGGGCCACGTGCGCAACTACACCATCAACGACATGATGGCGCGCCAGCTACGCATGCGCGGTTTTAACGTTCTCATGCCCATGGGCTGGGATGCCTTTGGCATGCCCGCTGAAAACGCCGCCATCAAATCGCAGGTTCCGCCCGCCAAGTGGACTTACGACAACATCGCCTACATGAAAAAGCAGATGCAGGCGATGGGTCTGGCCATCGACTGGTCGCGTGAAATGTGTGCCTGCGATCCCGAATACTACAAATGGAACCAGTGGCTGTTCCTGAAGATGCTGGAAAAAGGCATTGCCTACCGCAAGACCCAGACCGTGAACTGGGACCCGGTGGATCAAACCGTTCTGGCCAACGAACAGGTTATTGAAGGCCGAGGTTGGCGCTCGGGCGCGCTGGTTGAAAAGCGTGAAATCCCCGGCTATTACCTGCGCATTACCGACTACGCTGAAGAGCTGCTGGACACCGTGAAAACCGGCCTGCCCGGCTGGCCCGAGCGCGTCCGCCTGATGCAGGAAAACTGGATCGGCAAGAGCCAGGGTGTACGCTTTGCCTTCCCTCACGATATTCGTGACGAGCAAGGCCAACTGATTCAGGACGGTCGTCTGTATGTGTTCACCACCCGCGTGGACACCATCATGGGCGTTACCTTCTGTGCTGTTGCTCCTGAACACCCGCTGGCCGCCCTGGCTGCCCGCAACAATCCCGAGCTGACTGCCTTTATTGAAGAATGCAAGAAAGGCGGCACCACGGAAGCCGACATGGCCACCCGTGAAAAAGAAGGTCTGCCTACCGGCCTGAGCGTCAAGCATCCACTGACCGGTGTAGACGTTCCTGTCTGGGTCGGTAACTACGTCTTGATGAGCTACGGCGACGGTGCCGTCATGGGCGTGCCTGCTCACGACGAGCGCGACTTCGCCTTTGCCCTGAAATACCAATTGCCTATTCAACAAGTGATTGGCGTTGAAGGCAAAGAGTACGACGCCACTCAATGGCAAGACTGGTACGGCGACAAGCAGCAAGGCCAAACCATCAATTCCGGCAAGTACGACGGCCTGGCGCATGCCGCCGCCGTGGACGCAATTGCGGCAGACCTGAATGCTCAAGAGCTGGGCGAGAAACAAACCACCTACCGTCTGCGCGACTGGGGCATTTCCCGTCAGCGTTACTGGGGCACCCCGATCCCGATCATCCACTGCGAGGATTGCGGCCCGGTTCCTGTTCCGGAAAAAGACTTGCCCGTGGTTCTGCCCGAAGAGCTGATTCCCGATGGCAGCGGCAACCCGCTGAACAAGCACGAAGCCTTCCTGAAGTGCACCTGCCCTTCTTGCGGCAAGCCTGCACGTCGCGAAACGGACACCATGGACACCTTTGTGGACTCGTCCTGGTACTTCCTGCGCTACACCACGCCCAAACTGAACGGCTCCATGACCGATCCACGCACCGACTACTGGATGCCCATGGATCAGTACATCGGTGGTATCGAACACGCTGTGCTGCACTTGCTGTACGCCCGCTTCTGGACCAAAGTCATGCGCGACATGGGCCTGGTCAAGATTGACGAGCCCTTCACCCGCCTGCTGTGCCAGGGCATGGTGCTGAACCACAGCTACACCCGCCGCACACCTCAAGGTGGTATCGAGTACTTCTGGCCTGAAACCGTCGAAAACGTCTACGACGAAAAAGGCGCGATTATCGGTGCCCGTTTGAAGAGCGATGGTCAGCCCGTGCAGTACAACGGCATCGGCACCATGTCCAAGTCCAAGAACAACGGCGTGGACCCCCAATCCCTGATCGACACGCTGGGCGCGGATACCGCCCGCCTGTTCATCATGTTTGCCAGCCCCCCAGAGCAAACCCTGGAGTGGTCGGATTCGGGCGTGGATGGCGCCAACCGCTTCCTGCGTCGCCTGTGGGCCTTCTGCTATAACCACGCCGATGCTCTGCGCGCTGGCAACGCCCAACAAGCCACCGACTGGAGCGATCTGGATGCGGCCGCCAAGCGTACCCGTCTGGAAATTCACTCCTTGCTCAAGCAAGCCAATTACGACTACGAGCGTATTCAATACAACACCGTGGTTTCGGCTTGCATGAAGATGCTCAACACCCTGGAGCAGACTCAATGGGAAGACACTCCCGCCGCACAACGTGCACTGGCTGAAACCACGTCCATTCTGTTGCGCGTGCTGTACCCTGTCGTCCCTCACATCACCTGGCAGTTGTGGCGTGAACTGGGTTGGGCAGACAGCCTGGGCGATATGCTCGACGCCCAATGGCCTGCTGTGGATGAACAAGCCCTGATTGCTGACGAAGTGGAGCTGATGCTGCAAGTCAATGGCAAGCTGCGCGGTTCATTGGTCGTGCCTCAGGGAGCGGAAAAAGCCGCCATTGAACAAGCCGCAGCCGAACACGCTGCCGTGCTCAAGTATCTGGAAGGCCGCCCCGCCAAGCGCATCATTGTGGTGCCTGGCAAACTCGTTAACGTCGTAGGTTAATCATGCACCTAGCCCGCCTGCTTCCTTCCAGCTCCTTGTCTGTTCCTGCACCCAGGTTCTGGGGACTGGCGGGCTTGATGATCCTGCTCAGTGTTGTTCTGACAGCGTGTGGCTTTCACCTGAAAGGGGTGGCCCCGCTGCCGTTCGACACGATTTACACCAACATTACGGACAACAGTGCGTTTGGCGCGAATCTGCGTCGAACCTTGTCGGCCAGTTCACCGCAAACCCGCTTTGTGGAGCGCCCGCAAGACGCTGAAGCCATCTTGCAACAGCTCTCCCACAGCCGTAATCAACGCGAAATTTCCATCAACGCCAAAGGCCAGGTGGAAGAGTACGAACTGCAACTGACCTTTGTGTTCGAGCTGCTGGACGCCAAAGGCCGCGTGATCCTGCCGCCCACAACACTGAATGTCATTCGTGAAGTGCCGTACGATGCCGAGGCCGTGCAAGCCAAAGATAGCGAAATCGAGATGATTTTCCGCGACATGGAACAGTCTCTGATCAATCGCATTGTGCGTCGCTTGAGTTCGCCCGACGTCACCAGTGCCTACCATTACATAAGCAGCCAACCAGAGGCCAGCTCCATGGAAGAGATGGAACTGCTGCCCAATCGACAACAGGCTCCGCTGTAAGAATGGGACGCAGGGCCGACCACGACACCTTGCTGCGCGAGCTGGCCACGCCAACCGCCGCTTTCCAACCGCTTTATGTGGTGTCCGGTGACGAGCCTCTGTTGCTGGTTGAAGCGGCGGATGCGGTGCGCGCCCGCGCCCGCCAGGACGGCTTTACCGAACGCAGCAGTTTTACCCTGGATGCACGGGCCGACTGGTCGCAGCTGTTTGCTGTAGCCCAGAACATTTCCCTGTTTGGCGATCAAAAACTGGTGGATGTCAATATTCCCAGCGGCAAACCTGGCAAGCCAGGCGGCGACGCCCTGCAAAAGCTGTGCGAGCTGATCAGCGGGGGGCAAATGGATGGCACCAGCTTTCTGATTCAACTTCCCCGGCTGGACAAGGCCACGCGCAACAGTAAATGGTGTCAGGCTCTGGAGCAGGTGGCCTGTTGGGTTGACATTCAGCCCATCAACCGCAACTCTCTGGCAGGCTGGATTGCCCAACGCCTGAAAGCCCAGGACCAAAGCCTGGAGCGCAACAGCCTGGAATGGATGGCTGACAAGGTTGAAGGCAACCTGCTGGCCGCCCATCAGGAAATACAGAAACTGGCCCTGATTTACCCACCTGGCCAGCTTAGCCAGGAAGAACTGGAAAACGCGGTTCTGAACGTAGCTCGCTACAGCGTGTTTGATCTGCGTGACTCCATGCTGGCAGGCCACAGTCAACGCGCCCTGACGGTGCTTGATGGCTTGCAGGCAGAAGGCGAAGCCCTACCGCTGGTCTTGTGGGCTGTAGGCGAAGAAGTGCGTACCTTGGCCCGCTTGTCACAAGCGCGTCAGCAAGGGCAGGATCTGTCCAACCTGTTTCGCCAATACCGCATTTTTGGCCCGCGTGAAAAACTCGTTCGTCAGGCCCTGGACCGTATCCCGCCTCAAAGCTGGCCCGCTTCGGTTCTGCATGCACACGATATAGACCGTTTGATCAAAGGCCTGCACCCTAACGGACGTCAGCAAGACCCGTGGGAAGAAATGCGCCGCCTGACCATGCGTATCGCGGTCGCGACACAAGCGCCCCGCCGCTAAGCGTCCGATACCCCTTAACTTCTTAATTGTTGCGATAATGCTCTCTTGAACCGGAGAGTTACACGGCTATGAACGATATCACCCAGTCCTCTGCCGCCACCCAGGTCGGCGATCTGTCTTCCATGATGCAAGATTTGGGCAAGCGCGCCCAGCTTGCTGCCCGTCGTATGCGCGCGGCCACAGGCAAAGCCAAGGCCGACGCCCTGCGCTATATGGCTGATGCCCTGATTGAGCAAAAAGCCCAGTTGCAAGCAGCCAACGAGCTGGACTTGCAAGCGGCACGTGAACGTCAGATTGCCCCGGCCATGATCGAGCGTCTGGTCCTGTCCGACCGCGCCCTGGAGATCATGACCACCGGCCTGCGTCAAATTGCCGATATGGACGATCCGGTTGGCCAGATCAGCGCCTCGCGTACCCGCCCGAATGGCATGCGCGTGGCTCAGATGCGTGTCCCTTTGGGTGTCATCGGCATCATTTACGAGTCGCGCCCCAATGTGACTATTGACGCCGCTGCCCTGTGCCTGAAATCGGGCAACGCCACGATTCTGCGCGGTGGTAGCGAAGCCTTTCATTCCAACCAGGCCCTGGCGCAGATCATCTCCAGCAGCCTGGAACGTGCTGGTTTGCCCAAAGAAGCCGTGCAAGTGGTTCCCACCACGGACCGCGATGCTGTTGGCCTGCTCGTAACCATGAACGACTACGTGGACGTCATTGTCCCGCGTGGTGGCAAGAGCCTGATCCAACGACTGAGCGCCGAAGCCACGGTTCCTCTGATCAAGCACCTGGACGGCAACTGCCACGTCTATGTGGACGAATTTGCCGATCTGGAAAAAGCGACCCGCATCGTATTCAACGCCAAGACCTACCGCTACGGTATTTGCGGCACCATGGAAACCTTGCTGGTTCACCGCAGCATTGCACCCGCTTTCCTGCCAGAAATGGCCCGCCAATTGCAGGAAAAAGGGGTGGAACTGCGTGGCTGTGAGCAGACCCGTGCCCTGGTTGCCAATGTGGCCCCTGCTACCGAGGAAGACTGGGAAACCGAATTTGCCGCGGCCATTCTGGCAATCCGCATTGTGGACTCCATGGACCAGGCCATGGACCATATTGCCCAGTACAGCTCCGAGCACACCGAATCCATCGTGACGGAAAACCTGAGCCTGGCCGAACGCTTCCAGCGCGAAGTAGACTCCAGCTCCGTCATGGTGAACCTGCCTACCTGTTTTGCCGACGGCTTCGAGTACGGCCTGGGTGCCGAAATCGGCATTTCCACCAACCGTCTTCATGCCCGTGGCCCGGTCGGCCTGGAAGGCCTGACGACCTACAAATGGGTCTTGCACGGCAATGGCCAAATGCGTGGTTAAATCATGCTTTGGCTAAAAACATTTCACATCTTGTTTGTGACCTCCTGGTTTGCAGGGCTGTTCTACTTGCCCCGCATCTATGTCAATCTGGCCCAGGAGCAAGATGCCAAGACCTATGAAACGCTTCTGGGCATGGCCCGGCGCCTGTATCGCTTTATGGCTCCTCTGGCCATTTTGACTTTGCTGACAGGCCTGGGATTGTTTTTGTATTACGGCATAGGCAAAGGACAGGGCTGGATGCACGCCAAACTGACCCTGGTCTTGATCCTGTTTGCCTTTCACGGTGTGTGCGGACGCTATCTGCGGCAGTTCCAGCAAGGGCAACAAAGCCGCTCACACGTATTCTTCCGCTGGTTCAATGAAATTCCGGTCATCGTTCTGCTGCTGGTCCTCATCCTGGTGGTTATAAAACCCTTCTAATACCTTATTCATGTCAGACCAATCTGAACGCAAGACACTAAGCCTGAACCCAGGCGCTAAAAAGAAAGCCAGCAATGCGGAACCCCGCGTGCGCTCGGGTGCGCGCGCACGTGCAGCCAGCCTGCAGCAAGACCGCCTGGGCGGCCCCAAGCGCGAGGCCCGCCCCTACGTAGAGAAACGTGACCAGGACCGCCGCGAGCGCCCTGCTTTCAACCGCGACCGCGCAGATCGTCCTCAATCGGGCGAGCGTCGCGAATTTTCAGGCGAACGCCGTGAGCGTCCCGCATTCAACCGTGATCGCGACAGCCGCCCACAATCGGGTGAGCGTCGTGAGTTCTCCGGTGAACGCCGGGAATTCTCGGGCGAACGTCGTGAACGACCCGCATTCAACCGTGACCGCGACAGCCGCCCACAATCGGGCGAGCGTCGTGAGTTCTCCGGTGAACGTCGGGAATTCTCGGGCGAACGTCGTGAACGACCCGCATTCAATCGTGACCGCGACAGCCGTCCACAATCGGGGGAGCGTCGTGAGTTCTCAGGTGAACGCCGGGAATTCTCGGGCGAACGCCGTGAACGTCCTGCATTCAACCGTGACCGCGACAGCCGCCCACAATCGGGTGAGCGTCGTGAATTCTCCGGTGAACGCCGTGAGCGTCCCGCATTCAACCGTGACCGTGACAGCCGTCCCCAATCGGGCGAACGTCGTGAATTCTCCGGTGAACGTCGTGAACGTCCTGCATTCAACCGCGATCGTGACAGCCGTCCGCAATCGGGTGAACGTCGTGAATTCTCCGGTGAACGCCGTGAGCGTCCCGCATTCAACCGTGACCGCGACGGCCGTCCGCAATCGGGCGAACGTCGTGAGTTCTCCGGCGAGCGCCGCGAACGTCCTGCATTCAACCGTGACCGTGACAGCCGTCCCCAATCGGGCGAACGTCGTGAGTTCTCCGGCGAGCGCCGTGAACGTCCTGCATTCAACCGTGACCGTGACAGCCGTCCCCAATCGGGCGAACGTCGTGAATTCTCCGGCGAGCGTCGTGAACGTCATGCATTCAACCGCGATCGTGACAGCCGTCCGCAATCGGGTGAACGTCGTGAATTCTCCGGTGAACGCCGTGAGCGTCCCGCATTCAACCGTGACCGTGACAGCCGTCCCCAATCGGGCGAACGTCGTGAATTCTACGGCGAACGCCGTGAGCGTCCCGCATTCAACCGTGACCGTGACAGCCGTCCGCAATCGGGCGAACGTCGTGAACGCCCTGCATTCAATCGTGACCGCGACAGCCGCCCTCAAACAGGCGAGCGCCGCAATTTCTCGGGTGAACGCCGCGAGCGTCCCGCCTTCAAGGGCGACAAGGAATCTTCGGAGCGTACCCCTGCCGGCAAAATGCCCAGCAAGCTGTTTAGCCCGGCCGGTGACTCCGATGCCTTTCCTCAATATGTCTCGCCTATTCAGCGTGTAGACAGCCCCCAGGCCCCCAAGCCCGGTCAGCGCCTGCCCGATAGCAATATCGAGCAAAACGAGCGCGTCCAGGTCAAGGCTCTGCAAGGGGAACGCTACCGTCTGTTTGCTCCCTGCCCACAAGGGCTGGAAGAAGCGCTGTCGCTGGAACTGCAAGCACTAGGTTACGAGAACGTCCAAACCGGCCGTGCGGGCTGCCATTTTGATGCGGACTGGATCGGTGTCATGCGTGCCAACCTGTCCTCGCGACTGGCGACACGCATTTTGCTGGAAGTCTCGCACGCTCCTGTCACCAACGAAGAGGACATTCTGGCCCTGGCTCGGGTGACTCCCTGGGAACGCTGGTTTGGCCCCGAGCAGACACTGCGTGTCGACACCTCGGCCATACGCAGCCCCATGCAAAGCTTGCAGTACTGCAATCTGCGCGCCAAAGACGGGATTTGTGACCGCCTGCGTGATCTGGAAGGCGCACGTCCTTCCATCGATACCGTACGCCCGGATGCTAAGGTGCATTTGTTCCTGGACGAGACCAGTGCCACCTTCTACCTGGATACCAGTGGCGAGTCTCTGTTCAAGCGCGGCTGGCGTCACGACAAGGGCGATGCGCCTTTGCGTGAAAACCTGGCAGCGGGCCTGCTGGCCCTGTCTGGCTGGGACCCCAGCAAGCCTTTGATCGACCCCTTCTGCGGTAGTGGCACGATTCTGATCGAAGCCGCCTGGATGGCTTTGGGAGCGCCTCCCGGCATCTGGCGCCCCTTCCACTTCGAGCGTCTGCGCTGCCACGACCAGCGCTTGTGGCGTGACATCAAGGACGAAGCGCGCTCCATGATCGCTCCTCGTCTGGATACTCCATTGATTGGCTACGACATCAACCCCACCGTTCTGGATGCAGCCCGTTCCAACCTGGAACGCTCGCACCTGACGCTGGAGACGATTCGCTTCGAGCAAGGCGATGCCCTGAAGATTCGTCCCGAAACGGAAGCCGGCTGGATTGTCACCAATCCTCCTTACGGCGAGCGCCTGGAACATCAGGACGAGGATTTCTGGCCCAACTGGGCCAGCAACCTCAAGCAAAACTTCGCCAACTGGAGTGTGAACATGATCAGCAGCGACCTGGAGCTGCCACGTCATATGCGCCTCAAGCCCAAGCGTCGTTACCCGCTGTACAACGGTGCTCTGGATTGCCGTCTGTTCTGCTTTGACATGGTTCCGGCCAGTTATCGCAATAACGAGACAGCCTCGGACGCCAGCGAAGACTCAGCCAGCGCCGAATAAGCGTCAAGCCGTCTTGCACAAGGCGACAAGGGCCAAGTCCATGAAAATGGCTTGGCCCTTGTTTATTGGGACAAGCCCCCCATATCTTGATTACTTTTCTACCCTTCTGGGGCCCGCCCGACTCCATGCCTTCTGTTCCAGCCTTGAACTGGCAGCATTCCGTTAGGCAGCGATATACGCGATAATGGCAGTCTTCCCTGCCTCAAGACGCACCATGACACCCACTTTCACTACTCCTGGCCGCTGGCGACGCTTTGCCTGCATGATGTATGAATCCATCCTGCTGTTTGGCGTTATTTTCACCACCGGCTATCTGTTTGATACCTTGACCCAAAGCCGTAGCGGCCTGGATCTGCGTCATGTGCGTCAGGTCGTTCTATTTATTGCGCTGGGGATTTATTTCGTGCTGTGCTGGCGCAAAGTGGGACAGACCCTGCCCATGAAAACCTGGCATATGCGACTGGTAGACGAGCAAGGTCAGATTCCTGCCCTGCGTACCCTGCTGCTGCGTTATATTCTGCTATGGCCCCTGCCCTTGCTGGGAGCTTTGCTGGTTCAGCTTCTGTCTGGCTACACAGGCTATGCGTCCACGGACCTGCTTATCGTGTTTACGCCTTTTCTGAACTTCATCTGGACCTGGTTCGACAAAGACCAGCAGTTCCTGCACGACCGTCTTAGCAAGACTCGCCTGATCGATGCGCGCCCTACCCGTGTTACTTCGGCAGCCACCTGAGCAGGCAGGCTGCCTCTTCATTTTTTAGTAGTACAGCAAAGTCATGACTGACATTTTAAAAAAATACTTGTTCGCCGACCAAAGCACACGAGCCCAGATTGTTCATCTTGAGCAAGCCTGGCAAATGGGTCTGGAACACCAGCACTATCCTGCCTGCATCCGCGACTTGCTGGGCGAGCTGGTAGCCGCTTCGGTACTGCTGGCGGGCAACCTCAAGTTTGACGGCTCCCTGATTTTGCAAATCCAGGGCGACGGCCCGATCGCCTTGCTGGTGGTGGAATGCACGTCCGACATGGACATACGCGCAACGGTGTCGCTGCGTGAGAACCATCCCGTGCCCCAAACCGGCACCTTGCAAACCCTGCTCAACCCCCAAGGCCAAGGCCGCTTCACCGTAGTACTGGCCCCGCGTCAAAGCAGCAAGGATTTCCGCCCCTACCAAGGCGTGGTGCCTCTGGAAGGCGAGACCGTTGCCGAGGTTCTGCAAACCTATATGCGCACCTCCGAGCAGTTGGATACCCACCTGTGGCTGGCCGCCGACGAAAACCGTTGTGCAGGGCTGTTGCTGCAACGTATCCCGCCCCAAGGCGGCCACAGCCTGGCGCAAAATCTGGACACCTGGGAACGCGCCCTGGCGCTGGGCTCCACCGTCCAGACACAAGAATTGCTGCAACTCGATAGCGACACCTTGATTCATCGCCTGTTCTGGGAAGAAGACCTGCAAGTCTTTGAACCTCAGTCCGTGCGCTGGCATTGCCCCTGTTCCCGTCAACGCGTCAGCAATATGCTGCGCATGCTGGGCCGGGCAGAAATCGAGCAAATGCTGGCAGAACAAGACACCATCAATGTGTCCTGCAACTTCTGCGGCAAGCCCTATCAGTACGATGCAATTGACTGCGCGTCCCTGTTTGTCGACAAGGGCGATACCCAGCCTGGTGACGATACCCTGCACTAAGCAGAAACCGCTACGAAGGACTACACCCGCACAAGTCCTTCTACCAAGCTAAAAGACACTCAGCCATGATGGCAACATCATGGCTGATTCTTTTTCCTCACCCCATCCTCAATCTGGTTTGGCTGGCGCTCACATCATGGGAGCCCTGCTTGCAATCATCCTGCTGAGCTGGCTGGTGCTGGACGTGCTGACGCTGTACTCCTTGCGCGTACGCCTGCAGCATGGCCTGTTGCAGGCGGCTCGCCAGGCCAGTGTGCAGCATGCCCGGCCTGAAACCATTGCCCTGGCATTCAGCCAAACCCTGGCTGCTGCCAAAGTGCCACTGCACGATCAATGGCAGATCCAGATTCTGTCGCCCTCACCACAGGCTTTTATGCTGCATGGCAGGCCTTCCCGGCTTCATGAGGGGCGTACAAGCATTACCCAGGGCTGGCAGGCACAACAAGCGGATCAAGCCAGCCACGGCGGCCCCAGCATCTACCAGGCCAACACATTGCACTTGTACCTGCTCTATGCCCATAAGCCGGGCCCTCTTTCCTTGCTTCGCCTGCTACCCAAGCTTGCTGCCAGCATGCCTGGCCCTTCAGGTTCGGCAGCGGTCTGGCTACGCCTGGAAATCAGACACCCTATGCAGTCCGATGCCGTGCAGTGGGATGACTTGGCTGACGGTCGGGTCGTCTATGCCCAGCAGACTGAAAACGAGCTAGCCTTGCCAGTTTCCCAAACAGGCTGGTCAGCAGATATAGAGCCAGCGGAAATACCATCAACGGACGGGAGTGCTCGTCTTCCCTCATGGAGTGACTCTATTCAAGGGCCTGGTGCTAGCGCCTCCTCTCCAGAACCAGCCGTACCCACCCCAGACTCAGGAGGAGCTGAATCCCCGCCCCCAAACCCTGCCTGCTACTAACTGCCGCGCTATTCGGGGCGGCTTCAGGAGTCGGCAGCATAGGACGCTATAAACGCATTCCTGCCACAAGTGGTAGACAGAGTTACAGCCTCTTGTGGCCGTAGTCGGGGCAGTGAAGGGAACAAGGAGAAGGAAAGCACGGATAAGGCCGTCACAAAACCAACAAAGCCAAAGGAACTCGATAGCTACTCTGCCACCACTCCGACCCTGAAATGCCTGCGACTTATAACCAAGCCCGATCCAGGCCCACATACAAAGGGCGCAACAAAGCCCGGATCAACGATCCAAACATAAGGTAGAAGAGTAATCAGAAATGAACTGGCCGATCGGCAGTTCCAGCAGCGCCTTGCGCGCTACTTCTTAACGTGGGCTGCTTGTCGTGGCAGCCGAACCACCGGGAGGCACGATTTGCACAAAGATCTCGCCTTCACGCATCATGCCAAACTCGCTACGGGCGCGCTCTTCGACTGCGTGGGTACCCGAGCGTAAATCCTGAACCTCGGCCAGCAAGGCGTTATTACGCGCCGTCAGGGCTTCATTGGTTTCTTTTTGCGCAACCAGCTTGGTCTGCATTTGCCGTACATCCAGCCAACCGCCTTTGCCCCACCATAAAGCGTAATGGGTTACCAGGGTCAGGCACAGCAGAAGCAGGACGATAAGGCGCATGGCGATATAAGAACCGGGTCTTCCGACCCGGTTCATCAAACAGAATTAGCGCAGATTATAGAACGCTTCGCGACCTGGGAAGGTAGCAACTTCTGCCAATTCTTCTTCAATACGCAACAACTGGTTGTACTTGGACATGCGATCGGAACGGGACAGGGAGCCTGTTTTGATCTGCATGGCATTCGTAGCCACAGCGATATCCGCAATCGTGGAGTCTTCGGTTTCACCCGAGCGGTGCGAAATCACGGCGGTGTAACCAGCGCGCTTGGCCATTTCGATGGCAGCAAAGGTTTCGGTCAGGGTGCCGATCTGGTTGATCTTGATCAGAATGGAGTTGCCGATACCCAGCTCGATGCCCTTCTTCAAGATCTTGGTGTTGGTTACAAACAAATCGTCACCAACCAACTGGATCTTGTCGCCCAGTTGCTGGCTCAGAATGCGCCAGCCATCCCAATCGTCTTCGGCCATACCATCTTCAATGGAGATGATGGGGTACTTGTCGCACCAGTTGGCCAACAGATTGGCAAAGTCTTGCGAGCTCAGGGACACGCCGCCTTCGCCGGCCAGGTGGTATTTGCCGTCGCGGTAGAACTCGGAAGCGGCGCAGTCCAGGGCCAGAGCGATCTGGGTGCCGGGTTCGTAGCCAGCTTGTTCGATAGCGCGCAGGATCAGTTCGATAGCGGCTTCGTGGTTGGCCACGTTAGGAGCAAAACCACCCTCATCGCCCACAGCGGTGGACATGCCTTGATCGTGGATCAGGCCTTTCAGGGTGTGGAATACTTCTGCACCCATGCGCAGCGATTCGCGGAAGCTCTTGGCACCCACGGGCATGATCATGAATTCTTGCAGATCCAGGGTGTTGTTGGCGTGTGCACCACCGTTGATGACGTTCATCATTGGCACGGGCATGGCCATGGCACCACTGCCACCGAAGTAGCGGTACAGGGACAGACCCGAATCATCAGCAGCGGCACGGGCCACAGCCATACTGGCAGCCAGCATGGCGTTAGCGCCCAAGCGGCTCTTGTCTTCGGTGCCGTCCAGCTCGATCAGGGTACGATCGATAAAGGTTTGTTCTTGAGCATCCAAGCCCATCAAGGCTTCGGAGATTTCTGTGTTCAGGTTCTCGACAGCGCGCAAAACACCTTTGCCCAGGTAACGGCTCTTGTCACCATCACGCAGCTCCAACGCTTCGCGAGCGCCAGTGGATGCACCAGATGGAACGGAGGCACGCCCCATAGCGCCCGATTCGAGCAATACATCACACTCCACCGTTGGATTACCACGGGAGTCCAGAATCTCGCGGCCAATAATATCTACGATTGCACTCATGATTTTGACAGTCCTGCCTGAAGTAGCATTAAGCTAGATAAGTTAAACAATCCTGCTGCCGGGCATATCGCCGTAAGCCGATGTGAAAATCAGCTTGAAAAGGCGCCTAGCCTGGAAGTTGAAAAGATCAGCAAGCGCGACAGCTATAGTGCAATCAGCGCCCCCTGCCCTCCTGCTAAAACAGGATTGTACCTGCCCATGACACAGCCGTGCCATGTCTGGTCCCGAAAGCTGGAAAAAAGCCTGGATTCAAGACCCTGCCTTCATCCGGATCGAAACCGGCACGTGTTTATTATCACCAGAAACTCCGAGACTAGGCGGCGTCTCTGTAAATACAAAAAGTACCGATACGTCTCAAAGTAAATCTTTGTCGGCCGCTTTCAACAAGGCGCTTTCCCAGTTGCCCAGCAAGGTGATCAACTGATTCAGATCCTGATCAGAGAAGTCTTGCAGCATGGCTTCCACCAGACGACGACGCCGGGGCAAGGTAGCTTCCACCAGCTCGCGGCCAGCGGGGCTTAGACGCACATTGGTCAGCCGGTTGTCCTGCTCATCCGTGAAACGCTCGACCAGTCCCAGGGACTCGATGCTTTTAAGCTGCCGTGTCACTGCAGCCGGATCAATGCGCAGCAGACGCACCAACTGCTTTTGAGACAGACTGCCCTCTTCCTGGTACAGGGAAATCAGGATGCGCCAGCGTGGCAAGGGCATCCCCAACTGCTGGTCAAATGCCGCCATCAGGCTGCGATACGTGCGCCCCAGCTGCTGAGCCGCTTGAAGTTGCGGAAATTCATTCATCATGTTCAAGACTGTTCTTGACGATTAAAACGTATCGGTGGCACTTTGCGTACCCAATAAAAACACCAGACTATCAGCAGCAAGGTCACGGCCATCCCCATATTGACGGCATGTGCCAGGGCGTCGCGGGCCAAGCCCAGATACACCAGCCCTTCCTGCCCGGCCTGCTCCAGAAACTGCGTCTGCTGACTCGCGCTCATCAGAACTTGCGGATCTTGCAGGGAGTTGACCAGGCTTGTGGGCAAAGCCGCCAATTGCGTGCGGATGGTCTCCCCATACTGATAATTGATCAGGGTTCCGACCACAGCAGTACCCAACATGCCACCCACCATGCGCATGGACTGTAGCATGGCCGTGGCAATGCCCAGCATGGAGCGTTCCACAATTTCCTGCGCAAATACCGTCAGATTGGGCATGATGCAACCGACCCCGGTGCCAGCAATAGTGGCATAGATCACAAAATGCCAGTGCGGATCGGTCTTCTTGATGAACACCATACCTAGGCAGGCAATCGTCAACAGCACCAGGCCCAGATACAGCATCAAGGTAGGACGACGCAGGCGTGTAATCGTACGGCCATTAATGATACTGCCCACCGTAATGAACACGACCAAGGGTGTGATCAACAAACCGGCGGTTTGTGGTCGCAGGCCATACCCCCCTTGCAACAACAAGGGCGCATAGAACAAGAGACCAAACAGAATAAAGCCCAAGCCCGCAGACAAAACAAGCAAAGAGAATTGGGCTGGGCTACTGAACAAGACCAGGGGCAGCAAAGGTTCTGCCACCCGTCGCTCCCAGGTCACCAGCAGAACAAAAGCAGCCACACTGCACAGGCCAAGCAAAACCATCAAATAGCTGCCCCCATATTGCGGCAGCAACTCTACCAGCAACTGGATACAGGCCAAACCGACCATCAACAAGAAAGCACCCAAGTAATCCATGCGGACCTGGGTTTGACGAAAATGACGGATCTGCGGCAAATAGCGATAGACAAAATACAGGCTTAACAAACCCACGGGCAGATTCACATAAAACACGGAGCGCCAGCCATAATGCTCGGTCAGAATTCCGCCCAGAAAGGGCCCTATCCCGTTCGCAATCCCAAAGGAAGCGCTCAGCATGACTTGCCAGCGCAAACGCACACGGGGGTCAGGAAACAGATCAGGCACACAGGCAAATGCGGTCCCCACCAGCATGCCCCCCGCAATCCCTTGCAAGGCACGTGCCAGTACCAGCTGCAACATGCTTTGCGCCATGCCGCAGAGCACGGAAGCCAGGGTAAACAAAACGATGGACACCAGCACAAAACGGCGGCGTCCATAAAAATCTCCCAGACGGCCAAAGATAGGCACGGTAATCACTGAAGTCAGCAAATACGCCGTTGCCACCCAGGCATACAGTTCAAAACCATGCAGCTCGGAGACAATGGTGGGCAAGGCTGTCCCGACCACGGTCTGATCAATTGCCACCAACATCACCACAAAGCACAGCCCCATCATCGCCAGTATGGATTCTGTGACTGACAAGACCCGCCCCGGCGTCTTTTGTGCTGTTTCCGATACGTTTACCATTTCCATTGACCATGCAACTATTGCCTAGTCAACAATTTTACGAGAGTGATAAAAACCTGACAAGCGCTGTCTGAATCAACCCATATCCCGGCATCCCGGTACACAATAGCGACCATCCGGAAAGCACCGCTTTCCAAGCACATCCCCCCCACAGGAAAACAGTATGAATATCATGATTGTCGGTGCCAGCATGGGGCTGGGACGCGCCTTGATGGACGGCCTGGCCCAAGACGGCAACACGCTTTATGGCGTGGCTCGCCGGACACCCGCGCCATCGGCCAGCCCGCTCAGTCCCGATCCCGGCATCAATCAACACTGGATCAGTGCCGACTTGTCCCAGCCTGACGCCGCCAGCCAATTAGCAGCCGCCTGCCCGG
The DNA here is from genome assembly GCF_037150615.1 of Alcaligenes sp. PF14. Classification (NCBI taxonomy): domain Bacteria; kingdom Pseudomonadati; phylum Pseudomonadota; class Betaproteobacteria; order Burkholderiales; family Alcaligenaceae; genus Alcaligenes; species Alcaligenes sp. PF14. The sequence continues at coordinate 383,928 of NZ_JBAGRS010000001.1, read as the reverse complement.
AATCACTGGACGTGCTGATTTATAACCTTGGGATTTGGGAAGACACTGCCTTCAGTGAGGATTACGATTTTCTGTCGCAAAACGATCAGGCCATCCGTCGTCTGATCGATGTGAATCTGACTGGAGCCTTATTGGCCATACGTCATCTGCTGCCTCATTTACTGCGCAGCAAACAGCCCCGCCTGATTCTGACTGGCTCCACCTCGGGTCTGCGTCAAAGCGGTCGCCCAGAAGTTGCCTTCGGAGCAACAAAATTTGCCTTGAATGGTTTGGCAGACAGTCTGCGTGAAGGCTATAGAGATCAAGGCCTGGCCGTCACTTGCCTGCAACTGGGCTACCTGAATACGGAAGACGGCCTGGATGTGCCACTGCACGCCGCCGCAGAGCGTGACCAGGGCGAGACGATTCCAGTGCATGACGTGCTCACGATTGTGCGTAGCCTGCTGCAACTGTCTCCCGCCAGCTTCATACGCGAGCTGACCCTACCAGCCCTGCGTGATCCGCGTTTCTAAACAGCCACACAACTCCTTCCTGCCATCGTGCTCAAGAAGGTCGGGCTGTGTCCCTGCAAGCATCAAAAAAGGGAGTGTTTTCACACTCCCTTTTTCCTGCCTGACTACATGGCGTAGTCCGCTTCTTACAGACCCTGCACCACGTACATCGTCATGTTGGCAGCACCCTCACGTGCTTGACGAGCACGGCGGTATTCCTCGGAATCGTGGAACGCCTGGGCCTGTTCCAGTGTGTCGAACTCCATAACCACGGTACGCAAAGGCGCATTGCCTTCCAGAGTGACCGTTTCACCGCCACGTACCAACACTTTCACGTTGTGGGTTTTCATGGCAATGCTGGAAAACTCCTGGTACTGCTTGTACTGCTCGGGGTTGGTTACTTCGACATTAGCAATCAAAAATGCGGACATAGTGTCTCCAAACTACTTTTAATAGCCGTGCTGCAAGGCACCGCTGTTTTTAACAATCGAATCGATCTGCTGCAATGTCCGCAGCAAGTCTGCCATCTGCGACAGAGGGACAGCATTCGGGCCGTCAGACAAGGCCTTGTCCGGGTTAGGGTGAGTTTCCATGAACACGCCCGACACACCCGCTGCGACAGCAGCACGCGCCAGGACGGGCACAAACTCACGCTGACCACCCGATGTCGTGCCCTGCCCGCCCGGCAACTGTACCGAGTGCGTGGCATCAAACACGACCGGGCAATCCGTGGCGCGCATGATCGCCAGGGACCGCATATCGGACACCAGGTTGTTGTAGCCAAAGGAAGCACCACGCTCACAGACCATGATGGTGGAGCCATCTCCGCCCATTTCCATCGCTGCCGCACGTGCTTTTGCCACCACCTGCACCATATCCTGAGGAGCCAGGAACTGGCCCTTCTTGATATTCACGGGTTTCAGGGTAGCAGCGCAGGCCTGAATAAAGTCGGTCTGACGGCACAGGAAAGCCGGGGTTTGCAGCACATCCACGACGGCCGCCACATCATCGACCTGGTCCTTGTCGTGCACATCGGTCAGGACCGGCACTTTGTAGTGCGAGCGCACATCCGCCAGAATCTGCAGGCCTTCGGCCATGCCGGGGCCACGATAAGACTTGTCCGAACTCCGGTTGGCCTTGTCAAACGAGCTTTTGTAGATAAAGGGGATACCCAGAGCCGAAGTAATCTCAGCAAGCTGGCCCGCTGTATCAAACGCCATTTGACGCGATTCAATCACACAAGGGCCAGCGATCAGAAAAAAGGGCCGATCCAGGCCAACGTCGTAACCGCATAAATCCATAATAGACCTCGTTTCAGTATTTCTGCATTCTCCCACATTCCTGACGGCGCTGCTGCACCGCAGTGCAGCAAGCCTGTCAGCCCAATCGTTCGGAGATTTCGATCAGGTTCAAGTCCGGGTCGCGCACATAGACTGAGCGAATCGGGCCGGTAGCTCCTGTACGCTGCACCGGCCCTTCAATAATGGGCCAAGCTTGTGACTGCAGATGCGCGATCACCTGCTCCAGCGGAATGCTGGCAATAAAGCACAGGTCCAGCGCCCCCGGCACCGGCAAATGCGCCTTGGGCTCGAACTCCTGCCCACGCACATGCAAATTGATCTTTTGCGAGCCAAAGCTGAAGGCAATGCGTCCTTGCCCAAAGACTTCCTGCTTCATGCCCAACACTTGTGTATAGAAATGGGTTGTGGCTTGCGGGTCGGTACAGGTGAGCACCAAATGATCCAGCTGTTCGATCATGACAACCCCCAGGAAAGCGGGCAACACACTCTGTCGCCCCGAATGAAAAAGCCCGCGTAGCGCGGGCCTTTTCAGTCATACCAAATTATCAGGCTGATTTTTTCTGGTAGTCCAGAGCAGCTTTGATATAGCTGGTAAACAGCGGATGGCCATCACGCGGAGTGGAAGTGAATTCCGGATGGAATTGCACGCCCATGAACCAGGGATGATCAGGCAATTCCATGATTTCTGGCAGGTTCTCGGTAGGAGTACGAGCGGAAATCACCATGCCCACTTCTTCCAGACGTGGCACATACAAGGTATTCACTTCGAAACGGTGGCGGTGACGTTCATTTACTTCCGGACCGTAAATGGCTTCAGCACGCGAACCTGGCTTCACTGGGCAACGCTGTGCGCCCTTGCGCATGGTGCCGCCCAAATCGGAGGAACCATCACGGTGCTCAATCTTGCCTTCGCGGTCTGCCCATTCGGTAATCAAGGCCACAACCGGGTGCACGGCCGATGGATCGAATTCGGTCGAGTTCGCGCCCACCAGATTGCCCACATTGCGAGCAAATTCAACCACCGCCAATTGCATGCCCAGGCAGATACCCAGGAATGGCACGCCGTTTTCACGAGCGTATTGAATGGCGCGAATCTTGCCTTCGGTACCGCGTTTGCCAAAGCCGCCTGGCACCAGAATGGCGTCCAGACCTTTCAGGCAATCGGTGCCTTCGTTCTCGATGACTTCGGAATCCAGGTACTCGATATTGATACGGGTACGGGTGTGAATACCGGCGTGAACCAGTGCTTCGCTGAGCGACTTGTAGGATTCGGTCAGGTCTACGTACTTGCCGACCATACCGATACGCACTTCGTGCTCCGGATTTTCCAGGGCCTGTACCAGACGATCCCACATGGACAGATCAGCCGGTGGAGGCGACAGCGCCAGTGCATCGCACACCAGGCTGTCCAGACCTTGCTTGTGCAGCATGGCTGGAATCTTGTAGATGGAATCCGCGTCCCACACCGAAATCACGGCGTCCATGGGCACGTTGGAGAACAGCGAAATCTTGGCCAGTTCGTCGTCAGGAATGACGCGATCCGCACGGCACAGCAAAGCGTGTGGGTGAATACCGATTTCACGCAGCTTTTGCACCGAGTGCTGGGTAGGTTTGGTTTTCAGCTCGCCTGCCGATGCAATGAAAGGCACCAGCGTCAGGTGAACAAAAGCGGTGTTGTTGCGGCCCAGACGCAGATTCATCTGGCGAGCAGCTTCCAGGAAAGGTTGGGATTCGATATCACCCACTGTGCCGCCGATCTCGACGATGGCAACATCGGCCTCACCATTGTAGGCAGCCTTGGCGCCACGAATGATGAAATCCTGGATTTCGTTGGTGATGTGCGGGATAACCTGCACGGTCTTGCCCAGATAGTCCCCGCGACGCTCTTTGCGCAGCACGGATTCGTAAATCTGGCCCGTGGTGAAGTTGTTGACCTTGCGCATGCGAGCGGAAATAAAGCGCTCGTAGTGGCCCAGGTCCAGGTCGGTTTCCGCACCATCCTCAGTAACAAACACTTCACCGTGCTGGAAGGGGCTCATGGTGCCCGGATCTACGTTGATGTAGGGATCCAGCTTGAGCATAGTCACGCGCAAACCGCGGGACTCCAGGATGGCAGCCAGGGATGCAGCCGCAATACCTTTGCCCAGGGAGGACACAACGCCTCCCGTTACGAATACATATTTGGTGGTCATTATAAAAGGCGCCTGAGGTCAAATCAGGCGATAGCGGGAAATTTGGATTATAACGGCAAGCGCCCATGCTTGGCGACCCGACTAGTGGCATTTCACAGCGGAAATACCACTAGCCCTTGCAGCTATTGACAAGAGCAGAGGGTGGCGATCAGATCGCCTGCGTCCTTTGCTCAAGCCACTTGCGTGCATCCCCCTGAACACGAGGCAAGAGACGTTCACGCACTTGCTGATGATATTCATTGAGCCAGTTACGCTCGGCAGCCGTCAGTAGTGCGGCATCTATACAACGCGTATCAATGGGGCACAGGGTCAGGGTTTCAAAACGCAGGAACTGCCCGTACTCGCTGCGCAGGGCCGGAACCGCCGCCACCAGATTCTCGATGCGAATGCCCCATTGGCCGGGACGGTACAAGCCAGGCTCGTTGGAGGTAATCATGCCGGCACGCATGGCGGAATGAGGCCCGATACGACCGCGCCAGGAAATGGACTGCGGGCCTTCATGCACATTCATGAAGTAACCCACGCCATGGCCAGTGCCATGACCAAAGTCCAGGCCCTGCTCCCACAAAGGCTGACGGGCCAGTACATCAATTTGCTGACCGGCAATGCCTTCCGGGAACACCAGCATGGACAAGGACACCATGCCTTTGAGCACCAGCGTGAAGTCACGAATCTGCTCGGCAGACACCTGACCTACCGGCACTACACGGGTAATGTCGGTCGTCCCGCCCTGATACTGCCCACCCGAGTCGATCAGCAATAAACCATTGCCGTCGATGTGGGCATGGGACTGCTGGGAAGCCTGATAGTGCGGCATGGCACCATTGGCGTTATAGGCGGCAATCGTGCCAAAGCTGGGGCTGACAAAACCTTCCTGACGAGCACGCGCCGCGCAGATATGTTCGTCCACATCCAGCTCATTGACATCGCTTTGCTGTTCAAACCAGGCAAAGAACTCGCACAAGGCAGCGCCGTCTTTTTCCATGGTTTCACGCACATGATCCAGCTCGGCATCGGTCTTGCAGGACTTGAGCAATTGAGCGGGATTGATGTGTTCGACCACATTCAAATGCGCAGCCAGTTGGGCGGCCCAGGCCGTGGTCCGAGCCATATCCAGCAAGATGGGCATGGATGCCGGCAAGGCGCGCATGAAGGAGGACAGTTCGGTATAGCCTTGAACTTGCACGCCATCCACAGCCAGCGCCTCCTGTATGCCTGCTGACAGCTTGTTGCTATCCACAAACAGAAACGCCTGATCCGGGCCTATCAGCAGGTACGACAGGAACACCGGGTTATAGGACACATCGCTGCCGCGTAAATTCAAGGTCCAGGCAATATCATCGAGCGCACTCAGCAAATGCCAATGTGCCCCCTGCTCCTGCATGGCCGCCCGCGTGCTGCTCAAGTTTTCCTGACGAGTGCGGCAGGCAAACGGGGGTAAATGCTCCACCACCTGACCAACAGGTGCAGCAGGTCGCTCCGTCCAGATAGGGCTGAGCAAGTCAGCCTCCAGAACCCATTCCAGCTCTGGCGTCGCTTTTTGCCAGGCCAGCAGACTTTGTGCCGACACCGACTGGCTATCCAGTGCGACTCGCGACTGGGCAGGCAAATGTTCCGCCAGCCAGTTGGCTGGCTCCGGCACCCCGGCCTCGCCCGCACGTTGCAATTGAATGCCGCTACCTTCCAGCTCCTTGGCAGCCTGTTCCCAATAACGGCTATCGGTCCACAAACCGGCCCAATCTGCCGTCACCACCAGGAGCCCGGCCGACCCGACAAATCCGCTTAGCCACTGACGGCTTTTCCAGCGATCGGGCAGGTATTCAGACAGATGGGGGTCAGATGTAGGCCAGATACTTGCCTGCACGGACTGAAATTGCATTTGTTCGCGCAGCGCCTGCAAGCGTGCGGCAACGGGGGGATGGGCCATGCCAACTTCCTTTACATAAACAGCGTTCACGCACCGATCAAGCATAAAAAAAGCTCCGACTCGCGCCGAAGCTTTTTTAGCCAGAGAGACCGATCAGGCCAAAGCACTGACGTCCAGCGGGACGCCTGTCTTGGACTGAATGTACTCAAGGCTGACTTCTGGTGCCAACTCAAGCAACTTTAAACCATTTTCCGTCACTTCCATCACCCCCAGATCGGTAATGATGAGGTCAACTACCCCCACGCCCGTCAGGGGCAAGGTGCAAGAAGGCAGAATTTTCAGGTCTTCTGTGCCGTCTTTCTTGGTGGCCACGTGTTCCATCAGAACCACGACACGGCCAACGCCAGCGACCAGGTCCATGGCACCACCCATACCCTTGATCATCTTGCCGGGGATCATCCAGTTGGCCAGATCACCCTTTTCCGACACCTGCATGGCACCCAGAATCGCGATATTGATCTTGCCGCCGCGAATCATGGCAAACGAGTCTGCCGAGGAAAAGATGGACGAACCGGGCAAGGTGGTGATGGTTTGCTTGCCTGCGTTGATCAGGTCAGCGTCAATCTTGTCCTCAGTCGGAAAGGGGCCGATACCCAGCAAACCGTTTTCCGACTGCAGCCAGACCTCAATACCTTCGGGCACGTGGTTGGCAACCAGCGTAGGCAAACCGATACCCAGGTTGACGTAAAAGCCGTCCTGAAGCTCCAGAGCGGCGCGTGCCGCCATTTGATCTCTATTCCAAGCCATTATTATCTTGCCTCGCTAATCAGGAAGAACGAACGGTACGCTGTTCAATGCGCTTTTCGGGCTGGGCATTGAGCACGATACGGTGCACATAAATACCGGGCAAATGCACATCATCCGGGTCCAGGCTGCCGGTCTCGACAATTTCCTCGACCTCGACAATGGTGATTTTTCCAGCCATGGCCACGTTCGGGTTGAAGTTGCGCGCGGTCTTGCGAAACACCAGGTTGCCGCTGCGGTCGGCCTTGTAAGCTTTAACCAGCGATACATCGGGCACCAGGGCCTCTTCCATCACGTATTGCTGACCGTTGAACTCGCGGATTTCCTTACCGTCAGCCACGATAGTGCCCACACCCGTTGCGGTAAAGAACGCAGGGATGCCTGCGCCACCGGCACGCAGCTTTTCAGCCAGTGTGCCCTGAGGAGTGAACTCCAGTTCCAGCTCGCCCGCCAGATACTGGCGCTCGAACTCCTTGTTTTCGCCCACATAGGAGGAAATCATCTTGCGGATCTGGCGTGTTTCCAGCAACTGACCCAGACCAAAGCCATCCACCCCGGCATTATTGCTAATGCAGGTCAGGTTTTTGACTCCGCTATCGCGCAGCGCAGCAATCAGCGCTTCGGGAATTCCGCACAGGCCGAATCCACCTACAGCGACTGTCTGTCCGTCGGCAACGACCCCCTGCAACGCCTCCTTGGCGCTTGGATAGACTTTATTCAATTGACTCTCCAATAACTCTTTAATTGGCCTAAACAGCAAACTTTGTCCAATAATGCCGCTATGCACCATACAGTGCTATCAGGCATTCTACGACTTGACTATGCTTTCCGTATACGTAAAGCTTAACCCTGAAAAACCGAGTGTATCTGTTTACGCTCATCTTCGGTCCAAGGTTGTGAGCCGCCTTGGGGGTTAATGGACACGAGCACACAGCGGCCACGTGCATAAATGACATCAGCTTGATTTGCGTCACATACAAAGACTTCCAACTCAATGCTGCTGCCACCGACTTTCAGCAATTTGTGCACAATCCGCACAGTGGCCGGATACAGGACCGAACGCAGGAAATCCAGGCTGGCGTGCGCCAGCACCCCGGTACGTGGAGAAGGTGGCACCATGCCCAGCTTCATCATTAACTGGACACGGGCTTCCTCGATGTAGCGAAAGTAGACCGTATTGTTAACATGATTCATGGCATCCAGATCGCCCCAGCGCACGGCAATATCAAAAGTGGCTCCTGCACCAGAATCTACTACTTGTGTCATTACATGCTCTCCTTACTGATATTTACTGATGAAGCCGGAAGCCAAGGGGCACTGCCTCTGGCCTCTGAACTCAAAACGGGATTGCTCAGACTACAATACAATCGACCGTACGCACAGTACACGAATTTCACCCGCCAACAATCAAGAACAAAGCGCTAAGCCGTAATAGGAGATCAGCAGCAATGTCTGAACGTGAATCGATGGAATATGACGTTATTATCGTCGGCGCTGGCCCTGCAGGCCTGGCCACCGCGATACGTCTTAAACAGCTCGCCCAAGAAAAAGAACAAGAAATCAGCGTCTGTGTCCTGGAAAAAGGCGCTGAAGTGGGTGCCCATATCCTGTCAGGCGCTGTCATGGACACGCGCGCCCTGGACGAGCTGCTGCCAGACTGGAAAGCGCAAGGCGCTCCTATTTCGGTAGAAGTGACTGAAGACAAATTCCTTTTCCTGACCGAAAAAGGCGCACGCAGCACCCCGATGTGGTTGCTGCCTGACTGTTTTAAAAACCATGGCAATTACATTGTTCGCCTGGGCAATGTCGTGCAATGGATGGGTGAACAGGCCGAGGCCCTGGGCGTGGATATTTTCCCCGGCTTTGCCGCTGCCCACATTCTGTATGACGACAACGGCGCGGTCCGTGGCGTCCTGACGGGCGATATGGGTGTGGCCCGCGACGGCACGCACACCGCCCACTATCAACCCGGCATGGAACTGCTGGCGTCCTACACCATTTTTGCCGAAGGTTCGCGTGGCCACCTGGGCCGTGAGCTGACCGAGCGTTTCAAGCTGGACGAGTCCCGCAATGCCCAAAGCTACGGCATTGGCATTAAAGAATTATGGGAAGTAGACCCCTCCCAATCGCAGCCCGGCCTGGTGATCCACACCGCTGGCTGGCCACTGGATTCGGACACCTACGGCGGCTCTTTCCTGTACCACCTGGATAACAATCTGGTCATGGTCGGGATGGTAGTCGGTCTGGATTACGCCAACCCCTGGCTGTCTCCCTTTGAAGAATTTCAGCGCTACAAAACCCACCCTGCCCTGCGCGCCACGTTTGAAGGCGGCAAGCGCATTGCTTACGGGGCTCGCTCCCTGACCGCCGGTGGTCTGCTGGCGCTGCCCAAGCTCAGCTTCCCCGGTGGTGCTTTGGTCGGTTGTGATGCCGGTTTCCTGAATGCTTCGCGCATCAAGGGTAGCCACGCTGCGATCAAATCCGGCTCCCTGGCCGCTGAGGCCGCTTTTGAAGCCTTGCAAGCCGGACGCAAGCAAGACGAGCTGTCACAATTTGCCGAAAAGTTCAAACAGTCCTGGCTGCATGAGGAGCTGAACAAGGCCCGCAACTTCAAGCAATGGTTCAAGAAAGGCCGCTCGATTGCATCCGTCATGACCTTTGTGGAGCAAGGCCTGTTCAAAGGAAAAATGCCTTGGACACTGCGCAACAACAAGCCTGACCACGCCTGTTTGCAGCCTGCAGCCGAATGCGCGCGTATCGACTACCCCAAGCCAGATGGCAAGATCACCTTCGATCGTCTCAGCTCCGTGTTTATTTCAAACACCAACCACGAAGAAGACGAACCTGTCCACCTGACGCTGAAAGATCCGTCCGTTCCTGTGGCGGTGAACCTAGCTCGCTACGGTGGCCCCGAAGCCCGTTTCTGTCCGGCTGGCGTATACGAGTTCATCAAGACTGAAACCGGCGACGACAAGCTGCAGATCAATGCACAGAACTGCGTGCACTGCAAAACCTGTGACATCAAGGACCCCACCCAGAATATCGTCTGGGTTCCCCCGCAAGGCGGCGAAGGTCCGGTGTACAACGGCATGTAAAAACAAATCTGGCCTTGGTGTCACCGCCAAGGCCAGAAGTATTAATGTCGAAAAAGCCACCCCTCAGGGTGGCTTTTTTTTTGCTCTATGACTTGCGAGATCGGCTGGGCCAGTTCACTACGAACAGCCCCAATAGAATCAGGCCTGTCCCCATTAACTCCAGTTGAGTTGGCCATTCGTCCAACAACAGCCAGGCCAGCAAAACAGTCAGTGCAGGCACGCCCAGACTGGACATCCCCGCCAAGGTCGCGCTGACACGACTGACTACCGCCATCCACAGCAGCCAACCTACCCCAGTTGCAATCACGCCCAGGTACAGAACGCCACTGAACATCTGCCATTCCATCACGATAGGACGCTGGGAAATCAGGAAGCTCAAGGGCAGAACAATCACAATCCCCAGAAGACACTGCCAGACTGTGGCATTGAGCAGCTCCACTCGATGACGCTCAAATAGCTGTTTGGAGAAAACCGCCCCCAAGGCCCAGCTCACGCCACTCAATGTCGCCAGAACCGAACCAAGTATGCCGCCCATTCCTTCCCAGGGCGCAATCAGAAGCATCAAGCCCAAAATCGCGGGCACCATACCCATTACGTGACGTTTCTGAGGTCGTTGCCCCAACATGGGCCAGGACAACAGCAGAATCCAGATTGGCATGGTGTAGGCCAGGGCCACCATCTTGCCTGCCCCACCGGCTTGCAAGGAAAACTGGCTAAGCAGTTGAAAGCCGGTAGTCTGGAAAATGGCAACACCCAGGCTCAGCTTCCATGGCGTAGGCCGTAAATGCCCGCCTTTAAGACGCAGCACCAGCCATAAAAAAACAAATGCCACCGCATAACGTGCTGCAATCAGATCCACTGGCCCGATGTAGACAGTCATCGCCTTCATCACGACCCAGCTCATGCCCCAGGTCAGTACCACCAAGCCCATCAGCGCCAAAGCACCCCTGTCTGCCTGCTGTTCCCCGCTCAAACCTTTCCCCTTTTCTTTGAATTCATGGACCGATGTTTTGGCCACGGACTCAATGCTAGGCTAATTCCACACTGCGCAGGTTTTCAGTAACAAAATAATCAGGAGAAATAAAAAAACCCTGGCTCTGCAAAGAAACCAGGGTCAAACAGGAACTACCAAAAAAATTAGTGTGCTTCGGACAACTGATCCAGAATGGCCGGATTCTCCAGCGTGGATACGTCTTGGGTGATCGGCTCGTTATTGGCAACAAAGCGCAGCAAACGACGCATGATCTTGCCCGAACGTGTCTTGGGCAGGTTTTCACCAAAGCGGATCTCACGAGGCTTGGCGATAGGACCGATTTCCTTGCCTACCCAATTGCGCAGCTCAGTGGCAACCTTGTCGGCCTCTTCGCCGGAAGGCAGATCGCCATTCAGCACCACAAAGGCCACAATGGCTTCACCTGTCGTTGGGTCAGGCTTGCCCACAACAGCGGCTTCAGCGACCAGCGGGTGTGCCACCAGGGCAGACTCCACTTCCATCGTGCCCAAGCGGTGACCCGAAACGTTCAGCACGTCGTCGATACGGCCCATGACCCAGAAGTAACCGTCAGTATCACGCTGTGCGCCGTCACCGGCCAGGTAATAGCCTTTCAGCTCGGGGGGGAAGTAGCTTTTCACGAAACGGTCTGGATCGCCCCAGATGGTACGGATCATATTGGGCCAAGGCTTGCGAATGACCAGGAAGCCGCCATTGCCGCGTTCCGCTTCTTCACCCACCTCGTCCACAATGGCAACGTCCATGCCGGGGAACGGCAGGCCGCAGGAACCGGGTTTCAGGGGAGTGGCGCCAGGCAAGGGAGTAATGACGTGACCGCCGGTCTCCGTTTGCCACCAGGTATCCACAATAGGGCAACGCTCGCGGCCCACATTCTTGAAATACCACATCCAGGCTTCGGGGTTGATGGGTTCACCCACCGAACCGATGATGCGCAGGGTATCCAGATTGTATTGCTTGGGATGAATGGCCTCGTCCGCTTCGGCTGCCTTGGTCAAGGAGCGAATAGCGGTAGGTGCGGTGTAGAACACCGTCACGCCGTGGCGTTCAATCATGTTCCAGAAACGGCCAGCATCCGGGTAGGTAGGCACGCCTTCAAACACAACCTGCGTCACGCCAGCAGCCAGAGGGCCGTAAGTGATGAAGGTGTGGCCTGTTACCCAACCGATATCGGCGGTACACCAGAACACATCGCTGTCCTTGGCATCGAAGGTCCACTGCACGCTCAGCATGGCACCCAGCAGATAACCTGCCGAGGAGTGCTGCACGCCTTTAGGCTTGCCCGTAGAGCCGGAGGTGTACAGAACAAACAGAGGGTGCTCTGCATTCACGGACACGGCTGGGCACTCGCTGCCTTGACCTTTGACAGCATCTTCCCACCACAGATCGCGACCTTCATGCCAGGCAACGGGGCCGCCCGTGCGTTTGTACACAATGACGTGACGCACGGCTTCGCAGTCACCGCCGCTCAGGGCTTCGTCAACTGCATTTTTCAGGGGGATGGCACGGCCACCACGACGCTGTTCGTCAGCGGTAATGACCAGGGAGGCACCCACGTCCACGGCACGTTCGTGCAGGCTCTTGGCCGAGAAACCACCAAACACGACGGAGTGAGTAATACCCAAACGGGCACATGCTTGCATGGCCACAATGGCCTGCACCGACATGGGCATGTAGATCAGGGCACGTTCGCCCGTCTTGTAACCCAGGGCTTTCAAACCATTGGCAAACTGGCAAACCTGTTCATACAGTTCGCGGAAGGTCACTTTGGTGACTTCACCGCCGTCGGCTTCAAAGATCAGTGCAGTTTTGTTTTCAGTGGGGGTGCCAAGGTGCTTGTCCAGACAGTTGGCCGAGACGTTCAGCTCGCCATCATGGAACCACTTGTAAAACGGGGGCTTGCTGTCGTCCAGAACCTGGGTAAAAGGCTTGGTCCAGACCAGACGATCACGGGCCAACTCCGCCCAGAAACCGGGGTTGTCCTGCTCGGCTTTCTGGCAAAGCTCCTGGTAGGCCGCCATGCCAGCAATGCTTGCTTCGCGTTCCAGTTTAGGGAACACGGGAAAGACTCGGCTTTCCGACAGGACGGATTCAATAGACGTTGGACCGCTCATGGTGTTGGCTCCTTTATTTTCCAGATTTGGTGTTTTTTTTGGGCCGCGCATGGGCAGCCCAGCTTAATTTTATATAAACGTAACGCGCCTTACTTACTCAATCCTGACAACTGAGATCGGCTTGATTCTTGGCCAAAATGCCGCGCTGAAAATTCAAACGCGACAGGATCAGCAGGCCCGCCAGAAAGAATAATCCCGTGCAGGCCAGAGCCAAGCGGTGGTTCCCGCCGCTTAGCCAAGTCACCAGACCGTAAGACAGCGGACCACATACTGCGGCCAGTTGAATGGCAAAGGTCCACAAGGCGAAAAATTCAGCCAGACGACTCTTGGGAGCCAGCAGGCCAACCATGGCTCGCCCCGCACTTTGGCTACTCCCTATGCATAGCCCGGCGACGGCTGCCGCCGCCCAGAACCCCGCCAGGGAACGCGTGCTGACAGCAATGCCCACCATGACCAGCCAGGCACACAGCGTCAGTGCCAGAGCACGTCTATGGCCGATGCGATCCTGCACATGACCAAACAACAAAGCCCCCACAGCGGCCGCAATATTGACGGTAAAGATCAGCGTCATGGTTTGCGCCATGGTGAAACCCATGGCCTCGGTGGCGTACACCGCCGACAAGGTAATAATGACGGCAATCCCGGCTTGATAAGCAGCACCACATAACAACAAGGTGCGGAAATCGGGAAAATGCTGATGCACATCCCGCGCCGATGCAATCAGGCGCGACAACATGCCCTGCTGCTCTGCCCCGCTGGGTGCACTGCGTTCGCGCAGAAACAGAAAAGAAGGCAAGGCCGACAAGGCAAACAAGGCAGCCGTAATCAGGGCGATACCGGGCACATACTCTTGAGCCGTCCATCCTTGCGATGTCGCCCAGGTAAGAAAAGCCAGGGAAAGGCCCAAGGCCAACATGCCACCAAAATAGCCAAAACCCCAGCCCCAACCGGAGACACGCCCCAAGGCGTCAGGCCGGGCAATTTCCGGCAAGAAAGCGCCGATGATGGACTCGCCTATGCAGTAGCAATAATTGGATAAAGCGATAAAAACCAGGGCCCAGACGATGTCATTGGGACCGGCCCAATACAGCATCACGGTTGCCGACACACAGCCTATGGTGCTGCTGAACAAAAGTCGCCTTTTGCCTTGACGTGCATCGGCTTTTGCACCGAGCCCCGGCATGGTCAACATGATGCTCAAATACGAAGCGGACAAGGCCAAGGTCCACGCCAAGGTAGCCCAGCTGCGGCCTTCGGCGACGACACCAACAAAATAGGCACTGTAAACACTGGTCAAAATGACGGTGGTGTAGCCAGAGTTTGCGAAATCATACATAGCCCAAGCCCACAACTCGCGCAGCCGTACTCCTTCGTTCAGGGCTTTCCCTAGGGCTTGTCCCATAAATCGCATCATTCAATCCCTATAAACAGTAAAACTTCGCTCTATTTCGGCTAACTTTCAACAAGTCAGCAAGAAGAGCACTGGACCCATGCACAGGGCCTGAAAACCGCTGTCAGCCGCACTTTGCAACAGTATGATTCAATCGCAAAATACACTCCTACAATGCTTTACGGTGCAATTATCATCCGGTACACTGCCAAACATTCAACGCACAGCAACGTCCGGCAAAGTATGGTGCTTTTAGCCATACTTACAGCCCTGATACCCATCAATTGCTGCTAATTTCAGCAAAAATAGGCATCAAGGTTGTGCTGCTGCCCACCAAGTCCTTAAAAAAGCCCTGGTCATGCCGCCACATTACCTGAATCCACCCGCACTTTTGCACATTACCTATCGCAGCGCCAAGTATCTTTTGTTAGCCGGCGCGCTCGCTCTGACAGGGTGTGCCACCACTGGAACTCAACAGTCCAGCCAGAACAAAGATCGTGCAGAACTGGATCACGGCTATTACGCCGACTACGAATTCCAGACCGAGTCCGACCCGCTGGGTACATATCTAGCCAACCGCGCTCGTAACGACATCAATATTGCTTACAGCAGCGATCGTCGCCAAGGGCGCGCCGAAAGCCGCAGTAGCCAAGCTTCTTCCTCTACCCACGGCCTTGCCAACGCCGCCCTGGACTTCCTGGGCGTGAAGTACAGTTTTGGTGGCGATGCTCCCAGCACTGGCTTTGATTGCAGCGGTCTGGTGTCCTACGTGGCTGAAAAGTCCCTGGGTCTGAAGCTACCCCGCCAATCCAAGGACATTGCCAAAGAAGGCACTTCGGTTAACCGTAGCGAGCTGCGCAAAGGTGACCTGGTCTTCTTCAATACTCGTGGCGCTCGTTTCTCTCACGTAGGCATTTACCTGGGTGATGACAAATTTGTCCACGCCCCTCGCACTGGCGCTGTTGTCCGCGTCGAGAACATGGAAGTGGGTTACTGGAAAAAACGCTATAACGGCGCACGCCGTCTGGCGGCTGCCGATACGCAGCAGTCGGAAGCTCGTTTGCGTAGCGTCAAATAAGACCGCCCTGCTGCCAAACCGGCAGCACACAAAAAAGCCACTGTTTCATAACAGTGGCTTTTTTTTGATCTGTAAAGATTCCTTCTTTGCCCCAGTAAGTCATGCCGCCAATCTAGTGGCTCTTGGACTTACCGAGCGGACAAGATTCACAATAGCCGCATTGGGTTAAGGCTTGCTTCATGCTACAAACCGAGCGTCGGCAGGCAACTACTCGAATACCGGACTTCAAGGCAGCAGCCCGGAAGGTTTTCATGACGTTGTGACCCAGGAAGTCGGTCAGCAAAATCAGCAAATCGGTGCCGGAAGGCAACTGCAGGGTTTTTTTCTGGTGGGCTGGATCACGCCCGCTAATATGATGTTTGATCGAGATATTGTGGATCTTGAGCAAGTCGGGAATGTTCCCCAGACGGTCTGCTCCAACCACGACTGCACTGACGTATTGAGACACAGGAAGCTCCATTGGCTAAGAAAGTTGGATAATGATAATCATTCTTATTATCATAGTCAATTGAGTCGATAGCTTGTTTCAGTTTTTACTTATAGCCTTTGACCATAAGCTCTCACCTGCCCTGCAAAACCACGCCGACCGCACAAACAATAAGGGCCACCGTGTAATCACGATGGCCCGTATTTCCAACTAAACAGCGGCTAGCTCTACAACGGGCCACCAGCTTGTTTCTCATCCAGAGCGCTCAGCACCACATCCCGGGTCAATTCCGGTGCCAGCATCTCCAGCAGTTCAAAAATATAGTCACGCAGGAAAGCCCCGGCTTTCACCGCCACCTTGGTGTGGTGTGCGCCAAACAAATGCCCCGCTGGCAGGCCCACCAGACCTTTGTCACGACGCGGATCGAACGCGATGCCTGCGATGATACCGATACCCAGACCGACATCAACGTAGGTTTTGATCACGTCAGCATCAATAGCTTCCAGCACAATATCCGGAGTGATGCCATGCTTGGCAAAGGCCTCGTCGATCGAACCTCGACCCGAGAAAGCATGGTCATAAGTCACGATGGGGTACTGCGCCAGGGTTTCAATGGACAGCTGCTTGTTGGCAGGCAGATCAGCCAGTGGATGATCCGGCGTCACCACCACCGTATGCTCCCAGGTGTAGACCGGCAAAGCGACCAGGCCCGGCGTCAATGCCAGGGTTTCGGTAGCGATGGCCACGTCAGCCTGCTCGTGTATCACCATCTGGGCCAGCACAGGCGGGCTGCCTTCAGCCAAGGACATATGGACCTTGGGAAAGCGACGGCGGAATTCAGGGATCACCTTGGGCAGCAAATATCGTGCCTGGGCGTGGGTACAAGCGATCACCAAGGTGCCTTCATCACGGCGGGCGAAGTCGTCGCTGACACGCTTGAGGTTGTCGATCTCGCGCATGATGCGGTCGATCACCTCGGCGACAGCTTCGCCCGGTCGGGTCAAGCCCTTAATGCGTTTTCCATGACGTTCAAAAATCTTGATGCCCAGTTCATCTTCAAACTCGATGATCGCTTTGGACACCCCCGGCTGGGAGGTATAGAGCGAGCGAGCGGCTTCAGTCAGATTGAAGTTACGTCGGATGGTCTCTCGGACAAAGCGGAATTGTTGAATATTCATATGTTAATAGCCCCAGGTACAGGGCTATTATATGTAATAAGGAACAGCTCGCTTATTGCATTAAGTTATATATATAGATTCAACAATTACGTCATGCTGATTGTTGTATTCATCGTATTGGCATGAGCTTGCCAGCGGGCCGTCACGGTTTTGGTCTGTGTCCAGAACTGAACGGCTTGTTTGCCGTTCGGACCCAGATCACCCAGCTTGGACGCACGCGAGCCAGTAAAACTGAACCAGGCCACCGGCACAGGGATAGGAATATTGATACCGATCTGGCCTACGTCAATACGGTTCTGGAAGTAGCGCGCATGGCCGCCGTCCTGGGTGAAGATGGACACGCCATTACCGTTGGGGTTGCGGTTGATGAACTGCACCGCCTCTTCCAGCGTATTGACACGCACAATGCACAGCACGGGTCCGAAGATTTCTTCTTCGTAAATGCGCATATCGGCTTTCACATCATTGAAGATGGTTGGGCCGACAAAGTTACCGCTTTCATAGCCAGGCACTTTCACGCCACGACCATCCAGCAAGAGGCTGGCACCTTCCTGTACACCGGCTTCAATCAAGGATTCCACACGCTGGCGAGCACGCGGCGAGACCAAGGGGCCCAGATCGGCCTGACGGTCCGTACCTACGTTGACCTTCATGGTGGCAGCACGTTTGACCAGTTCATCAACCCACTCGCCAGTTTCGCCGACCATCACGGCTACCGAGATCGCCATGCAGCGCTGGCCGGCCGCGCCAAAAGCAGCGCCCAGCAATTGGTTGATCGCCACATCACGATCCGCATCAGGCATCACAATGCAGTGGTTCTTGGCGCCCATCATGGCTTGCGAGCGCTTGCCTGCTTCAGTGGCACGACGGTGAATTTCGGTGCCAACGGCCGTCGAACCAATAAAGGACACAGCCTTGACTTCAGGATGGGTCACCAGGGCATTGGCAATATCTGCACCGCCGTGGACCACGTTCAGCACTCCTGGAGGCAGGCCAGCTTCCAGAGCCAGTTCAGCCAGCATCAGACTGGCGCTAGGATCCTGCTCGGAAGGCTTGAGCACGAAGGTATTACCGCAAGCCACAGCCAGCGGGAACATGAAGCAGGGCAGCATCACCGGGAAGTTGAACGCGGTCACACCGGCACACACGCCCAAGGGCTGGATCAGGGTGTAGACATCAATACCGCCCGCAGCGTTTTCTGCGTATTCGCCCAATTGCATCGAAGCAATGGAACACGCGTATTCGATCACTTCCAGGCCGCGGCCTACTTCACCTTCAGCGTCAGGCATAGTCTTGCCGTGTTCACGCGAGATGGCTTCAGCCAGCTTGGCACTGTTTTCACGCACCAGACGCTGCAGATTCAGCATGACGCGCATGCGCGCGCCCTGGCTGGAATGACGCCAGCTCTCATAAGCCTTGGCCGAGCTGGCAATAATGGTTTCCAGCTCTTCCATCGTGGCGTAAGGCACTTGGGCCACGACTTCCTGGGTGGCTGGATTGAGCACATCGTCCCAACGGGTGCTCTTGGATTGAACATGTTGTCCATCGATCAGCAAAGGTACACGAACCACTTCCGTCATAGCATGTCTCCAATGAATTGCTCAGGCGGCTAAGCCTTATTTGTTATCCCACTTGTATGAGGGTTCTCATCGAGTGTAGAAGCCTCAAGACCCGTTTACCATGTTGAAAAATGCACAGGAGCTGGGCATTTATGCACAAGTCTTTTTCAGGGCGGGCCCATCACGATGGACTGGGATAATCTGCGTTACTTTCTGGAAGTGGCCCGCTGCCAGCGTATCAGCGTTGCCGCTCAACGGCTGGGCGTTCAACACAGCACCGTGGCACGCCGTATCCAGGCGCTGGAGCAGGAGCTGGGCTTGCGGCTGTTCCACAAATCCACGGTCAGCGGCTATAGCCTGACCAGCGAAGGGCAGAATCTGCAGCAACGCATGGAGCCGGTAGAGAGCCGCTTGCTGGCGGCTCGCGATGCGATTACGGGCAAGGCCAGACCCTTGACCGGCAAGCTGCGCCTGGGCTGCACCGAAGCCTTTGGCAGCTATGTGCTGACGCCCTTGCTCAGCATTTTCCAGGCCCAATACCCAGAGCTGACCCTGGAGCTTTTGCCTGTACCCCGCCCTATCAGTCTGTCACGCCGGGATGCCGACTTGGCCATTGCACTGGAGCGCCCCCAACGCGGCCCTTACTGGTGTACGCGCCTGGCAGACTACAGCTTGCGGCTCTATGCCCATCAGGATTATTTGAACAGCCATCCGCCCATAGAAAGCGTGCAGGATTTGTCCCAGCATCGCTTTATTGCCTATGTGGATGATCTGGTGTTCAGCGACAGCCTGCGCTATCTGGAAGAAATCGTCAGATCCGCCGCCGTACGCTTTCGCAGCACCAGCGTGATTGCGCAGTACCAGGCCACCTTGCAGGGGCAAGGAATTGCCGTTCTGCCCTGCTTCCTGGCAAAAACCGATCCGCGCCTGCGTTGTGTTCTACCCGACCAGGTGCAATTGCGTCGACGCTTCTGGATGTTCTGTCATGAAGAGCAACGCCAGAACCCCAGCCTGACTCGGCTGTGGCACTTTCTGAAGCAGTCAGTGGAAGAGCGGCAGGATTTGCTGGATGGGGCTTGAGCCGCCAA
Organism: Alcaligenes sp. PF14; assembly: GCF_037150615.1. Classification (NCBI taxonomy): domain Bacteria; kingdom Pseudomonadati; phylum Pseudomonadota; class Betaproteobacteria; order Burkholderiales; family Alcaligenaceae; genus Alcaligenes; species Alcaligenes sp. PF14. Next base: position 364,335 of record NZ_JBAGRS010000001.1, on the reverse strand, counting down.
ACCGATCAAAAAGCCATTCGACAGGCACAAAAAGGGGGCTGGACGCCCCCTTTTGCCGATCAGCTTACTGCTGGCGGTTTAGGTGCCTTGATGCGCAATTTACGCCACATCATGAAGAGCATGATCAGCAAGAAGATGGCATGAACCAGCCACAAACCGATTTCAAAACCCAATTGGCCATTACGAATCCAGCCGCGCGAGAGGTTGATCAGGTTCATATAGAGCAGACCTACCAGACCAGCCACCAGAATATTGCCTGAGCGTCCCATCCTGGGATTCACCGCTCCCAGAGGAATCGCCAGCAAGGCCAGATTCAGTGCCGCCAGGGGCAAAGCCAAGCGCCACATGATCTGTGAGCGCGCCTCGGCATCGTCATCACTGAGTAACAAGGTGGTTTGACGAGCCTTGATCTGCTGCTCGGCACGGGCGCGGATCGTTTCAGCGGTATTGCCTGCATCACGGCTCTCCAGACGCATGCCATAACTTTCAAAGTCCACCATACGGAATTCAGCCTGACCGGGCTTCAAGTCGTAGCGATGGCCTTCGCTCAAGACCAGAAAGCGATCGCCATTGGGCTGCTCTTCCATGCGGGCACTTTGCGCAGTCACAATGCTGAGCCACTGCGGGTCGATCACGCGGGCGATCACATTACCCAGCTCATCCCCTTCTTTTTCTGGGGAGTCGGCGTAAAACACACGGGCACCATCATCGGACTCGATAAACTGCCCGGCGGTCACCTTACTCAGGTCCGAGCGCTGCTCAAAACGCTGGCGGTACTCGGCAATCTGACGATAAGCCCATGGCGAAGCCTGCAAGGTCAGAACGGCAATCAGAATGGCAACCGGCACTGCACACTGCAAAACGGGCGTTACCCAGTTTTTCAAGGACAGGCCGCTGGCAAACCAGACCACCATTTCGGATTCCCGAAAGCTGCGCGTCACCGTAGTGAGCACGGCAATGAACAGGGAAACGGCCAGAATAATCGGCAAGGCGGTAATACTGGAAAAGGCGGCCAGACCCAGCACCACGTCAGGGCCAATCGTGCCATTGGCCGCTTCGCCTAACAAACGCACCAGAAGTACACTAAGCCACACAATCAGCAAAGTGGACAGTACAACGCCACTGTGACTTAAGATTTCGGATACCGCAGAGCGTTTAAATAGAGACATATGAGAATTTGCGAGATAATCGCAGGTACGATTTGCGACACACTGAGGATAGTTGAATGGAATTTAGCACACAGACATCCGCTTCTTTGCACCAAATTAAGACGGCCGCACTAGGCGTAGGCGTCTTTGCCGAGGGCATTCTAAGCCCCGCAGCGGAACTTATCGACCGCGCCAGCAACGGAGCTGTGAGCGCTGCTGTCAAAGCCGAGTTTAAAGGCAAGCCCAATACCCACCTGGTGCTGCGCAATCTGCCCGGTGTTAAGGCCGAACGCGTTATTTTAGTCGGCTTAGGCGCTCAAGAGGAATACAAAGCAGCAACTCATACGCAAGCCCAGGCCTGCCTTGCTTCTTACTGCCTGAAAGCAGACCTGAAAGAAGCCGTTTCTGCCCTGGCCAGCATTGATTGCAAAGGCACCACCTTGCGCAGCCGCGCTCAGGACGCTGCCGTGGCCGTATGCCGCGCCAGCTACCGCTACACCGCCACGTTCAGCAAGCCCGAACCTGCTCCCCAGCTGAGCCAGTTCCTGCTGTGGACGGCCCGCACCCAAGCCAGCGAAGCCAAGGCCGGTCTGGAGCAAGGTCAGGCCATTGGTAACGGCGTCAACCTGACTCGCTTGCTGGCCGACCTGCCCGGCAATATCTGCACTCCTACCTACCTGGGCAAAACCGCCAAGCAGTTGGCCAAGGAATTCAAGACGCTGAAGGCCGAAGTGCTGGAGCGCAAGCAGATCGAAGCCTTGAAGATGGGTTCGTTCCTGTCGGTGGCCAAGGGCTCGGATGAACCGCCTGCGTTCATCGTGCTGCGCCATACCCCCAACACCAAGACCAAACACGAGGACGGTCCTATCGTTCTGGTGGGTAAGGGCCTGACCTTCGACTCGGGCGGTATCTCCATCAAGCCAGCCGGCAATATGGACGAAATGAAGTACGACATGGGCGGTGCTGCCAGCGTTCTAGGCACCATGCGCGCCATTGCCGAACTGAACATCGACCGTGAAGTGATCGCTGTAGTGGCTTCTTGCGAGAACATGCCCAGCGGCCGCGCCAATAAACCGGGCGACGTCGTGACCAGCATGTCTGGCCAGACCATCGAGATCCTGAACACGGACGCCGAAGGCCGTCTGGTCCTGTGCGATGCCCTGACCTACGTCGAGCGCTTCAAACCCGCTGCCGTGATTGATATGGCCACCCTGACCGGCGCTTGCGTGGTCGCTCTGGGCCACGTCAACACCGGCCTGTTCTCGACCGACGACGACCTGGCTGATGAACTGATGCAAGCTGGCAAGCAAACGGGTGACACGGCATGGCGCATGCCCATGGACGACGCCTACCAGGAGCAACTGCGCTCGAACTTTGCTGATATGGCCAATATTGGTGGCCCACCAGCCGGTTCGGTAACCGCCGCCTGCTTCCTGTCCCGCTTCACCAAAGCGTACCGCTGGGCTCACCTGGACATCGCCGGCACTGCCTGGCGCAGCGGCAAGGACAAGGGCGCCACAGGCCGTCCCGTGCCTTTGCTGGTTCAGTACCTGCTTAATCAGTGTCGCTAAGCATGAGCCGCGTCGATTTCGCTTTCGGCGCGCCAGATCGCTTGCGTATGGCCTGCGAGGTCGTGCGCAAGCACTACGAGGCGGGCCGTCAGGTGGTGGTGTATCTTTCCGATGCCCGCCAACTGGCCCGTTTCGATCGCCTGCTCTGGGGTTTTGAATCCACGGCTTTTGTCCCGCACGTCGGTGTGGAAGACCCCTTGGCAGCCACCACCCCTGTTTTGTTGACCAGTGCCGCCCCCGTGCCCGCAGGTGAGCAAAGCTGGCTGTTGAATCTGGATGCCCAATGCCCGCCCGGTTTTGAACAATTCCCGCGTATATTGGAAATTGTCTCCGAACGGGAAGCTGACCGTACCCAGGCTCGCGAACGCTGGCGTGTGTACCAGGCACAGGGCTGCCAAGTGCATGCCCATAAACTGGGTGCTTGAATAATAAAGAAGATTCTTGATTATTCAGGTAGTTGTCAGTTATTCTTGACCACTGATCTCTCTGTATTCTAAGGACTCATCATGAGCGAATTTCGTCAATCAAGCTTGCCTGAGCATAACGGCACCCTGGGCGCCCAGTCGCTGATTGCTCGCAATCGCGTCCTGCGCAACACCTACTGGCTGCTGGCCCTGTCCATGATTCCCACCGTGCTGGGAGCCTTGCTGGGCCTGTCCTCCGGCATTAACCGGGTTATGGGCGCCAGCCCAGGCCTGAGCGCCATTGTTTTCCTGGTCGGTGCCTTTGGCCTGATGTTCCTGATCGAAAAGAACAAGAACAGCTCGCTGGGTGTCGCCCTGCTGATGGCCTTTACCTTCTTCATGGGTGTGATGCTGTCCCGTCTGCTGGGCTTTGTCCTGGGCATGGGTAATGGCGCACAACTGATCATGCTGGCCTTTGGCGGTACCGCTGCGGTCTTTGGCGCCATGGCAACTATTGCCAGCACCACCAAGCGTGATTTCTCCGGCATGCAGAAATTCCTGTTTGTCGGTGCCGTTATCTTGCTGGTTGCGGCCTTGGCCAACATCTTCCTGCAACTGCCTGCGCTGATGCTGACCATCTCCGTGATGGCTATCGGTATCTTCTCGGCCTTCTTGCTGGTTGATCTGCAGCGCGTCATCAACGGTGGTGAAACCAACTACGTGTCGGCCACCCTGGCGATCTATCTAGACGTCTACAACATTTTCAGCAACCTGCTGGTGCTTTTAGGCGTGCTGGGCGGTAACCGCGAATAAGATCGCGAACCCCACACTCCCCAAGCCCCCTTTTCGAAGGGGGCTTTTTTTATTATCCGCACGCTCAAGCACTTTGGCTTGAAAACCTGACCATGCCCCTCATCTGCTTGGTCTTGCCCCAAGCTCATGGGGCCTTGAAGCGGCACGACCAGGCCTGAGCCATGGCAAAGGGAATCACCCTGACGCAGCGCCCTGTTTTTCGTGTCCTTGCTCAGACGCGCGGGTATAGTAAACCTTGTAGAAAATTTCCCCTTTGGAGAACACTGGTGGCAGTCTTTGAAACTCAACATATCGTCGACAATCTGCGCGGGGCCCGCGAAGAGTGGCGACAGGCGCATCAACGCTTGAACGAGCTTGAAGGCCAGGAATTTCCGTCGGTACAAGCTTTGATTCAAGTGACCGAGCAGCTCAAAGGCATTCTGTTTCCCATGCGTCTGGGCAGCCCGGAGCTGCGTCGCGAGTATGAAGACCACTTTGTCGGCCACCACCTGGGCCAGGCGCTCAATACGCTGCTGCAACAGGCGCGTATCGAGCTGCAACGCGCTGCCCTGCTCCGTGGTGACAAGTACGATCGCGAAACCATTGAAGAGCAGGCACACAAGGCCATACAGGCTTTTGCCAACAAGCTGCCAGACCTGCGCCGCACCCTGGATCTGGACGTGGTCGCCGCCTATCAAGGCGACCCGGCTGCCCGCAATGTGGACGAGGTACTGCTGTGCTATCCCGGTCTGCTGGCCATGATCCATCACCGCATCGCCCATGCTCTGACCAATCTGGGACTGCCCCTGACGGCGCGCATTATTGCAGAACTGGCCCATAGTCAGACCGGTATTGATATTCACCCCGGCGCGCAAATTGACCATTCCTGTTTCATCGACCACGGCACCGGCGTTGTGATTGGCGAGACCGCCATCATCGGCAAGCGGGTTCGTATTTATCAGGCCGTCACCCTGGGTGCCAAGCGCTTTAGCAAGGACGAAAAAGGCTTGCTGCTGAAAGGTCAGCCACGTCACCCCATCGTGGAAGACGACGTGGTTATTTACGCGGGTGCCACCATCTTGGGGCGCGTCACTCTGGGTGCAGGTTCTACGATTGGCGGTAATGTCTGGATTACGGAAGACGTACCAGCGGGTTGTTCGGTGACCCAGGCAAATTTGTTGCGCAATCAACCTGACTGCCCGGAGAAACTGCGCTAAGCAGCCTGCTTATATCGCGCAGGACCCAGTCTGGTACGGCCCGGACTATCTCCTCTAGAAAAGCCATGTAGAAAAAAAACTCCTGTCATGTCCTTCCAAAAAGCATGGATAGCTATCCAACTTTGGAGAGGGTCTTTCAGGAGTCGTTTTCTATCGGAGTTCTGCTTCATTCAGGAAGCCCCCAGAACGTCTGGGCAGACGCTAACTGCCCTTCGGCACTGGCTGGTACTAACTAGCAGAATTTACGCCTTGGGAGGCGGCACAGGGGGTCCGGGTCGCCACATTTTGATGAAACCTTCCATCGCCATCAAGGAAATGGCAATCCAGATCGGAATATAGGTCCACCACTGATTCGCGCTCATGGGCTCGTCCAGCAGCAAATACGCCACCCAGAACAAGAGCACCGGCTCCACATAACCCAGAATGCCAAACAAGGCCAAAGGCAACTGACGACTGGCAGACAGATAGCTGACCAGTGCAACGGAACTGATCAGGCCCAGAACCGGGACCTGCCAGATCAAGCGAGGCTGATCCGCGAACAGGCCCCACATCTGCGTGTCTTGAACAAAGAGCAGCCAGCAAGCTGGCAGGAACAAGAAGCTCAGATCAAACCAGAGTGAAGCCAGCGAGCCCAGACGCAGATAACGGCGCAGCATGAAATAAGGTGGATAACCCACAACCACCACCGCTGTCGCCCAGGAGACGCTCCCTACGCGGAACAGCTCGTGCAGCACACCCACGCCGGCCAATGCCACAGCAATCCACTGAATAGTGCTCAATCTGTCTTTGTAGATCACCCGCCCTACCAGCACCATCATCAGCGGCAAGAGGAAGTAGCCCAGGGACACGTCCAGCGCCATCTGGTGCAAAGGCGCCCAGACAAAAATCCAGAGCTGTACCCCGACCAGGGCTGCAGCCAGCAAGAGCAAGGCAAAATAGCGCCAATTACCGGGCCAGTGTCGCAGAACCCAACGTACCTCCCGCCAGCGTCGTGCGCGCGTGATCACCAAAGCCAAGGCAGGCAAGCCCAGCACAATGCGCCAGGCAAAAATCTGCTCGCCACTGAGCGGGTGCAAGACGGTAGCGTAGTAGTACAGGCAGGCAAATAAAGCGGAGGCCAGGACCGACAGCAATACACCTTGCTTCATGAGTGCGCCTCATCCATTTTCTGACGCCGCAAATAAGCCTGCCCCACACTGAACAAACGATCACGCTTTAACAAAGTATGCGTATCCAGTGCCTGCGCTTCGGGCGTCAGCATCAAAGCGGGCAAACCATCCAGCAAGCGCTGCATCACATCCGGATGAGCGGCCATGAGCAAACCCAAAAACTGATCCGGCTCCCACAGGCTGATTCCCAGACGTCGCAGCTCGGAACGATTAAAGTCTTTCAGATTACGGGTCAAGATTCCCACCGGCTGACCGTGATAACGCTGCTGTGCCAAACGGGCAGTGGCGATCACATGCCAGTCCTTGGCATCGGAGTAGCGCAAGTCCTTCTTGAACTCGCTGCTATCGCCTAAATCGGCTTCGGGGTAACGCTGTTGCAGCGCTTCCCACTGCTCCTCGATAGAGGTGGGCATGACTTTCCACAACCTGCCCGCATTACGCCGCCATTCGTCCCCGATCACCGGACTCCAGACAGGCTTGAACAACTGCTCGTCAGCCAGGGCCAGGAGCAAGCGGCGCAGTACGTTGGAGATCAGTACGCAGGTATCCAGAACCAGCACGGAAGGAAGGGAGACGGCCATATCAATAGCGTTGCAGCTGCATGAGAACGGAGCGGGTATGCAAGGGGCGACCCAGCAAGCTGTTCAGGCGTTCGCGCAAGCGTATGCGCAACTCCGGCTCGCCGACAGGATCGTCAAAGTCCGGCGTGGCTTCATCAAAGCCATAGCCGGTTTCGGTCAGCAGCACCCACTCAAAGCGCCGCAAGGCCCCCGCCACGGGTGGACGAGGAATCTGGGCCAAGTGCACCAGAGCCTCTTCGTAGGCATCGAACAGAACAGGATGTGGGTCTTCACGCGGCAACAAACGAATCAGCAATTCGTTCATGTACCAGGCCGACATCAGGGCACGACCTTTCAAGGGGCGAATCCCGGCGCAGTCCGCCCGTGTCAGCGTTTTGACTTCATTCTTGCCCGACCAGGCCAATAACAAAGGCTGAAACACAGACAAAGCAGGCCGCAAAATGGAATGCGGCCTTTTAGCGCCTTTCGCGACCAGGGGCACCAGCCCGTGGTTACGCGTAAAGGCATGACAGATCAGGGACGTTTCACGCCAGGCACTGGTGTGCAGTATGTAGCCCGCTTCGTCCTGAAAGCGATGACGGGGATTACTCATACCCCAGGTCGCGCAGGACCGCTTCACGATCGGACCAGCCCTTGCGCACCTTGATATACACATCCAGGAACACAGGCTTGTCGATCAGCTTGGCAATATCTTGGCGAGCCTCGGTTGCAATGCGCTTCATGTGCATGCCACCCGCTCCCAACAGAATCGGACGGTGGCTTTCACGCTCCACCACCACGCATGCCGAAATACGCGCGCCCTGCTCGTTCTCGTCCCATTGTTCGATAACCACGGTACACCCGTACGGCAGCTCGTCACCCACCAGGCGGAAGATCTTCTCGCGCAGCAGCTCCGAGGTAATGAAGCGCACCGAGCGGTCGGTAATGGTGTCAGCGTCAAACATGGCCTCGCCTTCAGGCAGGCGGGAGGCGATCTCGTTCAGCAAAGGGTCCAGTTGCAGACGCTTGGCAGCACTGACCGGAATCACGGCACCATAGTCGAATTCCTGCGACAGGCGGGCGATATAGGGCAGCAAGTCATTCTTGCTTTTCAAGGCATCCACCTTGTTGATGACCAGAATGGTCTTGCCACCTTTAGGCAGCATGGGCAGCAATTCGGCGTCCGAAGCGGACCACTTGCCGGCTTCGACCACATGCACCACCACGTCCACATCGGCCAGGGCCTGGGTCACGACGCGGTTCATCATGCGGTTCATGGCCCCACCGTGCTTGGTCTGAAAACCGGGGGTGTCCACAAACACCATTTGATCGTGATCACGCGTCAGCACACTGTTGATGCGGTGACGCGTGGTCTGCGCCTTGCGCGACACGATCGAAATCTTGCTGCCGATCAGGGCATTGGCCAGCGTGGACTTGCCGACATTCGGTCGTCCAACAATAGCCACGAAGCCGCAGCGAAAAGGGGTCTCTGTCATTCTGTTTCCTGCGACACTGCCACAGGCAGTGTCAATTGTGAGGGGCGACGATGGCGACTGGCGCGCGTCGTCTTGGCTGGAAATTCAGCTTCTAAAATAGCAATGGCCTGCGTAGCGGCGGCTTGTTCAGCCGCACGACGGCTGCTGCCACTGGCACGAACATGGATGTTGAGCTTGGCGATCGTGCATTCGATATCGAAGAGCTGATCGTGGGCTGCGCCATGGGTGGCCACCACGGTATACACCGGCAAATCCAGCTTGCGACCTTGCAGCAGCTCCTGCAGCAAGGTCTTGGGATCTTTCCCCAAGGTTTTGGGGTCCACATCTACCAGCATGGGCTCATAGAGCTGGGTGATGACGGTTTGGGCTTGCGTAAAGCCCGCGTCCAGAAAGACAGCGCCAAAAATGGCTTCCAGCGCGTCTGCCAGAATGGAGGGACGACGGAAACCACCGCTTTTCAGCTCCCCTTCCCCCAGACGCAAATAATCCGACAAACCCAGACGAGTAGCAATTTCCGCCAGAGCGGCCTGTTTGACCAGATTCGCTCGCAGGCGGGACAGATCGCCTTCATCAATGCGTTGGAAACGGTCGAACAACAAGGCCGCAACCGTGAAGTTCAAGACCGAATCCCCCAGGAACTCCAGCCGCTCGTTATGGCGAGCGCTGTGGCTACGATGGGTCAAGGCCTGCTCAAGCAGGCCTGTGTCTTTGAAGGAGTAGCCGATAGCGGCTTCAAGCAAAGCAAGACGTTTCATTAATGGAAGCGACCTATACGGCTAAGTTCGCGGAAATTCATCCAGATAAAGAAGGCGCGTCCCACAATATTCTCATCGGGCACAAAGCCCCAATAACGACTGTCCAGACTATTGTCGCGATTGTCTCCCATGACGAAGTAATTACCTTCGGGCACCACACAAGAGATACCGTTGGAGAAATACTCACAGGAGTCGCGGTTGGGGAACGCCACGATAGGCATCAAACCCTGAGGCTGAGTCTTGTTCAGCAAGATGTTGTGCTGCACTTTGCCCAGCTCTTCCAGATAGCGCCCAATGTAGGCGGAGCGATCCGGTTCGTAGTAATCGCCACTGCGCACTTGGGTAATGACTTGACCATTGACGGACAGCACCTTGTCGCGGTACTCCACACGGTCACCCGGCACACCGACCACACGTTTGATGTAGTCCACCGTGGTATCAACGGGGTAACGGAACACAATCACATCACCACGCTCGGGATGGCCCAAAGGCACAACCTTGGTGCCGCTAACGGGCAGGCGAATGCCGTACTCGTATTTGTTCACCAGAATCAGATCGCCATTTTTCAGCGTGGGCAACATGGAGCCTGACGGGATGCGAAACGGCTCAATGATAAAAGAGCGCAATACAAACACGAACAGAATGACTGGGAAAAAACTGACGCCATACTCAATCCACCACGGCATGCGGTTGGCCTGGTCATAAGCGTCCTGGCGCAGTTGCTGCAAGTGCTCAGGGTCTTGAGCTGCCGTTTCCGGTACCGCCTGCATCGCGGCCTGCGCACGCGCCAGACGGCGCGAGCGCAGGGAGAAACGATCCAAAAACCAGATTGCGCCGGTCAATATCAGCAGTACAAACAAAATCAGAGCGAAATCCCAGCTCATCGGTTTCCTTTAAAGAAATTAAAGCAGTCCTGGCTGTGGTCGGCTTGAGCTGCCGACCAGAGCATTACTTATCCTCGACCTGCAAAATTGCCAAAAAGGCTTCCTGCGGAATTTCCACGTTCCCAACTTGCTTCATCCGCTTCTTACCGGCTTTTTGCTTCTCAAGCAGCTTTTTCTTACGAGAAATATCGCCGCCATAACACTTGGCCAGCACGTTCTTGCGCAATGCCTTGACGTTTTCGCGAGAAATAACTTCGGCGCCAATGGCAGCCTGAATCGCAATATCAAACATCTGCCGCGGAATCAGAGAGCGCATCTTGGCGACCACTTCGCGTCCACGGTAACGGGCGTTGCTACGGTGCACAATCATGGACAGGGCATCAACCCGGTCGCCGTTGATCAGGATATCAACCTTGACCACATCGGCCGAACGGTATTCCTTGAACTCGTAGTCCATGGAAGCGTAGCCGCGCGATACCGATTTGAGTCGGTCAAAGAAGTCCAGCACGATCTCGGCCAGAGGCATCTCATAGACCAGGTTCACCTGACGGCCATGATAGGTCATATTTAACTGCAAACCGCGCTTGGCTGTACACAGGGTCATGACCGGGCCTACGTATTCCTGCGGCATTAGCAGCGAAACCACAACAATAGGCTCGCGTACGTCTTCGATATGGGCCACTTCCGGCATGCGGGAAGGGCTTTCAATCATCAAGACTTCGCCGTCACGACGCTCGACCTCGTACACCACCGACGGTGCGGTGGTGATGATATCCATGTCGAATTCGCGCTCCAGACGCTCCTGGACGATTTCCATATGAAGCAGGCCCAGGAAGCCGCAACGGAAACCAAAACCCAGCGCCTGGGACACTTCGGGCTCGAACATCAGGGACGAGTCGTTCAGCTTGAGCTTTTCCAGAGAGTCGCGCAGCTGGTCGTACTCACTGCTTTCCACCGGGTACAAACCGGCAAACACCTGAGGCTTCACTTCCTTGAAGCCCGGCAAGGCTTTTTCAGCCGGTTTGCCGGCCAGAGTGATGGTGTCACCAACCTTGGCGTGTTCCAGCTCTTTAATACCGGCAATGATGAAACCCACCTCGCCTGCAGACAGATGAGGACGGTTTTCAGACTTGGGGGTAAAGACACCGATATGCTCGACAAGGTGCGTCGCACGAGTAGCCATCAGCAGAATTTTTTCCTTGGGCTTGAGCACACCGTTGACGATGCGCACCAGCATGACCACGCCCACGTAATTGTCAAACCAGGAGTCAATGATCAGGGCTTGCAAGGGAGCAGTCGGGTCACCCACTGGCGGCGGAACACGCGCCACGATGGTTTCCAGAATCTCGTCGATACCCAGGCCGGTTTTCGCACTGGCGGCAATTGCGTCACTGGCATCAATGCCAATCACGTCTTCCACTTCCTGGCGAGCTGCATCCGGGTCAGCCGAAGGCAAGTCCATTTTGTTGAGCACTGGGATCACTTCCACGCCCTGATCCAAAGCGGTATAGCAGTTGGCTACAGTCTGCGCTTCCACACCTTGGGAAGCGTCCACGACCAGCAAGGCACCTTCACAGGCCGACAAGGAACGGCTGACTTCATAGGAGAAGTCAACGTGGCCGGGAGTGTCGATCAGGTTCAGGTTGTATACCTTGCCATCCTGAGCCTTGTAGTGCAAAGCGGCGGTCTGGGCCTTAATCGTGATGCCACGCTCTTTCTCGATGTCCATCGAATCCAGAACCTGGGTCGACATCTCGCGGTCGGCCAGGCCACCACAGCGTTGGATCAGGCGGTCAGCCAAGGTCGATTTGCCATGATCGATATGGGCAATAATAGAGAAATTGCGGATGTGATCCATAAACCCGTTAATAAACAAAGAAAATGTTGAGGCGCAATGCCAGAGAGACGGCACAAGAAAGGGGCGCCCATGACGCCCCTTTTCAGTCCACGCGCCGAAAACGCAAGACCCGTCCTGTCAGACGGGCGCACGTGGAGCCAGTATCCATTCGGGGCAAACTGCCCCCGCGAATAGCGGCGGAAAAACTCCGGCCCCTGGCCGGAGTTCATCAATGACTACCATTTTAGCCGTTTTACAGAATTTTTATTTCGATGGCGTAATCAAAACCCATTGCGACTGCCCTGCACGCAGGACCAGCAAGGCTGCTGCTTTGGATTTATCCAAGGAAGCCACCATTTTAGCGTATTGATCCGGCGTCCCTACGTCTTTATCGTTGACACGCAAAATCAGGTCACCAGGCTGCAGACCGGCTTCGCTGGCAGGGGCCGTGGCCTCTGTTACCTGAACCGCACTTTCAACGCCCAAACGCTTCAGATCAGCAGCAGGAACTGCCGTCACTTTCAAGCCAAAGGCATCGGCCGTGCTGGCAGCAGAACTGTCTTTCTCGTCCTTGGCGGCAGCAGTTGGGCTGCTGGAAGGCATTTCTTCGACATCAATCTTGATGGTCTGCAACTTGCCCTTGCGCCAGATTTCCAGTGTGGAGCTTTGACCTGGTTTGGTGCTTCCCACAATACGGGGCAAGTCTGTCATTTGATCAATGGTGCGACCGTTGAACTTCAGGATCACGTCGCCAGACTGAATACCGGCCTTGGCGGCAGGACCGCCCTCTTCCACGCTGCTGACCAAGGCTCCCTTGCTGTCTTTCAGACCCAGTGCGGTAGCGACATCATCGGCTACCGGAGTGATCTGCACACCGATACGACCGCGAGTCACCTTGCCGTCAGACTTGAGCTGCTCGACCACATTCATGGCTTCGTCGATAGGAATGGCCAGGGAAATACCCATGAAGCCACCGCTACGCGAAATGATCTGGGAGTTCACACCCACTACTTCACCATTCAGGTTGATCAGCGGACCACCGGAGTTACCAGGGTTCACAGCCACGTCGGTCTGAATGAAAGGCAGGTAATCGCCGGTTTCACGGTTGATGGCGCTGACAATCCCGGAAGTCACGGTGGATTCCAGACCGAAGGGCGAGCCAATAGCCAGAACCCACTGTCCTTTCTTGAGCTGCTTGGAATCACCGATCACCATGGGCTTCAGGTCTTTGGCTTCGATCTTGATCAGGGCCACGTCGGTGCGCTCGTCCGTCCCGATGATCTTGGCTGGATATTCCTTGCCATTGCTCAGCGTGACGAAAATGCCATTGGAGTCGGCCACCACATGGTTATTGGTCAGGATGTAGCCGTCAGCAGAGATGATGAAACCCGAACCCACACCACGTGGCACTGTGCGCTCTTGAGGCTGCTGGCCTTCATTGCCACCGCCACGAGGGCGCTGCGGCGCCATGCCGGGCGGCATGAAATCGGGCCCAAAGAACCAGCGGAACATATCATAAGGATCCGAACCCGGACCCATGGCGGGGGAGCGCACCCGGACGGCCTCGGTGGTACGGATATTGACTACTCCATCCTCGGTCTTGGCAACAACGCCAGTAAAGTCAGGCAGCCCCAGCGTCGTGCTCTGGACTTGCTCGGTTGTCGTGACAGGCTGAGCCTGCGCGTAGGCCATAGGCGCACCCGCCGCCAGCATCACGGCCGCCGTCAAGGCCGAGAGAACAGGAATACGCATTTTTTGACTCGATTTTTCCATTCAAAGACTCCTGGTGGACGATAGTCAATGTGTCCGGGATAGAGGGGTGAACTGGGTACCTTCCAGCAAGGCGCGCAAGGTCTGTACAGGTACGGCACCCGTGCTGGTCAAAACATAATCATTAATGCGACTGCGGTACATATTCATGGAGCCACGGTGAAAGGCACCCAGGCTGTTTTCTTCTGCTTCAGGGGTCCCTACCTTCTCCAGAAACACGGAAATGGCAGCCAGACCATCAGACAACATCAAATGGGTAACCTGACGCCCCGCACGCATGGGCCGGAGCATTTCGGACCGCAAGGTAAAACCGGCAGGCATGGCCAGATGCCAACCCAGCTCGTTCAAATCTATTTTTCGTACTTCGGGTTCGACCACTTCCCACTTGCTGGGGTTCCAACTGGTACGCAGTTCCTGCAAATCCACCTGCTCGCCAAAGGCAACAGAGGCAAAAGCGATCTGATCCACTACCTCTTGTTGTGGGTCCAGAGTCTGCATTTTCAATAGCAAATGATGATCGGTATCGGCACACACGCGGTAGCCGTAACGCTGATCATCCTTGGGAACCAGCTCGATCAGGTCGCAAGGGCGACCGGCCACGCGCTCGCGCGATGGCAAGCGGCGCATATCGTAAAAATTGGGTAATTGGCTGACATCACCAACCAGAAAACTGGGAAAGCGTTCGTTTTCACGACGCTCGATCACCACCATTTTCTTTTCGGGAATCAGGCATTGGGTGACTTCGTTCTGACGCAGAAACTCGCGCGGCTCGCCGTCCAGAATCTCCAGACGCTCGCGCTCGCCGGTACCATCAATAATGTGGACCAGTTTCATGGACTGGCTGGCCTGATCCTGGGTGTAAATAATGACCCCGGAATAATCCAGGTCACGCGCCGCTTTATGGACTTTCTGCAACCAGGGCAGATCCAGGGGCTCCAGCCCGCTGGCATCCTGAGCCAGTACAGGTGTGCACAGCACCGCCAGAGAAAGGGCAAACAAGCCCTTATAGAGACGCGCCAAGCCCATCTGCGACGGCATACGTACAGACCTCATTGACCCAGGGCTCCACTTTCAAAGGAAACATGGCGTACCGGACCGGTACCAACAAAGTCGCGGTGCAAATCCGCGTAATCATTCCAGAGCTGATCATCCTGGGCGCTGGCCACCAGCGTGCCTGGCACGGAGTTCACCCCCATATACGGCAGGCCTACCCACAAGGCGGCAGCCACGGCAGCCACCACGGCCAGGCCGCTGACACCATAGCGCTGCACCAAGGGTCGTTTCATGGCATTCGGGGCGAGCACGGTAGGCTCTTCGTCAATTGCTTTGGACAGACGCGCGTAAAAGCGATCCGACGTACGGATCGCCAGCGCATCGGTACGCATGACGTCACCAATCAAATGGTAGGTATCCCAGACTTGACGCCCGTAGGGGGAGTCCAGTTCCTCGGGGCGTATTTCAGCCTCGCCATCCACCCAGGAAGACACGGCGGCCTCCCAGGCATTGAGTTGATCATCATCGGAATGGGATTTCAGGGCTTGCATCATCAATCCTTACCACCGTCGTTCACTATCTTCACCATCGAGTATGGGACGCAATTGCGCAGCAATGGCGTCACGGGCTCGAAAGATGCGTGAGCGTACAGTTCCTATAGGGCAGTCCATGGTCTGAGCAATATCTTCGTAGCTCATACCTTCTATTTCACGTAGCACGATAGCCGTCCGCAACTCTTCGGGCAGTGCCTGGATCGCTGTATTTACCGTTTCAGCAATCTGGCGACTGACCATCATCGATTCTGGCGTGCTTATATCGCTTAGGTTGTCGATTCGGTCAAAAGTTTCACCTTCTTCAGTTTCGACGTTCTGCAAAGTATTGGGACGTCGGGCGGCCGAGGCCTGCCAGTTACGGGCCGTGTTGATCGCAATGCGGTACAGCCAGGTGTAAAAAGCACTCTCGCCCCGGAACTGGGGAAGAGCTCGGTACGCTTTGATGAAGGTTTCCTGAGCCACGTCCTCGACTTCAGACGGGTCACGTACCATGCGGCTGAGCAGACGCATGATCTTGCGCTGGTACTTCAGTACCAGCAGGTCAAAGGCTCGCTTATCCCCACGCTGAACACGTGCAACTAGTTCGGCATCGGTATCGCGTTCACTCATTAAGAATCCTTATTCTGAGCACGGACCTGATGAGACAGTCGGTTGGCACATAAAGACAAGGCCCACCAGTCCTGCTGCGACTGGGCGCGGCGCCATACGGTCACGGTACGGCAAGCCTTGGAGCAATCACGGCGCAAACGCAAGGTCATGAACCAGGCACAACGCCAGATCTGCTCTATTTGCACGGACTCCTTTGCAGCCCCCTCGCACTTCAAGGAGTATAGCCCTGCACGATACGCTAGTGTAGCGCGCTCATCCCATGCCCCACGACTGCGAGCATACAAAAAATAAGCCCACAAAGCACCTGCCAATATTGCCAGGGCCCAGGGCCATTGCCAGCTAGACATTGTCCAGGCCAGGGCTGCTGCAAGCAAGGCACAGACAAAAGCGCCCAGTCGGCGCACCGGAGCCGGAGCTCCGATCGACCAGGACTGGGCGTTACGAGTGGGGCAGTCCAGCTTAGCGAAGACGACGAACCACCATCGAACCGTTAGTGCCGCCAAACCCGAAGGAGTTGGACAGAGCGACATCAATCTTCATGTCACGCGCCTGGTTGGCGCAGTAATCCAGGTCGCAGGCAGGGTCCTGGTTGAAGATGTTGATGGTTGGGGGCGAGATCTGGTTATACACCGCCAAGGTGGTGAACACCGCTTCAATACCACCGGCCGCACCCAGCAGGTGACCCGTCATGGACTTGGTGGAGTTGACCACCAGCTTGTAAGCGTGATCGCCAAAAGCCAGTTTCAATGCTTCGGACTCGTTCACATCGCCCAATGGCGTGGAAGTACCGTGTGCGTTGACGTACTGAACTTCGTCAGCGTTGATGCCACCGTTACGCAAGGCATTCATCACGCCACGACGCGGACCGTCACGGTCGGGCGAAGTGATATGGTGAGCGTCAGAGCTCATGCCGTAGCCGGAGAACTCGCCGTAAATGCGTGCGCCACGTTTTTTGGCGTGTTCGTACTCTTCCAGCACCAGCACACCAGCGCCCTCACCCAGCACAAAGCCGTCGCGGTCCATATCCCAGGGACGCGATGCCGTTTCAGGATCGTCGTTACGGGTGGACAGAGCACGCATGGCAGCAAAACCGCCAATACCCAGCGGGGACACGGTGGACTCGGCACCGCCGGCAATCATCACATCGGCGTCGCCATACTCGATCAAGCGAGCAGCGTCACCAATGGAGTGCAGGCCGGTTGTACATGCCGACACAACAGCGTAGCTAGGACCTTTCAGGCCCAGGCCGATGGACAGTTGGCCAGACACCAGATTGACCAGGGAGCCAGGCACAAAGAACGGGGAAATCCGACGTGGGCCCCGTTCCAGATAATCTTTTTGGGTTTCTTCAATGCGGGGCAAACCACCAATCCCCGAACCTACGATAACGCCGACACGCTCAGCATTGATGCTGTTGATGTCCAGGCCGCAGTCCTTCCAGGCTTGCATACCTGCCACCACGCCGTAATGGATAAAGGTATCCATCTGCTTGGCTTCTTTGGACGAAATGTATGGTGTTAAATCAAAATCCTTGACCTCACCCGCTATCTGGGCTGTTAGGGCCGAAGGATCGAAACGGGTAATACGCCCGATGCCCGAACGCCCATTGACGATGTTATCCCACGCGGTAGGAATATCGTTGCCGACCGGGGAAACAATACCCAGCCCGGTAATCACGACACGTCGTTTCACGGATGACTCCTAAACACAAAAAAAGCGGTTTAAAGGGAATAACTGCGTCTTGCAAGCTAAAGCCGCCGGGCACAGGCTACTCTCTGGAAACCGCTCTGGAGCGAGGGCGTGCACAATGCCGCCCACCCTCTTAATTGAACTTACTGCTTGCTGTGAGAATTGATGTAGTCCACAGCTTGCTGGACCGTCGTGATTTTCTCAGCTTCTTCGTCTGGTATTTCGGTTTCGAATTCGTCTTCGAGCGCCATCACGAGCTCGACCATGTCGAGCGAGTCGGCACCGAGGTCGTCGAGAAAAGAAGATTCGTTTTTGATCTCGGCTTCGTTAACGCCAAGTTGTTCAGCGACGATCTTCTTGACGCGCTGTTCGATGCTTTCCATGCAGATTCTCCAAGTTGGGAAAAATTCCCGCAAATTATAGCCAATCCATACTGCTAAGAGGGATAAGCTATGACAAAAAACGGCGTTCTTGTATGAGGCCCAACGTTATTCTTACAACGCCGGCTCAAGCAATAGGCCCCAAATAATCCCGCAATTTTACCTCAGCCGGGCGCGATGCCAAGCCTTACATGTGCATACCACCATTCACATGGATGGTGCTGCCCGTAATATATTGCGCTTGCGACCCGGCCAGGAAGGCTACCGCATTAGCGATATCTTCAGCAGCGCCCAGTCGTCCCAGGGGGATTTGCGACAAAATTGCCGCCGACTGCTCAGGGGTCAGAGAGCGTGTCATGTCCGTATCAATAAAGCCCGGAGCGACACAATTAACTGTAATGTTACGGCTACCGAGCTCGCGCGCCAAGGCACGGCTCATGCCGGCGACACCGGCTTTGGCAGCTGCGTAGTTGGCTTGACCGGGGTTACCGCTCTCGCCCACCACCGAAGTGATGCTGATGATACGGCCCCAGCGGGCTTTCATCATGGGGCGGATAACGGCACGCGACAGGCGGAACACGGCACTTAGATTGGTCTGGATAACGGCATCCCAGTCTTCATCTTTCAAGCGCATGGCCAGATTGTCACGCGTAATACCGGCATTATTAACCAGAATGTGCGGGCCACCGTCTTCTTTGCTCAAAGCCGAAATCAGCGCTTCGCAAGCAGCCGGGTCGTCCACGTTCAAAACATGGCCGTAGCTGCCATTCTGATCCAGCACAGCGGAAATCGCCTGTGCGCCGGACTCGGAAGTAGCGGTACCAACCACCTTGGCACCACGTGCCATCAACTCTTTAGCAATCGCCTGACCGATACCACGCGATGCGCCGGTTACCAGGGCAGTCTTGCCGCTTAGATCCAACTCTTGCATTTATGCTCCCTCCAGGGCTTCCAAAGTGGCCTGCAAGGACGCAGGGTCGCTGATCGACAAGGCGACCAGATCACGGTCAATACGCTTGACCAGACCCGTCAGCACTTTGCCTGGACCACACTCGACCACGTGGGTGACTCCCTGGGCCTTCATGGCCTGGATTGTCTCAACCCAGCGTACGGGATGCCAGGCCTGACGGACCAAAGCATCTTTAATCTGTTCGGGGTCGGTAGGCGCGGCTACGTCCACGTTATTGATCACGGAAATAGCAAGCGTCTGCACTTGAACCGAGGCCAGAGCCTGGGCCAGCACAGCAGCTGCCGGCTCCAACAGACTGGAGTGGAAAGGAGCCGATACAGGCAGCACCAAGGCACGCTTGGCACCGGCCTCTTTAGCCAGCGCACATGCACGATCTACCGCTTCCACATTCCCGGCTATCACAACCTGAGCAGGCGCATTGTAGTTAACAGCCTGAACAATCTGCTGTCCCTCAGAGGCACGAGCACACACATCGCGCACTTGATCGTCATCCAGACCCAGCACGGCGGCCATGGTACCGACACCCACAGGTACGGCAGCTTGCATGGCATCGGCACGAATGCGAACCAGCGGAACTGCTTGTTCCAGGCTCAGAGCACCGGCAGCAGTCAGGGCCGAGTATTCACCCAGGCTATGACCGGCCATTACGGCAGGAGCGGGGCCACCGGCCTGAATCCAGGCCTGGTACATGGCCACAGCGCTAGCCAGCATGACAGGTTGAGTATTGGTAGTCAGGTTCAGAGCCTCGGCAGGCCCTTGTGCCATCAACTGAGCCAGGTCCTGGCCCAGCGACTGGCTGGCTTGTGCAATGGCTTGCTGTACGACAGCAGACTCGGCCCAGGCATCGAGCATGCCTACGGACTGCGAGCCTTGTCCTGGAAAGACAAACGCAATTTTCATGGTAGAAAAACCCAAAGAGATGAGGCGGTAATCCGGATCGCGCTACTTAGCAGCGGACCAGCACCGAACCCCAGGTAAAGCCGCCACCCACGCCTTGCAACAGCGCCAGATCACCGGCACGGATACGACCATCCCGGCGAGCGGCATTCAGGGCCAATGGCACACTGGCTGCCGAGGTGTTGGCATGTTGATCAACCGTGATAACCACCTTCTCGGAGGGGATACCCAGCTTACGACCTAGAAAATTGATGATACGAACGTTGGCCTGGTGCGGCACCAGCCAATCGATATCGGCCAGAGAGACGCCAGCCTGTTCGCAGACTTGATTGGCCGAAGCGGCCAGAGAAGTGACAGCCAGCTTGAACACAGCCTGACCATCCATACGCAGGAAGGGATCGCCCACTACCTGACCGTGCGAGACATTGCCTGCCGCGCACAAAATACCCATTTGACTGCCATCTGCATTGAGCTGGGCAGCCAGAACACCGGGTTCATCGCTGGCTTGCAGAACCACAGCGCCCGCACCGTCGCCAAACAGGACGCAGGTAGAGCGGTCGTTCCAGTCCAGGATGCTGGAGAACACTTCGGCACCGATGACCAGCGCATTGCGCGCACGGCCGGCCTTGATCATGGCGTCGGCAGTCGTCAGTGCATAGACAAAGCCGCTGCACACCGCTTGTACGTCGTACGCGGCAGCGCCCTTGTTGCCCAATTCGGCCTGCACCAGACACGCGGTGCTGGGGAAAACGTAATCGGGAGTGGAAGTAGCCACCACAATCAGGTCCAGATCCTGGGCAGCAATGCCCGCATCTTCCAGCGCCTGACGCGCGGCCTGGGTTGCCAAGTGGCTGGTACGGACACCGGGATCGGCAAGATGACGCTGGTGAATACCGGTACGCTCGACAATCCACTGATCGGAGGTTTCGATACCCTTTTGAGCCAGCTCCACCGCTAGATCATCGTTAGACACAATCCGAGGAGGCAGGTAGCCGCCTGTACCGATAATCTTGGCAAATATCGTCATTTTATGTTCCCGATCAAGCCCGTTCTTATGAGGACGAGGGCTCTGAAGTATGGCGTGTATCTGGTTCGCCGCTTTGCTCTTCATGCAAGTTCACACTTTGCATGATGCGTTCGACTGCCTGGCTAGTACCGCTGAGCAGACCATTGAGCACCGCACCGCGGGCCCGTTGCAAAGCATAACCGAAAGCGTAGGCATCGGCAGAACCATGACTCTTGATAACAATACCGCGTAAACCCAAAAGGGCCGCACCGTTATGACGGCGATTATCCACCCTGTCGCGGAAACGATTCAAGACAGTACGAGCCAGCAAAGCGGACACTTTGCTCAAGGGGTCACGGGTAAATTCGTCGCGCAGCATACTGCCGACCATCTTGGCCAGCCCTTCAATGGATTTAAGGACCACATTGCCCACGAAACCGTCGCACACGACCACGTTGACGGTACCTTTGCAGATATCGTCGCCTTCTACGTTGCCGTAAAAATTCAGTCCGCTGGAGCGCAGCAATTCAGCCGCCTTCTTGACGACTTCGTTGCCCTTGATGACCTCTTCACCAATATTGAGCAAGCCCACGGTGGGACGCTCATGACGATCCACGATACTGGCCAGCGCAGAACCCATGATGGCGAACTGCAACAGGTGTTCTGCGGAACAATCCACATTGGCACCCAGGTCCAGCATGATCGTGGCCCCGCCCTTTTGGTTAGGGATGGACGTGGCAATGGCTGGGCGATCAATCCCATCCAGAGTTTTGAGTACGTAGCGCGAAATTGCCATCCATGCGCCGGTATTGCCCGCAGAAATGCAGGCATCAGCTATCCCGTCCTTGACGGACTGGGCAGCCACTCGCATGGAGGAGTCTTTTTTGCGGCGCAGGGCCACCTCGACCGAATCGGCCATGGTGACAACTTCGGATGCGGGAAGAATGTCGTACCAGGAGGTATCGACATTACCTTGCGCACGCAATGTTTGCTCGATGGCCTGAGGCTCGCCAACCAATAAGCAGTGCACATCCGGATAGCGCTTGGCAAAAAGCAGCGCTGCAGGGACAGTGACGGATAAACCGATATCGCCGCCCATGCAATCGATGGCAATACGTATTTTTTTGTTAGACATCAAGCATGCAACCTATGTTGCTTGCAACGACAAAGAGACTATTACTCGTCGTTCTTTGTTTTCAGCACTTTACGGCCACGGTAGATGCCGTTAGGGCTGATGTGGTGACGCAGGTGCAGTTCGCCAGTCGTAGGCTCGATAGCCGTCGAAGGACCAGTAAGCGCGTCGTGCGAACGACGCATGTTACGCCGGGACGGGCTCTTTTTATTCTGCTGAACAGCCATGATGACTCCTGTAGATGGACAACCCCGAATAAATGGGTGCAGCCCGAAAAAATTAACGAATTAGTAACAAACAATCAAGACTTCTTGAGCGAGCCCAATACGGCAAACGGGGACGGCCGCTCAAAGGCGGACTCATCCAGGTCGTCAGATTTGGCTTCCATGGACAGCGACTGCGCGTCGGGACAAACCTCATGGCGCGGCACATAAGGCACGCTAAGAATCAGCTCGTCCTCGACCAGTCCCAGGACATCCAACTGGCCTTCACACAAGATGCGATCAGGACCTTCCGTATCGTCATCATCCAGCTCAAGTTCGTCCTCGGTTGCCACAATCTGTACTTCGTTGGAAATATCGATGGGCCACTCAAAAGGCTTCACACAGCGCTGGCATTCCAAAATGACACTACCTTTGGCCTGCACATGCACAAAACGACGCCGGGCAGAATCTTCCCGACCCGACACACTCCAGTCAATGCGCAAATCGCCTTGATCGGGCAAATCGGATACCAGACGAGACAAATCTTCCACCAGCACCTGGCCCGACATTTCCTGAGGGGCACGGGCTAGATTCAAGGTGTCGATATACTGTGTCGTCATAAGTATGCTTAGGGCATCAAACCACGGTTTTACCAGGATCTGGAACCGCTTGTTTGTTCTGCTTTATTTGTCGCTTTCGCTTGTTTGCTGCTTGCTTGTTTCACTGCCTTGGTATCGCTTGGGGGCTCTACCACTTTTTCTTGTACTGCTTTTTTTCCTGCCCCTCGGTATTGAAGCATGTAAAGCGCAGTCGGCAAACCGCCAAGCTAGCCCACAACCATTTCAATAACGAAGAAAACATTAGATAATACCGTGCTAAGCACAAGGCAGTCAAACCAAAGCACAGCTAAAACACACTATGCGTCTCATCCTTGCATCAAGCTCAGTCTATCGCCGCGCTATGTTAGCGCGTTTGGGCTTGCCTTTCACCTGTCAGTCTCCTGACATTGATGAAACCCCACTTCCCGCAGAGGCTCCCGCCCAGCTCAGCCTGCGTCTGGCGCGTGAAAAAGCGGCCCGTATCAGCCAGCTGAACCCAGGCGCCCTCGTGATCGGCTCCGATCAGGTCGCCACATCGGGCCAGGATGTTATTGGCAAGCCTGGCGACCATGCCGGTGCGCAGAAACAACTGCGTCGCCTGAGCGGTCAAGACATCGATTTCCATAGCGCTTTATGCGTGACGGATGGCCAGGAATTTCTGTGCAGCCATATTGTTACCAATTGTCGTTTTCGCGCATTGAGTGATGAAGAAATCGAGCACTATTTGCTGCAGGAAAAACCGTATGACACCGCTGGCAGCGCCAAGGCCGAAAGCCTGGGTATTGCCCTGATGGAGTCCATGCGCTCGGACGACCCAACCGCTATCATTGGCCTGCCGCTGATCGAGCTGTGCACCATGCTGCGTCACTTTGGCTTGAACCCCTTGCGCCCCACCCTTTTGCCCCCTTCCGTTTAGGACTGATACGCCATGCCCCAAGCCGCCCCTTTGCACCTGATCCCCGTAGGCTTAAGCGAGAGCCCGATCAGCGGCTGGCTACCCGCCGACGTCAAGGCTTTGACGCGCGAACTGACCGTCTTTATTGCCGAGAACGCCAAAACCGCCCGTGCTTTCCTGAAACTGGTTGAACCCGTGGTACCTCTGCAAGAAATCACTATTCACACGCTGGACAAGCGCGGCAATAAACCCGGTGAAATGCGTGAGTGGTTGAAAACAGCCCTGCAAGGTCAAGCCATTGGTCTGGTATCGGAAGCTGGCTGCCCCGCCGTCGCCGACCCCGGTGCGCTGGTAGTTGCCATGGCCCACGAAATGAAGATCCCCGTGCGCCCTCACGTTGGCCCCTCTTCCATTTTGCTGAGCCTGATGGCCAGCGGCCTGGACGGTCAGCAGTTTGTATTCCACGGCTATGCGCCTGTAGATGGGGCCGCTCGCGCCAAGCAGCTCAAGCAATGGGAAAGCCAGTCCCAAGCCCTGAAACAAACCCAGATCCTGATCGAAACACCTTATCGCAACCAGGCCATGTACAGCACCTTGCTGCAGTCCCTCAAGCCCACAACACGCTTGTGCCTGGCTCGTGACCTGACAGGTACACGTGAATTGGTCCAGACTGCCACCATTGAACAATGGCGCGAGCGCCAGCCGCCTGCCCTGGACAAAACCCCCTGCATTTTCCTGTTTCTGGCTGGTCGTTAAGATGAAATCCCTGTCTTTTCTTGCACCCGTCTTGAAGCGCAGCGTTCAGATTGGCGTACTTAGCCTGACGGCCTTATTGGCGGCCTGTGGCAGTAGCGGTCCCTTCAAACTTGATGACAGCTATAGCGCTCAGGGCCAGAACAGCCGAGTGCGTTATCTGGTCATGCACTACACCGCTGGCGACCACGCCACCTCCTTGAAGGTGCTGACGCAGCGTGATGTCAGCGCCCATTACTTGGTCAGTGACGAGCGCCGTCCCACTGTCTACCGTCTGGTTCCAGAGGAACGCCGCGCCTGGCATGCAGGTCTGGGCTCCTGGTATGGTTTCACAGACCTGAACACCGGCTCTATCGGCATCGAAATCGTTAACATGGGCCGCTTGGCAGATGGTCGCTGGGCTCCGTATACGTCCGGGCAGATTGAAGCAATCAAAGCACTGCTGAAAGACCTGGCTCAGCGCCATGGCGTGTCTGCCCGCAATATTATTGGCCACAGCGATGTTGCCCCCCAACGCAAGCTGGACCCCGGCCCTCATTTCCCCTGGAAGGAACTGGCCCAAGCAGGCATAGGCCGCTGGTACAAGGAATCACAGGCCCGAGCACTGCAGGCGCAGTACGCCACGCGTCCCCTGCCCTCTGCCGCTCAAACCCAGGCCCTGCTGCGCAAAGCAGGCTACGAAACGCCTGACAGCGGCGTGTTCGACAAGGCCACACAAAACGTGATCGCCGCCTTCCAGATGCACTACCGCCCAGCCCGCTACGACGGCACTCTGGATGCCGAAACAGCCGCCATTCTGCAAAGTCTGGATTGATAAAAAAACAGGTAATGGGCTTATGCTCATTACCTGTTTTGCTTAGTGCACTGTCTTATTCAATACGGGCCAGCGGCGCAAAACCAGCAAGCCCACCAGAACCAAACCATAGACATAAACTTCCACCACATCATTTTTACCAGTACGAATCAGGTAAAAGTGCAGGATGGAAAGCACCGCCGCCAAATACACGGTTTGATGCAAGCGACTCCAGCCACGACCCAAACGTTTCTGCCAGCCATGCGTGGAAGTCAGGGTCAACGCCAATAAAATCAGCACAGCCACTACCCCGATCGCAATCAAGGGCCGCTGCACCACGTCCTGCCACATGGACAGCCAGTCGCCCGAGCGATCCCACCAGGCCCAGGCCAGGGTATGCAAAGCCGCATAAAAAAAACTGAACAAACCCAACATGCGGCGCCAACGCACCAAGGCGGGCTGAACGAGCAAACGCCGCACAGGACTTAAAGCCAGGGTCAGCAGCAAGAGTACCAAGGCCCAGATCCCACTGGATCGGGTCAAAAATTCAGCTGGATTGGCACTTAGGCCATTGTTGAAACCCAACCATACCCAGCGCCCCAAGGGAAACAAGCACAGCAAGAATACCAAGGGCTTGAGCCTATCCAACTGCGCAGCCTTCCAGGTACTCATCAGTAGTAACGCCTTAAGTCCATATCGGCATACAGACCTGCCACGTCTTCGGCATAGCCGTTAAAAGGCAAAGTCGACTTTTTGGTGGCGAAGAATCCCGAACCGATGACACGTTCAGTGGCCTGGCTCCAGCGGGGATGCGGCACTTCCGGGTTCACATTGGCGTAAAAGCCATACTCATGCGGAGCCACCTTCATCCAGCTGGACTCGGGCATGGTGTCCGTCAAGGTGATGCGCACCAAAGACTTGGCCGATTTGAACCCATACTTCCACGGCACGATCAGCCGCACCGGCGCTCCATTCTGAACAGGTAGACTTTTTCCGTACAGACCGGTAGCCAGCAGAGTCAAAGGATGCATGGCCTCATCCAACCGCAGCGCCTCCACATAGGGCCAGGCCAAGATACGAGAGCGTAGACCCGGCATGGTTTCCGGGTCCGCCGCTGTTTCAAACCGAACAAAGCGGGCCGAGCCCTGGGGCGACGCCTGCTTTAGCAAGGCCGACAAGGAATAGCCCACCCAGGGCACCACCATGGACCAGGCTTCAACACAACGCAGACGATAAATACGCTCTTCCAAAGGGGCCAGCTTCAATATCCGGTCCATATCCAAGGTAAGCGGCTTGTTCACCAAACCGTCAATCTGCAAAGTCCAGGGTTCAGTCTTGAATTTCCCCGAATGGCGGGCAGGATCTTCCTTGCCCGTGCCAAATTCGTAGAAATTATTGTAGGAGGTGACATCGGACTCGCTGGTGGGCATATCGTCCAGTTTCCAGCGCTGGGAAGGCGTGAACGACAAGTCCTGCCCTACCGGGACCGCCTGAGCCCGACCCGGCAAGCTGGCCGCCAGGGCCAAGGCGCCGGGAGCCTGCAAAAGCAGGCGGCGGCGCGCCCGCCAGACCGACTCGTCGGTAATTTCAGAGGGACGTATGGGCTGCGAACGTGATTTGAACATCTCCATCTCCTGAACCTGTCTGGCAAGATGGTCGTCAAACCGGCTTGCCGCCTATTAAATCCGTGCCAATACCCAATCGCGCATTTGCGCCACATTATCAACCATGACCGTGGGCTCAGCCTTTGCCAGGGTTTGAGGATCATGCGCGCCGTAAGTGACAGCCACGCTATCCATGCCCGCATTGGCCGCCATATGAATATCGTGCACGGTGTCGCCCACCATCAAGACCTGCTCGGGCTCCAACATCAATTCGGCCAGCAATTGATGCAGCATTTCCGGGTCCGGCTTGCTGCGGGTTTCATCTGCACAACGGGTAGCATCAAAAAAAGTGCTGAGATTGACCTGCTGCAGCACTCTATCCAAACCTTGACGACTTTTACCCGTTGCCACTCCTAAGGCAATCTGGCGGCCACGAAGTTCACCCATGAAAGGCAAAATTCCGTCAAACAGCTTGATATGCGGGTCACGCTGCATAAAGTGATGACGATAACGCTCCAGAAACAGCGGCATCTGCTCGGCAGTCAAATCCGGCACAGCGCGATACAAGGCGCTTTCCAGCGACAAACCAATAACCCAGCTGGCTTGCTGAATCGAGGGCACAGGCAATTGCAGATCCGCACTGGCCAACTGAATAGAACTGGCAATTGAGTACGTCGAATCCATAACTGTGCCGTCCCAATCAAACAGAACGGCGGCGTAACGCGTCATAACTACTTCTCCAAACGCTCAAGAACGGCCTGACAGGCAGCCGGCAAGGCGGCCTCCAGAACCAGAGGCTGTCCGGTGACAGGATGATTGAACTCCAGGCGTCCCGAATGCAGGAACATGCGCTTGAAGCCCTGGCGGGCGAATTGATCGCGAATGGCGTCGTCGCCATACTTGTCGTCGCCCACAATCGGAAAGCCCGAATGGGCCAAATGAACCCGGATCTGGTGAGTGCGGCCGGTTTTCAGCTCCGCCTGTACCAAAGTAAAGCGACCAAAACGGCGCTGCATGGTGATGATGGTATGCGCAGGCTTGCCCGTGGGGTCAACCTTGACGCGCCGCTCCCCACTTTCGGTCAGCCAGCGCAGCAAGGGGAAACGGATATGCTGGCGATCGTTCACCCAATCGCCCTGCACCAGCGCCCAATAAAACTTGCGAGCACGGATTTCGCGGAACATATCGTGCAAACCAACCAGAGCAGCACGACGCTTGGCGATAATCAGCAAGCCGGAGGTATCCCGGTCCAGACGGTGGGCCAGCTCCAGAAAGGGCTCCTGAGGACGGGCAGCACGCAACTGCTCAATGACACCAAAAGACACACCACTGCCACCATGCACGGCAACACCGGCTGGCTTGTCGATGACCATCAGGTGCTCGTCCTCGAACACCACCGGGAAAACGGCAGCGGGAACATGACGCGGCTGCTCGGGCTCGGGCAGGCGCAGCGGCGGAATCCGCACCATATCGCCGTCCTGCAAACGATAGTCACTGCTGATACGGCCTTTATTCACGCGCACCTGACCGCCACGGATCGCTTTGTAAATGTGGCTTTTTGGCACCCCTTTACATTCACGTAACAAAAAATTATCTATACGCTGACCTGCCCGCGTTTCATCAATGCGTAATATTCGCACTTGAGGGGCTGATCTTTGTGATTCATGAGGTTTGCACATAACAAAAAGGGGCATATAATCGCTTCAGCCTATGGAAGCTGAGACTGGGTCCAGCGTAGAGATGCAAAGGGTGCGTCTCCGTTGGATGACCAAGGACTGATAATTGTATCCTTGAGTTCCAGCTCCCGGGTCATAAGGTCGCCGGGGTGAGTCCGAAATAGCGAAAGTCGTGTGGCAAGAAGGCCCGCTTTCCAAGAGATGTTTTCCTCCCGCGTGCGGCGCTGAATTCCTGCACAGATTGTCCCGCTCTTTTGCACCAGCCGCATGATTTATGCGGCTGCCGTTCCCCCAGCAATTTTATATTCGTCAAACACACACCGTGACTCTGACCCCCCTGCTGATTGAACTTCGCGCTTTGGCGCGACTCGTGCCTCCCAGACTATAAGCCGGTAGGCCGATTTTGCCTGCCTGCACCAAACTGATGCAGCTATAGCGCTACACACCTGTGACCCGCGGTCGTGCGCCGATATTTCGGTGCTCCATGACAACGGAGATCCACACTCATGAAACGCATGTTGTTCAATGCGACGCATCAAGAAGAACTACGCGTCGCCATTGTCGACGGTCAAAAACTGATTGACCTCGACATCGAAACAGCCGGGCGCGAACAGCGCAAAGGCAATATCTACAAAGGGGTCATCACCCGCATCGAACCCGGCCTGGAAGCCTGCTTCGTCAGCTACGGTGAAGAGCGTCACGGCTTTCTGCCATTCAAGGAAGTAGCTCGCAGCTACTTCAAGGAAGGGGTTGATGTACGCAGCGCCCGCATCCAGGACGCCCTGGTTGAAGGCCAGGAACTGATCATCCAGGTTGAAAAAGAAGAGCGTGGCAACAAGGGCGCTGCCCTGACTACCTTCATTTCCCTGGCAGGCCGCTATCTGGTTCTGATGCCCAACAACCCCCGTGGGGGTGGCGTATCGCGCCGCGTTGAAGGCGAAGACCGCCAGGAACTGCGCGAAGCCATGGACCAGCTGGACATCCCGCAGGGCATGAGCATCATCGCCCGCACCGCAGGTATCGGCCGCAGCGTCGAAGAGCTGCAGTGGGACCTGAACTACCTGATGCAGTTGTGGACCGCCATTGACGGCGCTGCCCGCGACAATGCAGCCCCCATCCTGATTTATCTGGAATCCAGCCTGGTTATCCGGGCAATCCGTGATTACTTCTCGCCCGATATTGGCGAAATCCTGATCGACACGGACGAAATTCACGAACAGGCCGCCGCTTTCATGAGCGTGGTCATGCCCGACAATCTGCATCGCGTAAAGATGTACCGCGATGACATCCCGCTGTTCTCGCGCTTTCAGATCGAACACCAGATCGAAACCGCCTACTCGCGTACCGTGCAATTGCCTTCGGGCGGTGCTGTCGTTATCGACCACACCGAGGCCCTGGTTGCCATTGACGTGAACTCGGCTCGCTCCACGCGTGGTGCCGACATTGAAGAAACCGCCCTGCGCACCAACCAGGAAGCCGCTGACGAAGTGGCCCGCCAGTTGCGTTTGCGTGACTTGGGTGGCCTGATTGTTATCGACTTTATCGATATGGAAGACAGCAAGAACCAGCGTGCTGTCGAACAACGCCTGCGTGATGCCCTGCACCTGGACCGTGCTCGCGTCCAGATGGGCAAGATCTCGCGCTTTGGTCTGATGGAACTGTCCCGTCAGCGCCTGCGCCCTGCCCTGAACGAAGGCTCCCACATTACTTGCCCACGATGCACCGGCACTGGCGTGATACGCGATGCCGAATCCAGCGCTCTGCATGTACTGCGTCTGCTGCAAGAAGAAGCCATGAAAGAAGGCACAGCCGCCCTGCACGCACAAGTGCCGGTGGATGTGGCTACCTTCCTGCTGAACGAAAAACGCGCCGACATCACCAAGATCGAATCGCGCTTGAACATTGCCCTGATCCTGATTCCCAACAAGAATCTGGAAACTCCACACCACATCATCGAGCGCCTGCGCCACGATGACCCCCGTCTGGACGAACTGCGCAGCAGCTACGAGCTGGTTCAGCAGCCTGAGCAGCAAGACAGCCTGGTGCCGCACCGCAGCCACGAAATCAAGCCTCGTCCAGAAGCCCTGGTCAAGAGCACCACACCGGCCCAGCCAGCTCCCATGAGCAAGCCTGCTGCCGCCGCAGCCGCCAGCGCCGCTGCCAGCGACAACAAGCCCGGCCTGCTCAAGCGCCTGCTGAACTGGTTGTCCGGCGCACCTGCCGAACCTGTGGCCGAAACCACCAAATCCGAAGGTAGCAAATCCTCCTCTGGTCGCCGCCAAGGCCGTCCCGGCCAATCCAATAGCGGCCGTGGCCAAGGTGGTCGTGGCCGTCGCCAGTCCAACCGCCCGGAAGCGGCTCAGGAAGAAAAAGCCAGCACGGAAAGCACCGGCGGTAATACCCGAGGTCGCCGCCGTAACGCCTCAGCAGGTAACGAATCTGCTCTGGAAACTCCACAAAGCGCCAACACGACGCCCGCCACTGCCGACGAAGGCAGCAGCAACAGCCGCAACCCACGCAACCGCCGTGGCCGTGGCCGTCAACGCCGTGAAGAAGGCAGCGCAGAGAACGTCGAGCTGAACAAAGACGTCGCCAGCACAGAAACCCAGCCCGAACAGGCTGCTGCCGCTGTGGCCAGCGTCGCCGCAGTTGCTGCCGTGGCCGCCACCAAGCAAGAAGCGCAAAACCGCGCTGAACAGCTGGCCGAGACCGACAGCGCTGATACCAGCGACAACTCGGATGCCGAAACCGACGAGAACAGCGAAAACGGCGCTCTGGACCCAGAGCGAAAACGTCGCCGTCGTCGTAGCCGTCGTGGTCGTCGCAACACCGACGCCAACGCCGTAGCCGAGAACGAAGAGAACAACGAAGAAGGCAATACCAGCGCCTACGTTGCTCACGAAACACCTAGCTTCAACCCCGCTGCCCTGGATGCCCAGGAACAAGCTGCCGCCCAAACCGCAGCAGCCGAGCCTGAACAGCCACAAGCAGCCGTAGAGGCACCTGCAGCCCAAGAAGCCGCTCCTGTCGCCGTAGAGGCCTCTGAAGAAGCTCCTGCCGCTGCTCAAGCCGCACAACAAGCTGAAGAAGTCGCTACGACCCCGGTAAACGCTGTTGAAACCGCTCCAGCCCAGGAAGAAGTAGCCACTCCAGCCGTTCAGGCCGAAGTTGCTCCAGAAGCTCCAGCCGCAGAAGAAACCGTTGCTCCTGTGCAAGCAGAAGCTGCCGCCGAACCTGCCAAAGCAGAAGTGACCGAAGCTCAAGCTGAAGCTGTAGAAACAGCCGCAGCGCCCGCAGAAACGCAAGCCGCAGCAGAAACCCCAGCCATTGAAGCCGCTCCAGTGGAAACTGCAGCCGTAGAAACCGCTACTGCACAGGAAGAAGTTGCTGCTCCAGCCGCTCAGGCCGAGGTAGCGCCAGAAGCTCCTGCCGCTGAAGAAGCTGTTGCTCCTGCGCAAGCAGAAGTTGCTGCCGAACCAGCCAAAGCAGAAGCCACCGAAGCTCAAGCTGAAGCCGTGGAGACAACTGCTACTCCCGCAGAAGCACAACCTGCAGTTGAAGCCCCGGCCGTTGAAGCCACTCCAGTGGAAACCACAGCCGTAGAGACTCGCGTTGAGACTCAAACGACTGCAGCTGCAAAAGCCCCTGCTGCCGAACAAGCACAGAAGCCCACAGCCGCCCCTCTGGAAGCCGTACTGAACGCAGCGGGCATCGAACTAGTGGAAACCGTTCGCTCGGCAACACAGGACGACTACCAGCCCGCACCAGTGCGCCTGGGTCGCCCACGCAAGCAACGTGCTGCAGAAACCGAGAACAGCGAGCCGCTGCAACAGGTTGAAACGCAGTAAACAGCAAGACTAAAAACGCCGCCCACAAGGGCGGCGTTTTTTATGCCTGTCGCATCCGTTTTTTTATACCTACCCGTATCCACAAAGAGTAGTCACCTGGGCCCTTTCTCCTTCCCCGCTAATCCCAGCCTCCCAAAAAAGTCACTATTCTCTTTCACCCAAACCCACACCCAAACCCAAACCCAAACCCAAACCCAAACCCAAACTTAGCCTAGCTCCGCCTGCTGCAGCGTCGAGCTCGGCGTTAAACCTGCCCTGGCCTTAATCCCAAGCCTATAAATCTTTCAACTCCAGCAGCAGACACAGCCAAATATAAAAATAAAGAGAAAAACAAAGCTGAAACCAACAATGCAGAAAACGCGCGTACACACACAACCGAACGAGGCATAGCTTCCAACACAGGCTCAGGTACAAGTACAAGCACTGGGCAGGACAGGCACAGGTGCAGGTGCAGATAGTAGATACAGCCCTCTATTTGAGCCCTCTGCGATATTCCTTTTTTCTTGGTGTGGGGAGTACGGCCCTGGGGCGAGTCAGGGACTTGGCCGCGGGCCATTGAACAATCCAGGGTGCAAGCCCAGTGCTGTTCGAGCCAGACGCTTGTACTTGGTCCGGGGGACCAAGTACCTGGCGAGTTCACTGGGCGCCTGGATTGTTCAATAGCCAAGGGTACCCGTGCGCAGCACGGGCCAGGGCCCCGCCCCAGGGTCGTACTCCCCACACCAAGAAAACCAAGCCAATCTCGCCCTGAAGCTTCAACTCACAAGCCAACGCCTCAATACCAAAAACCGCTTTGCAAAAAAACAAAAACACGGCAGCCCAAAAAAAACGCCATCTAAACCCAGGTGGCGTTCTTCTTTAGCAATTCCTTGGCAATCAAGAATGCCGCGACACAGCCTCAGCCGGCTGACGAGTCAGCAAAGCTAGCAACTCGGCCAGCTCACGCTGCAGCTCGCGACGATCAACCACCATATCGATAGCGCCCTTCTCCAGCAAGAACTCGGCACGCTGGAAGCCTTCGGGCAGTTTCTCGCGCACAGTCTGCTCAATCACGCGAGGACCGGCAAAACCGATCAAGGCATTAGGCTCGGCAATCACCACATCGCCCATAAAAGCGAAACTGGCCGACACCCCCCCCATGGTGGGGTCAGTCAAAATGCTGATAAACGGCAAACCCGCATCGGACAATTCAGCCAAAATAGCCGTCGTCTTGGCCATCTGCATCAGAGAGAACAAGCTCTCCTGCATACGCGCGCCACCCGAAGCGGCCACGCAAATAAAAGGACTGCGGTTGGCAATAGCCGCCTGCACACCACGCGTGAAACGCTCGCCCACCACGGAACCCATGGAACCGGCCATGTATTCAAACTCGAAGCAGGCCACCACGGCAGGCACAGACAAAATCGTACCGCTCATGACCACCATGGCTTCAGTTTCGCCCGTCTGCTTGGCCGCCTCGGAAACACGTTCGGTGTACTTGCGCGAATCGCGGAACTTCAAGGGGTCCATAGGACGGGTGTTGGAACCAATCTCGGTCTGGCCTTCGGGGTCCAGCAAGGACTTGATCCGGGCACGAGCACCAATGCGCATGTGATGGCTGCATTTGGGGCAGACATTCAAGGTGGCCTGGAGATCTTCCTTGTAGAGCACAGACTCACACGACGGACATTTCACCCACAGCCCTTCGGGAACGCGACGGCTGCTTTCGGGGTTACGGTTAATTCGCGGCGGGAGTATTTTCTCGATCCAGCTCATTGTTAGATCCTGTTTTCGCCTGGCCGGCACCCGGCCCACCAAGCTCTTTATTCTGAAAAAAAGCGCCTGCTCCTAAAGAACAGGCAGATGATTCTATACGCGGAATAGGTATTTAGGCTAATTATCCAGTGCCTGACGTATCTGCGCGAGCCATTGGCTAGCTGCTGCAACCGCAGCTGCATCCATATCCTTTTGCTCTTTGCCAGCGTTCTCCTGCACAGCCTGCTCCATGGTCTGGATCAGCTTGGAGCCAATGACAACTGCATCCGCGCTACGGGAAATGGCTTTGGCGCTTTGCGCGTCCCGAATCCCGAAACCCACTCCGACCGGAATTTTGACGTGCTGACGAATACGCTGCAAGTGGTGTTCCACATCAGCCACATCAATCTGGGCCGAACCGGTCACACCTTTCAGGGACACATAATACACATAGCCCTGCGCCAAAGCGGCTACCTTGGCAATGCGCTCGTCCGTGGACGTAGGCGAGAGCAGGAAAATGGTATCCACGCCCTGCTCGGTCAGCAAACGGGTGAAATCCTCGGACTCCTCAGGTGGGTAGTCCACCGTCAGTACGCCGTCCACACCCGCCTTACCTGCCATGACGGCAAATTCAGCCTGACCGATACGCTCAATAGGATTGGCGTAACCCATCAGAACAACCGGCGTTTCCTCATCGATCAAACGAAACTGCTGCACAATCTCCAGCACTTTACGCAAGCCCACACCACGGCTGATCGCACGTTCAGCCGCCTGCTGAATCACCGGGCCATCGGCAGTGGGATCAGAAAACGGCACACCCAATTCAATGACATCTGCCCCGGCCTGACGCAAGGCATGCATCAAGGCCACGGTAGCGGGCACCGAAGGGTCTCCGGCCGTAATATAAGGCACCAGGGCACAGCGCCCGTTCAAACCTTCAAACGTCTTTTTCAGACGCACATTACTCGACATATCCGTTCCCGATTGCTTACAGAGTCAAGCCGCCGTACTCGGCGACCGTGTGCATGTCCTTATCACCGCGACCAGACAAACTGACCAGGATGATTTTATCCTTGGGCAAAGTCGGGGCAATGCGAGCCGCATGGGCCAGCGCGTGCGAGGACTCCAGCGCGGGCATGATGCCTTCGATGCGGCAGCAATCGTGAAACGCTTTCAGGGCGTCTTCATCGGTGCAGGTGGCGTATTGCGCACGGCCACAATCTTTCAGCCAGGCGTGCTCGGGACCCACACCGGGGTAATCCAGGCCAGCCGACACCGAGTGCGTAGGCATGACGTTACCGTCATCGTCCTGCAGCACATAGGTACGGTTACCGTGCAGCACACCCACCATGCCCTTGTTCAGGGAAGCCGAGTGCTCCAGCGTATCCAGACCGCGGCCAGCCGCTTCCACCCCGATCAGCTCCACATCCTTGTGCTCGATGTAGGGGTAGAAAATGCCCATGGCATTGGAACCACCGCCCACCGACGCCAAAACGTAGTCAGGTTGACGACCGGCATCCTGAGGCATTTGCTCCACGCACTCGTCACCGATCACGCATTGGAAGTCGCGCACCATCATCGGGTAAGGATGAGGACCAGCCACCGTACCAATGATGTAGAAGGTATTGCTGATATTGGTGACCCAGTCGCGCATGGCTTCGTTCAGCGCGTCTTTCAGGGTGCGCGAACCGGATTCCACAGGAACGACCGTCGCACCCAGCAACTTCATGCGGTACACATTGGAAGCCTGACGGCGCACGTCCTCGCTACCCATGTAGACCACACACTCCAGACCATAGCGGGCGGCGACCGTAGCCGTTGCCACGCCGTGCTGGCCTGCACCGGTTTCAGCAATAATGCGTGGCTTGCCCATGCGGCGAGCCAGCAGAATCTGACCGATACAGTTGTTGATCTTGTGTGCGCCAGTATGATTGAGATCTTCGCGCTTGAACCAGATCTGAGCTCCACCTAGCTGCTCCGACCATCGACGGGCATGGTACACGGGGCTGGGACGACCGACAAAATGCTTGAGTTCGTAGTGAAACTCGCGCAGAAACTCAGGATCGTTCCGATACTGTTCGTAGGCTGCTTTCAACTCGTCCAGGGCGTGGACCAGCGTTTCAGCGACAAACGAACCACCAAACTGACCAAAATGTCCATCCGGGTCGGGCAAGGTATAGGTTTTCAAAGCTCGCTCTCTTGATTGACAAGAACAATCGCGGGCACAACGCCCGCGAGGTTTAGGTTTACCGATTTTAGCAGTTCAGGACGAGTAGCGGCGGGCGCTGACGCCCGATAACTCGTTCAAGGCCGCTAAAGCCTTTTGAATTTGCTCGCCATCACGCACTTCAATAGTAAATATCATGCGCGTCAACGAGCGGCGACTCAAGGTGTTGATACCCGTTACGTTCAAACGCAGGCGGGCAAACACTTCCGAGAGATCACGCAAGAGGCTGGGATGCTCCTGAGCCTCAATGGCCAAATCCACGGGATACTGAGTATCCCCCGTATCGCCCCAATCGACGCTAATAGCCCTTTCAGGTTGTCGATCAGCCAGTTCCTGGTAGGACTTGCAGTCGGCACGGTGTATGGACACTCCCCGGCCACGAGTCACAAAACCGGCAATCAGATCAGGGGGTGCGGGACGGCAGCAACGGGCCAGTTGCGTCATTAACGAATCTACACCCACCACCAGCACGCCGCTTTTCCCGGTCTTGGAAACACTTTCCCGGGCCGCATCAAACACACGCTGTACGGGCTCTTCCTCCTGCACATCCTCACGGAACAAGGCATCCACCTGACGCAGGCTGAATTCATCCTTGGCCACGGCAACATACAGGTCATCTGCCTTGGCAAAGCCCAGCTGTTGCGCCATCTGCTCCAGATTCACGGCCGTACGACCCAGTCGTTGCAACTCTTTTTCGACCATGCTCTGGCCTTGAGAGATGCGCTGCTGCAACTCAATCGCGTTGAACCAGGCGCGCACCTTGGAGCGCGAGCGTGGGCTGGCCAGAAAGCCCAACTGCACGTTCAGCCAGTCACGCGATGGACCGCCGGATTTGGCCGCCACAATCTCTACCGTCTGGCCAGTCGACAAGCGCGTGGACAAAGGCACCATCTGCCCATCAACCCGCGCACCCCGGCAACGATGGCCCAGATCAGTATGCAGGTAGTAGGCAAAGTCCACCGGCGTCGCCCCCACAGGCAGCTCGATAACCCGAGCCTGCGGCGTCAGCACATAAATATGTTCGTCTTCCTGAGCCTTCAAAGGCCTGGCAACAGCAGGTTTCTTGCTGGCAACGGGCTCCACTACCTTTTCGGAAGCCGAATCTTTGCTGCTGTCTGCTTGCAGGCCAGGCTCGGTAGCATTCGAGGTGGACGCCTCCCTGTCCCAGGCCAGCAATTGACGCATCCAGGCGATCTTTCTATCGTCCTCACCATCGGCCACCTGCTGTCCGCCCTGGGCTCCAGCTTCCTTGTAGCGCCAGTGGGCAGCCATCCCGTATTCCGCGAACTGGTGCATGTCGCGCGTGCGGATCTGGATTTCATAACAACGCCCCTGTGCATCCGCAATAACGGTATGCAGTGAACGGTAGCCATTGGGCTTGGGCCGGGAGATGTAATCGTCAAACTCCTCGGGCACCGGCGTCCACAGCGAATGCACCACCGCCAGGGTGTGGTAGCAGCTGCGCTCGTCATCAACAATGACACGCAAGGCGCGCAGATCAAACAGCTGATCGAAATCCAGATGCTTGTTGCGCATCTTGTTCCAGATACTGAAGATATGCTTGGGCCGGCCTGAAACCTCAGCCACGATATGCTCGCGTTTCAAGGCTGCCAGCAGTTGGTCGCGGACCTGACTGATCAGGGTTTCGCGCTCTACGCGCTTGTCTTCCAGCTTACTGGCAATATTCTTGTAGACCTCGGGATTCAGAAAGCGAAAGGCCAGATCTTCCATTTCCCACTTGATCTGCCAAATCCCCAAACGATTCGCCAAGGGCGTATAAAGCTCCAGCGTTTCACGCGCAAACTCGACCGGGCAGACGGTCTTGGACTGCCGATACCAGCGCAAGGACTGCAGGCGCGAAGCCAGGCGCATCATCACAATGCGCAAGTCAGCGGCCATCGCCAGCAGCATCTTGCGCTTCATTTCCTTTTGATCGCCCCCGCCTGTCTGCTCCTTGGCCTGGCCTGTCAGCGAACCCAGACGGTACAAGGCTCGCGAGCCACGTACCAGCGTCATGACTTCGGCACCAAAGGCTTTCTGAACCGGGTCCTGCTTGACCTCCGGCCCAGGAGCAGGAGTGACGGCCAGCAAGGCGCTGGCACGGGTTTGAGCGTCCACACCCAAGCCAGCCAAAATAAGCGCGACCTGAGCGCAATGGCTGTCCAAGGGTTCGCCGGTACTTCCGGCCAGATCCAGCAAAATAGGCCCCGCCCAGTCGGCAGCCGCCTGCAATAGCGTACGCCCTGCTTCATCCAGTCCGTGGCTGGCTTGCGCGAACCATTGAGGATTGAAGGCCGACTCGGCCATAGGGGGAGAAGCGGTGTGATTCATGTGGATTACGTCGATGTGGCCACTCAGCGCTGAAATGGCTCTCTATACTGTAGACGCTAGTCTATCACCGCGAGTAAGAGCTTATGAGTCTGAACACATGCCGCCAGCTTCTGTTGATTTGGCACTCCCGTACCGGCGCCGCCCGTCAACTGGCCGAACAGGCCGAGGAAGGCGCGCTGCAGGTCCTCAAAGAACTGGGCGAGACAGAGCAGGTCTGTATCAAACGCTTGCATTGTGATCAGGTGCAAGCACAGGATTTGCGCGATTCCCACGCCTATTTGTTCTGCGCGCCCGAGAATCTGGGCAGTCTGAGCGGTGCCATGAAAGAGTGTCTGGACCGGAACTACTACGAGGTGCTGGATCAACTCAACGGGCGTCCTTATTCCGCCCTGATCAGTGCGGGTAGCGACGGGCAAAGTGCACAAC
Source organism: Alcaligenes sp. PF14 (assembly GCF_037150615.1). NCBI lineage: Bacteria > Pseudomonadati > Pseudomonadota > Betaproteobacteria > Burkholderiales > Alcaligenaceae > Alcaligenes > Alcaligenes sp. PF14. Next base: position 325,413 of record NZ_JBAGRS010000001.1, on the reverse strand, counting down.
GGCAACTGGAACGGATTTGTACGGGCTGGCGGCTGGAGCTGGCCGCCCCCATCCGTATCTTCAATTTTCACGCCCAGACGCCAGAAGCCATTCTGGCTCCCAAGACCTTGAGCGAAGAGCAAATTGCCCAAGCTCGGGAAGCCGGTGGGCATCTGGCAGCACTGCTGTGTCTATGAAAAAGCCCTTTGCGTGTGCAAAAGGCTTTGATTCAAACTTTTAGTGCTATAGCTTTATCGCTTTAAAACGATGCCACCCGCCTGAAATCACGAGCATCACTGACCACGATGCCCTTAGCTCCCCTACCCAAGCAGCATTTGCCTCAAGCAGCAAGGACCTCAAGAAGGGAAGCCCAAGCTCTAAGCCGGAGGCAGCTGAAAAACCTGCCGCAAGTAAGCCAGATACGCCGGATCATCACACATGGTCTTTTCAGGCGCATCCGAGACTTTCGCCACGGGCTGGCCATTGCAACGCACCATCTTCATGACAATCTGCAAGGGCTCATGGCCCAGGTCATTGGTCAGGTTGGTGCCTATCCCGAAAGACACCTTGCAGCGACCTGCAAAACGCAGGGCCAGCTCAATGGCTTTGGGTATGGTCAAACCGTCAGAAAACACCAAGGTCTTGGTACGTGGATCGGTACGGTTGGCCTGATAGTGCGCCAGCAGGCGCTCGCCCCAAATGAATGGGTCACCCGAGTCATGGCGAGCACCGTCAAACAGCTTGCAGAAGTACATGTCAAAGTCGCGCAGGAAGGCATCCATGCCGTAGACATCCGACAAGGCAATGCCCAAGTCACCGCGATACTCTTTGGCCCACACTTCCAGAGCAAAAATCTGCGAGTCACGCAAACGGGGGCCCAGAGCCTGACAAGCCTGCAAGTATTCGTGGCCCATGGTGCCCAGCGGCGTCACCCCATACTTCATGGCCAACCAGACGTTGCTGGTGCCCGCAAAGTGCGGCTTCATCTGCTCGATCATGGTAGTGACCACTTCTTCGTGCCACTGCTTGGAGAAGCGGCGGCGCGTACCGTAGTCAGCCACACGAAAGTCGCTCAGGGCCGGATCATCCACCACCAGCCGCATCTTGGACTGCAGACGCTCGCGCCCTTCTGCCCATGGCGGCTGCGGACATTCGTTGCGAAAGTAAACCTCGTTCACAATGGCCAGCACCGGGATCTCGAACAGGATCGTGTGCAGCCAGGGCCCCTGAACCGAAATTTCGATCTCGCCGGGCACATCACCGGCCTGCACCTGAATGCAGCGCTCGGGCAGGTGGAACAGGCCCAGAAAATCGACGAAGTCGCTTTTGATAAAGCGCAGGCTACGCAAATAATCCAGCTCGGCGTCTGAAAAACGCAACTGGCACAGTGCGTGAATTTCCGCCCGAATCTCGTCCAGGTACTGGCTCAAATTAATATTGGGAGTACGGCACTTATAGCGATACTCCACGTGCGCAGCCGGGAAATGATGCAAAACAACCTGCATCATGGAAAACTTGTACAGGTCCGTATCAAGTAAAGAGGTAATGATCATCACAAACCTACCGATTTTGATTGCGCAACCATAGCACGGGCGCCAGTTCTTGCGTACAGCTATCTAGCAGGTGAGCTATTGCGCCATCTCAATAAGCAAGAAGCTGAATATTCGTTAAAATCGAAAGATTCGATTTAAATCCCATTTTTATCGTTCAGGCCCTGTGCGTTGTCGCGCACCCCATCCACGGCCCTTTGCCGTGACTGACCGCCTTAGCGATACCGCAGGAGTGTTACTGAAATGACCCACGTCGTCACCGAAAACTGTATCAAGTGCAAATTCACCGATTGTGTGGATGTGTGCCCCGTCGACTGTTTTCGTGAAGGCCCGAACTTTCTGGTGATTGACCCGGACGAATGCATTGACTGCGCCGTCTGTATTCCCGAATGCCCGGCCAATGCCATTTTTGCTGAAGAAGATGTGCCGCAGGATCAAGTTCCCTTCATCGAACTGAACGCAGAACTGACGCCTATTTTTGCCAGCATCAACCGCTCCAAGAAACCGCTGGAAGATGCGGACGACTGGAACGGTGTGGAGAACAAACTACAGTATCTGGAGCGCTAAACCCTTCGCTCGCTCTATAGAAGTCCGACCCGGTGGCTGCGTTCCTATCCAGCCACTCTTGCGCCCAATCTCGCCTTTTGATAAAAAAACTTGCCGCACTGCAGCAAGGGAAAATCCCAAGTACAGAGGAACGGTAAACGTCGTATTGTTTCCCACAGGAATAAGCATATACATTCCTCTGTATCAAATTAGGCAACACCAAGGCGCACACTATGCTTTACGATCTGCACGAACTTCAGCGGTCCTTTCTGGCCCCGCTGGCTGCCTTTACCGGCACCAGCTCCCAATGGTTCTCCAACCCATACAGTCCACTGGCCTACACGCCCCTGTCGCGCCAACTGGCGGCGGCCTCTGAACTGGTACACCGTATCGGCAAGGATTACGAAAAGCCAGCCTGGGGGCTGAACGAAACCCGGATCGACGGCCAGACCGTTGCCGTGCGCGAGGTCGAACACCTGAGCAAGCCCTTTTGCAAGTTGATCCACTTCGAGCGTGATCACCCCAAAGCCGCTCAGGACCCCACAATTTTGCTGGTAGCCCCTTTGTCCGGCCACCACGCCACCTTGCTGCGTGAAACCGTACGTGCGCTGTTGCCCGATCACTCTGTCTATGTCACCGACTGGATTGATGCTCGCATGGTGCCCCGTTCGGCCGGCCCCTTCCATCTGGACGATTACGTTCTGTATGTGCAGGAGTTCATCCAGGCGCTGGGCTCGAAGGTGCACGTCATGTCGGTTTGCCAACCCACAGTGCCAGTACTGGCTGCCGTCTCGCTAATGGCGACCCGCCGCTCGGCCGTGATGCCGCGCAGCATGATCATGATGGGTGGTCCCATCGACACGCGTCAGTCGCCTACGGAAGTGAACCGTCTGGCCACGACCAAGTCCTACTCCTGGTTTGAAAACAATCTGATTCATCGCGTGCCCACCAAGTACCCCGGTGCTCACCGTCGCGTGTACCCCGGCTTTTTGCAGCATGCTGGCTTTGTGGCCATGAATCCGGATCGTCACGTCAGCTCGCACTACGACTTTTATCAGCACCTGATCAAGGGTGATGATGACGACGCACAAGCACACCGCCGTTTCTACGACGAATACAATGCCGTGCTGGATATGCCCGCCGAGTTCTATCTGGACACGATCCGCATTGTGTTCCAGGAGCACCGCCTGCCCAAGGGCCAATGGCACGTGCATGGCGAACAGGTTCGTCCACAAGATATTGATGGCGTAGCCTTGTTCACCATAGAGGGCGAACTGGACGATATTTCCGGCCAGGGCCAGACCCATTCGGCTCAAGCGCTGTGCGCAAAAATTGCCCCTGAACTCAAGCAACAATTCACCGCACCCAACTGTGGGCATTACGGGATTTTCTCCGGAAGTCGCTGGCGCACGCTGATCTGTCCTAAAATCAGGGACTTCATCCGTCAGCACAGCTGATATTTGGCTCAGGCCGTTTCTGACGGGGCCAGTTGGCCCCGTTTTTGCATTCATGTCCGACACCTTAATACGGCGCATTGACGCCCTGCTCCCTCAAACCCAGTGCACCCGCTGTGGTTACGACGCCTGTCTGCCCTATGCCCAAGCCATCGCGCTTGAGGGTGAGGCCATCAACCGCTGCCCACCGGGCGGGCAAGAGGGCGTACATGCCCTGGCCGAGCTGCTGGGTCGTGAGGCCCTGCCCCTGGATCCGTCCTGTGGCGAATTCACCGGCCCCAGTCGGGCGGTGATTATCGAAGAACACTGTATTGGTTGCACCTTGTGCATCCAGGCCTGTCCGGTGGACGCCATTATTGGCGCCAACAAGCTGATGCATACCGTGCTGGCCGACCGCTGCACAGGCTGTGAGCTCTGTGTGCCGCCCTGCCCTGTGGACTGCATCAGCATGGTGCCCACCGACGACTGGAGCGCCGAACAGGCCGCTCAAGCACGTCTGGATACCGAACAGCGCCGGGAGCGCCTGCTGAATCGCCACAAGGAAAGCTCGGACCTGGCGGCCCGTACCCTGGCCAATAAACCCGTTCTGGCCAATGATGCCGATCAGGCTGATAAACGCGAGGCGTCCATTGCCTCTGCCCTGGCTCGCGCCCGTGCCCGCCGTGCCAGCAAGACTGCAAGCGGAACCACACCATGAACGCTGCCAAGCGCTACGAGATTTTCAGTCGTTTTCAAGCTGCCAACCCCAAACCCACCACCGAACTGGAATACGCAGACACCTTTCAGCTGCTGATTGCCGTGATTTTGTCGGCTCAGGCCACCGATCGCTCCGTGAATCTGGCCACAGCCCGATTCTTTCCGGAACATGGCACACCCGAGGGCATCCTGGCCATGGGTGAAGAAGGCTTGCGCGAGGCCATCAAGACCATCGGTCTGTACAAGACCAAGGCCGCCAATGTCATCAAGACCTGTCAGATGCTGCTGGACTTGCATCAAGGCAAGGTTCCCTGTGATCGCGCCGCTCTGGAAGCGCTTCCCGGTGTAGGTCGTAAAACTGCCAACGTGGTATTGAACACCGCGTTTGGCCTGCCCACCATTGCGGTAGACACACATATTTTCCGTGTAGCGAACCGCACTGGCATTGCGCCCGGCAAGAACGTGGTCGAAGTGGAAAAGAAGCTGGAGAAAGTCATACCCAAGCCTTTTTTGCTGGACGCTCACCACTGGCTGATTTTGCATGGCCGCTACATTTGTGTAGCCCGCAAGCCCAAGTGCCCCCAGTGCGGCATCTCGGATTTGTGCGACTTCAAACCGAAAACCGTTAACACTTAAGTAACACATACCCGGTTTAACAACATTTGTTTACCAAACAGTGCATTAAACCGGACCATCCTATGACAAACCCGCATAGTTTTGCTTCGTCGGCGCTTCCATACTGAAACGCATGAAGGACTCTGCCTATAGTTTGCTGGCGATGGAATCACCGCGGTAAGAGGCAAAGGACGCGTAACGGGTTCCTGCGCCGACCAGCCAACGTACAGGCCCATATTGACGACTCACGACAAGGAGCGTTCTCATGACACGGGCTGCCCTGGATATTGAGAATCTGTACGCCTGGCACCGAGAGTTCCCGCTCTTGCGCGGTTTGAATTTGCAGGTCGCTTCCGGCGAAATCTGCACTGTCTTGAGCCGCAACCGGGCCGGCCGCAGCGCCATGCTACGCGCCATCGTGGGTTTAACGGATAGCCGCCGCGGCTCCATCCGTATCCAGGGCACCGAAGCCATTCACCTGAACCAGCATCAGCTGGCAGATCTGGGCGTGGGCTACAGCCCCTACGAACAAAGCATTTTTACCGGTTTGAGCTGCGAGGAAAACCTCCTGCTGCCGCCTGCCATAGGAACAGCCCTGGGTGGTGGAATGTCGCTGGTACAAATCTATGAACTATTGCCCAGTCTGGAGCAGCGTCGCCACCATATGGCTACCCACCTGTCTACTGGGGAACAAAAGATACTGGCGATTGCGCGCTTGCTGCGCACGGGTGTGAATCTGCTGCTTCTGGACAAGGTATCCGAGGGCTTGGCCCCGGTGCAGGCCCAGACACTGAGCAAGTTGATCTGCACGCTGCGCAATGAGGGCTACACCATTGTGCTGGCCGAACAATGCCCGCAGTTCTCGGCAGAGTTCAGCGATCAGTTTCATGTGCTGGAACAAGGGCAAATTATCGAGCGATTCAGCCGCAACGAATTAAGCCATAAATACGAAGCCCTGCACGCACTCCTGAATGTATGAGCACTTGATTCGCCAAGCTCCAAACCTGCGTCTTCCCCCTACTTGTCCTTGCCTGGAAGGCAGGTACAGGATCCCAATAAACAGGCATCCCAAAAAGTGGAAAAACGCCCAAAAATAACCGGACGGGTTCCAAGGCTTTCTATTTCCGGGCTGTTACCAGGTGATGCTAAAAACAGACATAGCGGCCAAATTGGCCTCGCATGAATTCTGCTTACTTGATCTACAACAAGGTCAGGCGGCCAACTACCTCTGAAGCTTGCTTTGGATCAAATCCGCGGACCCAGCCCTCATGCACTCTGTAGGCTTTACACACACCTACGGAGCTCCTATGAAATCCCGCCACTTGATTCCAGGTCTGCACCTGTCCTTGCTTGCTGTTGGACTGGCCGCTGTTTTGTACGCGCCTCAAGGCCAAACACACGAAGCGGGTGATTTCTTGCTCAAAGGTGGCGTGACCTGGGTATCCCCAAAATCCAATAACGGCTCTGTGGCTGACGGCACCGTCAAGCTGGACGTAGGCAATAATGCTCGCCCCAGCTTCTCGCTGACCTACATGGCCACCCGCAATATTGGTATTGAGCTGCTGGGCGCTTTCCCCTTCCAGCACAATATCGACAGCAATCTGGGTCGTATCGGCAAGACCAAGCACTTGCCCCCAACCCTGAGTCTGCAATACCACTTCCTGCCTGACAGCGACTTCCAGCCCTACGTGGGCGTGGGCGTGAACTACACCATGTTCTTTGACACCGAGTCGCGCGGTGCTCTGGCGGGTTCCGACCTGAAGCTGAAAAACAGCTGGGGTTTTGCTGCCCAGGTCGGTGTGGATTACAAGCTGGACAAGAACTGGTTCCTGAATGCTGACGTACGTTACATCAGCATCCGCCCAGATGTGAAGCTGAACGGCCAGTCCATTGGCAAAGCCAAGCTGGACCCCGTGGTTGCCACCATCGGGGTCGGCTACCGCTTCTAAGCCGTCGCCTCTTCCTGCTCGCGTTTGCCCTGCCCCAAGCCCAGATAGCTTTCTATCACTCGGGGATTATGAGCCAGGTCAGACGCGGGCCCTTGCAGCACCACATCGCCCGTCTCCAGAACATAACCGTAGTCAGCCACTTGCAAAGCGGCACGCGCATTTTGCTCGACCAGCAAGATGGCCACGCCGGTACTGCGCAGTCGGGCAATGATCATGAAGATCTCCCGCACCACACGCGGCGCCAGGCCCAGACTGGGTTCATCCAGCATCAGCACTTTGGGTTGCGCCATCAAGGCACGGCCTACGGCCAGCATCTGCCGCTCCCCGCCTGACAAAGTCCCTGCCAGCTGTGTACGACGCTCTTTCAAGCGGGGAAACAAGGTGTAGACCTTGTCCATGGTGTCGCGCCAACCGGGATGGCGGGCACGATACAGGCGAAAACCGCCCAGCAGCAGATTGTCTTCTACTGTCATGCTGCCAAACAGCTCGCGGCGCTCTGGCACCAGGGAAATACCGGCCGCAACGCGACGCTCCACTTCCCAATGGCTGATCTCCTGCCCTTCGTACTGCACCGAGCCTGTGCTGCGGCCCACACTGGGCAAAGAACCCATCATGGCATTGAGCAAAGTGGACTTACCGGCGCCGTTGGCACCAATCACGGTCACAATGCTGCCGGCACGCACGTCCAGGCTGGCCCCCATCACGGCACTGACTTTGCCGTACTGAGCCGCCAGATTGTCTACCTTCAAAATAATGTCTTTCGATTGTGCCGAACTCATAGCGCTGCTCCTGCCGAGGCGGGCTCATTGACCTGATCCAGATCCAGGTCGTCATCAATACCACCCAGGTAGGCTTCCAGCACGGCTGGATTTTCCTGAATTTCCTTGGGCAAACCTTCGGCCAGCTTGGTGCCAAAGTCCATGACCACCAGCTTGTCCGTCAAATTCATGACAAAGTCCATGTCATGCTCCACCAGCAGAATGCTCATGCCTTCGCTACGCAGCTGATCCAGCACTTTGGCCAGTTCCTGCTTTTCCTTGTAGCGCAAGCCGGCAGCCGGTTCGTCCAGCAGCAAAAGCAGCGGATCAGAAGCCAGAGCACGGGCAATTTCCAGAATACGCTGTTGGCCCAGGGCCAGATTGCCCGCCTCTTCGTACAGATAGTCACCCAGACCCACACGCTGCAGCTGAACAGCCGCTTCGTGCAACAGCTCGGCTTCGCTGCGACGCTCGGTATGCAGGACAGCGGACACTACACCGACATTCCGACGCAAGTGAGCGCCCAGTGCCACGTTCTCCAACACAGTCATCGTTGGCAGCAACTGCACGTGCTGGAAGGTACGGCCCACGCCCAGACGAGAAATCTCGCGTGCAGGTTTGCCATCAATCCGCTGCCCCAGAAAGCTGACCTGACCACTGGTGGCCGACAGCACGCCGGTAATCAGATTAAAGGTCGTGCTCTTGCCCGCACCGTTAGGACCGATCAGGCCCATGATCTGACCTGCATTCAAGGTGAAGCTGATGTCATTCACAGCGACCAGGCCACCGAACTCCTTGCGGATCTTGTTCACTTCCAGAACCAGCGAACCGGCCTGCGGACGCTCACGCTGCGGCAAAGCCTCGGCTTGTGGAGGAGCAGCCTGATGACGCTTCTGTGCACCGAAAACCTGTTCCCAAGCCTTTTGCAGAATGGGCCACAAACCGTCGCGCGCGTACTGCAAGATCAGAACCATCAAGATGCCGAAAACGATCAGCTCGAAGTTGATGTCGGTATTGAGCAGTTTGGGCAACCAGTTCTGCAACTGGTCTTTCAGGCTCAGCACCAGGGCTGAACCCAGAACGGCACCCCAGACACTGCCAGCTCCGCCCAACACGGCCATGAACAGATATTCAATACCGTAGTTCAAACCGAAGGGGCTGGGCGAGACAGCGCGCTGGTAGTGCGCGTAGAGCCAACCGGACACACAAGCCAGCAAAGCGGCGTAAACGAACACGATGACCTTGTAATTGGCCATGTTCACACCAAAGGACTCGGCCATGCCGCTGCCATGCTTCAGAGCGCGAATAGCACGTCCGGGACGGGAGTTCAGCAAGTTACGCGTACCCCACATGGCCAGCAAGGCAAAGGCCCAGATCAGGTAGTAAATATCCCGACCGGAGGACAGGGAAATACCGAAGAACTCCAAAGGAGCAATACCGGAAATACCATCGTACTGACCCAGAAACTCCAGATTGCCGAACAGGTAGTACAAGGCCAGGCCCCAGGCCAAGGTACACAGAGGCAGGAAGTGTCCGGACAAACGCAGTGTGATCGCGCCCAGAATGTAGGCCACCATCATGGTAATGGCCATGCCAATCAGCAGATTGAACCAGGGCGACCAGCCCAGGCGAGCCGTCAGGTACGCCGTAGTGTATGCACCCAGGCCCACAAATGCAGCCTGACCAAAAGAAGTCAGACCACCCACGCCAGTCAACAACACCAGACCCAGCACGACCAAGCTGGTCAAACCAATATAGTTAAGCTGGGTAATCCAGAACTCGGGCGTTGCGCCCAGCTGCGGCAAAACCAATAGAACCGCAATAAATAGTAGCGTCAGCCAGTGTCTCATGTGATTTACTCCTCATCATCCACGTGCTTGCTACCGAAGGAGCGCCACAACAACACCGGTATCACCATGGTAAATACAATAACTTCTTTGTAGGCACTGGCCCAGAAAGAGGAAAACGCTTCCAGTACACCCAGGAACAAAGCGCCCAGCAGGGTGACGGGGTAGCTGATCAGGCCGCCAAAGATTGCAGCCACAAAGCCTTTAAGACCAATCAAAAAGCCCGTGTCGTAGTAGATGGTCGTTACAGGCGCAATCAGCATGCCTGACAAGGCACCGATGGCCGCAGCCAGAGTGAAGGTCAGGGATCCGGACATATTGGTACTGATACCCACCAGACGGGCACCACGACGGTTCACCGCCGTGGCACGCAGGGCGCGACCGTAAAGAGTCTTACCAAAAAAGCCCCACAAGGCCAGAATCAGGACCACGCAGGCGCCCATCACAAAGAAGGTTTGAGCAGACCAGCTCACTGCCCCCAGGGACACCTCACCTTCCATGAAGGGAGGCGTGCGCCAGCCTTCCGGACCGAAGAACACCAGGCCCAGACCCGTCAGCGCGAAGTGCACGGCGACCGAGGTAATCAGCAGCACCAGCACACTGGCTTCGGCGATAGGCTGGTATACCAGGCGGTAGACCATAGGGCCCAGAGGAATCACTACCGCCAGCGAGAACAGCACGGCCACCCACAATGGCAGCTCCGAGCTGACAATGGCGGGAGCGGCAAAGTAAACCGCGACAGGGATCACGATATTGACCAGAAACTTGCGGGGCATGCCGGCCAGGCTGCGGCTGCGCAAGGCAGAGAGCAACTCCAGCAAGAACACCAGCGCACCGGCGATCAATAGCAAAATAACGGTTCCCGGCATGCGGCCATTGACCACAAAGGCCAGGGTCAAGGCGCCAAAGGTGACGAACTCACCTTGCGGGATAAAGATAACGCGGGTAACCAGGAAAACCAGAACCAGGGCGAGCCCGAGCAAAGCATAGATGGCGCCATTCAATATGCCATCCTGCAACAAAATTAAAGCGATGGTGGTATCCATGTCGGACAACATCCTGTACAACAAAAAGGGCAAAGGGCTTACGGCAAACGCAGGCCTGTAGCGGGAACGGGTGCCAGGCTCAGCCAGCACCCGCCTTGGAAAAAACCGGCTCTTGAGCCGGTTTTTGCCTGTCAGATATTACAGATCAGGCTGATACGTCCATTTACCGTCGACCACTTTCACAATCACGTGGGCACGCTTGTCCAGACCGGCGTGGTCCGTTGCAGACATATTGAACACACCTTGGGAAGCAGCCAGTTCCTTGGTTTGCTCCAGAGCATCACGCAGGGCTGCGCGGAACTCGGGGGTACCTGGCTTGGCGCCGGACTTCAGGGCTTCCGGAATGGCTTCGGTCACGAGCAGACCGGCATCCCACATATGGCCACCAAAGGTATTGATGGAGCCAGCGCCGTATTTGGCTTCGTATTTTTCCTTGTAGTCCATGGCGGTCTTTTTCACCGAGCTGCTGTCAGGCAGTTGTTCGGCAACCAGCAATGGACCGGCTGGCAAGATCATGTCGTTACAGTCTTTGCCACACACACGCAGCACGTCGCTGTTGGCGGCACCGTGTGTCTGGTAAATGATGCCAGCGTAGCCGCGACCTTTCAGTTCGCGCTGGGGCAAGGCAACAGGGGTACCGGACCCGGCGATCAGAACGGCATCAGGCTTGGTGCCCAGCAACTTCAGAACCTGACCGGTCACGCTGGTGTCGTTACGGCCATAGCGCTCGGCGCCCAGCACTTTGATGCCTTTGGCTTGAGCGGCTTCGGTAATCACGTTCAGCCAGCCGTCACCGTAGGCGTCGTTGTAACCGATAAAGCCCAGGGTTTTGACGTTCTGCTTGACCATGGCATCAGCCAGAGCACCGGCCATCAACTGGTCATTCTGAGGAGTCTTGAACACCCAGGTACGGGCGCCTTCCACAGGATCAACAATCTTGGCGTTAGCGGCCACACTGATCATGGGAGTCTTGGTTTCGCCGGCAACGTCCACCATGGCCAGGGAACCGGGGGTCACGGAAGTACCGATCACCACGTCCACTTTGTCATCGGTGATCAGTTTGCGCATATTGCGTACGGCTACGGTGGTATCGGTTGCATCGTCCAGAACGATGTACTCGATTTTCTGGCCGGCCACTTCAGTAGGCAGCAGGCTGACTGTGTTGCGCTCAGGAATGCCCAGCGAGGCCGCCGGTCCTGTCGCTGCCACCGTCACACCCACCTTGATCTGCGCGGACACGGCCACGGGCAGGCTCAAGGCCAGGGCTGCAGCCAATGTCGTCAGGCGACCAGTAGTAATGCAGTTCATCCTTTTCTCCCAAATTTTGTTCATTGTTGTGGACCGACTCAACGGTCAAAAAATCGTAATACAGATAATCACCAGCACATACCAGAAACGTATCAAGTCACGAGAATTTCAGATATTGGTGTTTACCTTAAATATTAAAAGTTTAAATAGTGCACTAACTAAAGTGATAGCTCACTAATTAAGTGCCCTGTACCGCGATTTTCTTCACTGGAGAGCCCACTGGAGGTCAGGAAGATCTGCACTTTGGAACCCTCTGTTCCAAACGCACTCTAATTGTCGATTACTATGTAGGACTGCACCTCCTGTAGGCATTGAACTGTTTTTCATAAGGCAGCACACGTGGAAAAAGTACGTAAAACAGACGCTGAGTGGCGCGCCCAGCTCAGCCCCGAAGAATTCTATGTCACCCGTCAGAAAGGGACGGAGCGCCCCTTTACCGGCCGCTACTGGGACACCACCACGCCCGGCATCTACCGCTGCGTCGGTTGCGGCACGCCCCTGTTTGCCTCGGACACGAAGTTTGATGCCGGTTGCGGCTGGCCCAGCTACTTCACGCCCCTGAACCCGGACAATGTGCGCGAGGAGCTGGATACCAGTCACGGCATGCGCCGTACCGAAGTGCTTTGCAATATCTGCGATGCTCATTTGGGGCACGTCTTTGAAGACGGTCCCCCACCCACTGGGCTACGATATTGCATTAACTCTCTATCCATGACTTTTGAACCCGAAGCATGAAGAAGCTCTTATTTGATCTATTCCCGCTCGTACTGTTCTTTCTGGCGTTTCGCTTCTCCGACATTTATGTCGCCACCGGCGTGGCCATGGCCGCCTCGGTCCTCCAGATACTGTGGCTGAAGCTCACCAGCAAGGCGATCGAGACCTCGCACTGGATCAATCTGGCCGTCATTGTGGTCTTTGGCGGTGCCACCCTGTTTTTCCACAATGATGTCTTCATCCGCTGGAAACCCACGGTGCTGTACTGGATCTTTGCTCTGGTGCTGCTGGGCGGACGTTACCTGATGCATCGCAATCTGATGCAAAAATTCATGGGCACCCATCTGGTCTTGCCCGGCCATGTCTGGGACAAATTAAACCTGGTCTGGGCGAGCTTTTTTGTCGCCATGGGCCTGGTCAATCTGTACGTTGCCTTCTCGGGCCACTTTACCGAATCCCAATGGGTCAACTTCAAGGCTTTCGGCCTGCTGGGTTTGATGCTGGTGTTTGTCGTTGCCCAATCCTTGTGGCTGGGCCGCTACCTGCAAGACTCTTCCGACAACTCCACTCCCCCAAAATCTTGATTTCGCCATGACAGACGCACTTGCTTCCCTGATTCACGAACGGCTCCAGGCACTGGAGCCGTCGGAACTGGACATCATCAATGAGTCCCATCTGCACGCTGGCCACGCCGGTGCACAAGGTGGTGCAAGCCACTTTCGGGTGATCATCGCCTCGAAACAATTTGATGGAATTTCAACACTCGCACGACACAGACTTGTGTATGATCGCGTCCACGATCTAATGCCTTTCCCGATTCACGCATTGGCTATTCAAGCCAAAACCACCGCTTAAGGATGCTCATGAAACGTATTGCCGCATTTGCCCTGACCTGCGCTATGGCTGCTCCCGTCTATGCACAGACGATTGCCACCGTAAACGGCAAAAACCTCACGCAAAAAGACTTGGATCAGTTCGTCGCCGTTCTGGTCGAGCAAGGCGCCAAGGACTCGCCCGAGCTGCGTGAGCAAGTCAAACAGGAAATGGTCAACCGTCTGGCTGTGGTGCAAGCCGCTGAAAAAGCCGGTATCGACAAGACCAACCAGGTTCAGCAAGAGCTGGAACTGGCCCGCCAGAGCATTCTGGTCCGTGCCCTGATGGCTGACTACCTGAAAAAGAACCCCGTCACCGACGCCGACCTGACCAAGGAATACAACACCATCAAGGCGATGGAAGAAGGTCAGCAGGAATACAAGGTGCGCCACATTCTGGTTAAGGACGAGGCTGCCGCCAAAGATTTGCTGGCCAAGATCAAGTCCAAGAAAATCAGCTTTGCTGATGCCGCCAAGAAAGACTCCATCGACACCGGCAGCGGTCAGCAAGGCGGCGATCTGGGCTGGGCTCCTAGCTCCACCTACGTGCCCGAGTTCGCTCAGGCTGTAGAGAAGATGAAAAAAGGCGAGCTGAGCGCTGCGCCTGTGCAGTCGCAGTTTGGCTGGCACATCATCCAGGTGGACGATGCTCGCCCTGTGACCTTCCCCGCCATGGCCGAAGTGAAGCCTCAGCTGGAAGAAATGCTGCGTCAGCGCAAGCTGGCCGAGTACCAGCAGAAAATCCTGAAAGAAGCCAATATCAAGTAATGGCTCTGCAGGCCGCTTTATCATCCCGATAAGGCGGCTGGCAGGAAAGACAAATATGGCGCCTCAAGGGCGCCATATTTGTTTGTAGTGCAGGTCGTTCATGCGGTAATTAAAAGCCCAGATCACTGCTGAACCACCACCAGGACTATTCAACGCGCATTAAAACAAAAGGCAGTGCGTGCTTAGCGCACTGCCTAAAAGTCGAAAAATAGCTACCAGAGCAAATATCCTGCTGACTCATAGACTCTTGGCAAAAAAGCTAAGCCTGCAAGGTGGCAGAACTTCACTTCTTCCCCCTGCGCTATTCACCCGCCAGTAAAGCCAGGAACTGGGCTTCGTCCAAAATAGTCACGCCCAACTCCTGCGCCTTGGTGAGCTTGGAACCCGCCTCTGCACCTGCCAGCACATAGGCCGTCTTTTTGGAGACCGAGCCACTGGCCTTGCCACCTGCTTCCAATACACGGCGTGTAGCCTCGTCGCGGCTCATGCTAGGCAGCGTACCCGTAATGACCACCGTTTTGCCCGCCAACGGCAGATTAGCGCTATTGGCGCGGGCTTGCGCCTGTTGAGGAGTCACCCCAGCCGCCAGCAGCGCATCTAGGGCCTCACGATTATGCGGCTCCTGGAAAAAGTGCCGCACGGAAGCCGCTACAACCGGGCCCACCTCATTGACTTGCAGCAGCGCTTCTTCATCAGCCTGCTCCAATGCCTGCAAGGAGCCAAAATGCTGTGCCAGATCGCGCGCCGTGGTCTCACCCACATGGCGAATGCCCAAGGCGTAAATCAAGCGATTCAAAGCCGGCTCGCGCACCTTATCAATCGCCTCGATCAGATTCTCGGCCGATTTGCGTCCCATACGCTCCAGTAGCACCAGTTTTTCAACTTGCAGCTTGAAGATATCGGCCAAGGTACGCACCAGCCCGGTTTCCACCAACTGATCCACCAGCTTTTCACCCAAGCCTTCAATATCCAGCGCTTTACGGCTGGCGGCGTGAATCAGGGTTTGCTTGCGCTGGGCAGGACAAATCAGACCACCAGTACAACGCCAGGCAGACTCCCCTTCCAGACGCTCCAGTGCCGACTGACAAGCCGGACACTCCTTGACCATCTCGAAAGGCACGCTGCTCTCGGGACGCTGCTCCAACACCACAGCAACCACTTCAGGGATAACATCACCAGCACGGCGTACCACGACGGTATCGCCCGCTCGCACATCTTTGCGACGCACTTCGTCTTCGTTATGCAGCGTGGCATTAGTGACTGTGACACCGCCCACAAACACCGGCTTCAAACGTGCGACAGGTGTGACAACCCCGGTACGGCCTACTTGAAACTCGATACTCTCCACACGCGTCATTTCTTCTTGCGCGGGGAATTTATGAGCAACGGCAAAGCGCGGCGCACGGGCCACATAGCCCAGAACACGCTGCGCAGCCAAAGAGTTGACCTTGTAGACCACACCGTCAATTTCAAAGGGCAAACCGGGACGACGTTGCTGGGTTTCACCATAGAAATCCAGCAAGCCCTGCACGCCCTTCACGACTTTACGGTCGCGGCTCAAGGGCATACCCAGGCTTTCCAGCCAGTCCATCATGCCCGATTGGGTATCACGGGGCAGTGCCTCGCCAGCGGGTTCAGCAAACAAGGCACTTTGTGGCTGATTCGCGGCAGGCATGGGGCTGACCTCACCCCAACCATAGGCAAAAAAGCGCAAAGGCCGTTTGGCAGTTATTTTCGGGTCCAGCTGACGCAAGCTGCCTGCGGCCGCATTGCGCGGATTCACAAATACTTTCTCGCCACGCTTGGTCTGGTTCTCGTTCAGGCGCTCAAAGTCCGCCCGGTTCATCAGAACCTCGCCTCGCACCTCCAGCACGGCGGGCAATTGTGCCGCATCGCCACGCAAGCGCAGAGGAATGGACTTGATGGTGCGAATATTGCTGGTGACGTCCTCGCCCGTGGTGCCATCACCGCGAGTCGATGCCTGTACCAACAGACCTTGCTCATAGCGCAAGCTGATCGCCAGGCCGTCAAACTTGTATTCGGCCAGATAATCTACCCGACGGTCCAGTCCCACCACACCTGCCTCGACCAGGGTATCGGCGACACGCTTGTCAAAGGCCTGAACTTCTTCAGCATCAAAGGCATTACCCAAGGACAGCATGGGGACAGCGTGCTGAACCGTATCAAAACCGTCCAGTGGCGCTGCACCCACACGCTGTGTGGGCGAGTCCGGAGTAATCCATTCCGGGTGCTCGGCTTCCAGCGCCAGCAGCTCGTTCATCAATGCGTCGTATTGCGCGTCCGAAATACTGGGCGCATCCTGAACGTAATAGGCCCAGTTATGCTGGGCCAATTCTTCATGTAACTGCTGTACTCGCTTCAAGCTCACGAAAAAATCCTGCCTGTACGTTCCTGGCCTGCTGTAAAGCCAGCCTGCTCCAGGCGTTCGTACAGATTACTTAGTTGTTCATCAATGTTTTGATCGGTGCTCTCGGGCAAGGGGCGACCTTGATCATCCAGCACCACGCCGTCCAGACGGCTGGCCAGATCACGGGCCACCGTTGCCATGCGGCTGAAGGCATGATCGTCCGCCGGGCTGTTGGGCAAATCCAGCAGCAAGTCGATACGCTCAATGCTGGCCGACTGAATATCTTTAGGCTGGACACCATCGAACATGGCGGTGAAACGGGGTTGCCCCGAATCTGCCAACCAGGCCAGTTGCTGGCCAAAGGGCAGAAAACCGGCATCCTTGACCATTTGAATCACGGACGAGGCAGGCATGGGGCCAGGCAAGCGCACCGACACGCCCACCAGGGCATCCAGATCAGCGCAGGTATTATCCAGGGCAGCCGCACGACGCAGCACATCATCCTGTTCCGGACCTTCTACCGAACCATCAAACTGCTGTGCCAGCGCTTGCGCAGCCATCCAGACCTGCGACCACTCGATCGCCGACAAGGGGCCACTACGGTTGGCCAGCAAAACGGCAATCTGCATGCTGGCGTAGGACTCGCCCGAACGCAGGCGAGCACGATGACCGCCCCCTTCGCATTCCGCAAAATAACGCACAGGCTTGGCACCGGTACGCAATACCGATTGCAAGGCCTGAGCCAGATCCTGAGCATCCACGGGCTGGCTGAAACTGATATCGATAACAGCCTCGGTCGTGCAGTCGGCCTCGGCCGCATCGTGCTCACCGTCAGCAGACGCAGAATCGCCGCCACGCGTCATGCTGGGCTCGCGGCGTTCCAGCTCGGTGAGCTGGCTCATCAAGGGATCGGTATCCCCATCCGGGAATTGGCTTTGCATCTGCTGGCGCACTCGGCGGTCTTGCCACCAGTTAAAGACCACCACGAGCAAGATGAGCAAAATGCCCAATAAAATCAGTGCGATTTGCAAATCACTCATTGTCAGTTCCGTCGAATCAACACTAGCGGATTAAAAAAAACAGGCTTACACACTGCTCATTTGCATGGCAGCGTCTACGTCCACTGCCACAATTCGGGATACACCTTGCTCTTGCATGGTGACCCCAATCAGTTGTTTGGCCATCTGCATGGCAATTTTATTGTGAGAAATAAATAAAAACTGGGTTTGGTCACTCATGCTGGCCACCAGATTGGCATAGCGTTCGGTATTCGCATCATCCAGTGGCGCATCCACCTCGTCCAGCAAACAAAAGGGTGCGGGATTGAGCTTGAAGAAGGCAAAAACCAGCGCTGTCGCTGTCAATGCCTTTTCACCACCAGAGAGCAAATGAATCGTGCTATTGCGCTTGCCTGGTGGCTGAGCCATGACCTGCACCCCAGCTTCCAGCACTTCATCGCCCACCATCGTCAGTTTAGCCTCTCCACCACCAAATAGCCTTGGGAAAAGCTCGCCAAAGTGCTGATTAACGATGTTGAATGTTTCCATGAGCAACTGGCGGGTCTCGCGGTCAATCTTGCGAATCGCATCTTCCAGAGTCTCGATGGCATCACTCAAATCTTTATGCTGAGCATCCAGATAGGTCTTGCGTTCCTGGGCCGTAGTCAGCTCCTCAAGGGCCGCCAGGTTCACCGGACCCAGGCCTTCAATCTGGCGCGAGATGCGCTGCACTTCAGACTGCAACCAGCCCACACGCTGCCATTCCGGTGTCTTTTCCTGTAACAAGCTCCACAGTTCGGAACGGTTTACCTTTCTGCTGTCCAGCTGTTCAGCAAACTGTTCGACCGCCAGACGCGACGCTTGTTCCTGCAACTGCAATTCAGTGACTTGCTCGCGCAAGGGGGCCAGATTCTTTTCGTTCTCGGCACGGGCCTGTTCATGCTCACGCAATTGGGCAGCCAGCGTATCGAGTTGAATTTTTGCCAGACGAACGGCTTCTTCACGTTCGGCACGCAACTCCAGGGCATCTTGTAAACCGGCTTGTGCGGCGGACGCATCCAGATCCAGCAGTTCGCCTTGCAAACCTTCCAGCTGACCGGCCGTGCGTTGTGCCTGCTCCTGCGCCAGGGCCAGATTGCGCTGCAGTTCGGCCATGCGCTGCACCAAAGCACGCTCGGCAAATTGGGCATCATGCACGGCGCGCTCACGCTCGTGTACGGTACGGCGGGCCTGTTCTGCCTGTTCGGCGCCCTTCTCGCCTTCCATCTGCGCTTCGGCAAACACGCCCTGATGTTCGGCCAGCTCTTCATCCAGCGTTTCAAAGCGGGCCTCGAATTCCTCGCGGTTCGCCTGCAGCTCTTCGCGCTGTACTGCCAGTTCTTCCAACTCTTCGTTGATGCGGCTACCACGCTCTTGCGACTGCTGCGCCTGTTGGGCCAACTTGGAGTGCTCCAGCTGCACATCGTGCATTCGAGCTGTCAGCTCGCCCACGCGGGCTCGGGCCGGAACCAGGCCGTTACGCACTTGCTGCAAGGCCATTTCGGCCTGGGTGCTGGTATGGCCCAGTTCATCGACAATCAGTTGAGCGCCGCGCAGCTCGCGCTCCAGATGAGCAATTTCCTGCTGACGTGCCAGCATCCCGGCTTGTTCGGAGTCGGGTGCATAAAAGCGAATGCTGTGCTTATCCACCAAATGGCCGTCACGCACCACGATTGCCATTTGCTCTGTCAGTTGATCGCGCAAGCTCAGGGCCTGCTTCAAATCCTGACAGACATAAACCTGGTGCAACCAATTATCCAGCAAGCTGCGCAAGCCACCCTCTTGCTGTCGCAACACCGAAGTCAACAAGGGTAAATCCAGGGCAGGCTTGGCCGGCGCTCCCGCCTCGGGCAACTGATAAAAACTTAAACGGGCCGGTGGTGCATCACTGGCGAAAGCTGCGGCCATATCCAGGCGGCGCAGCTCCAAGGCCGTCATGCGCTCGCGCAGCACAGCCTCCAGCGCGGTTTCCCAGCCTTTTTCCACGTCCAGGCTTTGCCATAGACGCTTCATGTTCTCCAGTCCATGCTTGGCCAGCCAGGGTTCCAGAGTTCCCTTGCGCGCCACATCCTCCTGCAAACGACTCAAGGCCAGATGACGTGCTTCCAGACGGGCCATATCCTGCCCGCCTTGCAAGGCTTGCTCCTGCGCCTTCTTGCGCTCCTCTTCCAGTCGAGGAAGCTGGGCCTCCAGATGCTGCATATGTTCCTGAGCTTGCTGCAGCTGATTTTGCAGCATGTTCAGATCGCCTTGCAGGCGCTCCAGATTGTCCGGGTCCGGGGCATTGAGTTCGCGCAACTCCTGCTTCAAGCGCTCCTGACGCTGCTCCACGCCTTGAATCTGGCGGTCGGCATCACGCTGTGATTGCGCAGCCAGGGCCAAGCTCTGTTCCAGACGCGCCAAAGCCATGCGCATTTCGTCCCGACGCTGGGCCTGTTCGCGTACACGCAGCTCCAGATCGGGCAAGGCGCCTTGCGCCTCCTCCAGCAGAATCTGTAATTCTTCCAGCTTTACCGCGGCTTCTTCGCGCTGCTGCTCACTGTTTTCCAGTTCTTGCTGGCAATGTTCTTGTTGTTCAATCCAGTCATGCTGCTGTTGTTCCAGTTGCTCACGGCGTTGCGCCATGCGGCTGCGCGAATCCAGCACGTGGCGAATTTCTGCTTCCAGGCTGGACACTTGAGAGCCCGCCTCATACAACTGGCTTTGCGCCAGATGCAAGGCATCGCCAGCCTGTAAATGAGCTTGTCGCTGCGACTCCAACGTGGATTCGGCATGCCGCAAACCGGCAATGGATTCTTCCAGCTTGGTCTGAGCCTGTTCAATCGCCAGGAAACGGGCTTTTTGATCGCTCTGTGCATTGGACTCTTTCAGCAGCCACAGCAGGTTTTGCTTGAGCTCACCGTCTTGCTGCAAGTCACGATACTGGCGTGCCACTTCGGCCTGCGCCTGCAATTTCTCCAACTGCGCATCCAGTTCTCTTTGAATGTCTTCCACTCGCAGCAGGTTTTCACGGGTATCGCGCAAGCGGCTTTCTGTTTCGCGGCGACGCTCCTTGTAGCGCGACACGCCTGCGGCTTCTTCCAGAAACACACGCAGTTCTTCCGGCTTGGCTTCAATCAGGCGGTTGATCATGCCCTGCCCGATGATGGCGTAACCCCGCGCCCCCAGACCCGTCCCCAGAAAGATGTCGTGAATGTCACGCCGACGAACGGCCTGATTGTTCAGAAAGTAGCTGCTGGTCCCGTCCCGGCTCAGGACACGCCGTACCGAGATCTCGGCATAGGTGCTCCACTGACCCGAGGCCCGCCCTTCAGAATTATCGAAAACCAGCTCAACCGATGCGCGGCCCGCCGGTTTGCGTTGCGAGGAGCCATTGAAAATCACGTCCTGCATGGACTCGCCACGCAGCTCGGAGGCTTTGCTCTCGCCCAGCACCCAGCGCACCGCATCGATGATGTTGGATTTTCCACAGCCGTTGGGCCCGACAACGCCAACCAACTGACTGGGAGTTGGAATGGAGGTCGGGTCCACAAAGGATTTGAAACCAGCTAGTTTGATCTGGGTTAGACGCACAGGGTAGAAGTCAGCTCAGAAAAGACCAATTTGAACAGGCGCACAGGCGCATCTTGATCTGCCCGGCACCGCGAGTCGTATGATACCGCAGCACCTGCCACCCACAGCAAAACACGCCAAAAAACAAATGAAAACCACGGCACGGCTGCTGGGATGATAAGGCAGTAAACTCCCCCTTGCCGTCAAGTCCTGTTTACCCTGCTTGGCAAGCAGGACAAGAGCGTCAGACAGGGCATTTACAATAGCGCTTTGCCAGCGCCCGCCCGGCCAGAAAATCCGCGCAGACAGATAGCCGCAATGAATTTCTGATACCACTGCCCCCGCAGTCCCTGTTATTCTTGCTCCCCATCTCTCTTCGTAAATTTCACACCGGCTCAGGCTTGGTCAGAAAAACCATGAGGAGCCGCCTTGAAAAAGCTCCCCAGGCCTGACACCTGGCTTTGATTCGTGCTCTGCAGTCCCGAGACTGCACCTGTGGGCACACGTATTCGGGATGTATTTTGAATAAAGGATTTTATCTGGTCATGGCCGCGCAGGCATTGTCGTCAGTTGCCGACAATGCCTTGCTGATTGCCGCCATCGCCCTGATCGCTGACCTGCACGGACCTATCTGGATGGTCCCCATGATGAAATGGTGGTTTGCGCTGTCCTACGTGCTATTGGCCGCTTTTGTAGGGGCCTTTGCCGACTCGTATCCCAAGGGCCGGGTGATGTTCGCCACCAATGCCATCAAGCTGATAGGCTGTATGTTGATGTTCTGCCACCAGTACTTTGGCATGAACGACTCCCAGCAGCTGGTTCTGGTCTTTGTCTCCTACACCCTGGTAGGTATCGGTGCTGCTGCCTACTCTCCCGCCAAATACGGCATCGTCACCGAAATGCTCAAGCCCGAACAGTTGGTCAAGGGCAATAGCTGGATTGAAGGGCTGACCGTTCTGTCCATCATCGGCGGCACCGTGCTGGGCGGCATTCTGATCAACCCGTCGATCGCCAGTTCGCTGGCCGAACACCCCCTGATTGCACCTTTGGCCCAGACGCGTGCCGAAGTCGCTATCTTGCTGATTTCCTTTATCTACCTGTCGGCAGCGCTGTGCAACCTGCTGATTCCCCGCACCAATATCGACTACCCGCCCCAACAAAAGAACCCCATTCTGCTGCTCAAGGAATTCCGTACCTACGTACATATTCTGTGGCGTGACAAGCTGGGCCAGATCTCGCTGGCGGTAACCACTTTATTCTGGGGGGCCGGTGCCACACTGCAATTCATTGTGATCGAATGGGGCGCTCAACATCTGGGCTACCGTCTGGACCAGGCCTCGGTGCTGATGGGCGTAGCCGCATTGGGTACGGTCTTTGGCGCCGTTTTTGCAGCCCGCGTTCCCCTGAAGAAATCACTGGCCGTTCTGCCAGTGGGAGTGGCAATGGGCTTTGTGGTTCTGCTCATGCCCTTGGTACACGAGAAATGGGCGGTCTACACCCTGCTGATGGGCATTGGCGGCTTGTCCGGCTTTTTCGTCGTTCCCATGAACGCCCTGCTCCAACATCGCGGGCACGTCATGTTGTCGGCCGGTCATTCCATTGCCGTGCAGAACTTCAATGAACAGCTGAACATTCTGTTCATGCTGGCGCTGTACAGCCTGCTGTTATGGCTGCGTTTGCCCATCAACTACATCATTGTGTTCTTTGGCCTGATGGTAGCGTCCTTGATGACGGTATTCATCATCTGGAAAAACGCCAATCTACGCGCGCATCCCGAGCTGGAGGCCTGCATAGGCCAGGAAGGTCATGGGCAGGCCTTGACGGCCAAGTAAGGGACAGCCCCAAAAAGGCACTACACCCCAAAAGTTGGACTTGAATCCAATCTTTGGGGTGTTTTTCCATGATGACGTCTGACGAGAGGCAACCCAGCGCTAAAAGCCGCCTGCAAGAACTGAGATCAGGACTGGCCCTGCAACTTGCGCAGCAAGGACAAATCCCGCCAGGCATTGGCTTTGTGCTGCGGGCGCAGCAACAGCGAGGCAGGATGGTAAGTCACCACCAAAGGCAGGCTACGACCCTGGGCATCGGTATACGTCAGGGCCTGGCCCCGCAAAGCCTCCAGATCCTCCTCACGACCACTTAGTGCCACCGCCGCCAAATGGCCAACGGCCAGCAAGCGACGGGGCTGTACCAAGCGAATTTGTGCATCCAGAAAGGCACGACACGCGGCCAGCTCTTCTTGGGTGGGTGGACGGTTGCCCAAGGGGCGGCACTTCACCAGATGCGTTTTATAGACCGAAGCATCAGGAATCGCGCTGTTAAGCATGGCTTGCAAAAGCAGACCGGCTTTGCCATCAAAAGGCTGGGCGCTGCGATCATCGCTGGTGCCCGGCGCTTCACCAATAATCATCCAGTCCGGCTCGGACAAGAGCTCTGAACCAAATACCACTTGAGCGCGGCCCGTATGCAAACCGCATTCCTGACAAGCCTGTACCTGCTCCAGCAAGCTGGCCATATCCTGGGCTTTTTCGGGCTGAATCAGTACAGCAGGCCGCTGAACCACTTCCTCCACAGGAGCCGCTGCAACAGGTCGAGCGCCGGATTTACGCAAAACCGCCAGCGCCTGATCACGCGCCGACATGGCATCAGTAGCCGCTGCGGGAGCTGAAACAGGCGCAGGGCTGCCTGCATCATCCAGATTTCGGCCTGCAAACTGAGCCGTCTGCGGGGCCGCTGCAGCCTCTTGCGCAGGGGCTGCTGCTATGGCTGCGGATTGCCCAAGCGGCTGTGCCTGCGGCAGACGCGCCAGAAAAGCACGCTCCAGCCCCAACTCCAAAAGCCAGGTGCGTTGCAGAGGGGAGATAGGCTGAAAATCGATCATGCCCCAGCCCTGCTGGCCAGGTTCAGACTCATCAAGACCGCGTCTTCACGCAGTCCATCGCCTAGCGGATAGTAGTTTTTACGCAGGCCATCCGCCTTGAAACCGTACTTCTGATACAGGCCGATAGCCGGAGCATTCGAAGCTCGCACTTCCAGAACCACGCGCTCCAGTTGATGCTGACGAGCCCACTGCAGGCCGTCGTCCAGCAATTGCCAAGCCAGACCGCGCCGCTGCTGTTCAGGGGCCACCCCAATCAGCAAAAGCTCAATCATATCGGGAGCTTGCAGCCAAACGGCATAGCCTTGCACCTGGCCTTGTTTGTGAATGATCCGGGAGCAGTACGCGCTATTGCCCAGGGCATCCGTGAAGTTGCCTGCCGTCCAGGGATGGCTTTCCACACGACGCTCAATATCCAGCACGGCGGACACATGCCCGGCCTGCATGGCTTCAATTTGTAGAGGTTGATCCAGAGCCGCAGGGTTTCCACCCAAGCCCTGCTCACGCTCCTGAATGGTGTAAGCGACTTTCTCGCGCACATACAGCGGCATGGCCAGATCCGGGGAGATACCCCGCCCTTCGTCCAGATCATGCAAAGCCAAATGCGCCACGCTGGCACCTGTTGCACGCCATGCCTGACCCACCTCCCAGCCCTGTGCTAGAACAGCTGGGGCCAGATCAGGAAACTGCTCCAATGCGTCACCGACGACTTGAATAGGCTGCTGCTCTGCGATCAAACCTTCAGCCTGCAAACGGGCGATCCAGGTAGTGACCTGCGCGGCATCCAGCAAGACCGGGCTTTGCAGCACAGACCAGGACTTCTCAGCTGCCCAGCAGTAGACAGCCGCGTAGACCTCTTGCATGCGCGCATCCTGTGCCACCACATAGGCTGTGCCTTCTACAGGCGTACCGCAAGCAGCAGCCGCCAGTAAGGAGGAAACGGGCAGCACCGGCAGGTCCAGAGCAAAAGCCATACCTTGAGCTACACCACAGGCCACGCGCAGGCCGGTAAAACCACCAGGGCCTTGGCCGAAAGCAATCGCCGTCAGGGCGTGCCTATCCAGACCGGCCTGCTCCAGCAGTTGCTCGGCCATGGGCAAAAGGCGTTCGGCATGATCGCCAGTCCCCTCGTGGCTCAGCTCCACCAGCGAAATACCCGCTTGGGTGCGAGACAACAAGGTCAGTTCACAGAGATTGGAGGAAGTCTCCAGGGCAAGAATATGTGCATCCATCGCGCTATTTTAGTTTAAGCAGACTCAAAATAGGCAGCTCCCTGGGATCGGACAAGGACAAAGCAGTCCACCATGGAATTTCGGGTGTATTTGCCCTCTGGCCGCTTTTTTTTTGACCTGACTCAAGCCGGGCTGTCAAACTATTTGCCACCATATAATCTTCTGTGAAGCCAGTCCAAATCCGCTGCAAGGCGCATAAATAGTACAAAACGCTTAATGTGTAATATTTTTCTACACCCCCCTATACGCGGTTTCTGATGCCTGTTACATTTTCGCTATGAATACGCCGACCCCCCCCCTCACCCGCAAAATCCTTGTCGTTGACGACGATCCCCGGCTGCGCGATTTATTGCGCCGCTACTTGTCTGAACAAGGGTTCAACGTTTTCGTCGCCGAAGACGGTAAAGAAATGGCCAAACTCTGGCAACGCGAGCATTTCGATCTGCTGGTACTGGATCTGATGCTGCCAGGCGAGGATGGCCTGTCCATCTGTCGTCGGCTGCGCGGCGGACACGACAACACTCCCATCATCATGCTCACAGCCAAGGCCGAAGAAATCGACCGTATCGTGGGCCTGGAGATGGGCGCCGATGACTACCTCATCAAACCTTTCAACCCCCGCGAACTGCTAGCCCGTGTCAACGCTATCTTGCGACGCCGTGGTACCGAGGAACACCCCGGCGCACCTAGTCAGGAAAATGAATCGATCGAGTTCGGCCCCTATGTGCTGAACCTGTCCACACGAACACTGACACGCAACAACGAAGTCGTCCCCATCACAACGGGCGAGTTCTCCGTGCTGAAGGTGTTTGCCCGTCATCCCAAGATCCCCTTGTCGCGCGACAAACTGATGGAACTGGCGCGTGGCCGCGAATACGAAGCTTTTGACCGCAGCCTGGACGTGCAGATTTCGCGTCTGCGCAAGCTGATCGAACCCAATGCCTCCAAGCCCGTGTTCATTCAAACGGTCTGGGGTCTGGGCTACGTTTTTGTTCCAGACGGCGGTAACTGACCTTGTCTTCCGTTCAGCAAGAAGGGCGGCCCGCCGTGGCCGCCCAACGCCGAGCAACAAAAAACTCAAGTATCCGGCTGGGTTTATTCAGCCGGTCTTTTTTATTGCTCGCAGCGTTGATGCTCGTCAGCCTGGGTGCCTGGCTGCAAGTATTCTTCAGTATGGAAGAAGGCCCACGCGCAGCCCAAATGGCGCAGCGCGTGGCGTCCATTGTCAGCATCACCCGCTCGGCCCTGGTGTACGCGCCCCCGGCGGTACGCCCTGCCCTGTTGCTGGATCTGGCCACCAAGGAAAGTCTGCGCGTACAACCACGCGAGAACACGGACGAACTGGAACCCCTGCCGCGCTCCAACTACTGGCAGCACGTCTCTACCGAAGTGCGTGGCGCACTGGGCAGCCAGACTTTGATCATGTGGTCGGTCAACAGCGTGCCGGGCATCTGGGTTTCCTTTGATATCAATGAAGATCAGTATTGGCTGGTCTTTGATCGCGAACAATTAAGTCTGACTGCCGGCGTGGAATGGCTTGGCTGGGGCGCTACCGCCTTGCTGCTGGCCTTGATTGGTGCCGCTGTCAGTGTGCGTTTTGTGAACCGGCCTTTAGCTCAGTTGGCCAAAGTGGCTCAGCAACTGGCCCGTGGCGAGACCCCAAGTACCCTGCCTGAAAAAGGTCCGGTTGAAATCCGCGACATGAATATCGCCTTTAACCGTATGGCGCGCGACATTCGCCAGACGGAGGCCGATAGAGAAATCATGCTGGCCGGTATTTCGCACGACTTGCGCACACCGCTGGCGCGCATGCGTCTGGAAATTGAATTAAGCCAGGTCTCGGACGAAACCCGCGCCGCCATTGACGAGGACCTGGCCCAGATTGACCACAGTATTGGTCAGTTGATGGAGTACGCCCGTCCCGCTACGGCAGTCCCTGAACATGGCATTGATGTTTCCGCCGTGCTCAATGACGTCTACGAACGCGAACGCACGCATACAGAATCGCTGGGTGGAATTTTGACGGCCTCCGTCGAACCCAATCTGTATGCTCGCATCAGCGCTCACGACTTGAAGCGTATCGTCTCCAACCTGATCGAAAATGCCCGTCGCTATGGACGCAGTCCTGAGGATGATCGGGCACGCATTGAGCTGTCGGCGCATCAGCATGGCAATATTCTGGTGATTGCCGTCAAGGATCAGGGAGCCGGTATTGAAAAGGGCGATATCCAGCGCCTGCTGCGCCCCTTCTCGCGCGGCGTCTCTGCACGCACAGGCGTCAGTGGCGCAGGCTTGGGACTAGCTATTGTGGAGCGTTTGCTGGGACAAGTCGGAGGTCACTTCGAGCTGGTCAGTGCGCCGTCCGAGGGCTTGACCGCGCGCATTCAATTGCCCCGCATCCGTGCCAGTCGTAATGCACCTGGAACGCAAGGCGATAAAGACACCAAAGCCATCTGAGTACCTTGAGCCTTAGGCAGGGGATAGCCCCCCTTGCCCAAGGCCGGGTTCAGTCCCAAGCCGATCAAGCACGGTACAACAGGGCGACTGAGGTCACCGCAATCCCTTCCTGGCGTCCCACAAAACCGATCGCCTCGTTTGTTTTACCCTTGATGTTCACACTGCCGGGTTCCAATTGCAGATCGGCCTCGATATTGGCCACCATCGCCGGAGCATGTGGTGCGATCTTGGGTTTTTGCGCATGAATCGTGGCATCCACATTGCCTACCAACCAGCCCGCCGCGCGTACCTGCTCATAAGCATGACGCAGCAGCACTCGACTATCGGCACCCTTGTATTTTGGGTCCGTGTCCGGAAAGTGACGCCCAATATCTCCCAGACCCGCCGCCCCCAAAATCGCATCGGTAATGGCGTGCAGCAAGGCATCGGCATCCGAATGCCCCATCAGGCCATGCGTATGCGGAATGGTGACGCCGCCCAGAATCAAAGGCCGGCCTTCGCACAGCACATGCACATCAAAACCTTGTCCTACGCGAATCGGCATGCTCATAACCATTTCTCCATCAATTCAAAATCTTCAGGCCAGGTGACTTTAAAATTCCGCGCCGAACCCAATATCAATAAGGGTTGGCTGCCCGTCAACTCCATGGCGCTGGCCTCATCCGTCACCGCAAAACCCTGTTCTTTAGCCGCTAGCAGAGCCTCACGCAAAGTATGGGCAGGAAACAGCTGGGGAGTCTGCGCTAACCACAGTCCATCTCTGTCCACTGTTCCCTGCACCGCGACCGGCTCGGCGGGCGTTGCGCGCTTGACGGTATCAGGCACGGGTAAAGCCAGCAAGCCACCGCGTTGCGCCTGCAAGCAGGCATCAATCAGGCGCGCCAAAGCCTTCCTGGGCAAACCGGGACGAGCAGCGTCGTGAACCAGAGCCCAGGCTTGTTCGTCCTTATCCAGGCTCTGCAAGGTATTGAGCACCGTTTCTGCTCGCGTTTCTCCACCACAAGGCAGACAAATCGTGCGCGGCAAGCCTTCCAGGGCGGCGGCGGCCCAGGTATCACCGGGGGCCACGGCCACCCGCACCTGGCTGATGCGCTCATCAGCCAGCAAAGCCTGTACCGAGCGGCGCAACATGGGCTGCCCACCCAGCAAACGGTATTGCTTGGGCAAGCCTTGCGCCTTCGTGGCAGAATCCAGGGCGCGCGAGCCAATACCGGCGGCTGGAACAATTGCAATCAAGGTAGTCTTCATAGGTGGGTGATTTTATAATGACAATCCTGATGGAAACCGAAAAACAGCACTCCCTGTCCCTGCCCAGCACCCAAGATGTGCTGGCTGCCTTACGCCCCGGTCAACGCTACTCGCAGCCCATGCCCCCCGGCTCGGGTGATGCCTGCCTGATTGCCGACCTGGCCCGCCAACATAAAGCGCCTATTCTGGTGCTCTGCGCCGATCCCTTGACGGCCCAAAGGCTGGCCGAGGAGATCCTGTTGTTTGGCCCCGCCCTGCGCGTTCGCCAACTGCCGGACTGGGAAACACTGCCGTACGACAGCTTCTCTCCGCACCAGGATCTGATCTCCGAGCGTTTGCGCACCTTGCATGCCCTGACCATGCACGAGGTCGATGTACTGACGGTCCCCGTCACCACCGCCTTGTATCGTCTGGCACCGCCCTCCTTTCTGGCCGCCTACACCTTCTCATTCCGCCAGGGCGACGAGCTGGATGAGGCGCAACTGCGCGCCCAGTTGATGTTGGCCAACTACACCCATATGACACAGGTCAGCGCTCCAGGCGAATTCAGCATTCGCGGTGGCCTGATTGACCTGTTCCCTATGGGTTCAGTGCTGCCTTACCGTCTGGACCTGTTCGACAACGAAATTGAAAGCATACGCAGCTTTGATATCGACACCCAGCGCAGCCTGTATCCGGTCAAGGAAATCCAGCTGCTACCCGGCCGTGAATTCCCCATGGACGAAGAGGCGCGCACGCAATTCCGGGCTCGTTTCCGCGAGTTCTTTGAAGGCGATCCTTCACGTGCCCTGCCCTATAAAGATGTAGGCAACGGTATTGCCTTTGCCGGTATTGAATACTATCTGCCGCTGTTCTTTGAAGAAACGGCCACCTTGATGGACTATGTGCCCCAAGGTAGCCTGGTCATTACTCACGGGGATGCACAAAACGCGATTGGCCGCTTCCAGAGCGATACTCATAGCCGTTTTTCCTTCCTGAAGAACGACCGTGAACGCCCGATTCTGCCGCCAGAAAGCCTGTTTTTGTCAGACGAGCAGTTTTTCAATGGCATCAAGCCTTTCAGCCGCCTGAGCCTGAGCGCCCAGGCTGACACCCAGCCTATAGCTCATCCCGATTTCGAGCCTTTGCCTGTGGTTGCTGTAAACCGACGCGACAAGGATCCATTGGCTCAACTGCGGCAAGAAGTGCTGGACCCGAAAAACCGGACCGTGCTGTGTGCGGATTCGGCAGGTCGTCGGGAAACGCTGCTGCAGATGCTGCGTGAACATGATCTGTCACCCGCAACAGACTGCCAGAGTCTGGCCGATTTCCTGGAGTCAGACGCGGCTTTTGCCCTGGTCGTCGCGCCTTTGTCGCGTGGCTTCGCCTTGGTGCATGACAGCCTGAGCCTGCTGACTGAAAACGACCTTTACCCCACCCAGACTCGCACCCAAAGCAGCCGTCGCCGCAACGAGCGCAGCAGCGATGTGGAAGCCATGGTGCGGGATCTGTCCGAGCTACGTGAAGGCGACCCCGTGGTTCACGCCGAGCACGGGATTGGTCGCTACTGCGGCCTGAAAGAAATGGACCTGGGCGAAGGCCCGGTCGAGTTCCTGCACCTGGAATACGCCAAAGGCAGCACTTTGTATGTGCCCGTAGCCCAGTTGCACGTGATTGCCCGTTACAGCGGTGCTGATCCCGAGCATGCACCTTTACACCAGCTCGGCTCCGGCCAATGGGATAAGGCCCGCCGCCGCGCAGCGAAACAAGCACGTGACAGCGCTGCGGAATTGCTGGCCCTGTACGCTCAGCGCGCCGCTCGTGAAGGCTTCAAGTTCAAGCTGCCGCTCAATGACTATCAAGCCTTCTCCGAAGGGTTTGGCTTTGAGGAAACACCGGACCAGGCTGCTGCCATTGAAGCCGTCGTGAACGACATGACGTCCGGCCAGCCTATGGACCGTCTGGTCTGCGGGGATGTGGGCTTTGGTAAAACCGAAGTCGCCCTGCGTGCCGCCTTTCTGGCCGTGGCCAATGGCAAACAAGTTGCCCTGTTGTGCCCAACCACCCTGCTGGCCGAGCAACATGCGCAGACCTTCTCGGACCGTTTTGCCGATTGGCCCATCCGTGTTGCCGAACTGTCCCGCTTCCGCTCGACCAAGGAAACGCAGGCCGCGATTGCGGGCCTGCGCGACGGCAGCGTCGATATTGTGATTGGTACGCACAAAATCCTGTCCTCGGATGTGCGTTTCAAACAACTGGGCCTAGTCATCATCGACGAGGAACATCGCTTTGGTGTGCGCCAGAAAGAGGCCTTGAAACAGCTGCGTGCCGAAGTCGATATCCTGACCCTGACCGCTACACCTATTCCACGCACCTTGGGCATGTCCCTGGAAGGCATACGGGACTTTTCCGTCATTGCCACGGCACCGCAAAAACGTCTGGCGATCAAGACCTTCGTGCGTCGTGAAGATGGCAGC
Organism: Alcaligenes sp. PF14; assembly: GCF_037150615.1. Taxonomy (NCBI): domain Bacteria; kingdom Pseudomonadati; phylum Pseudomonadota; class Betaproteobacteria; order Burkholderiales; family Alcaligenaceae; genus Alcaligenes; species Alcaligenes sp. PF14. Next base: position 294,083 of record NZ_JBAGRS010000001.1, on the reverse strand, counting down.
ACCATACGCGAAGCGCTGCTGCGCGAATTGAAACGCGGCGGTCAGGTCTACTTCCTGCATAACGAAGTCGAAACCATTCACAACCGCCGTGCCCGTCTGGAAGAACTGGTGCCGGAAGCCAGTATTGCAGTGGCCCACGGCCAAATGCCGGAACGCGAACTGGAAGCCGTCATGAAGGGCTTCTACCAGAAACGCTACAACGTGCTGCTGTGCACCACGATTATTGAAACCGGCATTGATGTACCCACGGCCAATACCATCGTCATCCACCGTGCGGATCGCCTGGGTCTGGCTCAACTGCACCAGCTGCGCGGACGAGTGGGTCGATCCCACCACCAGGCTTATGCCTATCTGCTGACCCCCGGCGAGGATGCCATCACCAGCAATGCGAAAAAGCGGCTGGAAGCCATTCAAGCCATGGAAGAACTGGGTGCAGGCTTTTTCCTGGCCATGCACGATCTGGAAATCCGGGGTGCCGGTGAAGTGCTGGGCGAATCCCAATCCGGCGACATTCAGGAAGTGGGCTATTCCATGTATGCGGATATGCTCAACACCGCCGTCAAAGCCCTGAAAGCGGGTGAAGAGCCTGACCTGGACTCGCCCTTTGCCTTGCAGTGCGAAGTGAATCTGCATACTTCTGCGCTGCTGCCGGCCAACTATTGTCCGGACGTGAATGCCCGTCTGGGACACTACAAAGCCCTGTCACACGCCCATACCGAAGACGACCTGATCCATATCCATGAGGAGCTGATCGACCGCTACGGCCTGCTACCAGAAGCGGGCGAAAACCTGCTGGCCGTGCATCGCTTGCGCATCAAGGCCGAACCGCTGGGCATTGTGAAAATCGATGCCAGCGAAGCTCAAGCGACGATTCAGTTTTCCTCCAAGCCCAATGTGGACGCGGTCAGCATTATTGAGCTGGTGCAAAAGAACAAGCAGGTACGCCTGGCTGGGCCCGACAAGCTCAAGGTTGAAATTACCAAAGGCGAGGAAATCAAGAACCGTATTCAAGCCGTGCGTAATGTCTTGAACAGCTTGCGCAAAGAGAAGTAAGCCTTAACAACAAGGCTAGGATATAAAAAAGAGCGCTGCCCAAGGACAGCGCTCTTTTATTTTTGACAGCCAAACTCCTGCCTTGTGCGTTTACGCTGGTGAGCTTGAAGGCCTATATACAGACCAACTCTTGGTAAGCCTTGAGTTTGGGGCGCCCACCTTCATTCTTTCGCCAGACTACGCTGACGATCCGCCGACATCAAACGTCCAGGCGGAACCAGTTCAACACGGCATCCAACGGAGAGTGATTCAAGGCAAAGCTGGCTTGCTCCTGCACCACCGGCTTGGCACGATAAGCCACCGAGTACTTGGCCTTGGACATCATGGGCAAGTCATTGGCCCCATCTCCAATCGCAATGCACTGCTCTGGACCAGCACCCAGCTCAGCCGCCAGTTCCTGCAGGAAACGGGCTTTAGCCTGACCATCTACAATTGCGCCCAACACTTTACCGGTCAGTTTGCCGTCCACCACTTCCAAGGTATTGGAGTGGGCGTAGCTCAGACTGAAACGGTCTTTCATGCGCTCGGTGAAGAAGGTGAAGCCCCCCGACACCAGCAAAGTTTTCACCCCGTGGGCATGGGCCGTCGCAATCAAGCGGTCTGCACCCAGGTTAGGCTGCAAGCGCTCTTCATAGACGCGAGTCAGATCGCTGACGGGCACACCCTCCAGAAATGCGACACGACGATTCAGACTCTCGGTGAAGTCCTTGATTTCGCCGCGCATGGCCGCTTCAGTAATTGTGGCAACCTGCTCCTTGCGGCCAGCCATATCGGCGATCTCGTCAATACACTCGATATTGATCAGCGTGGAATCCATGTCCATTGCCAGCACACGCATTTCTTTCAGGCGATCAATCTGCTCCAGAAAAGCAAAATCCATCGCGCCGGTCTTGCACAGGGCCTGCACCTCAGCGCGTTGCGTAGCATCTGCACCCAGCAGGCGCACGGCGGTAGGACCCAGCTCCTGCACTCCATCGGCCTGCACCACTGCCGCAATTTTTTCGATGATGGCGCTATCCAGGCGCGGCCCTTGAAGAATGAGATGAGACATCAGATCGTCCACAAAGCAAGAAAATACAGCACAGCCACTGTGCCAAAAGACGATTATTGTAGCCTGCTGCGGCCCCGGCACGGCCCTGCCAACAGGCGCAATGTCAGTTTTCAGCCTGAACTCATCCTGCTACGATAAAAGCTATCGCGAAATGACCGAGGACGCCCTCCATGTACATCTGGCCCAACAATACCTTGCTGGATCTGCTCCACATCGAACATCCCATCATTCAAGCCCCTATGGCCGGCGCCCAAGACAGCGAACTGGCTATTGCCGTTGCTCGTGCTGGCGGCCTGGGCTCTCTGGCCTGCGCCATGCTCAGCCCGGAGCAGATTCGGGAACAAGTAGGCTTGTTCCGGCAAGCCGTATCGGCCCCTATCAATCTGAACTTCTTTTGTCATGAAGACCTGCGCCTGGAGCCAGAGGCTCTGCAAGAGTGGCGTCTGCGCCTGATGCCTTACTACCAGGAATACGGCCAGGACCCCAATCAGGAATTGCCCAAAGCGGCACGCGCGCCCTTCTCCAGCCAGCATGCAGAATTGGTCGAAGACCTGAAACCCGAAGTCGTCAGCTTCCACTTTGGCCTGCCCTCCCCCGAGCTGGTCCAGCGCGTGAAAAAAGCCGGTGCCCTGATCATGTCCAGCGCTACCACGACGGCTGAAGCAGTCTGGCTGCAAGAGCACGGCGCCGACATCATCATCGCCCAGGGTCTGGAAGCCGGTGGCCACCGTGGCATATTCCTGGACGATAAAGTGCATACCCAAGTGGGCACCATGTCCTTGGTTCCCCAGATTGCCGATGCCGTCACTATTCCCGTAATTGCGGCCGGTGGTATTGCCGATGGACGCGGTATTGCTGCCGCCCTGGCCTTGGGCGCCAGCGCCGCTCAAATTGGCACGGCCTACCTGTTCTGCCCTGAATCCAAGATCACTCCACTGCATCGCGAAGCACTGTCCAATAGTCGCTCGGACAGCACAGCCTTGACCAATCTGTTCTCCGGTCGCCCTGCCCGCAGTATCCGCACTCGTCTGATGGATGAAATCGGTCCTTTAAGTGCCAGCGCTCCGGTATTTCCCCATGCGGGTTCGGCTCTCAGCCCGCTGCGTATCGAAGCCGAAAAACAAGGCCGTACCGAATTCAGTTCCCTCTGGAGCGGACAAAGCGCTGCCTTGGGTCGTGCCCTGCCTGCCGAGGAACTGACACTGGTTCTCGCCCAAGAGGCTCAGGGCGTCTGCAAGCGTCTGGGCGTGGCTGGCGCTACCCATGCTCCCCTGGACAAACCTTGATCGATTCTGCGGGCTGCACACGCGGTGTGCAGCCCCTCACATGCGTCAAAGCCAGCCGCTGACGGCATGGCCCAGACATTCAGGACAAAAAAAACCTCGCAAAATTGCGAGGTTTTTTCATGCAGTCAGCACTATTCAAACTTGCCCTTGGGATGACGCATCAAATAGCGATACACAAAGCCGGGGTACGCCATCACCAAGAATAAAGCAAAGGTAATGGTGTAGAACACCCAAGTCTGCTTGAACGGGTTACCGATGCTGGCTTCAAAAGCAAAGCCGAACGCACCCATAATCCCGTAAAACGCACAGACTTCCAGAAGGCGAGAAAAAAAGCCTTTGGAAACTTTCTGATGGCGGGAGCGCCAGGCCGGAAAGTAAAACATGGCTCCCACCAAAGCCAGACCCAAAAACAACTTGCCCAACATGACTGGCAAGGAGCTCAGGCCAGAGCTGGAGGCAATCACCGTGTAGATTCCCAAACCCAAAGCAGCCAGCACGGCCAGGTACACAAGGCCAACGATCAGCTGCAGCCAGGGCGAGAGGCCTGAGCGCTCGCCCGGCATGGACCAAGGCAAAACCAGCAAGGGCTTTTCCACGAGAAACGGCAGATTAGCCGTAATCACGGAAAGAACAATCAAGACCCAGATGGAAAGGCTTTGGTCCATAGTGCTACCTACTTAAAACTGCAAGGAAGACTGAATCACGCGGATGCAGGTGTCCATCAAGCCACCAGGCAAAACGCCCAGGCCGATAATCAGAACGCCGTTTACCAGCATGACCAGCTTGGTCAGCAAGCCCGTTGCCACAGGATGCTCTTCACCTTCAGGTTCGTCGAAGTAAACAACCTTCACGACACGCAGGTAGTAGAAAGCACCGATCAAGGACATGATGACGGCAAACACGGCCAGCCAGACATAGCCCGCACCCACCACAGCTTGCAGAACACTCAGCTTGGCAGCAAAGCCGGACAGCGGAGGAATACCAGCCAGGGAGAACATGGATAGCAGCCAGATCAAGGCCAGACCAGGGTTACGGCGGTTCAGGCCCTTCAGGTCGCTGATGTTTTCGCATTCAAAACCACGACGGCTCAGGATCAGGATCAGACCGAAAGTGCTCAGGGTGGTCAGAACGTAGATCACCACATAGAACAGCGAAGCACCGTAGGCTTGAGAGTGAGTCTCGCCATTGAACACGCCAGCCAGCAAGCCCAGGAAAATGAAACCCATGTGCGAGATGGTCGAATACGCAAGCATACGCTTGAGATTCTTTTGCATGATCGCAGTCAGGTTACCCAGAGCCAGCGACAGCACAGCCATGATCAGCAACATGGGCTGCCAGTCCACGGCAATACCGTGCAGAGCCTCAACCAGGAAGCGCATGGTTACGGCAAAAGCAGCCAGTTTAGGAGCAGCACCGATGATCAGGGTAACGGTAGTAGGAGCGCCTTGATAGACGTCCGGTGTCCACATATGGAAAGGAGCAGCCGTCAATTTGAAGGCCAGACCTGCCACAACAAACACCACACCGAAGACCAGAGCCAGACGCTCGGCTTGACCGTTAGCGATGACTTCAGCGATACGTGGGAATTCCAGATGGCCGGTAGCGCCAAAAATCATGGACATACCGTACAGCAAGATACCCGATGCCAAAGCACCCAGAACGAAGTATTTCAACGCCGCTTCAATGGACTGACGGTGTTCACGACGCAGCGCAACCAGTGCGTACAGCGCAAAGGACATCAGCTCCACACCCAGATAAGCGGTCAACATGCTGTTGGCCGAAATCATGATCATCTGGCCCAGCAGGGCCATCAGAGTCAGGGTGTAGAGTTCACCACCGCGTTCCATCATGTCGCGCTGTTCAGCGTACTCACGACCGTAGATCAGGGTAGCGGCGACCGCAGCACACGAAAGCAGCTTCAGGAAGTGCGCCAACTCGTCTGCGACGAACAGGCCACCAAACGAGACACCGCTCACACCCTTGGACCACTGCCAGGCTACGCTGGCCGCAACCACGGCAAGCGTCAACAGGCTCAGAACAAACGTCGAGTGGCGCTGTTTGTGTTTGCTGAAAGCATCAAAAATCAGCACACACGAAGCCAGAACCAGGAGCAGGATCTCGGGCAAAGCCAGAGAAAAGTTAAAGGTAGTATCCATAGTGATTCGGCCTACAGTTTCGAGATGGAGACGTGTTGCAGCAACGCTTCAACCGAAACGTGCATGACCTCGGTAAATGGCTTGGGATACACACCCATGCCCAGCACCGCAATCGCCATTACGCCAAGAACGAAGAACTCACGGCCACTCAGGTCGCTCATGCCGGCAACATTGTCGTTACCCACGGGGCCAAAGGCCACGCGCTTGAGCATCCACAGCGAGTAAGACGCGCCTGTAATCAGCGCTGTTGCTGTCAACAGACCGATCCAGAAGTTGTACTCCACCGCGCCCATGATGACGGTGAACTCACCGATAAAGCCGCTGGTGCCTGGCAAACCGCTGTTGGCCATCGAGAACAGCACAAAGAAGGTAACGAAACGAGGCATCACCTTGACCACACCACCGTAATCGGCGATTTGGCGGCTGTGCAGACGGTCGTACAGAACACCGATACACAGGAACATGGCACCGGACACGAAACCGTGCGAGATCATTTGCATGATCGCGCCTTCCATACCCGTGGTGTTGAACACGAAAAAGCCCAGCGTGACAAAACCCATGTGAGCCACAGAGGAGTAAGCCACCAGCTTTTTCATATCGTCCTGAACGATGGCGACCAGACCAATGTAGATCACCGCGACCAGAGACAGGGCAATGATGATTCCGGCCAGACCTTGCGAAGCATCAGGAGCGATGGGCAGGGAAAAGCGCAGGAAACCGTAAGCACCCAGTTTCAACATGATGGCAGCCAGCACCACGGAACCACCAGTAGGTGCTTCCACGTGGGCATCCGGCAACCAGGTGTGGACAGGCCACATAGGCACCTTCACAGCAAAAGCCATGAACAGAGCAGCAAAGATCAGCACCTGAGTGGTGTAATCCAGCGGCACTTTATGCCAGGTCAGGATATCGAAAGTACCGCCGGACACATTCCACAAGTAGATGAATGCGATCAGGGTCAACAGCGAGCCGAGCAAGGTGTACAAGAAGAACTTGACCGATGCATACACGCGGTTCGGACCACCCCAGATACCGATGATCAAGTACATCGGGATCAGCGTGGCTTCAAAGAACACGTAGAACAGCAAGCCATCCAGAGCGGCAAACACGCCAACCATCAGACCCGACAGGATCAGGAAGGCACCCATGTATTGAGCCACGCGGTTCTTGATCACCTGCCAGCCCGCCAGCACCACGATCACCGTGATGAAAGCGGTCAGCAGAACAAACCACATGGAAATACCGTCCACGCCAAGGTGGTAATTCACCTTGAAGGCATCAATCCAGGGGGCCAGCTCGACAAACTGCATGTCGGCCGTACCGGGATTGAAGCCCGTGTACAGAGGAATAGTGACAACAAGACCGGCAATCGAACCCAGCAGAGCCAGCCAGCGGGTGAAGGTGGGACGATCATCACGCCCCAGAGCCAGCACCAACAGGCCAGCGACGATAGGTACGAAAATCGCCAGCGTTAACCAAGGAAGAGTAGAAGACGCCATATCGCTAGCCATTTACCGAACCGTCAGTACAAAAAAGGATAAGAGCGCCAGGATCCCGAGGATCATGGCAAAGGCGTAGTGATAGACATAGCCGGACTGGAGATGACGGCTGATTGCAGCCACCCAGCCCACTACGCGTGCACTACCGTTGACCACCAGGCCGTCAATCAGACCGCGGTCAGCACCTTTCCAGAGGCCCGTACCCAGGCAGCGAACGCCACGAGACAGCACTTGCTCGTTGAACCAGTCAACGTAGTACTTGTTCTCCAGGATACGGTAGATAAAAGAGCAGTTCTTTTTGATAGCAGCAGGCAAAGCAGGATTAACCAGGTACATGTACCAGGCCACCACAGCACCAGCCACAACCAGCCAGAATGGCAGCGTGCCAAAACCATGTACGGCGTAAGCCATCCAGTCGGTCCAGTGCTCGGCCAGCGTTGCCATTGCAGGATGCTCGGGCAGAACCGTCACAATGCCTTCAAAGTAGCCACCGAACAGCAATGGATCAACGAACCAGATACCGGCGAAGATCGACGGAATGGCCAGCAGAACCAGAGGCAGCGTAACCACCCAAGGCGACTCGTGAGGATCGCCACCGTGAGCGTGATGGTCGTCGTGGCCATGCGACTCGTCGTGCTTGACGTCACGGAAGCGCTCTTTGCCGTGGAATACCAGGAAGTACAGACGGAAGGAGTACAGCGAGGTGACGAACACACCGATCAGTGTGGCGTAGTAAGCGTAGGTCGAACCCCAGATACCGGCTTCGCCTGCGGCTTCGATGATGTGCTCTTTCGAGTAGAAACCCGAGAAGAACGGCGTACCCACCAGAGCCAGCGTACCGATCAGGAAAGTCAGCCAGGTAATAGGCATGTACTTGCGCAGACCACCCATATTGCGGATGTCCTGATCGTGGTGCATACCGATAATCACCGAACCAGCGCCCAGGAACAGCAAGGCTTTGAAGAAAGCGTGTGTCATCAGGTGGAACACAGCAGCCGAGTAAGCCGAAGCACCCAGAGCGACCGTCATGTAACCCAGCTGGGACAAGGTGGAGTAAGCCACAACGCGTTTGACGTCGTTCTGGATAATACCCAGCAAGCCCAGGAACAAGGCACCTGTTGCACCGATCACGATGATGAAGGACAGCGCGGTTGTCGACTGTTCAAACACAGGCGAGAAACGAGCCACCATGAAGATACCGGCCGTCACCATGGTCGCGGCGTGAATCAGCGCCGAGATAGGAGTAGGACCTTCCATGGAGTCAGGCAGCCAGCTGTGCAAAGGAACCTGAGCCGATTTACCCATGGCACCCACAAACAGGGCCAGAGCAGCAACGGTCAGCAATTGCCAGTCAGTACCGGGGAATGTCATGGTGCTCAGTTCCTGAACCTTGGCGAACACGTCGCTGTAGTTCATGGAGCCGGTGTAGGCGTAGAGCAAGCCAATACCCAGAGCAAAACCGAAGTCACCCACACGGTTGACCAGGAAGGCCTTCATGTTGGCAAAAATGGCAGTCTTGCGCTCGTACCAGAAACCGATCAGCAGGTAAGACACCAGACCCACCGCTTCCCAACCGAAGAACAGTTGCAGCATGTTGTTGGACATGACCAGCATCAGCATCGAGAAGGTAAACAGCGAGATGTAGGAGAAAAAGCGCTGGTAGCCCGGATCATCTTTCATGTAGCCAATGGTGTAGATATGCACCATCAGCGACACGGACGTCACCACCACCATCATCAGGGCAGTCAGCTTGTCGATCAGGAAACCGATATCCCACTGAATGCTGCCAATGGTGATCCAGGTGTAGACCGGACCGTTAAAGGTCTGGCCTTCCAGAACCTGCAACATGACCATGACCGAGCCGATAAAGGAAATCAGCACGCCCGCGATCGTAATCAGGTGAGCGCCTGTCTTGCCGATAAATCGACCCAGAAAGCCGGTACCGAACAAACCGGCTAGCGCCGAACCCACCAGGGGAGCAAGCGCAATCGTTAAGTAAAGATTTATGGAGTTCATTAGTGTGCTATCCCATCAACCCTTGAGCTGGTCGAGATCCTGGACATTGATCGAATTAAGGTTACGGAACAACAGAACCAGAATTGCAAGACCAATGGCCGCCTCGGCCGCAGCGACCGTCAGGACGAAAAAGACAAACACCTGACCTGCCTCGTTGCCCATCCAGGTGGAGAAGGCCACAAAGTTCATGTTGGCCGACAAAAGAATCAGCTCAACAGACATGAGCAAGATAATCAGGTTGCGACGGTTCAGGAAAAAGCCGAACAGGCCGATCGTGAACAGCACAGCGCCCAGGACCAAATAGTGCGCAAGCGTCAGCGTCATCATCATTTGTCTCCTGGCACGACAGCGTCAGCCGAACTGGACGCCGACGGCTTTTCGGTTTGAGAAGGAATGGAAACCATGCGCAGACGGTCTTGCGAACGAACCTTGACTTGTTCGCTGGAGACGGTGCGTTTGACACCTTCACGTTTACGCAGAGTCAGTGCAATGGCCGAGATCATGCCAACCAGCAGCACAATGCCACCGAGCAACACCGCCAGCACGTACTGGGAGTACATCAACTCGCCAATAACACGGGTGTTGTTGTAGTCCGCAGCCACCGCGGCAGCAGGTGCCGTTGTGAACCACAGCTTGGTCAGCACAAAGCCCATTTCCAGAACCATGATGGCGCCGATCAACAGCCCCATAGGCACGTGAGCCTTGAATTTCTTGGCAGCGGATTCCTGACGAACGTCCAGCATCATGATGACGAACAGGAACATCACCATCACGGCGCCCACATAGACCACCACCAGCAAGAGGCCCAGGAACTCGGCGCCCATCGTGATCCACATCATGGCGGCCGTGAAGAACACCAGAATCAAATGCAATACGGCTGTAACCGGATTCTTGGCAGCGATCACGCGATACGCGGCCACCACCATCACCAGCGCCAGCACATAAAACAGAACAGTAGTAAATAACATGAGTGTAGAGCTCCGGCCTTAGCGATAAGGTGCATCTGCGGCACGACGACGAGCGATCTCGTCTTCGTAGCGGTCACCGATAGCCAGCAGCATGTCCTTGGTGTAGTACAAATCGCCGCGTTTTTCACCGTGGTACTCGTGAATGTGCGTTTCCACGATCGAATCGACCGGGCAGCTTTCTTCACAGAAACCACAGAAAATACACTTGGCCAGATCGATGTCATAACGCGTAGTACGGCGGGTACCGTCCTCGCGCTCTGCCGATTCGATCGAGATGGCCATGGCGGGACATACGGCCTCGCACAGTTTGCACGCGATGCAACGCTCTTCGCCGTTTTCGTAGCGACGCAAAGCGTGCAGGCCGCGAAAACGTGGCGAAGCGGGCGTAGTTTCAACGGGATAACGCAGGGTTACCTTGCGCTTGAAGAAATACTTCCCCGTCAGGCGCATGCCTTTGAGCATCTCGGACAGCATCAGGCTGCCAAAGAAATCTTTGATTGCTTCCATAATCTTGCCCCTTATCCTTAATGCCAGATGTTCCAGGGCGTCTGCATCCAGATCGCCACAATAACCAGCCAAACACCGGTCAGCGGGATAAATACTTTCCAGCCCAAACGCATGATCTGGTCATAGCGGTAACGTGGGAACGTTGCACGGAACCAGATGAACATGGAGACCACGACAAAGGTCTTCAGACCCAGCCACAGCCACCCCGGAATCCAGGTAAATGGAGCGAACTCGACAATGGGAGTCCAGCCACCCAAGAACATGATGGACGCCAGAGCCGACAGGAAAATCATGTTGGCGTATTCGCCCAGGAAGAACAGAGCGAAACCGGTACCGGAGTACTCCACCATGGGACCGGCCACAATTTCCGATTCGCCTTCCACCACGTCAAACGGGTGACGGTTGGTTTCAGCAACGGCCGAAATCACGTAGATCACAAACAGTGGCAGCAATGGCAGCCAGTTCCAGGACAGGAAGTTCAAGCCCTTGTCCGCAAAGTAACCCTGAGTCTGACCAAGCACGATGCCCGACAGATTCAGCGTGCCGGAAACCAGCAGCACGGTAATCAGCACGAAACCGATGGCCAGCTCGTAGGACAGCACCTGAGCGGCTGCACGCAGACCACCCAGCAAGGCGTACTTGGAGTTGGAAGCCCAACCGGCCACGATCACACCGTACACACCCAGCGAGGTAATCGCCAGAATGTACAGCAGACCGGCGTTAACGTCGGACAGAACCACATCGGGGCTGAAAGGAATCACAGCCCAGGCAGCCAGAGCAGGCATCAGCGTCACAACCGGAGCCAACAGGTACAGGACCTTGTTGGACTTGGCTGGAACGATCAGCTCTTTGGTCAGCAGTTTGAAAACGTCAGCGAAAGGCTGCAGCAAGCCACGGTAACCAACACGGGTTGGTCCCAGACGAACGTGCATGAAGCCGATCATCTTGCGTTCCCAGTAAGTCAGGTAGGCAACACACAGAATGACGGGCACAGCGATGGCAACAACCTTCAGCAGCGTCCACACCACATACCATGCGGTCGGACCCAGCAGGTCCGTGCCGTAGCTATTGATGGCAGAGAGAAATTCCATGTTATGCACGCTCCACTGTCAATTGACCGAATGCGCTACCCAAAGCGGCTGTTTCAGAAAAAGCGGTGGCAACACGCACCGAGTTCAATGCCACGGTGTCATCCAGCTGAGCTGGCAGGCTGACTTCGCCTTGCGAAGAACGAACCTTTACCAGATCGCCGTCAGCCAGACCCAGTTGGGCCAGCGTGGCAGCGGCCATGCGAGCCGTAGGTGCTGCCGAAGCAGGTGTTTCCTGCAAGGGAGCCGAACGGCGCACCAGCGCATCGCTACGGTAGATAGGCACATCTGCCACACGCTCCAGACCGCTTGCTGCAGGCAGAACGCTGGCAGCCAGATTGATCTGGTTGGACAGACGCGATTCCACACCGGCAGCCATGACAGAGTCACGAACCGATTCGGAGGTTTCATCGTCAAAACCATCCAGCTGGAACAGATTGCCCAGCACGCGCAGAACCTTCCAGGCCGGACGTGTATCGCCCACAGGAGCAGCAGCACCCTTGAAGCTTTGTACACGGCCTTCGGCGTTCACGAAGGTGCCGGAGGTTTCAGTGAAAGGAGACACGGGCAGCATCACATCGGCCCACTGCTCGGCAGCGGAACGATAGGAAGTCAGCGCGACCGAGAAGGTGGCGGACTTCAGTGTTTCTACTGCACGTTCGCCCAGATCGCTGTCCAGTGCTGGCTCAACATTCAGAACCAGGTAAGCACGCAGGGTTTGAGCCAGCATTTGCTCGGCAGTCAAACCGCCCTTGCCCGGTACGGCGTTAGCCAAATAACCACCCACGGTGTTACCACCGGCAGTCAGGAAGCCCAGCTTGGCACCGCTAGCCTGTGCAATCGCATTGGCGTTGGCAGCAATTACGCTAGCCTGATCCGAGTTGACAGCCATATTGCCCAGCAAGATAGCGACGCGTTCGCCGGAAACCAGGCTGTCAGCAATCTGCTGAGCTTCAGCAGAAACTTGCACGCCTTCCAGACCCGCAGGAACTGCGCTGTCTTTGGCTTTGGCAACGGCAACCAGCACTTGAGCCAGAGAGTTGGCCAACTGGCTGGGAGCCACCGTCATGCGGCCAGCAATCGCATTGAACAATGGATTATCGGCAGCCGAATCAATAAAGGAAACTTGAGCGCCACGTTTGACAGCCTGACGCAGACGCTGGGCCATCAAGGGGTGATCTTTACGCAGGAAGGAGCCCACGACCAGAACGCGATCGAGCTCGTTCAAGGCGGTAAGAGGCATACCCAACCAAGGCACACCGGCCAGAGCACCATCCAGACGGGCATCGGTCTGACGCAGACGGAAGTCCACGTTTTCGGTACCCAGAGCACGACCCAGACGAGCCAGCAAAGCCAGTTCTTCAGTCGTGGAGGTAGCCGAACCAATACAGCCCAGTTGATCTGCACCAAACTTCTCGCGCACGGCATTCATGCCGGCAACGATGGTTTGCATGGCGTCGTTCCAGGAGGCTTCGCGCCACTGGCCGTCATCACCGCGCACCATGGGGCGAGTCAGACGATCTTCGGTGTACAGGCCTTCGTAGGAGAAACGGTCACGGTCGCTGATCCAGCACTCGTTGACTTCGTCGTTCTCGAAAGGAACAACACGCAGCACCTTGTCCATCTTGGCTTGCAGCACCAGGTTGGCACCCACGCTGTCGTGCGGGCTGACGCTGCGACGACGGGCCAGTTCCCAGGTACGGGCATTGAAGCGGAAGGGTTTGGACAGCAAGGCACCCACGGGGCAAACGTCAATCATGTTGCCCGACAATTCAGACTCGACTGCGCGACCCACAAAGGTGGTGATTTCAGCGTGCTCGCCGCGGTTGAGCATACCAACCTCTTGAACGCCGGCGATTTCTTCGCCAGTACGCACACAGCGGGTGCAGTGAATGCAGCGCTGCATGGCTTCGGTCGAGATCAGTGGGCCCATGGATTTGGCGGCCACAACGCGCTTTTCTTCCTTGTAGCGCGACTCGGAGCCACCGTAACCCACGGCCAGATCCTGTAGCTGACACTCACCGCCCTGGTCGCACACGGGGCAATCCAGGGGGTGGTTGATCAGCAGGAATTCCATGACGCTTTTTTGAGCGGCAATGGCTTTTTCCGAACGAGTACGCACAACCATGCCGTTGGTGACGGGAGTGGCGCAAGCAGGCAAAGGCTTGGGCGCTTTTTCCACGTCCACCAAACACATGCGGCAGTTGGCGGCAATACTCAGTTTTTTGTGATAACAGAAGTGCGGCACGTAGACCCCGGCGTCATGGGCAGCCTGAATGACCATGCTGCCTTCCGGGGCGTCAACTTTAATGCCATCGATGGTGAGTTCTACCATTACGTTGTCCTGGCCTACAAATATTGAGGCACCACACAGCCTTTATGCTCGATGTGGTGTGCGAACTCGTCGCGGAAATGCTTAACGAAACTGCGCACCGGCATGGCAGCAGCATCACCCAGGGCGCAAATGGTGCGACCCATGATGTTCTGTGCGATGTCATCGAGCATGTCCAGATCTTCTGGGCGACCTTGACCGTTCTCGATACGATGCACCATGCGCCACAACCAGCCTGTGCCTTCCCGGCACGGCGTGCACTGGCCGCAGCTTTCGTGATAGTAAAAATAGGACAGGCGCAGCAGGGACTTGACCATGCAACGAGTCTCGTCCATCACGATGACAGCGCCCGAACCCAGCATGGAACCAGCCTTGGCAATGGAGTCATAGTCCAGGTTGGTCGCCATGATGATGTCGGCGGGCAAAACGGGCGAGCTGGAACCACCAGGGATCACAGCTTTCAGTTTGCGACCGTTGCGCATGCCGCCTGCCAATTCCAGCAAGGTGGCAAACGGCGTACCCAGAGGCACTTCGTAGTTACCGGGACGCTCTACGTCGCCAGTAATGGAGAAGATCTTGGTACCGCCCGCATTGGGGATACCCACTTCCAGGTATTCCTGACCGCTGTTGCGCAAAATCCAGGGTACAGCCGCGAAGGTTTCGGTGTTGTTGATGGTCGTCGGCTTGCCGTACAGACCAAAACTGGCCGGGAATGGTGGTTTGAAGCGAGGCTGGCCCTTCTTGCCTTCCAGGGACTCCAGCAGCGCAGTTTCTTCACCGCAAATATAGGCACCGTAACCGTGGAACGCATGCAGCTGGAAGCTGAAATCCGAACCCAGGATCTTGTCACCCAGAAAGCCTGCCGCACGGGCCTGTTCCAGCGCTTCTTCAAAACGCTGATAGATTTCGAACACTTCACCGTGGATGTAGTTGTAGCCCACGGTAATACCCATGGCGTAGGCTGCAATGGCCATGCCTTCGATCACGATGTGCGGGTTGAAACGCAGGATATCGCGGTCTTTGAAAGTGCCGGGTTCGCCCTCGTCGGAGTTACATACCAGGTACTTTTGTCCGGGCAAGCTGCGGGGCATGAAGCTCCACTTCAAACCCGATGGAAAACCTGCACCACCACGACCGCGCAAGGCCGAAGTCTTGACTTCAGCAATCACGTCTTCGGGCTTCATGCCGGTAGTCAGTACTTTACGCAGAGCTTCATAGCCACCACGCTTGACGTACTCTTCCAGGCCCCAGTTGTCGCCGTTCAAACCAGCCAGAATCTGTGGCTGAATATGACGATCATGAAAAATCATGCTGCGCGACAGGTCGCCACCAGGGTTAGGTTCCAATCCCTGTGCGAACTTGCGCAGAATGTCCGGTGCAATCATGCCGATTCTCCGTGTGTCTTCAATTCTTCGAGCATGGCATCAATGCGCTCGGCTTCCATGCGCACGCACATATGCTGATTGTTCAGCAGCATGACGGGCGAATCACCACATGAACCCATGCACTCTCCCATGATCAGGGAGAACTGGCCGTCCGCCGTGGTTTCACCGTATTCGATACCCAGTTTCTCTTTCAGGTACTCGCCTGCCTTGACGCCATCACGCAGCGCACAGGGCAAGTTGGTGCAAACGGAAATGGTGACGCGGCCAACGGGCTTGGTGTGGAACATGTTGTAGAAGGTCGCAACCTCCTGCACAGCGATAGGCTCCACGCCAATATATTGAGCCACATCCTCGATAATTTCTGGCGATACCCAGCCTTTTTCCTGCTGGGCAATGGCCAGGGAGGCCATGATGGCAGAGCGACGTTGATCTGCCGGGAACTTGCTCAGTTCCTTATCTATCTGTTGGTAGGCTTTTTCGGAAAGCAACATAATTCGGTTCCGTTTTTCCAGGCGCGACCTTAGCGGTCGATCTCGCCAAACACAATGTCCTGCGTGCCGATGATCGTTACCGCGTCGGCAATCATGTGACCGCGGCTCATTTCATCGAGGGCCTGCAAGTGGACGAAGCCCGGAGCACGGATCTTCATGCGGTAAGGCTTGTTACCGCCGTCAGATACCAGATAAATGCCAAACTCGCCCTTGGGATGCTCCACACCGGCATACACTTCGCCAGTAGGCACGTGCATACCTTCGGAGAACAGTTTGAAATGGTGGATCAAGTCCTCCATCCCGGTTTTCATGCGTTCGCGCGATGGCGGCGCCACTTTGTGGTTATCCGTGATGACAGGACCGGGGTTGTTGCGCAGCCACTGTACACACTGACGGATGATGCGGTTGCTCTCGCGCATTTCCGCGATACGAACAAGGTAACGGTCGTAAGAGTCACCGTTGCGACCCACAGGAATATCAAATTCGACGCGATCATAGACTTCGTAGGGCTGCATCTTGCGCAGATCCCACTCAACGCCCGAACCACGCAGCATGGGGCCGGTAAAGCCCAGCGCCTTGGCGCGATCAGGATCCACGACGCCCACGCCCACCAGACGCTGCTTCCAGATACGGTTATCGGTCAGCAGGGTTTCGTATTCGTCAACACAAGTGGGGAAACGGTTGGTGAAGTCTTCGATGAAATCCAGCAAAGAACCCGAACGCGCTTCGTTCATGGCTTTCAGTTCTTTGTCGGAGCGGTATTTGTTGGCCTTGTACTGTGGCATGGTGCCGGGCAGATCGCGGTAAACGCCACCTGGACGGTAGTAGGCCGCGTGCAAACGGGCGCCGGAGACCGCTTCGTAGCAGTCCATCAGGTCTTCACGTTCACGGAAGGCGTACAGGAACACAGCCATGGCACCCACGTCCAGCGCATGCGAACCGACCGACATCAGGTGGTTCAGGATGCGGGTAATCTCGTCAAACATGACGCGGATGTATTGAGCACGCAACGGCACCTCAACACCGACCAGACGCTCCACGGCCATACAGTAAGCGTGCTCGTTGACCATCATGGACACATAGTCCAGACGATCCATGTATGGCAGGGTTTGCAGGAAAGTGCGGTGCTCAGCCAGCTTTTCGGTGGCACGATGCAACAGACCAATATGGGGGTCAGCACGCTGAATGACTTCGCCGTCCAGCTCAAGCACCAAACGCAACACACCGTGTGCGGCTGGGTGCTGAGGACCAAAGTTCAGGGTGTAGTTTTGAATTTCTGCCATGATGCTTATCGCCCAATTCCGTAATCGTCCTCGCGCACCACTCGTGGCGTGATTTCACGCGGCTCGATGGTGACGGGCTGGTAAATGACCCGCTTCTGCTCGGTGTCATAGCGCATTTCGACGTAGCCGGAGATGGGGAAGTCTTTGCGGAACGGATGACCGATAAAACCATAGTCGGTCAGGATGCGACGCAGATCAGGGTGGTTCTCGAAAATAATGCCGTACAGGTCAAACGCCTCGCGCTCGAACCAGTTCACCGACGGCCAGACCTCGAACAGGGTTGGCAAAGTGGGGAAATCGTCGTTGGGCACAAAGCAGCGCACACGCAGGCGCCAGTTGTGCTTCAAGGACATCAGGTGCAGTACGACGGCAAAGCGATGGGGAAACTGAGCCGATGCAGCCTGATAGGTAGGCGCTTTCCAGGCGGAATAATCAATCCCGCACAAGTCGATACAGGTCTCAAAGCGCAGATCAGCGTGGTCGCGAAGCAATGTGCAAGTGTCGACCCATGCATCAGCGGGCACTTCCAAAGTGAGTTCATTGCGCGCTTGCGTCAACGCAGCCTGCTCGCCAAGGATAGAGAGCAAGTTGGTTTTTAAAGTTTCTAGCCGTGTCATAGTCTTGTTTAGCCTGTTCTAACCGTTCAGCGTGCGATGGTATTGGTCAAACGGATCTTGTTCTGCATCTGCAGCAAGCCGTAAACCAAAGCCTCAGCAGTCGGAGGGCAGCCTGGCACATACACATCTACCGGCACGATGCGATCACAGCCGCGAACGACCGAGTAGGAGTAGTGGTAGTAACCGCCACCGTTGGCACAGGAGCCCATGGAAACGACCCAGCGTGGCTCGGCCATCTGGTCGTACACCTTACGCAAGGCGGGTGCCATCTTGTTGCACAGGGTGCCCGCCACAATCATCAAGTCAGATTGACGTGGGCTGGGACGGAAAATAATGCCGAATTGGTCCAGATCATAACGAGCTGCACCAGCGTGCATCATTTCCACTGCACAACAGGCCAGACCAAATGTCATGGGCCACATGGACCCTGTTTTTGCCCAGTTCAGAAACTTGTCTGCACTGGTCGTCACAAAACCTTCTTTGAGAATGCCGTCGATAGCCATAGTAGTTGCCTTTTGCCGGATCAGACCCTGGGAAGCCCCGGCCTATCCTGTTGCTGACCAAACCCGCTGTCATCAAGACGCATCCTCGTGCCCCTTATGCCCAGCAGCAGACGCGAAAACCCCTAGCAGGGTTCTCTATGGATGGGTTTACTCCCAGTCCAGAGCGCCTTTTTTCCATTCGTAGATAAAACCGACCGTCAAAACGGCCAGGAACGCCATAACGGTCCAGAAACCGACCAGGCCTACTGTTCCATTGGCCATGGCCCAGGGAAACAGAAAAGCGATTTCCAGATCGAACATGATGAACAGAATCGCGATCAGGTAGTAACGAATGTCCACCTTCATGCGCGAATCACCGAATGCTTCAAAACCGCATTCGTAAGGAGAGAGCTTTTCAGCATCGGGCCGGTTTGGACCGAGCACTCGACCGACTAAAAGTAGAGCCAGGCCAATCCCAGTGGCGACGATGATAAATAGCAAAACGGGAAAGTACTCTTGCAGGTTCATGCAAAGCATCCAATCGCAGTAAATAAACTCTTGGATTGTAGCATTTTGAGAGCACAGTTTTGGGGGATAACCCCAAACCATTACATCTATGCAAGGGTGTTGCACCCATGCCGCAAAAACTGTCAGCTACCTGACCAAAAACCCTTCAACTATTGATTATTTATTCTATTAAGGGTTGTGATTGTAGACCTCAATCAAATATCTTACTCGTTTTTGTAAGGTAAATGTCAGCCACCAAACAGAAGAAAATGATTTTTCCTGCTTATTTTGTAAGCAAGCCAAACAAGACCAAGTAGTCGCAATGGTCGTTAGAAGGGTTTAGCACGCACCCCAGCTCCGGCCCCAGACCCCACACCACAACAACAGAGCACCACCCCAGGAAACTCACGGACCTTACACCAATAGCCAACACATACCAACGAACCCATAAACACGAGCGACAAAACCCAATAAAGCCTCTATAGCCCAAACGGACTTAAGCAGAGGCCTCAAAAAAGCAGTAGACAATAAAAAAGCCATCCCGAAGGATGGCTTTTTATACTTCTACAGTTCAGGCAAGTCCGGAGATTTGCCCTTCGCAACGCGTAGACAAGCTACGCGAAACGATTAGAACTGGTGACGCAGACCGACGCCGATCAGAGTCGACTTAGCATCAGGCAGGAAGTACACGTTCTTGGCGTAGGAGCCGATGGCGTACACGTTCGTGCGCTTGCTCAGTGGGTGGCTGTAACCCAGGCTGAACGTGTGCTGTTTCTTCATTTCCCACGACAGGTTGGAATTAGCCAAAACATCTGGAGCCGAACGAGGATCAGCCATTGTCCAGGAACCCATCACAGTACCGGCACCCACTGGAGCGGACAAACCGACCAAGTAGGAGTTAACTTTCAAGCCGTCCAGGCTAGGATTGTTGTAAGCATCCAGCACATCACCCAAGCCAAAACCGCTGTAGGACTGAGCAGCGAACAAACCGTCACGGGTTTGACCGAAAGCCAAGTAAGCCTTCACAACTTCAAAGTCGTAGCTACCACCGATGTTCCAGGACTTAACAGTGTCACCACCGCTCACTGGACCATTCACAACAGCACGGCTTTCAGCAGTTTTGTACTGATCGTATGTCAGAGCAACACCGATAGGACCGTTAACGTAACGCAGACCGGTGGTCACGGCGCGCTGGTTGCGCTCCAGACCATCATTAATGTTGTTAACTTCGTTAATCTTAGCGACTTGAGAGCCATCAGTGTTGAAAGAGTAAC
Organism: Alcaligenes sp. PF14; assembly: GCF_037150615.1. NCBI lineage: Bacteria > Pseudomonadati > Pseudomonadota > Betaproteobacteria > Burkholderiales > Alcaligenaceae > Alcaligenes > Alcaligenes sp. PF14. The sequence continues at coordinate 274,088 of NZ_JBAGRS010000001.1, read as the reverse complement.
CAACGCCGAACTGGAAGCCGGAGAAGTTAGGGGTTTGGTACATGACCATGTTGTCGTAACGAGTGGTGTTAGCGGCTGTGAAAGCACCACCAATGTTAGCTTGGTCGAAACCACCGCCGAAAGGATCGGCTACGCCTGGCAAGTACTTGGAGGCGATATTAGTTTGACGACCGAAGTCCAATTGACCCCAGCTGTCACCAGCCAGACCCAGAGTGGCGTGACGACCGAACAGACGGCCACCTTGAGCGGATTTACCGGTGGACAGGTCAAAGCCGCTTTCCAGTTGGAATACAGCGCGCAGGCCATCGCCCAGATCTTCGGAACCTTTCAGACCCCAGCGGTTGCCCGACTGGATGCCGTTGATCATACCGGTTTTCTTCTGTTCGTAAGAACCACCGTTACCGTTGGAGGTGTAGTCCTCAGTAGCTTTGAATTTTTGGTAACCGATACCACCGTCCAGAATACCGTACAGGGTGACAGACGTTTCTGCGTGTGCGACGCCAGCGAAGCCGGCCATCAGAGCAGCAGCGAGCAGAGTCTTTTTCATGTAAGAAATCTCCGTAGATTTGAGTAAATCAGAGCAGCCCAACTACAACAGTGCTGCTGCTCTTTCTAACTCCGCGATGGGAAGTTAACGCTATTGCATCAAAATTCCCGTCGCTTGACTACGAAACCCTTCGGAAACGTGAATCTTTGTGCACAGCTTGTTGGCTATACACAACAAAAACCCACTTGAAGCCGCTTTCCATGCCGCCTTGAACAAGCACGACAATTAGCAGGCTAAAGCCGGAATCTTCTTAAGAACTTGCTTTAAGTGATCCGAGCAATCGGTTGCTAATGCTGGTTTTCTGCAAATAAGGCAAAAAATGAAATCAGCACCGAAAAAGACAAGATCGCCGACCCCAGCCTATCGAGAGCCAAAGCCGGCCACTCAATCCATTTGATAAATTCCCACATTATGGGAATTCACAGCAACATGGGATTCAGCATTCACTGACCCGGTTCAATCACTTTTCAGACAATCAAGACCAAGTCTTGAAAATCACAACACAAGCAATTTACACAAGACGGTAAAACGCCCAAAAAATGGCAAAAAAAAACCTGCCCTTTGTCAGGATCAGGTTTTATTTCCAGGCTCCGCAATCGCAGAACTTTTCAACTTTTTGTTTGGTGCCGACGACGAGACTCGAACTCGTACAGCTTTCGCCACTACCCCCTCAAGATAGCGTGTCTACCAATTCCACCACGTCGGCAAGCAATCAAGACAGCGATATTAGCATGACGAAAGTAAAGCTGTCAGTACAAAACAGCCCAAAACACCTAAAAAAGCACGTACACAGGCATATTCCACACAAACAACGCCAAATAGACAAAGCCCGCCATTAGAGGCGGGCTTTGATATCGTATTTTCCGATCCTGCTTGTGATCTTTACCGCCTTCTATATATAGAGCAGCATTGAACTCCCAAACAGATCGAACTTACTCAGCAGCAGGAACCGCAGGAGCGCTTTGCTCAGGAGTTGCCGAAGGAACTGCAGCTGGCACAGAAGCGTCAGGGGCCGGAACCGAAGCTGCACCCGATGGAGCTGCGCCAGGAACAGACGATTCGTAACCTTGCATCACCCCCGCATCTACTTTCTGCGCAGGATGATGAGCAACCCAAGCCAAACCACCGGTGGACACAAAAAAGACGATTGCCGCCCATTTGGTCATGCGCGACAAAAAGTTCGCCGCACCTGCCGCACCAAACACACTCCCTGCCGAGCCGCCACCAAAGGCCGAGCCCATATCAGCGCCCTTGCCTTGCTGCAGCAGAACCAGACCAATAATCAACAGCGAGGAGATAACCTGCACCGCCATCAGAACGGAAGACATCCAATCTTGCATTTAAAGACTCCAGACCCTTTAAGCGGCCACAATACGTAAAAATTCTTGCGCATCCAAAGATGCACCACCCACCAAGGCACCATCAATATCCGGCATGGCGAACAGCTCGGCGGCATTATCCGCCTTCACGCTGCCACCGTACAAAATACGCAACTGATCCGACTCCATATAGGCACGAATCTGTTGATGCATTTGCTGCGCTTGCTCCGGCGTTGCAGTCAGGCCCGTACCAATAGCCCAGACCGGCTCATACGCCAGGACCAGTTTGGATACCACTTCAGCCCCAAGAGCCTTAATGGGTTCAAGCTGATCTTGCACCACACAGGTTTCCTGCCCCGCCTCACGATCGGCCAACTGCTCGCCAATACAGACAATAGGCGTCAAGCCCGCATCCAGTGCCGCAACAACTTTGGCGGCAACCTGAGCGCTACTTTCCTGGTGATACTGACGGCGTTCGGAATGCCCGACAATCACCCAGCGACAGCCGATATCAGCCAGCATTGCCGCCGAGATTTCCCCAGTGTATGCACCCTTGGCGTGGACACTGACATCTTGAGCACCGACCGCTATGGTCGAATCTTTCAAGACACCTGCCACCTGAGGCAAATACACATAAGGAACGCATACAAGCACATCACAATCTGCCTGCACACCAGGCTGAACGAGCAGTTCTTGCAGCAGACGGCTGTTGCCATCAAGCGAGCCATTTAATTTCCAATTACCCGCAACCAGTCGTTTACGCGAAGAATGTACGCTCATTGCTCCCTTGATGCCAGTCAAAAAGTTACACCAACGCCCACAATCAAGGCGCAGCTAACCGGCTATTGTAGCGCGTGCTAATCCATTTCGCGCATATTTGACAGAAAATTCGTTTCAGAACGGCAAGAAAAAGGGTGGCTATGCCACCCTTGCTGCTTTTATGGAACAAGAATGATCTTGCCCACCTGCTCACCCGCCTCCATCATGGCATGCGCTTCGCTCGCCTTTTCCAAGGGGAAAGTGGCATGAATCAAGGGACGTACCTGCCCTGCTTCCAGCAAAGGCCAGACACGCTCTTTCAGAGCCTGCGCCAGTTGCGCCTTGAACTCGACAGAGCGGGACCGCAAGGTTGAGCCGGTAATAGTCAGGCGACGACGCAGAATCTCCCCACAATTAATCGTGGCCTTCACCCCACCTAGCAAAGCAATAATGACGATACGGCCGTCATCGGCCAGACACGTCAAATCCCGGTTGATGTAGTCGCCAGAGACCATATCCAGAATCACATCAACACCACGGCCGCCTGTTTTGCTTTTGATGACGTCTTCGTAAACTTCGGTTTTATAGTTGATGCCGATCCCGCCCAAGCGATTAATGGCCTCCACGCGTTCATCACTGCCTGCCGTGGCATATACCGTATGCCCCAAAGCCACCGCCAACTGGATAGCTGTTGTTCCAATTCCGCTTGCACCGCCATGAACCAGCAGGGTTTCACCCTTGCTCAACTGACCACGGTCGAACACATTGCTCCAGACAGTGAAGAAAGTTTCTGGCAGCCCCGCCGCCTCCAGCAAGCTGAAACCCGCAGGAATAGGCAAGCACTGCTGTACTGGCACCACACAATATTCGGCATAGCCACCACCAGTGACCAACGCACAGACCTGATCCCCAATCTTGAACCCACTGCCCTGCACATCGCCCGATACGATTTCACCGGCCAGTTCCAGGCCGGGAATATCAGAGGCACCAGCCGGTGGCGGGTAAGCGCCTGCTCGTTGCAAGACATCCGGACGGTTCACGCCCGCCGCCAGCACCTTGACCAGCACTTCACCAGGACCTGTTTGTGGCATGGGGCGCTCGCCCACTCGCAACACTTCCGGCTTTCCAAACTCGGTAATTTCAACAGCTCGCATACCTACTCCCTGATATCTAGACTATTTTTCCAGCGCGGCTGCAAGCACAAACCATAAGCAGCCGCCTTACCTGCTGCAATCTATCACAGGCACTGGCATCAACGCCCTATTCCAGCCATGAAAACAGATTATTTCGATGACGCTAGCAAATTTATACGTTACACTTTAAGGCTTTCCTGGCCTCCGTGCTTTTTTGTGCATGTGACTTATCAGGAAGAAAAGCCCAACAGACAGGAAGCGTGCCAGAGCGGTTGAATGGACCGGTCTTGAAAACCGGCGATGGGGTAACCCATCCGTGAGTTCGAATCTCACCGCTTCCGCCATCATCTCCCGCTGCATCCATGGCGGAATTGGTAGACGCAAGGGACTTAAAATCCCTCGATCTTTGATCGTGCCGGTTCGATTCCGGCTGGATGCACCAAATATTCACGATAGCAGGCAGATCTCTTTGCCCACCATAAAAACCTCGGTTTTTATTCGCTCGTGACAAATAAGTACCAATCAAGAAAGCTCGCTTCAAAGCGGGCTTTTTTGCGTCCTGCCTGAAAACCCAATCCAAGCCATCACCCCGCAAGCACCACCTGAACCTGACCGACTGTTTACCCCCCGCTCCGTAAGTAAAGCCTCTCCAGCTCCTCCAGGACCGAAACTGCTCCCAAGAAGCAAACAGATCAAAAATAGCGAACCAACAACAAGCAAAGTCACAGTTACATTCACAGTCACAGCCATAACTACAACTACAACTACAACTACAACTACAACTACAACTACAACTACAACTAAGGCTACGGCTGAAACCACAGGCATAACAAGCACAGGTACAGGTACAGGTACAGGTACAGGTACAGGTACAGGTACAGGTACAGCACCAACAGATTATCCTCCAGCTCTTGGCACAAGCCGATACGCAGCCACGCTCCCAAAAAGCAGCCGAACGCAAAAAACCCGCCTTTCGGCGGGTTTTTCTTCAAGCAGACTGCAAACGCTATCAGGAAGCAGCAGGAGCAGCTGGACCGCCTTGAGCCTCGATACCGCCAATAGCCTTGATCGACAGACGCAGACGACCTTTCTCGTCAGCCTCGATGACCTTGACCTTAACAACCTGACCCACTTTCAGCACGTCATTGATGTTGGCGATACGGTAGTTGGCAATCTCGGAGATATGCAGCAAGCCGTCACGGCCTGGCAGCACTTGCACAATCGCGCCAAAGTCCAGCAAACGCATCACAGGACCTTCGTATTCCTGACCCACTTCCACTTCAGCGGTCAGCTCTTTAATACGGCGCTCGGCTTCGCGGGCCTTGTCCAGATCGGCGCTGGCGATCGTGATGGTGCCGTCATCCGAAATATCGATCTGTGTACCGGTTTCTTCGGTCAGGGCACGGATGGTTGCACCACCCTTACCAATCACGTCACGAATCTTCTCGGGATTGATCTTCACGGTCAGCATGCGAGGCGCGAATTCGGACATCTCGGTACGGGAACCGTCGATGGACTCTTTCATCTTGCCCAGGATGTGCATACGGCCTTCGTGAGCCTGAGCCAATGCAACCTGCATGATTTCCTTGGTGATGCCCTGGATCTTGATGTCCATCTGCAAAGCAGTAATACCTTTCTCGGTACCGGCAACCTTGAAATCCATATCGCCCAGGTGATCTTCGTCACCCAGAATGTCGGTCAGCACAGCAAACTTGTTGCCTTCCTTGATCAGACCCATGGCCACACCAGCCACGTGATCCTGCACAGGCACACCAGCGTCCATCATGGACAGGGAGCCACCACACACCGATGCCATGGAGGAGGAACCGTTGGATTCAGTAATCTCGGACACCACGCGGATGGAGTACTGGAAATCTTCAGCGGCTGGCAGCAAGGGAGTCAAAGCACGCTTGGCCAGACGACCGTGACCGATTTCACGACGCTTGGGAGCGCCGAAACGGCCAGCTTCACCAGTGGCGAATGGAGGCATGTTGTAGTGCATCATGAAGCGATCGCGGTACTCGCCCATAATCGAATCAATGATCTGCTCGTCTTGCTTGGTACCCAGAGTGGTGACCACCAATGCCTGAGTTTCGCCACGCGTGAACAAGGCGCTACCGTGAGCACGGGGCAGAACGCCCAGACGGATGCTGATAGGACGAACGGTACGGGTGTCACGACCATCAATACGGGACTCGCCGCTCAAGATACGCGAACGCACGATCTTGCTTTCCAGGTCGAACATCATGTTTTCGACGGCAACCATATCAGGCTGATCCTGACCGGCGGCTTCAGCCTGAGCCTTGACCGTTTCTTTAACCTGAGCGTAAACAGCGCGCACTTGCTCGGTACGAGCTTGTTTTTCGCGAGTCTGGTAGGCCTGTGTCAGACCCTCTTCGGCAGCAGCGGTTACCGCAGCCAACAGGCTTTCATTAACAGCAGCAGGCTGCCAATCCCACTCCGGCTTGCCAGCTTCTTCAACCAGTTCATGAATGCAGTTGATGGCTGCTTGCATTTGCTCGTGAGCAAACACCACACCACCCAGCATGACTTCTTCGGACAATTGCTTGGCTTCAGACTCAACCATCAGCACAGCCTGCTCGGTACCAGCCACAACCAGATCCAGAGCCGAAGATTTCAGCTGAGTAGCGGATGGGTTCAGCACGTACTGACCATCAATGTAACCCACACGGGCAGCGCCCACAGGACCGTTGAAAGGAATGCCGGAAATAGCCAGGGCAGCCGAGGCGCCGATCATGGCAGCGATATCAGGATCAATTTCAGGGTTGACCGATACCGTGTGAATGATGACCTGAACTTCGTTGTAGAAGCCTTCAGGAAACAGAGGACGCAGTGGACGGTCGATCAGGCGGGAGATCAGGATCTCGCGCTCGGATTGGCGGCCTTCACGCTTGAAGAAACCACCAGGGATCTTGCCAGCGGAGTAGGTTTTTTCGACGTAATCAACGGTCAGCGGGAAGAAGTCCTGACCTGCTTTCGCTTCGCTTTTGCCAACAACAGTGGCCAACACAACAGTGTCTTCAATCGAAACCAGCACGGCACCTGACGCCTGACGTGCGATTTCGCCGGTTTCCAGAACGACGGTATGTTCGCCGTACTGGAAAGACTTGGTGACTTTATTGAACATTAGGAGAATCCTTACAATAAAAAAACCGTGCACACAGCGAAACCAGTTCGCCGAATGCACGGTTGTTTAGCGGGGAGCCAGCCCCGGTATCACTTACGCAGACCGAGTTTTTCGATCAAAGCACGGTAAGCGTCTGGATTACGACCTTTCAGGTAATCCAGCAATTTGCGACGACGGCTAACCATGCGCAACAGACCACGACGGGAGTGGTGATCTTTGTTGTGAGCCTTGAAGTGGCCGGTCAATTCGTTGATGCGAGCGGTCAGCAAAGCCACTTGCACTTCTGGGGAGCCTGTATCGCCTTGTTTACGCTGAAACTCGGAAACGATATCGACTTTTTTGATATCTGCAACTGCCATTTTATTTAGCCTCTAAGACTTGCGTTAGGACCGAGGTGCCCTAACGTGTTGAAAATGAGATTGAGTGCACCGGGCCCATCAGGCCAAGTGCAAGCAAACGATTATAACGAAAAACCGGACAAGGCGTTAAGCATTTCGGCCTGCTCGCCTGCCAAAGCCGGGGATTTTAGTTGTTTCCACGCCGAAGTCGTGCCAAAGCACGGGCTCGACGCCAGCGCCAGGCCATCACAAACCAGCCCGACAAGCCATACAGGCAGAACAGGCCAAACAGGAAGACCGGCGGATCCGTAGAGACAAACACGAAGACCAGCACAAAAAGCAGCATGACCCAAAATGGCACGCTACGTCTGATCGCAAAGGACTTGCCGCTGTAGAACGGCGCGTTGGAGACCATGGCCAGGCCGGCATAAATGGTCAAACCAAAGGCAACCCAGGGAATCACATTCACTTGCAGAGACAGCTTGTTGTCCACCGCCAGCCAGACAAAGCCAGCGACCAGCGCAGCGGCTGCCGGGCTGGGCAAGCCTTGGAAAAAGCGCTTGTCGACCACTTCAATATTGGTATTGAAGCGGGCCAGGCGCAGCGCACCACCAGCTACGTAAATAAAGGAAGCCAACCAGCCCCAGCGGCCCAATCCCTGCATGGCCCAGACGTACATGACCAGCGCGGGCGCTGCACCAAAGGAGATCATGTCGGCCATGGAGTCGTACTGCTCGCCAAAGGCGGACTGAGTATTGGTCAAACGAGCAACCCGCCCGTCCATACCATCAAACACCAGCGCCAGGAAAATGGCGATGGCTGCCGCCTCAAAGCGGCCATTCATGGCCTGCACAACGGCATAAAAACCCGCGAACAGATTGGCGGTCGTAAATGCGTTGGGCAGAAGATAGATGCTACGCCGACGACGGGTTTCATCATTGAGCAAATTGGGCATAATTTATGCTTTAAGAGTTGTTGCTAAGGACTGAACACTCGAATGTAGCATTGTCCCCAAGGCTACAGAGTGCAAATAATTCCAGCATATATAAGCCAGAGCGAACAGAAATGACCAAGAGGCCTGCGGCCAGGGAGTTCATGGATAAACAGTAGATTTTATCGAACTCGCTTGCGCACCACCCCAACAGGGGCACGATGGTCAAACCAAGCACTGCATTTTATCGCGCCCTCACCGATACGGCTATAAGACGAAAACAAGGCGCTTCCATCCTTTTTTTAGCCCCAGCAGAGGCGCCGCTGAAAGCCAAATTCTTGCAGCAATAAAAAAACCGGCTAACGCCGCAAGACGTCAGCCGGTTCAGGCTCAAGACCAGGGCAGCTTATGAGGTTGCCCCGATATCAAACTTAGTTCTTGGACTTGTCGACCAGCTTGTTAGCGGCGATCCAAGGCATCATGGAGCGCAGCTTGCTACCCACTTGCTCGATCTGCGATTCGGCGTTGATACGACGACGCGAGATCAGGGTAGGAGCGCCTGCGGCGTTTTCCAGGATGAAGTTCTTGGCGTACACGCCGGTCTGGATGTCTTCCAGGCACTGGCGCATGGCTTTGCGGGTTTCGTCGGTAACAATCTTCGGACCGGTCTCGTATTCGCCGTATTCGGCGTTGTTGGAGATCGAGTAGTTCATGTTGGCGATACCGCCTTCGTAGATCAGGTCCACGATCAACTTCAGTTCGTGCAAGCACTCGAAGTAAGCCATTTCAGGAGCGTAACCAGCCTCAACCAGCGTGTCGAAACCAGCCTTGATCAGCTCAACCGCACCACCGCACAGAACAGCCTGTTCACCGAACAAGTCGGTTTCGGTTTCTTCGCGGAAGTTAGTTTCGATGATACCGGCACGGCCACCGCCGTTAGCCGATGCGTAAGACAGAGCCACGTCGCGAGCAGCGCCGGTCTTGTCCTGGTAAACAGCGATCAGGTGAGGAACGCCGCCGCCTTGGCTGTAGGTGCCACGCACAGTGTGACCAGGAGCCTTGGGAGCAATCATGATGACGTCGATATCGTCACGTGGCACAACTTGGCCGTAGTGAACGTTAAAGCCGTGAGCAAATGCCAGAGCGGCGCCGGGCTTGATGTTTTCAGCAACCTGGTTGCGGTAAACCTCAGCAATGTTTTCGTCAGGCAACAAGATCATGACGACATCAGCGCTCTTGACGGCTTCAGCCACTTCCTGAACTTTCAGGCCAGCGTTCTCGGCTTTGCTCCAGGAAGCGCCGCCTTTGCGCAGACCAACAACCACGTTAACGCCGGACTCGTGCAGATTCAGGGCGTGAGCGTGGCCTTGCGAGCCGTAACCGATGATGGCAACGGTCTTGCCTTTGATCAGGGAAAGATCACAATCCTTGTCGTAGAAAACTTTCATTTCAGGTGCTCCAAATTTAATAATTTCGCTTAAACAGCAATTCGAGAATGGCCGCTCATGCAGCAGCGGCACAAAAAGGACCTTGACTCATTACTTTCAGAACAGGGCCACCGCGGTCTACACAGCGTCAGGCCGTGTTTACCCTTTATAAGGAGCTGCCTTGAAAAGCAGCTCCTTGAATAAAAGCGGTAATTATGTCCTGAAAAAGCCTTGGCTTACAGCTTTAAGACTCGTTCGCCACGGCTGACACCAGAGACCCCGGTGCGCACTGTTTCAAGAATGGCCGTACGATCCAGCGCATTGATGAAAGCAGCAATTTTGTCTTGAACACCGGTCAATTCGATGGTGTATGTCTTGTCCGTAACATCAATGATGCGACCGCGGAAAATATCCGCCATGCGCTTCATCTCTTCACGTTCCTTGCCCACCGCCCGCACTTTGATCAGCATGAGTTCACGCTCGATGTGTGGGCCTTCGGACAGATCCACCACCTTGACCACGTCAACCAGACGGTTCAAGTGTTTGGTGATCTGCTCGATGACGTCGTCCGCCCCTCGGGTAACGATAGTCATGCGAGACAGGGTGTCGTCCTCGGTTGGAGCAACCGTCAAGGTCTCGATGTTATAGCCACGGGCCGAAAACAGGCCGACCACACGGGACAGTGCGCCGGGCTCGTTTTCCAGAAGGATAGAAATGACGTGTTTCATGATTCTCTCCTTACAGATCGTCCGGGCCCAAGAGCATTTCTGTCAGGCCGCGGCCTGCTTTCACCATCGGGAACACGTTTTCGGTTTGGTCCGTGATGAAGTTCAGAAATACCAGGCGGTCTTTGTGCGTGGTGAAGGCTTCGCGAATAGCGGGGACCACATCGGCTGGCTTGTCGATCTCCAGACCCACGTGACCATAGCTTTCCACCAGTTTGACAAAGTCAGGCAGTGCATCCACGTAAGACTCGGAATAGCGCGAGCCGTAGTCGATTTGCTGCCACTGGCGCACCATGCCCAAATAACGATTGTTCAGGCAAAGAACCTTGGGGCTCAAGCGGTACTGTTTACACGTAGACAGTTCCTGGATGTTCATCTGAATGGAGCCCTCACCAGTGATGACGGCAACATCCTGGCCAGGGTTGGCCATTTGCACACCCATTGCGTAAGGCAAGCCCACGCCCATCGTGCCCAGGCCACCGGAATTGATCCAGCGACGAGGCTTATTGAATTTGTAGTACTGAGCCGCCCACATCTGGTGCTGACCCACATCAGAAGTCACGAAAGCGTTGCCGCCCGTCACTTCCCACAGGGATTCCACCACGTATTGCGGCTTGATCAGCTCGTCCGACTTGGCGTAGGCCAAGGAGTTCTTGCCACGCCAGACATTGATCTGTTTCCACCAATCATTCAGGGAGGGCTGGTTCTGCGATTCCTGACGGCTTTGCGCATACAGCTCATTGAACTCTGTCAGCACGTCTTTGACACAGCCCACGATAGGCACATCAACTTTCACGCGCTTGGAAATTACCGAAGGATCAATATCAATATGAATGATCTTGCGTGGGTTCTGACCGAAGTGGCGGGTATTACCAATCACTCGATCATCAAACCGTGCACCCACTGCGATCAGAACGTCGCAATGCTGCATGGTCATATTGGCTTCGTAAGTACCATGCATGCCGGGCATGCCGATGTACTGATCCGCCGTACCTGGATAGGCACCCAGACCCATCAAGGTAGTCGTGCAAGGAGCACCGCTTAACTTGACCAGCTCATTGAGTTCGCTGTCAGCATTACCCAGCACCACACCACCACCAACGTAAATCAGCGGGCGCTCGGCGCTATTGAGAATCTGGACAGCTTTCTTGATCTGCCCCTGATGGCCTTTGATCACAGGTGCGTAGGAACGCATCTTGACCTCGCCACGCTTGGGCGTGTATTTGCACGTTGCAGTCGTAATATCTTTGGGGATATCAATCAGCACAGGACCAGGACGGCCTGTCGTGGCAATAAAAAATGCCTTGCGAATGGTATCGGCCAAATCACGAACATCGCGCACCAGGAAGTTGTGCTTGACGCAAGGACGGGTGATACCGATGGCATCACATTCCTGGAAAGCATCTTCACCAATTGCCTGGGTGCTGACCTGCCCACTGATGATGACCATCGGAATGGAGTCCAGGTAAGCGGTCGCAATACCGGTGACGGCATTGGTGACGCCCGGGCCACTGGTTACCAGTGCCACGCCAACTTTTTGGGACGAACGGGAATAGGCATCCGCAGCATGAACAGCAGCCTGTTCATGACGCACAAGAATGTGCTGGAAGCGGTCCTGCTTGAAGATTGCGTCGTAGATATAGAGAACGGCACCACCCGGATAACCGAAAACGTGTTCCACGCCTTCGTCCGCGAGCGTGCGCACAACAATATCTGCGCCATTTAATTCAGACATGAGTTTTCCTTTCAGTCTTGCTCTGCAATATCGACTGACCACGACGGTCCGAGCTTGAACCGATGTCAGCAACATGATCTGGCGCTTCATGGCCCACAGGACCACACCACCCAGACACATTACCGTCCGGCCTGCACTCTTCGACACCCAGTGCGTGCATACACAAACGTATGCGTTAGCTTGAAACGGAAGTCCTGGCATCCCACGCTTGTGACGCGGCCAGCAACAAAGTTTTTAGGCGCAAAAAACCGGGCGGATGGCCCGGTTAACAGTGCCTCGCTACAATTTGCTCGGATAAGGAGCAAAAACACCTGGTTACTTTACCTTGACTGCACAAAGCGAGCAACTGTGATTGTTGGTAAAGTGCAAAAAAACAGGCTTAAAGCTTGCATACGTAAAACGATATACTGTCTACCTATGACGAGCTGTCCGGGTATTTTATGGCATCGCCCATCCCACAATTAAAACAATTCCTGTATAGCCACTATTTTTTCGGCGGACTGCGCCAGTCCATCGGTGTGCTGTTGCCGGTCATTATTTTGGGCCGCTTCTTTGGTCACTATGACATTGGCGTCATTGCGTCCATGGGTGCCACCTGCGTTGCCATCATTGACCAGCCCGGCGGCCCACGCCGCTATCGCAACAATGAAATGCTGGGCGGTATTGCGCTGGGCACGGTCACCGTTGGCCTGACAGGTCTGGCCTCCAGCTCTCCCCTGCTGCTGGTGCTGTGCGTACCGTTTCTGTGCTTTCTGTACAGCATGTTCTCCGTGTTTGGTCGTCGCGGCGGGCTGATCGGATTTGCCGCCCTGCTGCTGATGACCTTGACGATGCGCTTTCCCATGCAGCCTCACGAGGTACTGGCGCACACGCTGTATTCCTTTGCCGGCGGTCTGTCCTATTACTTGTTCAGCACCCTGTTCCGACGCTTGTTCTGGTATCGGGAAGAGCGCCAGACACTGGCGGTAGCCCTGTTTGCCACGGCTGAATACATGGAAGCGCGCTCGCAATTCTATGACTCCACCTCGGATCTGGACGCCTGCTATAGACGGCTGATCAATCTTCAATCCAATATGACCGAAAAGCACCAGGCTGCTCGCGACGTGGTACTGCGTGAATTGCCGCGCGGTTATGGACGAGGCGATCACCATCGCAAGGCACTGCTGACCATCTTCTTGAATATGGTCAGCATTCTGGACTCGCTGGTCGCGACCTATACCGACTACACCGTCCTGCGCCGTCAGCTTTCTGACAGCGATTTCATGGTTTTTGCGCGTGATGGCTTGCACAAGCTTTCGTTGGATATCGGCCGCATTGCCATGAATGTTTCGCGCAGCGCTCGCACCACCCGTCGCTCCAGCGTCAAAGCGGAAATCCGCGCCATGGAATACGAGCTGGAGAAGTACAAACGTCAGGGCATGTCTCAATCCGACCCTGAGACCTACGCCCTGCTAGTCCAGGTCTTGCGCCGACTGCGTAACCTGAACCGCATTGTGGACAGCATGGCAAGCCTGTCGCATCGTGCCAGCCAGAATATGCCAGTCGATCAATACCTGAATAAATCGCTAAGCCGCATGCTCTCGCGTGAAGAACTGCGTTTGGGCATGCTCAGCAGCAATATGAAGCTGAAGTCCTCGCACTTCCGCTACGCGGCACGTGTCAGCATTGCGTCCATGGTGGCCCTGGGAGTGGGTGCACTCAGCGCTCATTTCCAAAGCGAACTGGGCCTGGTCAGCGCCCTGACAGCGCACAGTTACTGGATCATCCTGACCATTCTGGTCATTATGAAACCGGGTTTTGCCATCACGCGCCAACGCAATGGCTGGCGCCTTTTTGGCACGGTACTGGGCTGCGGGGCGGCCTTCCTGCTCCTGAAGCTAACGGACAACCGCGAGCTGTATCTGATCGCCATGTTGCTGGCCTACCTACTGGGTAACAGCCTGGTTCAGTTGAACTTCCTGCTATCGGCCCTGTTCAACACAATCTTTGTGATTTTGTCCTTCCAATTCCTGTCCACGGGCGGCTCCTTCATCATTGGAGAACGTCTGGTGGATACGCTGATTGGTTGCGGCATCGCCATGGCCGCCAGTTACCTGCTGCCCAACTGGGAGTCCAGCGCCATGACAGGCCTGGCCCGAGCAGCCTTGGCCGCCAACAAAGAGTTCTGGCGTGCAGGGCTGGAATTCGCTCGCTTGAGCCGCCTGCATAACCAGATCCTTAAAAACGGTCAGGAAGGCGAACCCACCATGACAGAGGCCCAAAAAAACCAGGTGGATCTGGACTTGATGGAAGCCGACACCGCCTGGCAAGTGGCAAACAAGAACGTACACATTGCCTTCAGCAACTTTGCCTCGGCCTTTTATCGCATGATGGATGAGCCTGTCAGCCGACAAGCCAATGTATCCCTGCTGAACAACCTGCTGATTCAGAACCACGTGCTGGCCTCGCAAATCAGCGCCGCTACCCCGCTTCTGGCTAATTTGAGTCAGATTCCGCCAGGCATCCAGAACTCCCTGGATGCCATTGGCGCGCTGATTAACGACCAGGATGCTGACCCGCCTGCTTCCATCGAAACCGAAGGTGAGCTGGCCATGCTGGCCTACCCTATCCGTCAGATGGTCAAGGCCGCCCAACTGATACGTCAGGATATGAGAGGCCTGGAATACAGCGCTGGCCCGCAACTGCCGCCTGAGCGCAAGCAGGAACTGAAACAGCAAGGGGCCTGATGGCCATGCCATGTCCCGTATACATGTGGAGCTCGCTGTCGGGACCAAATAAACAAGAACTCAAGGCAAAAGGCAAAAGGCAAAAGGCAAAAGGCAAAAGGCAAAAGGCAAAAGGCAAAAGAGCATAGGGTGTCCAGCCCTCTTCAATTCGCAGGACCAAGAATAAAAAGGCAAGGCGCAAATACATGGCCTTGCCTTTCTTTTTTTTTACCTGCAAGACCGCAGATCAGCTAAAGAGCTACTCCTACGGCGCAAGCAATAAAGCTACATACTTATCAAGCCTTGGCATCCTGCTCGGAGCGACGGAACACCAGCTTGTCCTCGCTGGAGAGCTCAGGCTGGAATACATACCCCTCGCGATCAAACGCCTTCAAGCCTTCCACTGTTTGCACACGCTTGTCGATGACAAAGCGGGCCATCAAACCACGGGCTTTCTTGGCGTAGAAGCTGATAATCTTCCAGGCACCGTTTTTCTCGTCCTGGAAAACGCACTGAACTACACGGGCACGCAAGGCTTTTTGATCGACCGCCTTGAAATACTCTTCGGAGGCCAAGTTCAAGACGATGGGCTTGGCGTCGCCTTCCTGACGCTCGTTCAAATAATTGGCAATCCGGCTGCCCCAGTAAGCGTACAAATTGGCACCTTCGGGATTCTTCAAGCGAGTGCCCATTTCCAGACGGTAAGGACGCATCAAATCCAAAGGACGTAAAGCACCGTACAAACCGCTAAGAATCACAATGTGGTCCTGGGCCCACTTCAGCTCCTTGTCCGACAAATCCGTTGCAGCCATGCCCTCATATACATCACCATTAAAAGCCAGAATGGCCTGACGGGCATTGGAGCGGTCAAACTTGGGCTCCCACTCCTGGTAACGCTGGACATTCAAGCGCGCCAGGTCGTCGCTCAGCTTCATCAAGCCGGCAATATCCTCTTCGGACTGAGTGCGCAAAATATCAATCAAGCCTTGCGCCTGCTCCACAAACAGAGGCTGGGTTTCCAGCTGCGTGCGTACAGGGGAATCGTAATCCAGCTTTTTCGCTGGCGAGAGCAATAACAACATGCGCCTATATCCTTTCTATCCAAACAGATAAAGGGCCATGCCCTTTATCTGCCATCTACAAAACACGCTTTGACAGCAATTAGCGAGCCGTCCAGCCACCATCCAGACTTAGCGTCGTACCCGTCATTTGGTCTGCGGCGGCAGACGACAGGAACACAGCAGCACCGCCCAATTGTTCAGGAGTCACAAACTGCAGGGAAGGTTGTTTCTCAGCCAGCAGCTCGCGTGCGGCAGCTTCAATATCAATCCCTTTTTGCTGGCTGATAGCTTCGATCTGCTTTTCCACCAAGGGAGTGCGTACCCAGCCCGGGCAGATTGCGTTGCACGTAATACCCTTGCCAGCATTTTCCAGTGCGGTCACTTTGGTCAGACCCACGACACCATGCTTGGCAGCCACATAAGCCGATTTATTTACCGATGCCACCAGACCATGAGCCGAGGCGATATTGATAATGCGCCCCCAACCCTGCTTTTGCATGATAGGCAAGGCAGCCGCTGTGCCGTGAAAGACGGCTGACAGGTTCAAGGCAATGATGGCGTTCCATTTGTCGAGAGGGAACTCTTCGATAGGCGCGGTGTACTGAATACCAGCGTTATTGACCAGAATATCCAGCCCGCCCAAGACTTCTGCCGCCTTGGCAACAAAATCGCGCGTGGCCTGTGCGTCGCTCAAATCAGCATTCAGATAATAGGCTTTGACACCAAACTTGGACGCCAGCGTGCTGCGCTCGCGCTCGATATCTTCAGGCTGACCAAAACCATTGATCACCACATCTGCACCGGCTTTTGCCAACTCGGTGGCCATGGCCAGACCGATACCACTGGTCGATCCTGTTACGACCGCTTTTTTACCTTTCAGCATAGATACCTCGTGAGTATGGACAACAGGGAACTGAAACCCCAAGTGTACTCGGCGGTCTGCATTGCCGGGAAATGCAATGGGCTCGTTTTGTCCGGAATCATCAAGGCTTGCAAAACAAGGCCAAACGCCATCGGACCAAGTACTAGCGCATTACCCCCTAGAACTTCGGCCTGCGCGGGGAAAAGTCGGCCATACACAATGTTGCGGATGAGTTTTCCGAACATCGGCCGCGACTGACACTTTTACCTTAACGTTCTTATGTGACAAAACAGCCAATAAACCATGCTGAGAGAGCAGGACGATCAAACCAGCAGAAAATAAAAAAGCCCTTGAATAATCAAGGGCTTTCAAAATTTCAGATGGCGGACAGGGTGGGATTCGAACCCACGGTACGCTTGCACGTACGCCTGATTTCGAGTCAGGTACATTCGACCACTCTGCCACCTGTCCGCGATTGCTTATATGGTTACAAGCAAGCCCATAAATATAGATCAAAGAACACTCTTTGACAAGCACTAAAGAGACATAGCACTTGCGTCAAAGAGCGGAGTTTCTTGATAAGACCAGCCACTCAAACCAAAGAGCTCTTTTCAATCAAGGGTTTACCCTCTATTTTGGCCTAATTCACTTGTTCACCCTGAGCCGCAGGCCTATATTGGAAACACACATTGATGCATCGCAGCCCTGCCTTTCCAAGGCAGTCCTTGTAATTCCGGCACAACTTGCTGGACTTGATAAAAGGAATTGTCATGCAAACCTTCCAATGGATTATCGACGCCAACGGCGACGGCATATACAGCCTGAATGAGGTTCTCCAGACTCTGCGCTGGGCTTTTCGGATACCAGGCAGCCTGGTAGTTGAAACCTTGGGTTCCATCCCGGTTCTGTCTGATCTACTGCGTATCCAGGCTTCAGAAGCGACAGGCTACGCTTCTTTGCGAGGCGGATTGGTCAATATCCTGTCGTTATTCTTCTGGGCCGCACTCTGTCTCTGGTTTCTGGAAGTCAACTCCAAGCCACGTGCAGAGCCTGCGCAACGCAACGTACGCCATGCGCCACACTTGAGCAAGCAACTGGATTCTGTGCACGGTCGGCAGCTGCACGCGAACTACAACCGGCGCCCTGTCCGCCATCGTCAGGTTGAACGCCATACCTTCTAGATGCACTCATGCACTCATGCCCTCCTGCCGCAAAAGGAGAAACATGTGTTAAGAAAGGTAAACCCCTGGCATAGCGCATACGAACCGTGTTGCGTTTGGAAGTGCTTTGCCAGGATTACCTAACGTTTGGACTACAGGTTTTAGGCAACAATCGCTGCAGCTAGTGTCATTAGAGGTGCAGCTTATGAAAAAACTACTATTAGCCGGTTTAATGGCCTTGAGCACCAGCGCCGCCTCTGCGGGCGGTGTAAATGTCGATATCAATGTCGGTATTCCGGGTATCGGTTACGGGCCGATCTACTACCCACCCGCTCATGTTGTGGAACGCCCGGTTTATGTCGCCCCACCCCCAGTGGTTTACCACCCGCCACGTTACGTCTATCGTCCCGGCTACGTGGAATATGGTCGCTCCAACAAGGAATGGCGCAAGGAGCAGCGACGCGCTCACAAGCGCTGGCGCAAACAGCAGGAGCGTTACTGGGATGATGACTAATCCATCACTACGGAACCATGAATGAAAAAGGGCTGAGGACCACAAAGGTCATCAGCCCTTTTTCCATTCCGGACAGTGACTTTATTTAGCCGGCACCAGACGTTCCAGTCCGCCCATATAAGGACGCAGAACCTTGGGCACAATCACGCTGCCATCTTCTTGCTGGTGGTTTTCCAACACAGCCACCAAGGCGCGGCCTACGGCCAGGCCAGAGCCGTTCAGCGTATGCACAAACTCCGGACGTGCCTTGCTGTCGGCGCGGAAACGCGCCTGCAGACGACGAGCCTGGAAAGCCTCGCAGTTCGACACCGACGAGATCTCGCGGAACGTGTCCTGGGCAGGCAACCACACTTCCAGATCGTAGGTTTTGGCGGCAGAAAAGCCCATATCGCCAGTGCACAGTTGCACTACACGGTATGGCAGTTCAAGAGCCTGCAGAACATGCTCGGCATGACCGACCATGGACTCCAGCGCCTCATAGGATTTTTCAGGATGAACGATCTGCACCATTTCAACTTTGTCGAACTGGTGCTGACGGATCACGCCACGGGTGTCTCGGCCACCGCTACCGGCTTCCGAACGGAAACAAGGCGAGTGAGCAGTCAGGCGGATAGGCAGATCGTCACCGGCCAGAATCTCGTCACGCACAGTACCGGTCAGGCTGATTTCGGAGGTCGAGATCAGGTACAGGTCTTCAGGCTTGGATTCGGTCGGATCGGCTGGCTCGTTGTCCTGACCACCTTTGGTGACCCAGAACATATCGTCCTTGAACTTGGGCAATTGGCCGGTACCATACAGCGTGGACGCGTTCACGATGTATGGGGTGTAGCACTCGGTATAGCCGTGCTCTTCCACTTGGGTATCCAGCATGAACTGGGCCAGAGCACGGTGCAAGCGAGCCAGAGGACCACGCAGAACCATGAAACGGGCGCCAGCCAGCTTGCGAGCGGCTTCAAAATCCAGACCAAACTGCTCACCCAGATCCACGTGATCACGCGGCTCAAAGGTGATGTGCGCAGGATTGCCCTGATCATCTTTAGGACCGGGGATCCAGCGACGTACTTCAACGTTGTCTTCTTCGGACTCGCCTACCGGCACGCTTTCGTGCGGCAGGTTAGGAATCGTGGCGAACCAGGAGGACAGCTCGGCCTGCACTTGGGACAAGTCCTGCTCCAGCTGCTTCAGGCGCACCGGAATTTGCTGGGATTGAGCCAATGCTTCGCTGGCGTCTTCGCCCTTGGACTTGAGCTGGCCGATGCGTTTGGCCAGTGCATTGCGCTCGGCCTGCAAGGTTTCGGTTTCCACCTGTACCGCTTTGCGGCGGGCTTCCAGCTGCTGGAAACGCTCGGTGTCAAATTGCACGCCACGTTTCGCCAGGCCCTGTACCAGCGGCTCCAAGTCTTTGCGTAATTGGTTCAGATCTAACATTTAATAGCCATATAGGTGATGGTTCAATCCCGATTGATCTGGTGATTTTAACCACAAGCCACCACAAGCGCAGCACAGCGCAAGCAGTACGGAGATATCGGGAAATACGGGGGTGACAGGTCAGGCAAGCGCCTGTCCTGTCTTAGGTGTCTTTTTTACCGGCCTGCTCATCCAGCTGACGCAGGCGCTCCATTTTTTCAGCAATCTTGATTTCCAGACCACGAGGCACGGGCTGATACCAATGCGGATCGGGAATACCATCTGGCAAGTAGGTCTCACCCGCCGCGTAGGCATTGGGCTCGTCATGCGCATAGCGATACGCATGACCGTGGCCCAGCTCTTTCATCAGCTTGGTGGGCGCGTTGCGCAAATGCACTGGCACTTCGCGGCTTTTATCCTGCTTCACAAAGGCGCGGGCCTGGTTGTATGCCATATAACCGGCATTGCTCTTGGCTGCGATAGCCAGATAAATCACGGCCTGCCCTAACGCCAGCTCCCCCTCGGGGCTGCCCAGGCGCTCGAAGGTCAAGGCTGCATCGTTGGCAATTTGCATGGCGCGCGGATCGGCCAGACCGATATCCTCCCAAGCCATGCGTATGATGCGGCGCGACAAATAGCGGGCATCAGCCCCGCCGTCCAGCATCCGGGTCAGCCAATACAAGGCGGCATCCGGGTTGGAGCCGCGCACCGATTTATGCAAAGCAGAAATCTGGTCGTAGAAATTGTCGCCCCCCTTGTCAAAACGCCGGGAGTTCAGGGTCAGCGCATTTTGCAGGAAGTCTGTCGTGACCAGCTCGGTGCCGGAAGTCTTGGCGGCCGTATTGGTCTGCTCCAGCAGGTTCAAAAAGCGTCGGGCATCGCCGTCGGCATAACCGATCAAGGTGTCGACGGCTTGATCCTCAAACTCCAGGCCATCCAGGGTATTTTGTTCCTGTACACGGCGTAGCAGGAGTTTGAGCTCATCATCCGTCAGGGATTTGAGCACATAGACTTGCGCCCGCGACAGCAAGGCCGAATTAACCTCGAAGGACGGGTTTTCCGTGGTGGCACCAATAAAGGTCACCAAGCCGCTTTCAGCATAGGGTAGAAGCGCGTCTTGCTGAGACTTGTTGAAGCGGTGTATCTCGTCCACAAACAGGATGGTGTGCTTGCCCATGGCCAGATTCTGCTGGGCCTGCTCCATGGCGGCTCGGATATCTTTCACGCCTGAAAAGACGGCGGACAAGGCGATGAACTCGCATTCGAATGCACTGGCCGTCAAACGTGCCAGCGTGGTTTTACCCACGCCGGGAGGCCCCCAGAAAATCATGGAGTGTGGTTTGCCGGACTGAAAAGCCAAACGTAGTGGCTTGCCCTCGCCCAGCAGGTGAGACTGCCCTACCACCTGATCCAGAGTTTTGGGGCGTAGTGCTTCGGCTAAGGGTGCAGCGGGTTCCTGAGCGAACAAATCACGCATGGCGATCGCCCTTCCTAAAATGGCAAGACCTGGCCAAGCGGACCAGGTCTGTATTGAAAACTTGTTTTGTCAGAGCCAGCTAAGTGCTGACCCTGACGATAGCGGCACAAAAACAGAATGTGCATCAAGGCATGGAGACGACATCCACTCCGGCAGGAGCCTTGAACGTGAAAGTACCCAAGGTAATCCGAGGGTTCGGTTCCAAGCCGGTGAAGTCGATATACGTGGTTTGCCCGAACGAGTCCTGCAACTCCAGACGACGTGGCTCACGATCCTTGAAGCCGATGTCTACGTAGGAAAAGCCGGCATCGCTTTGCAACGGTGTGGCTCGGATCCACTCCAATCCATCCCGTGCATCTTGCTCAACCAGACGGAAGGAGTCTTCCAGATTGCCAGTACCAAACAAGATCGCAGCAGGCGAAGCGCCGATGGACTGGTCCACACCACGCTCGGTGACCTGAGCCAGATCCGGGTCGTATTGATAAAGCAGCTTGCCGTCAGACACGATCAACTGTTCATAAGGGCGTTGCACATGCCATTTGAACTGGCCAGGGCGCTGAAACACGAATTGCCCGGATTGCGGCGCACCTTTGGACTGGCCGTTGCTATCGACCGTACGCTGGGAAAACTCGCCTTTCGCAGCACGCACATCTTGCACAAAAGAGCGCAATTGCTCGCTGGCCGAAGCGGCCATGGTCAAGGCAGGTGTAGTGGCCAGCAACATGCTGACCAGCAGTGTCTTAATCTTCATCTTTGGCACCTCCTGCGGGGACCAGAATTTCACGGTTACCGTTAGGCTGCATAGCCGATACCAGACCGGCTTGTTCCATTTGTTCCAGCAGTCGGGCTGCCCGGTTGTAACCAATACGCAAATGACGCTGCACCGACGAAATCGAAGCGCGACGATTCTTGATAATGACTTGAACAGCCTGGTCGTACAGCGGGTCCGCTTCAGCATCGACCATGCCAGTAGCGGGGTTGACCCCCTCACCCGATTCGCCTTCGACAGCACCTTCCAGCAGGCCTTCGATGTAATCGGGTTCGCCGTGTTCTTTCAAGTGTTCAACCACGCGGTGAACTTCCTCATCGCTGACAAAAGCGCCGTGCACTCGTTTAGGCAAGCCTGTACCGGGAGGCAGATAGAGCATATCGCCCATGCCCAGCAAGGTTTCCGCCCCCATCTGATCCAGAATGGTGCGCGAGTCAATCTTGGAGGACACCTGAAAAGCAATACGGGTAGGAATGTTCGCCTTGATCAGACCTGTAATCACGTCCACGCTAGGGCGCTGAGTAGCCAGGATCAGGTGGATACCAGCCGCACGGGCTTTCTGGGCCAAACGAGCAATCAACTCTTCGATCTTCTTGCCCTGCACCATCATCAAGTCTGCCAACTCGTCAATAATGACGACAATCATGGGCAGAACAGACAACGGCTCGGGAGCGTCCGGCGTCAAAGAGAAAGGATTGGGGATAGGCTCTTCACGCTTTTGCGCTTCGCGTATCTTGGCGTTGTAACCGGCCAAATTACGCACGCCCAGCTTGCTCATCAAGCGGTAGCGTTTTTCCATTTCGGCCACACACCAGTTCAAGGCGTTGGACGCCAGACGCATATCCGTGACCACCGGAGCCAGCAAATGAGGAATGCCTTCATAGACACTCATTTCCAGCATCTTGGGGTCGATCAGGATCAGGCGCACGTCTGCCGGGTCTGCCTTGTACAGCAGCGACAGAATCATGGCGTTAATCCCCACGGACTTACCGGAGCCGGTTGTACCGGCCACCAGCAAATGAGGCATCTTGGCCAGATCCGCCACCACGGGTTTACCGGCAATATCCTTGCCCAAAGCCATGGTCAGCAAGGAAGCACTGCTGTGATAGGTCTGCGAGCCTACGATTTCCTCCAGACGCACCATTTGGCGGCGGGGGTTGGGCAGTTCCAGGCCCATCAGGTTTTTCCCGGGAATAGTTTCCACCACCCGGATGCTGACCAGACTCAAGGCACGGGCCAGGTCTTTGGCCAGATTCACGATCTGGCTACCCTTCACGCCGGTGGCAGGTTCAATCTCGTAGCGCGTAATGACCGGCCCCGCCTGGGCGGTCACCACCGTCACAGCAACACCGAAGTCCGACAATTTCTTTTCAATCAGGCGCGAGGTGAACTCAATGGTTTCCGGCGACACCGTTTCTACATTGTCAGAGGCGGGGTCCAGCAGGGACAGCGGAGGCAAATCGCCCGCTTCGCCAGCCTGACGAGGCGCCTTGAACAAGGTCTGCTGCTTCTCTTTCTCGACGCGCTCGGATTTGGGCACAGCCACAAAAGCAGGTTCGATACGCACAGGCTGTTCGTGGACCAGTTGCTCCTGCTTGGCGACCACGCTTTCCGTGCGCTCGGCACGTTTGACCTCGCCCACGCGACGATCCTGACGGGCTGACCAGAAAGTCATCAAACGGCGAATCGTCCCCTCAATGAAGCCGCCCAGACGTTCTGCCAACGTCAGCCAGGAAAAACCGAAGAACAAACTGGCTCCGCCAGCGAGCAGGCCCATCAGCACCAGAGAGGCTCCACCAAAGCCTATCGAAGTTACTAATAGTTGCGATAATAATTGGCCTAACTGCCCACCAGCCCCCGCAGGGAGCTGCCATTGCTGGCCCAGATCTTTAAAAAACAGCGATTCCAGGCCCATGCTGCCCAGAAACAAAAAGAAAAAGCCTATGCCAATTTCCCAGCGCACCCGAGGCAGAACATCCTCGTTTTTAGTGCTGGGCAAAAGCAAAGCGGTCAGACGGTAAAAGCCCACGGCCACGCGCTGCACCAGCAGCACCACCCAAAGCCAGGCCGTCAGACCAAACAGAAACAAGAGGAAATCGGCGATGTGGGCACCAAAGATGCCCCCGCCGTTTTGGGTCAGACCCGAGTGCACGGAATGCGACCAGCCGGGATCGCCCGGATCCCAGGTTGCCAGTACCAGGCCCAGCCAGGCTGCCAGAGCAGCGAAGATAATCCACCGTGCTTCGCGCAGCAGTCCTGTCAGGCGCTGTTGCAGGGCTGAAGGCCCATTACGCACATTTTTGGATGACCGGGACGAACGAGGGGATGTTGCAGGTATTCTTGCCATGGACTCATTATAATTGGAGATCGTCTTTTTCGGATTTTCTGTGATGTCGACTACTAAGCACGCAAAAGTACTCATTCTGGGCTCAGGCCCGGCCGGCTATACCGCAGCGATCTACGCAGCCCGCGCCAACCTCAACCCCGTCTTGGTCACCGGCATGGAGCAAGGTGGCCAACTGATGACCACCACAGATGTAGATAACTGGCCAGCCGATGCCCAAGGCGTCCAGGGACCTGATCTTATGGCACGTTTCCAGGCTCATGCGGAACGATTCGAAACAGAATTAATCTTTGACATGGTGTCCTCGGTTGATCTGTCCACCCGTCCCCTGACCCTGAATGGTGATAGTGGCACAGTCTACACCTGCGATTCGCTGATTATTGCGACAGGCGCCTCTGCCCAATACCTGGGCCTGCCAACCGAGCAGGAATTCATGGGCCGTGGCGTGTCCGGTTGCGCAACATGTGATGGTTTCTTCTACAAGAACCAGGACGTGGTCGTAGTCGGTGGTGGCAATACCGCCGTGGAAGAAGCCCTGTACCTGTCCAATATTTGCAAGACCGTGACCTTGATTCACCGTCGCGATACCTTCCGTTCCGAACCCATCCTGACCGACAAGCTGATGGACCGCGTCCAGAATGGCAATATCCAGCTGAAACTGCACAGCGAACTGCAAGAAGTGCTGGGTGACGCTTCGGGCGTGACAGGTGTGCGCATCATCAATAACCAGACCCAGGCCACTGAAGACCTGGCTGTGACTGGTGCCTTTATCGCCATCGGCCACAAGCCCAACACCGGGATCTTTGAAGGCAAGCTGGAGATGCACGACGGCTACATCACGACTCGCAGCGGTCTGAAAGGCATGGCAACCATGACTTCCGTTCCTGGCGTCTTTGCCGCGGGCGATGTGCAAGACAATATCTATCGTCAGGCCATTACCAGTGCAGCCAGCGGTTGCATGGCCGCCCTGGACGCACAGCGCTGGTTGGATGAAAACAAATAAGCCCAAAGCCGTAGGGCGTAGTCTGGCAGACCTGAAGAAGTTACAAGGTCAGGTCCGCCAGGATCTCAATCCGCCCCCGGCCCCCGCCCGTCCCCAGGCTCGCAAGCGCCCCCGCCCACCGGATCCCGGTGGCAAGCCAGCCAAACTGGCTCCTGCCAGTAATGCTACAGCGGCCCAAGACCCCGTTTCCTTATTGGACCCCAGCGACAGGGCCTGGCTACGCCAGTCCATGCGGGACGTCGCCCCCTTGAAAAAACGTGGTCAAAGCGTAGTCATGAGCCGTCCTGCGGCTAGCCCGGAACAGTTGGAGCAACGTCGTCGCCACGCGGTAGGTGCGCCCACCAGTACGCCCGCCCTGCCCCAGGCCTCTGACCAATATGTCAGCGTGCAAGGTGAAAGCAACGATCTACGACATTTGCGTGCTGGCTGTGGCACCGATGTCTTGCGCGATCTGGAACGCAACCGTTGGCCGATTGAGTCCAGCCTGGATTTGCATGGCTCGGATCTGGAACAGGCCCGCGAGCGACTGGACAACTTTCTGCGCTCCTGTCTGGAGCACGGCGTGCGCTGTGTACGAATTGTCCACGGCACGGGCTACGGCTCGCGCAATGGCGAACCCGTTTTGCGTCATGCCGTGCGTCGCTGGTTAACCCAGCTGCCCAGCGTTCTGGCTTATATGGAGTGCGCGCCCAACGAAGGTGGGCAAGGTGCCGTCAAACTGGTGCTGCAAGCCATGTCCGAACCCGGTGTTTGATTTTTTCCATTAGGTACAGACGTAAAAAAGGCCAGCTTTCGCTGGCCTTTTTTTTATTGTTGTTATGTTGTACTGCCTATTGCTTTTATAATAGTGACCGTTTTATTTCGGTCTTTGTTGCCCAGCGTTGCGGGGCTATGTCTCCTCACCTGCATGGAACGTATTGTGCCCCATTTATAAAGCTGTCACACTTAGGGAATGCACTGATACCCGCATGATAAGAAAATATCAGTCGCCCATTCGCAGTCTTTATTCTGCTGCCTGGTCCAAAGCCTTCACGGCCCGCTTCAAAAACACCTGCATTTCTTTCTCAGCCTGCTTGTCGCCCTGCTCTTGGGCAATCACCAAGCCCTGCTCCAGAATTTCCCTGGCCTGTTTGAATTGCTCCAGGTTCACCAGCACCCGGCCCAACAGCTTCCAGGCTGCGGTGTAACGCGGATTCATTTCCACGGCTTTGGACAAATGTTCGCGAGCCGCTTCCAAATCGCCCTCGCCCATACATGCATTGCCCAGGCCAAAGCGCAACAAAGCATTATCCTTGCCTGCCGCCAGTAGCTTCTCCAATCCTTCGCGCATAATCCGTACCCTTGAAAACAAAGCAAGGCTGGGTCGCGCTGCCTTCACACAAAACAAAATAGCAGCAACGACACGCCTGCACAGCTTGATGACTATTGAACCATCTAGCCATAAACCATTGAGCTTGGTTTTGTACCACGGAATATCAAAGGGCGGCCTCAGCCGGCCGGGCTCTGTAGACCCATTCTCCTGCTGGTACCGCCCTGGCTAGCGCTTTAGGCCAGATCGCCTTGCAACACCCCCTTGCTGACGACTTCACGGCCATCCAGGCTAACCGTGCAATTGCGCATTGGGTAGTCGAAGTGGCAATCGGAGAAACGACCCGCCGCTGGATTTGCGCCCGTAGAGAAAAGAAAGTTACCGGCAAAGGCGCGCAACTCGGTTCCGTTGGTATCGCGCTTGTCATACATGGCCATGGAGTCCCAGCGAGCCGCCGGTGCCATGCCCCAGCCCACATGACTGACCGCATAGGCATCCTTGTCATTCCAACTGGCGTAATAGGAGCGGATCAAATCGGCATCCACGCCCTTGCCCTCAATAGCCACGACATAATCGTTTTCGATACGCAGGGTCACCGCCGATTCCAGATAGCGCTTGAAGGTCAGGTTCACATCTCCACTATCCAGCACCAGCGTGCCATTCACACTGCCATTGCTGGGGTAGCAAATGCACAGGCCAGCAGGCCAATACCCAAAGCTGCCCGGCTTGTCGGCTATCCCGGCACTGCCGCGCCCGATCACACCCGCCAGGCTGACCGTCAGGTCCGTGCCGGCTTCGGAGCTAATGTGCATGACACTGGCATCGGTAATCAGCTTGCCGCCAATATCGCACTTGCTTTGCAAATCAGGACTGGGTTTGACCCGTTCCAGAATCTCGGGATGCTCGTCGCTGATCATCATGATGCGGGCACCTTTGGCCAGCAGTGCGGCACGCTCGGGCGAATGCAGCAGCCCTTCTACGGTGCAGTCCACAATGAACTGGCTGCCTGCCAAAGCCTGGACAATCGGGTCCATACCTTCCAGCGCCAAAGACGTCCCGGTCGAGCGCAGGGCAATATTGCTTTTCAGACGTGGCGAGACCAGTTTCACATGGCAAACCCGTGCCCCCATTTGCGTCAGGGCCAACTCAGCCAGCTCGGCCAGCACGGAGCGCGATTGCGTCTCGGACAGCACGACTGCCATTTCG
Organism: Alcaligenes sp. PF14; assembly: GCF_037150615.1. Lineage (NCBI taxonomy): Bacteria > Pseudomonadati > Pseudomonadota > Betaproteobacteria > Burkholderiales > Alcaligenaceae > Alcaligenes > Alcaligenes sp. PF14. Next base: position 246,209 of record NZ_JBAGRS010000001.1, on the reverse strand, counting down.
CCGGGTTGTACTTTGCACAGTCCAAACACTTCTACAAAATCAGCAATCCATTTGCCTTCAATATGCTCACGCAACATCTCACTACTCCTAGAAAATTCAAAAAAGGCGCTGCGCGGCTCTTTCAGCCGGGCAGCGCCTGTACACATCAGTCGTGCAAATCCTTGCCCTTGGTCTCGGGCGAGGCAATGGTGGCCCACAGGGCCAGAACGCACAGGCCGATCAGGTACCAGTCAAAAACCTGCTTTTGATTGATGGAATGCAGCCAGGCTTGCAAATAGGGAGCGGTCCCGCCCGTCAGGGCACCAGCAACCGAATAGGGCAAGCCCATGGCAACCGCACGAATGCGGGTCGGAAACTGCTCGGGGAAAAAGGCCGGCATGATGGCGGTGGGTGCCGAGATCAACAGCATGCCGCCCGCCATGAACACCACCAGACGCCAGATCTCGCCCTGGCCGCCAGTCAGCACCATGGTCAGCGGGATGATGCTGATGATTGAACCGATGGAGAAGAAATACCAGTTCGCCTTGCGACCAAACCGATCCGAAAATGCGCCCCAGAAAATCAGGCACAGAATCAGAAAAAGATTGGCCCCCACCCCCACCCACAGCACTTTGGCGGCAGGCATGCCCAGGGAGGTAATGGCAAAGGTGGGCGCCATGATGGCCCAGACGTAATACAGCACGGTGCCGCCGGCCGACAAGGCAAATACGCGCAAGCAGGCACTGCGATACTTCCAGACCTCCGACCAGAACACGCGTGCGCCCGGGCGCGCCGTTTTGCCTGCCGCTTGCGCTGCGGCCTGACGGGCTTTGAACATGGGAGTTTCATCCAGCTTTCTACGCAGATACAGCGCATATACCCCCAAGGCCCCACCCAAGACAAAAGGCACACGCCATGCCCAGGCCCGAACAACATCCTCACCCAGCAGACTGGTCAGGCAGGCACTGAGCAACACAGCCGCCAATACCCCGATCGTGACAAACACAAACACGGAGGAAGACCACAGCCCACGTTTATGAGCAGGTGCCATTTCGGTGACATAGGTGAAGGAAGAAACCACCTCCCCACCGTGGCCAATCCCTTGCAACAAACGGCCCATCAACAAAAACAAGGCGGCAATCGGCCCCACCATGTCATACGTAGGAGCAATACCAATCACCAAACTGCCCAAGGCTGTCACCAGCATGGACAGGGTCATGGTGAAACGCCGCCCCTTGCGATCGGCCAACCAGCCAAAAAAGATGCCTCCCAGCGGGCGCATGAAAAAACCCACAGCAAATACTGCCAGTGTGCCCAGCAAAGCCGCCAGCGGGTCCTCACTATGGAAAAACTGCTTGGCAAAATAGGCGGCAAAAATCGAATAAGCCGTCCAGTCGTACCACTCCAGGGCGTTACCCGCCCCAACCCCCAAAATAACGCGTCGACGCTGCGCGGCAGTCATGGGCTGCTCGCGCAAAGATGGTGTATGTGCGTCCAAGAGATGTCCCCTTCACTGTGATAGTTATGCTTCTTGTTTATTGTTTTTGATCCGGTGGCTCAGGCCACCAACTGCGTGAAACGAGAACGATGAAAGATCAGTGGCGAAATTTCGCGCTCGATCTGCACATCGTGGATAAGCAATTGCACGGCATCGTGGTCCCCGGCGGGATGCACTTGAAAAACACTGCAGTCAAACCAGACTGATGCCCCTTGTATATGGACGGCCCCCTCCTCGGTCAGCTCGACCTCGATATCGCTGAAGCGGCTGTCCTTGTCCGGTCCGGCCAGCTGACGGCAAATAGCCGCATGTTCAGCACTCAAAATTGACACCCCCAGACGCGAGGCGCGAGACAGCAGCGCCCAGGTCGAGGAACTTTTCTGCACAAAAAAGGCGGCCAAAGGCGGATCCAGCGAAACCCCTACGGAAAAACTGGACGCAACAATGACTTGCGGCTTGCCATCGAGTACGGCGGCAATGGCCGCTACCCCGGATGGAAAATGTCCGAAGGCTTCGCGCACCACCCTGGCTCCCAACCCACTTATGTTTTCTTTCATGACGATGACTCTGCTCAGGCGTTAAAGACCCAAAACCCAAAATGAGGCGAGCTCTGCGACAACACACTCGCTTGGCCTTAATTCTGTTTCGATCGTCATTTATTTGCAATAACAAAATAGGTAAACGAGGATGGTTTTTGTTGAATTTAGGTATTAACCCTATGAAAATTCGTCGTTTTAAAAGCTATAGGCCTATACAATCCATCTGAATATTATTGCGTATTATGTTTCGTCATTATTTATTTGCAATAATCTATAAGCTTAAAACCTCTCGGACTCCACAAGGACAGCATGTATCTACATATCGTTTTGATGGCACCCCACACCCCTGTCAGCCCGGAATTGGAACCCAAGCTGGACCAGGCCTTTATCCGCATACATCAGGAATGCTCAGACATAGAACGCTTTGAATGGGTGCCGAACCTGTCACGCAGTTCGGCGCGCTACAGCCATGCCCTGCTGTCTGTATTCCGCACTCAAGAGGCACTGGACGCCTACAGACAGAGTGATGCTCACCAGGCCATGCTGGATGCCATCGCCCCGCACATTCAGGACATCGTCGTGCTGGACAGCGTGCTGGAGAAAAGCCTGCCCTAAGAAGCTCAAGCTGGCGCCCTGGCAAACAGGACGCAAGCAGCCCCAGTGCGGCTACGCTAGCGCCGCCGGGGCACGCACGGTAAAATGGCCCGCTACAAACCTACTATCAAAAATGGGTAGCAATCAGCCCCACCACCGGAAGACAGAATGAAAGCAAGCGTCGCGATTGATGAGTTCATCGCTAGCCGAGACCATGGCGAGCACGAGCAACTTGCCCCGCACCACTACATTCTGACGCTCTACGGTCTGTTCGCCCGCCCCACCGGCGTCATCATTCCCGTGGCCAGCGTGGTTCAACTTCTGGCCGACCTGGGCGCTGAACCATCCAGCGTGCGCTCTGCCATTTCCCGGCTCAAGAAAAAAGGCGTACTAGTTAGCCGACAAGCCGCCTCGGGCAAAGGCTATGCCTTGGCGGCCGAACTGGAGCCGCATATGCAGGCCGGTGACGAGCGGATTTTTTCCTCCCCCTCCATGAATATTCGGGACCCCTGGCTGCTGGTCTCCTTCTCCGTTCCTGAAAGCGAACGCCAGAACCGTCACAAGATTCGTACAGGCTTGGCTCGCATGGGGTTTGGCACGGTAAATGCGGGGCTGTATATAGGTCCGGCGCGCTTGCAGGCAGAGGCTGTCGAGTACATACGCGAGCACCAACTCTGGCCCTATATTGAGCTGTTCACCTGCGAACCCAGTGGCCTGAGCGATATTCAGGAAAAGATCTCCCGCTGGTGGAATTGGGACAAGCTGGCCAATGAGTACCAGGCCTTCTTGAACTCGTATCAACACGAAGTTGAAGCGTGGCAAACCGCTTTACGCCAAGGCACGGCCGACCCTTTGGAAGCCTTCCGACTCTATATGCCTATGGTGACACGCTGGCGCAGACTGCCCTTTCTGGACCCAGGCCTTGCACCCGAGCTATTGCCAGACAACTGGGTAGGCAATACGGCCCGCAAATTGTTCGGTGACTTGCATCGACTGCTTAGTCCCTTGAGCTCGCAACACGTGCAGCAGGCCATTCCAAACTGGAAGGCCCGCGGCACGGAGTAAACCTGCTCCTTTAGTCAGGCCCCTGCAAAGCGTGCGATGTCGCCCATCAAATCCTGGGCGATGCGCTCAAACCGCTCTGGCGTCACCCCCTGCATCATGGGTGCATCCTGCCAGGCCCGGAAGTTGCCAAACTGGAAAGGCAAATCAAAACAATGCCCGCTGAACACCGCTTCAAGCGGGCTTTGTTCCATGAAGTGACGCCAAACCACCGAGCGCCCCGCTGCCTTCAGACTAGCCGCATACTGCGTGGGAAAACGCTGAAACTGCAACCAGGACGACGCGGCCACCACTTGCTGATACGGCGTCAGACCCGATCCTGCTCCCTGATACACCCCATTTCGCAGCAGGCTGTCTGGCAAATCTCCCACAGGCCATACACCCAAAGCCTGATCGACCTGCTCTTGCGTCGCCTGCCGATGAAAAGGCACGTCAAAAAAGAACACCGAGGACTCTTGGGCAGTACAACGCAGATACACCGCCTGCGCATGGCAGGCTTGTGCCGCCCAGTCAGGATTCAAGAAGTCGGGCGGCATCCCGGCGCTGGCCACAGGCAAGAATGCCGAAGGAGCATGAGCCAAACGTGGCGGCTCTTTGTCCAAGGCCATCATGCCGTGCTGCATCAAGATATCCACGTTCACCGTCAGCCACTGATCACCCAGGCTTTGTCGCAGGCGCTCTGTGGTTATTTTTTGTTGCTCGGGTGACCAAGGCATGCGCGTTCCCATGCTGAGCAAAGCCACACGATCAATCCAACCTCGCGTGGACTCCAGCACGCTGAGCAAATGCGCATACCAGCCACCCGCCGATTGCCCTATCAAGGTAATCTTGTCCGGGTCTCCGCCAAAGGCATGGATACGATCCTTCACCCATTGCAGTGCCAAGAGCAGGTCGGCTGCCGGCAAAGGCAAATCGTCAGCTTGTGCATCGCCCAGGTGCCCCAAGGCACCCAGACGGTAATTCACATTGACCACCACCATGCCCTGCGCTGCCAGGCGGGTGCCGTCATACCAATCCAAAGAAGCGCCACCGCTCACCCAGGCTCCACCGTGGATAAAGAACAGTACGGGCAGACCTTGTGCTTGCGCAGGTGCCCACACATTCAAAAAATAAGCGTCTTCAGATTGAGGATTGGCACTGCCTGCTCCCATGACCGCCGCAAGACGGCTGGGGCGCTGCGGGAATACGGGCACCTGATCCAGAGAGGTCGCTGCCACTCGCCCCGTCGCCGCCTGCGCCGCTTCAAAACGACGCGCCCCCTGGGCGTAACGCAGGCCATACCAGGCCTGCACCTCTACGCTATCGGCATGACAACGTCGCGAGGGAGCATTGACCAGCAATGTCGCCGTCATGGTTTAGAGCTTGTTGGAAATGTAAGGCGTACCGGTCATGCCGTTACCGTGTAGCTCATAACCCATAGGGGCGGTAATCGAAGCATGGCGAGTACCTGTATTAATATCCCGCCACATGCGGCCCAGCAAACTATTTTCCGCAAAAGAGGCCGTGCCATGTAACCAGCACAGATTGTTCACCGCATCCACCAGTTCGTGTCCGGCATGGCCGATTCCGGCGCGGTGACGAGCACGTAGCTCCAAAGGCATGGGCACGGTGCCAGAGGCAGCAGCATCAATTTGAGCCGCAGCGCGTTCCAGCAATAAGCGGGCACCATCAATCTGAATACTGGCCGTTCCCAGGTTCTGCACAAATGCCCCCGAATCCGACTGCTTCTTGTAATGGGTATAGGTAATGCCGCGCTTGCCACTGACACCAGTAGTGAAATCCACGGCAGCTTGCGCGGCCCCTAAAGATGGCGCTTGAATGCAGGTGGACATGGTCAGGTGCGGCGTCAAACGACGACCAAATGTAGCCAAGGGATCTTGCTCCTGCACATCACCCATCAGTTGCTGAAACGTAATCAGGCGCTCTTTGGGCACCCACAGGTTTTCTGCCACCATGGTGTTGGAGCCCGAGCCGCGCATACCGATGGTGTACCAGGTATCCTGAATTTCAAACTCATCACGACGCATCAGCACAAAGCCCACGGTGGGCTCGACCTGCTCGTTTTCCTTGATGAACAAAATCCCCAGTGCCCAGTCCGAGTGATTGCTGTTCGAGGCAAAAGGCCACTTGCCCGTAATGCGCCAGCCATCGCCATCCGGCGTTGCCGTGCCTTGGGGTTGGGCAAAAATGGACGCTGCACGGATTGGACCGTCTGCAAACACCTCATCGAGCATGGCATCGCTAAAGCGGTTGGCCAGCATGACCGAACCATTAGAGATCACCACACACCAGGCTGCTGCCGGATCGTAATAGCCCACGGCGCTGGCACATTGCAAGAGCATCTCCGCCCCACCCTCATAACCGCCGTAGCGCTTCAAGGCCGAAATGCGCCAGGCCCCGGTTGACTCCAAAGCCTGAACCGCCTCGTCTGACAACATGCGATTACGGTCAGCCTGCGGGGCCAACTCACGTAGCAGCGGGCCGATCTCGTGGATACGCTCCAAAATCTCCTCTGTCTCCTGACGGGATGGCGCCTGGGTAACGGTGATCCGCTCGCGCTCGGCGACCAATGTAGCTCCTGTGATAGTCATAACAGCTCCTTAGAATTATTTAATATGGCAAATTTATAGCTATCGTCAGTTAATCGCAATATTAATAATCATGGAAAACGCTAAACCCGCTTGTTTTATTGAGTTTATTCGGGTTTTCACCTAGTAAATATCATCAACCAAGCTTATTTTTAATTGCATAAAAGTAACGATCAAAAATATTTTAAGCATAAGCAAAGCAGAAAAAAGAGAGAGAAAATGGCCTGCGCCAGCATGAGACGAAAAAAAACCGCCGACCCGAAGGTCGGCGGTTTCTCATGCAGAAAACCGGCTTTAACAGCCTGTATTCATTACATGTTTTCGATCATGACATCGCCAAAGCCGGAGCAGGACACTTGAGTCGCGCCTTCCATCAGACGGGCAAAGTCATAAGTCACTTTACGCGAGGTGATGGATTTTTCCATGCTGGAGATGATCAGGTCAGCAGCTTCGGTCCAGCCCATGTGACGCAGCATCATTTCGGCAGACAGGATCAGCGAACCGGGGTTCACGTAGTCTTTGCCAGCGTACTTGGGAGCAGTACCGTGGGTGGCTTCAAACATGGCCACGGAGTCGGACAGGTTGGCACCGGGAGCGATACCGATACCACCCACTTGAGCAGCCAGAGCGTCGGAGATGTAGTCGCCGTTCAGGTTCAGTGTGGCAATAACGTCGTACTCGGCAGGACGCAGCAGAATCTGTTGCAGGAAGGCGTCAGCAATCGAATCCTTGACGATGATCTCGCGACCAGTCTTGGGATTCTTGAATTTGCACCATGGGCCGCCGTCGATCAATTCAGCGCCAAATTCTTTTTGAGCCAGTTCGTAAGCCCAATCACGGAAGCCACCTTCGGTGAACTTCATGATGTTGCCCTTGTGAACGATGGTCACGGAAGAGCGATCGTTGTCGATGGCGTACTGGATGGCCTTGCGCACCAGGCGCTCGGTACCTTCGCGGGACACAGGCTTGACACCGATACCGGAGGTATTGGGGAAGCGGATCTTGTTCACGCCCAGGGTGTTTTGCAGGAAGTCGATCAGCTTCTTGGCGCTTTCGGACTCGGCAGCAAATTCGATACCAGCGTAAATGTCTTCGGAGTTCTCGCGGAAAATGACCATTTCGGTCTTTTCTGGCTCACGCACAGGCGAAGGAACACCCTTGAAGTAGCGCACTGGGCGCAGGCAGACGTACAGGTCCAGTTGCTGACGCAGGGCCACGTTCAGGGAACGGATGCCGCCGCCAACGGGAGTGGTAAGAGGGCCTTTGATGGACACGACGTAGTCTTTAACGGCATCCAGAGTTTCTTCTGGCAGCCAGACGTCGGAACCGTACACCTTGGTGGATTTTTCACCGGCGAACACTTCCATCCACTCGATCTTGCGCTTGCCGCCATAAGCCTTGGCAACAGCAGCGTCGACCACTTTGATCATGACTGGCGAAATATCCACGCCCGTACCATCACCCTCGATGTAAGGAATAATGGGTTGATCGGGAACATTCAGGGAAAAATCCGCGTTAACTGTAATTTTCTGCCCCGACGCGGGGATCTTGATATGCTGATAGGACATGGATGCTCCAGTTGTGCTCCAATATTAGGGATAGCTAAACACGGAACGCTTTCGCGTTTCCGAAGTCTTATATAAGAGTTTAACTTAATTCGCGCGTATTCAGGCACCTGTAAACTCAAAGCTTGCCAAAAATGCTTGCATTCTTGGCAACTTATCCATTCTACACGGCCCCGATTGCAGCTTGTGCCGGCCTTGCGCCCCCACCATTTCACGCAAAACACGCGCCGAAGATTCGCATTTTCTGACTATTTTTATCTCGATTCCACCATGTTCAACCCCTCTCGCGAGCAGGTTCGCCAATTTTTCATTGAAGCTTGGGACAAGCACCAAAGTGGTCATCTGCTGACCGCTCTGGAAACCATGGCGGTGGACCTGGTGCAACAGCACCCTGAATACCACGACGACTTGCGCAACGCCGACGCCGTCAACCAGGACTATTCCGTGGAGCAAGGACGCAGCAATCCCTTCCTGCATCTGTCCATGCACCTGGCTATCAATGAACAACTGTCCATTGACCAGCCTCCAGGCATCAAGGCGGCGTATCAGCGCTTATTGACCCGGCACGATCAGCACGCCGCAGCGCACATCATTATGGAAGCGCTGGGCGAGGTGATCTGGGAAGCACAACGTCTGGGCACACCGCTGAACAACGAGCGCTATATCGAATTGATTTTGCGCCACAGCACGCGCGACTAAAGCCGCAGGCTGCCTTACTTTCTATTGCTCAAGGGGCCGGGCTGACGCGACAGCCACACGGAGATACTGTCGATATCCGCCTGGCTCATGGTATTGGCCATAGCCCCCATGACGGCATTCTTGCGGATATTGGACGTTGCCGGTGCCCCGGCCTGCCCACGCTTGTAAGCCATCAAGGCCTGCCGCAAATAATCGGCATGCTGACCGGCCAGAATGGGATATTCCGGGTTCAAGGGCGTTTTCGCATCGTCACCATGACAGGATGCGCAATTCAGATTCTTCCAGGCTTCCCCGCCTGCCTTGACCAGATCCTCAGCGGCCATTGCCTGACCGGCCACCCCGGCCATCAGCCCGATTGCCACCAGCAAGACTGTTTTTCTCATAGGTGCCTCCCCGTCCTCAAGGTTTGTTGCCCGCGTAGTACGCGGCAATATCCGCCATGTCCTGTTCGGACAAGCTCAGCGCAATGGCTTGCATGGTGGGGAAGGTTCGAGCGCCGCTGGCATACTCCTTGAGCGCTGCTTCTATATAAGCAGCCCCCTGCCCGGCAATCATGGGGACGTGATAGACCTCGGGAAAGCTGGCCTTGTAACCGGGCAAGCCATGACAGCCTATACACATGGAGATCTTGTCGCGCGCCGCCTCGGGATTGGCCTTGATCGGCTCGGAATCCTGCGCCTGGGCTGCCCAGGGCAGACAGGAGCTTGAGGCCAGAAGAAAGAAAGAGACATACCGCTTCATTTGCAACTTCATCATCGCTATTCGCTTTGTCGTGGAGTTGAAAACGGTCCGGGTCAGGCTCTGCGTCTATTGCAGCAAAAAGGAATCAACGCGACACCTGGCTCTGTGATGCTGACCGACGAGTACTGAGTCGATTGTATGATAATTGCCAAGGATGACTGATACTAGTATTTATACCCGAGTTTCTATTCTTGACAGATCAACATTTTAAGTACAAGTTTGAGCCGATTTATGACTACTACGACCCGTTTTGAAGGCACCGATCAGTACGTTGCCACTGATGATTTGAAGCTGGCCGTCAACGCCGCTTTGACGCTACAACGCCCTTTGTTGATCAAAGGTGAACCCGGTACCGGCAAAACACTGCTGGCCCTGGAAGTGGCCCGTGCCCTGGGACGCCCCCTGCTGCAATGGCACATCAAGTCCACCACCAAGGCCCACCAGGGCCTGTATGAATACGATGCGGTGTCGCGTCTGCGTGACTCCCAGTTGGGCGATGAAAAAGTCCGCGACATTGGCAACTACATTGTGCAGGGCACATTGTGGCAAGCGTTTGAGTCCGAGGAACCCACGGTTGTTCTGATCGACGAAATCGACAAGGCCGACATCGAGTTCCCCAACGACTTGCTGCAGGAACTGGACCGCATGGAGTTTCATGTTTATGAGACTCGCCAGACCGTCAAGGCGCGCCATCGTCCCTTGATCATCATTACCTCCAATAATGAAAAAGATCTGCCCGACGCCTTCCTGCGCCGCTGTTTCTTCCATTACATTCGCTTCCCCGAGCGCGAAACCATGGAGCAGATTGTGGCGGTGCATTACCCCAATCTGCGCAGTGACATTCTATCCAGCGCCCTGGATACCTTCTTTGCCCTGCGAGATGTTCCCGGCCTGAAGAAAAAGCCGTCTACCTCGGAATTCCTGGACTGGCTGCGTCTGCTGCTGGCCAACGACATTCCTGCCGATGCCCTGCACGAGCTGGATGAAGGCTTGCCCCCTATGGCCGGTGCCTTGCTGAAAAACGAACAGGACTTGTCCTTGATGCAGCGTCTGGCCGCTATGAGCCAACGCAGCCAGCGCCGGAGCTGATATGCAAACAAGCGCTTTTTCCCAGCCATTGGCCCCCGTGACACTGGAAGGATGGGACGTGCGTCTGGAACCTTTGCAACTGGCGCACGTGGAGTTACTGGATGCCGCGGCTGCCGATGGCGAACTTTGGAATGTACGTGTAACCAGCGTGCCCGCCCCCGGCCAGGCCCAGGACTATGTAAAAAAGGCGCTGGACGGCCTGGAGCAAGGCCATATGCTGCCCTTTCTGGTGCGTGACCTGAGAACAGACCGGGCTGTCGGCACTACGCGCTATCACGACATTATTGCGCCAGTGGCCCGCCTGGAAATCGGCTACACCTGGTACGCCCGCAGCGCCCAGCGCAGCCACGTCAATACCGCGGCCAAACTGCTCCTGCTGCAATATGCGTTCGAGACCTTGGGAGCCGGAGTCGTGGGCTGGCGTACCGACCACCTGAATTTCAAATCCCAGCAAGCCATCACCCGGCTGGGAGCGCGTTTCGATGGTCGTGTCCGCCACCATGCCATCCGCCGCGATGGCACGATACGCGACACCATGTTCTACAGCTTGATGGCAGGCGAGTGGCCCGATACCCGCGCCCACTTGCTGGACAAACTAAGGCAGCACAGCCATGTTGCTTGATTTCTTCTACCACCTGCGCGAACGCGGCCTGCCGGTCTCCATTCAGGAACACCTGACGCTGCTGGACGCCTTGTGCAAAGGCATCATGCCGCCCACGCTGGACGATTTCTATCATCTATCCAGACTGGTTCTTATCAAAGACGAAACGCTTTACGACCGCTTTGATCTGGCCTTTGGGGAGTTCTATCAGCCGCAGCTGGAAGCGCTGGCCAAAGATAAAACCCTGCCCGAGGACTGGCTGCGCAAAACCCTGACGCGCAACCTGACTCCGGAACAGAAAGCTGCACTGGAAAAGCATGGCTTGGAAAAGCTGCTGGAGATGTTCAAGGAACGTCTGAAAGAGCAGCAAGGGCGTCATGCAGGCGGCAACAAGTGGATTGGAACCGGCGGCTCCTCGCCGTTTGGACATGGTGGCTATCATCCCGAAGGTATCCGCATTGGTGGCCCTTCGGCAGGGAACCGTACCGCCATCAAGGTCTGGGAAAAGCGCGAGTTCGTGGACTACGACGACCAGCAAGAGCTGGGCACACGCAACTTCAAGATGGCGCTACGACGCCTGCGACGCTTTGCACGTCAGGGCGCCCCCACTGAGCTGGACCTGGACAGCACCATACGCGAGACGGCTCGCAATGCGGGCATGCTGGATTTGCAAATGCAGGCCGAGCGACAAAACCGCGTCAATGTACTGATGTTGCTGGATATAGGCGGCAGCATGGATGACCACATCGCCCAGGTTGAATCCCTGTTCTCGGCCGCACGTTCCGAATTCAAACACCTGGAGGCCTACTACTTCCATAACTGCGTGTATGAGTCGGTATGGCGGAACAACTCACGCCGCCAAAGCGAACGACTGGAAACCTGGGATTTGCTGCGCAAGTACAACGAGGACTGGCGCGTCATTATCGTGGGCGATGCCACCATGAGTCCTTACGAGATCATGGCCCCAGGTGGTTCTGTCGAGCACTACAACAAGGAAACCGGCGCAGCCTGGCTGCAAAGACTGAACGACCACTGGCCACGTATTGCCTGGCTCAACCCCGAGCCGCAGGCTTACTGGCCGTACCGCCAGTCCATTGCCATCATTCAGAATCTGATGTCCGACCATATGTACCCCGTCACCAGCGCAGGGCTGGAGGAGGCAATGCGGTACTTGTCGCGGTAGCATCAGACCTCTATCAAGCAGCAAGTTAAAAGACCCGAATTTCGGGTCTTTTTTTATTTACGATTAAAAAACCCGCAGAGTCTTGCGACTGTGCGGGCTTTCAATCAGGCTTTGCTATTGCAGCGATCAGCGACCTCGTTGACGCTGCAACATCCCGGCACGCTGTCGCTCCAGATCCTTGATCTGACTCTGCAATTCACGCAACTGCTCTCGGGCTTCACGCTCTTGTTCGGCCAGCGCCTGGGCTTCGCGACGGGACTCCTCGCGCTGAGCAATGGCCAAGGCCTCTTGCTGACGCTGCAACGCCAAGTCGTTCTGCAGCACGGTCAGTTGATCGGCGCTTTCATTCAATTGCTTTTCAGCCTTGGCAACTTCAGCCTGCAGCTTGATGCGCTCCAGATCGGCGGCGGCATAGTCCACCGTGTCCTGACGGTACTGGGTGTACATGCGCTCGGCCAGGGATTCGTCGGTGGTCTTGAAGACGCGCCAGAACTCGCGCTGCTGGAACAGGGCCACGTAGTAGGTCATGCTTTCGGCAGAGAACAACAGACTGGCACCGAAGCGGCCGTTATAGGCGGTACGCAGCTCTTGCACGGCACGGGCCTGAATCAGCTGCTGCAACTGAGCCACAGTGGTGTTTTGATAAGCCGGGGCCGCTGCGGGCGCTGGAGCAGCGGCTGGAGCCGCAACCGGGGCTACCTCTTCAACCTCTTGTTCCTGGGTTTGCGCGACCACGGGCCGCTCTGGCTCCTGCACCAAAGACACCGAGCTACACGCTGACAATAAAAGAAGTCCCCCCAAGGACAGCAACACCGCCGTCTTCTGACTAAGGTTCACCATACCCATCCCTTGATAAACAATTTTTTTGTGTTTAGCTTGATACACAGAATCAGCCCGTATTCTAAACGCGGCTTGTCGCATCTTGTGCCTTTATGTTGAATTTGCGCATCTTTTCCCACAAAACTTTACGAGAAATCCCTAAGACGGCGGCGGTATCCTGCCGTCGCCAGTTCTGGGTATCCAGAACCGAAATAATACGTGCACGCTCTTCCTGCTCCTGTGCGCTCAGGCTGATGACGGGCTCGGGCCGCTCCAGAATGGGCGCACCTTCAGGCAAAGCCAGAGCCGGGGCCATAACGGGGGCGTTGAAACGTTCCAGCACTTGCCGCAACTGCACCGACTCCCAGGCCCCAAACTGCTTGCTCATGACAGCAACGCGCTCCACCAGATTAGCCAGCTCGCGCACATTGCCGTTAAAGCGCATGCTACCCACCGCATCCAGAACCCATTGAGGGATGTCCTCGACGTCGCACTCCAGGGCCTGTTCCAGCAAGGCGCAGAAAATGGCGATTTTTTCCTGGGAGCCTCGCTGTTCCAGATTCGGAATCAGTAGCTCAACCACGGCCAAACGGTAATACAAGTCCGCACGGAACTGGCCTTGTTGCACCAGTCCCAAGAGGTTTTTATTCGTAGCGGCCACCATACGAAAATCAACCGGAATCTGTTGCGTTGACCCCAGACGCGTCACGGAGCGCTGTTCCAGTACTCGCAGCAATTTGACCTGTTGATGCAGGGGCAAATCCCCGATTTCATCCAGGAACAAGGTGCCTTGATCCGCCTGCTCGAAATAGCCTTTATGAGCACCTATCGCGCCTGTAAAAGCCCCTTTTGCGTGGCCGAAGAAGTGGGCTTCAAACAGGCCCTCGGGCACCGCCCCGCAATTCACCGGAACAAAGGGCCCTTGCGCTCGTGAAGAACGCTCGTGCAGCAATTGAGCGATACGTTCTTTGCCCACACCTGTTTCACCATGAATCAGTACACTGGCCCCGCTATCGGCGTACATATCGGCTTCAGCAATCAAGGCCCGCATCACAGGCGATACGGCTACTAATGGTTGAGGACCACCTTGCCCTTCTCGCTCGACCTGTGCGGTCAGCCCGGCCAGCTTGGCCACCAGGGTACGCAGCTCGGCCTGACTGAAAGACAGCGGCAAGGTATAGGAGTAGGCCGAGGGGTAAAAACGCGGGTCGTAGCCTCGGTCCTCCGAGGCCACCCAGATCACTGGAATGGCGTGCTCGACCAGCCACTGGTGCTGTTCAAAACGTCCCTGGGCCATCACACTGACGGACACCAATGCAACCGCATGGCGCGTGGGATGACGCTCGGCGTCCAGCACCAGGGAAGGCTCTACGCGCATGACCGCTACCGAACTGGGCTCCATGGCGCGCTCGGCACGCGTCACCAGATCGGAACTACCCTCCCAGACGTATAAAACGGGTTCATTACCCATAAAGCTGACGCTCATTGCTGTATTCGCCTCCCGCGCTATTGCACCAGATAGGCAGTACCGCACTGCACATCATGAAGTTTCACGTCGGCCTCGACCAGACTCAGGCCCAGCAGCTTCAGCAGCCCCTCCAGCAGAGCACTCAAGCCTTGCAATACCGGATCCAACAACGCGACAACCAGACTTAATACGGCACCGACCAGGTTGGAGTCTTTAAAGACCAGCACCTCTACCGCCCCTGTCCGGCATTCGCGCATCGCTTGCTGACCACCAATCCCACCAATCACGCAGGCCAGATCACTCAAGGGCGCACCCAGCAGGGTTGTCAGCAAATTATCGACAAAGCCCAGGGTTCCGCCCAGCACACCGATCAAGCCATTCTGGCTCATGGTGCGGGCCAGTTGATCCATACGCTCCTTGGACCAGTTCATCTCGTTCACGACCTCAGAAACTGAGCGGCCGGCCCCACCGCCCACCAGACTTTCCGCCATCTGACGCTTGCCGGACGCGCCACTCCAGGGGGTGTTCAGCAAATCACCCAGGATACCCGACAGAACAGCATCGGAGAGCAGACTCACACTGCGAGACAAATCCAGCTGAGTGGCGTTGACAGTTGCTTCTGAAGGCTCGCCCGGAGGCGCGGTCAACGTTACATGAACCGGATTTTTTGTATCAATTAAGGGTAAGGTGACTTTAGCGGTCAAAGGCAGGATACCCAACACATTAATCACCTGATGACGCTGAATTCCCCCAAACGATTCATCCTTGCAACTATTGCTAGTCGAGAAAAAATCCGAATGTGGGAACTTGCCCAGACACACGTTCACCAGCGAGGATTTGACCGCAATCGTGGCCTGATTCTCGGCAATCGGTGCGCGGCAGACATTAACCAACTCGCCGGAGGCTTGGGATAGCTCAATAATGACAGGCAGACTAACCCGCGTTCCCAGCGCATTCAGAACAAGACCCACCAGCGGAATCTTGGAAGTATCCAGATTCAGATAGACTCGCACACCTGCCGAGTTCGCTTTAGTGCCTATCCCGCCCATGGCGATGCTGGGCGGCTCCACAACCCGCACTCGCAAATCCAGGGCGTTATTGAACATATTGGTCAAACCGGAAGGCAGCGCAGTCAGGTTCAAATCAATCAGATTCTTGCCATTGGCCACCACCAGTCCCGTGTTGACCAGTTGCAGCACGTCCAGGTTCACATTCAAGGCCGACAAGGGATCCACACCATCGATCAAGGCCAGAATACCGCCCTCACCCAGCAGTTTGACGGGCAAATCCAGAGGACCGACGCCCAGCAACAAGCGGATGTATTCCTGCAAGGCCCCAACGTCCAGACCCAGTGTTTTTTGCTGGTCCAGCAAGGCCAGACTGGCACTTAGCAAATCGGCCAAAGTCAGTTGCTCCAGCCGGGCCAATTCTTCAGGTGTACCCACTCCTGCGATAACCGTGGCGGGCAATCCCAAGGCTTTCAACAAACCGGAAGGCGTAATCTTGGCATTGACCAAACCGGCCGAGTCCAGCACCGTCAACTGGTCCGGGCGCAGGCCCACGCCGCGCAGCAGGTTATAGACCAGACCATTGCGCTTCAAGGACAAAAGGCGACTGCCCACGGAGAAGGTCGCAACCGGCTCACTGTTCTTGGCGGTGGCAACCGCCTCAATCACCGAGGAAGTAAAGAAAGGGAACAGAGAAGGCGGCTGATAGCTCAAATGCACGCGCACGGAATCAGCGGGCAAGGAAGAAACAAAACGCTGGGCCGGATCACTGTGGCTGCTATTCCATTTACCGCAAAAGACTTTGGCACCATCGCCCGTCAAACCCGCAGCAGGCGAATCGGGCTGGCTATTCAGGCTGAACCTGGCCATGCTTTCACCTTGCTGGCAGCCCAGCGCATCCCCGGAACCCAAGGCCTGCGCCCCCGCCAGTGCAGCCAAGTCAGCCGCGTTTTGCAGCCCCCGCTTCACATGGAAGTTATGCCCCAGGTGCGCCGCCCCCAGCAACACCAGCCCCACCAGCAACGCGGCGGCTGCAGGCACAATAATGGAACCTTGCTGCTTATGTGCCTGCTCGCTCTGGGTTCGAGTTCTTCCCCATTTCATCTCGCTCTCCTGACCCACTCCAGCCCTGTGGGCTTTAATCACTACCGTTTGTTTTGATGCGCTCTTTCATGTACTCAGGAATGGGATGCTTGAAGCTCTCCAAATAGCGCTCCCAGGCCAGATTGGCTGCCGCACCATGCACCGGCAAGACCTTGCCTTCCCGGTCCGGGTCGGCCTGCATGCTGAGCAGGCTGCGGGTATCAGGCCCCACCTCGATGCGCGGCGGAATATGGCGGCGCTCGTTCTGTACATGCACAGGCAGGCCTTCCACTTCAGGCCAAGGGTGTACTTCCTCATCACTCAAGCGGTACTTCTCGTAAGGCTGACGCTCAGCGGGCGCTGTTTCTGCCGCCGGAGCGGCCGGTGTGTGCACACCCTGATTGCTGGCCGCTGCCGGGCTGGTGCTGACCGGGTAGGTGCTGGTGCCTGAAACCATGGTTCCAGTCAGCGGAGCTTGTGTCTGCGCCCAGGCACTACTGGCCATCAACAAGGTGCAGCAGGCCAAAATGCGGGATCGGTTCATTGCGATATCCTTGAAAAAACGGCAATCAATTCATTGACGAAGACACAGGGCCCAGGCTTTCCAGCAAGGGACGGTTCAAGCCCGCTTGCGTAGAAGAAACCACAACCGCAGCAGGACGAGCCACGGCCGGGTTTTGTGCCTGGGCGGATCGGTTCAAGACGACCTGGCCCATCGCCGTCGGAGTAGCCGGACTCAATGCCACCGCCTGGGCTCTGGCCTGCTCATCCTTTGCAGCCGCTGCCATGCGCAGCTCGTGTTGTTTCTGCATTTGCTGACGGGCGTGCAATTGCTCCAGATCCTGTCCAATCTGTTCGGCCATCTGCACAATGGCTTGCTGGGTTGCGGCGTCCATACCTGCTTGCTGCATCACAAAACCAGCCCGTTGCGTTTCCTGGCTGACCAGCAAATACAAGGCCATATTGCTCAGTATCTTGGGGTTATCCGGGGCCAGTTCGGCCGCCTTACCCAAGGCCAGACGTGCTTCCTGAGGGCGACCGGAACGCAAGTAGGCATAAGCCAGATCGCTTTGCACAATCGCATTCGTGGGGTCTTGCCCAGCCGCTTGCTTGAGGAAATGAGCAGCCTGATCAAAGTGTTCTTGCGAGCCAGCAATCAAACCCAAACCTTGATAAGCCCGTCCGGCCACGGGCGTATTCAACAGGGACTTGAAGGTGTGCGCTGCCTGCTCCAGCTGTCCGGTTTGACGCTGTGCTTCAGCCCGCAACACCATGACCTCCGGGTCTGCGCCATATTCCTTTTCCATGGCTTCGGCATAGGCCAGGGACGCAAAGTAGCGGCCCTGTTTTTGCGTCTCTTCCAGCATGCGTACCGCCATCTGCTTGTCAGTCGGTCTGCGCTTTTCCCAATGCTCAATTTCCTTGCTCTGCAAGAAGGCTTCCTGTTCCTGTTGCTGACGCACCAGCTCGTAGGCGGAGTCCGTGGTGGAACACGCCACCAGCAAAGTACTCCCCAAACCCAGCGCAGCCCAGCGCATCAAGGGACGAGTCCATGTCGACATTTTCATCAAAGTCACCCTCCGGCCACTTGGCTCAAGCCACGGAACAAGGCCAGAAAACCTGACCCCGCAGTAATAATCAACAAGGCAGGCAGCAAAGTCAGCACCATGACGCCCGTCATCTTTACGGTCAATTTGCCCACCTTGGCTTTCAGCTCCAGGCGACGCTGCTCGCGCAAGCGCACACCGAAGCGGTGCAAGGGTTCCTGCATCGCACCACCGTGCTGGTCCACCTGCACAATCAGGCGACAGATCACGGCCAGATCCTCGTTGGTAAAGCCGCTGGCAATCCGCTCCAACGACTGCTCACGAGTACGACCACGGGCATATTGCTCGACCGCAATGGTCAGCTCTGAGCCCATGACGGGAATCACGTCATGGAATTCGCGCTCGATAGTGTGCAAGGTCTGGTCCATGGACAGGCCCACGCCTTGCAACAAACGCAGCAAATCCACAAACAAGGGCAGCTCGGCAGCGATACGCATACGACGTTGCGAAACACGACGCGCCAGCCACCATTTGGGCAGCATCCAGCCCAGGGCAAAGCCAATGAACACAGACACAAATGGCACGTACTCATTCAGCCTGCGAGTCATGGGCAGCAAGCTGAACAGGACAATCAGAACAATGCTCAGGCCGACTCGACTCAGGACGAAATACTGCCGCGCCACATCAATGTGCTTGAAGCCTGCATTCATGATGAGTACGCGATCTTCCTCGCTAAGCAGACTGGACCCGAAGCGCCCTTTCAGCCAGCGCTCGCCCAGGCTGCCCGCCTGCATCTTGATCTGTTCCACCGTCTGGCGCGACTGGCTGGGCGCCTGCGTCATGTGCGGCGCGCCTTTCAGGCGTTCATCCACCGCCTGGCTCAAACGCATGGCTTGCTGACGCTGCTGCCAATGGTTGTGAAACCACAAGGCAAACAGAATCAGGCCAGCCAGAGCGCAAGCCACAGCTCCCCAGACCAGAACGGTTTGTGCTTCCAAGGCCATCATGTCTTGCTCCTAGACATTGCGTGCCATCCAATACAGCCAATAACAGCCCACACACTGCAAGACTGCTGCGAACAGCAGCATGCGAAACCCCACCGGGTCGTTCCACATGGTCAGGAACAGCTCGTTATTGAAAATCAGAATGTAGACACCGATCAGGATCGGCAATAACGCCAGAATCCAGGCGGACAGGCGCACCTCGGCAGACAAGGCCACCAACTCGCTGCGGGCGTTTTCCCGGTCTCGCATGAAGCCGGCCATACGTTCCATAGTCTGATCACTACGACCGCCAAAACGCATTGCCACACTGATTACAGCGGCAACCAGAAAGAGCTCGTGCAAGCCGTGCTGACGCGAAACAGCACGCAAGGCCACATCCAGATCCTGCCCGGAGCGGTGCAGGGAATTTGCATCCTGCAATACCTGGCCCAGGGGTTGTGGCGTGTTGTCAGCCGCATTCAAAAAGGCCGCTCCCATGCTGTTGCCAATGGTGATCAAGCGCACCATCAGATCCAGAAAGTCCGGAATTTGAGAGACGATTTTGCGGTGACGCTTATCACTGCGAAACCACAGAAAGGTATAGGCGCCCAGTACGGTGGCAAGCAGCATGGCCCCACCTGCAACCGGCCCGACAAAAGCCAGCAACAAGGCAGGCGGCACCAGCGTGCCCAGCAAAAGAATCAGATAAAAACGGCGTGAAGGCTGAATGCCGGTGCGCAGCATGAACTCCCGCCAGCCCTTCGGTGCTCCCAACCAGGCATCCTGCGCACTGGGCTGGGCTCGTACGCTACTCTGTACCGCCGGGCGCAAAGCCAGCTGCTGCTCGAGCACCTGTGCCGAACGCTGGGCCTGCTGACGCTGGGCACCCTTGGCCCAGAGCAGTACCGCGCCCAGCATCAGAATCACAGCCGCCAAAGCGATATACAAAGCCATCATTTAGCGTCTCCAATCCCAGAAACCACCGCCTTCTTTAGGCGTGTTGTCCTGAGCCTGAACCTGCTCATTAGCCAGTTGATCGCGGTACTGCATCAGCTTGCGGGTATGAGGATGAATGCCCAGGCTGACCCAGCGATCCTGCTCGGTGCCATCATCCAGCACATAGGATTCGTGGCGATACAGCTCTTGCATGGCAATCACGCCATCGCCCATGCCGGTAACTTCTGTAATGGACAGCACCCGGCGCTTGCCATTGGGCAGGCGGCCAATCTGAATAATGAAGTCCAGCGCGCTGGCGATCTGTCTGCGCAAGCTGTCCTCGCTGCCCTGAAAGCCCGCAAACCCGGCCAGCATTTCTACGCGATACACACATTCGCGCGGCGAGTTGGCGTGGATCGTGGCCATGGAGCCTTCGTGACCAGTATTCATGGCTTGCAGCATGTCGATGACCTCGGCACCCCGCACTTCCCCCACGACCACCCGGTCCGGACGCATACGCAAGCTGTTGCGCAGGAGTTCGCGAATCGAGATTTCGCCGCTGCCGTCATACCCGGCCTGACGTGCTTCCAGGCGCACCACATGCGGGTGATTCAAGGCCAGTTCGGCGGTATCTTCCACCGTTACGACACGCTCGGTTTTGGGGATGTAAAAAGCCAGAGCATTGAGCAAGGACGTCTTGCCGGAGCTGGTCCCGCCAGAAATCAGAATATTGCAACGCGATTTCACTGCGGCTTGCAGCAGCCGGTCCACCGGCTCGTCAAACGCGCCCAAACGCATCAAGTCTTCAGGCTTTAGCGGGTCCTTGCGGAACTTACGGATAGAGACCATGGGGCCATCCACCGCCAGGGGATGAATGACCACATTCAGGCGGCCACCATCGGGCAAGCGGGCATCCACCATCGGAACCGACTCGTCCAGTCTGCGTCCCAACGGAGCCAGAATACGGCGCACGATACGCAGCACATGCTGATCATCCGTAAACCCACTGGGCTCCTGGCCCAACACGCCACCGCGCGACACAAACAGCTTGTCGTAACCATTGATCAGAATATCTTCAACCGCCGGGTCCTCCAGCAGGTCTTCCAAAGGCCCCAGGCCCGCCAGTTCGCGGGTCAGCGCCTGCACGATCTCGCGCACTTCCTGTTCGTTGACGGGCACCCGTTTCAAACGAACAAAGCTGGCCAATTCGATGCCAACAAAATCCTGTATGGCCTGCCGTGTCCAGCGACCAAACTCGGCTCCCAACTCTTCGATGCGAGCCAGCAAATGTTCATGGGCCTGTTCCCGGACCTGAATCAGGTCGGGACGCCCACCGAGCAATGAAGTATTGTTCATGCCTTACTTTTCCATGCTTGGGCCTGTTCAGCCCCCGAACCTGAATTTCAACCGTCCCAAAACCGTACTGACCTTGTTTTGTGACAGTCCCTGCCTGCGCCCCGTCAAACCCGATGCCAAACTTTGCAAGGCACGGGTATAGGGGTCCTTCTCATCTACTTGCACCAGAATCTTGCCCAGACCGGCGCTGCGCATATGCCCAAGACGCCGATCCGGCAGCACGGCGGCCAACTCCAGATCAAAGCGCTCGGCAATGGCCTGCCCAGAAAAACCGTAAGCTGGATCAAACTGATTCACCACCAGACGCACATTGGCCAGCGCATCGAACTGCGCACGCAAGGCCATGAACTCGGCCAGAGACACCAGCGCCCCCATGCTTTGGTCTGTGACCACCAGCACCTCGTCCACCAGCGATTCCAGTTCCACCAGAAAACGCGGATTGGGAAAACCGCCAGCATCAATCACCAGGCAGCCCATGCGTTCACGCAAATAACTGCACAAACCCAGCGAATCTTCCAGACTGATTTGATTCAAGGTATTCACATCGGCGGGCAAAGACAGCAGGTTCAAGCCGCTGCTGTGTTGTGCCAGTGCCGAATGCAACATGGTGTCGTCCATTCGATGACGCTGTGATGCCGCCTGAATGAAGTCAAATTCCGAACCCAGGCCCATGTACAAGGCACAGTCCCCGGTAGGTGCTCCCAGATCCAGCAAACCGACTCGCTCGGACAGCGGCACCAGTTCAACCGGCAAGGGCTTGGCCGACGTCAAACCTCGTACTTCCTTGCCCATGCGGTTCATTTCTTGTTGCAAGAGCCAGGCCAGACTGCTGGCAGCGGTACTGCAACCGACACCAATACGCGCGCCCATCAACAGCACACTGCGAAAAGGCTTGTCCAGCAAAGGGCTGTGCTGGGTCTGACCCAGCTTTTCAATCAATACCTGCAACTGATGATGCAGATCTTCGTTCGTGTCCAGGTTCAGGAACTCGTTGGCACCCGCCCGCAAGGCATTGACGGGGCCTTGGGGCACGGATGCCCGCCCTACCGCCACACGCTGCACACTGGCATCGAGCCGCGCCAGACTGCGAACCAAACCTACTACCTGTCCGTTCTCTTCCCCATGCTGTCCATGAACAAAGTCAAAAAACACCAAAGGTTCCGCTTGCTTGGCCAGCTCCCGGCGCAAACTCTCGGTCGTGGGCTCAATCGCCCTTACCGTCAGGAGCCCGGCAGCTGCCGTGTTGATCATCACAGCCAGCTCGGGGTGCTCTGTACACAAGAGGTATTCCCGATATCGTTGCACGTCACCACTCCACGCGCTTAGCGCGAAAACCCTGGCATCTGCTCGTAACCATGGCGGCCCAGCAAGAAGTAGCCCCAGGCATTGGGTGCGTCATCCAGTTTTTCCTGACGACCACCCGGCAAGGCAATCGTGGCGCCTTTCTGGATAGGTTTGATCAGACGGGGAGTGACGACAATGACCAGTTCCAGCTCTTTCTGGCTGTACTGCACGTTGCGGAAAAAACTACCCAGAATCGGCAAATCCCCCAGGAAGGGAATCTTTTTGACGGCAGCAGCGGTTTGGCGCGACACCAGCCCGCTGATGATGTAGCTTTGGCCATCACCCAGCTCAATAGTCGTATCGGCTCGACGGGTACGCAAAGAAGGCATCACACCGCCACCGGGCATTTGCACCACATTCGAGTAATCCAGATCACTGGCTTCAGGGGCAACCTTCAGGGCAATACGTTCAGGAGACAGCACCGTTGGCGTTACCGTCAGACCGATCCCGAAAGGTTTGTACTCCACCGTCGTTGTTCCCAAACCGCCCGAACTGGGGATAGGAATTTCGCCACCGGACAAAAAGCTGGCGCTATGACCAGACATGGCCACCAAAGTCGGCTCGGCCAGCACACGGGCCAGGCCATTTTGCTCCAGCAGATTCAAGGTCGCACTGAAGTTGCTCGAGTTGTACCCCAGGCTCAATCCACCCGTTAGAGCCTTGGGCAACAAGTTCACCCCGCCCGACCAGGGCTTGCCACCAATGGCATTGGCACTCAGGCCAATGTCTTTCATGACTTCGCGGGAAACCTCCACCACTTTGACTTCCACCTGCACCATGCCACTGGTGCTGACCTCGGACAGGTCCAGCACCGGCGCATCCGGACCAGCGCCGGAGCGTGCGGCGGCCATGGCATCCTGGTGATCCAGCAAAGAGGGGCTGCTACCCGTAATCAAGGACTGCTGCCCGGCGCTGGACACCTGCGCCGACATGGGGCGACCGGCCTGTGCCAGTTGCTGTTGCACTTGACTAGTCACCTCAATCGTCCAGCGATCCGGATTCGTGCGACCAGGCATCCAGACACGCAAATCAGCCGTACCCGCGCGTTTGCCGATCAGGAGCACCTCGCCGCGCTGCCCGGCCGATGCAGACAGAATTTGCACATCCGCCACGCTTTCATCGCTGATCGCCACACGCTGCGGAACTTGCGACAAGCGCAAAATATCCTGATCGTTGGCCACCAGACGTATCACCTTCTGACTGGCGCTGGTTTGAGCCGTTTGCGCCATCACCGGCACTGGTGCCAAACCCGACAAGCAGAGCGCATACCAGCACCCCAAACCCAGACCTGCTTTTTTGATTTTCTGTCTCATGTGTTTAATCCATGCTGCCCTGCGTCGCGTCTCGTCAGCCCTCACAGGCAGGCTGACCCGTCCCCACAACAAGCTCTGTATTGCTTAATACTGAATGACCTCTAAACGGCCCCCGCGAATAACTTCCGTGCGGCGCGGCGGCGCAGCATGCGGCTCTCCGCTGGCCCGGGCTCGTGCCTGCACCTGTTCTTTTTCGGTCTGGCTGATTGCAAATTCACGCAAGCCCAAACCGGCCATGGCGCGGTTATCCGGCAGTTTCAAGGCATCGCGCTGATCGGCATCCAGACCAGCACGCGCGGGAATCAGACCCGCAAATTCAGGGAACAAGGAAGCGTCCGGCAAACTCTCGTCCTTGGGAGCACGCAAGACCAGTTGCAGGCTGCCACTGCGGCTAGCCAGCAGGAGTTCATTCACCGACTCCAGGGGGACAGCCAACATGGCGTGGCGCGCCTGAGTCTCGGCACGATTCGTCGCATTGGCCTCTGCCGGATCTGGCCCGGACAGCGAAGCGCCGCCATAGGCCAGCACGCGCACACGCGACATCAACAGGCGGGCCTGGGTGTCATTGACTTCGTTGCCGCTGTTAAAGGTAATGAAGATATCGACCAGATCGCCCGGCTCTACCCTGTGGCTGGCGCCAGTGATCACATCAATGGGAATGCTGACGGCGCGCTCACCCTCTTCCAGATAGCTGGCCAGACTTTTGGCGATGAAGCTGCTTAACACTGGCTGCCCTTGGCCCAGGTCAAAACGCAGGGTTTTCCCGCTCAAGGCTTCCAGCGTGTTGAAAGACTGGGCAGGAGCCGCAGGCCACTGCGCCAATTCCAGAGCATCAGCCTGCAAGGTTTCCCCCGCTTTCACATCCCGTTTGAGCACGACCACCGCCTGCAAGTTGGCTGCTGGCTCTACGCTTTGCGTGCTGAGCACAGGCTGGACCACCTCGGGTTTGGGCTTCATGCCCAGGTACAAGGCAAACGCAACCAATACGGCTGCGATCAGCAATAAAAGGACTGCCGCCCCCTTCATAATGCCGCTCATTAATGTGGTCTCCTGAGTACGAGTAGTGTCTTGGCGCTTAAGCTGCGCAATTGATCTGCCTGACCCTCTTCAGGCCTGAACAGATCCAGGGTTTGAGAAAGAATTCCGGGTTCAAGCTCCAGCTTCAGGGAAAGCTGGGCGCAGTCATACTGAGGCTCCGAGGCACACGCCTGGGATTGAACATCCGCACTCAGGTCGCCAAACCAATGCAAGAACGCGTCGCTCTTGGCTTGGCCCCTGCCATAGTTCCTGGCCAGTTCCTGATTTATAAAAGGCGCGATCTCATCGGCGTTCTTGACCTGCATCGTCGCTTGGCGAGAAAGATCGCCGACCAGATGATCCATTTTTTGCTTGGCCAGAAACAAGGAACTGAAGGTGATGATGCCGCTGAAGATCAACAACAGAATCCCCACCATCAAGGCAAACTCGATGGCAGCAACGCCTTGCTGACGTTGTGCAGCAGGAAGGAAACAGGCGGCACGTGTCATGGCGTATCCCCCGCTGTGCCCACTTCACCGGCAACCAGCAGATTGATCTGCGCATTGCCCTTTAACTGTTCGGGCACAACCAGCGCAAACAAGGTATCGGGAGCAAAACGAGGAATCAGGGGGGCTTGCAGGTAGTCGTACACAATCCCCACACGCAGCTCATCACTGAGCAAATCCGTGGTGATGCGCACATGCTCACTGCCTACCCAAGTGCTTAGCCACTGAACCTGATCGGCGGCCACTTCCTTGGCCCGATTTACCCGTGCTTGCAGGCGATCCGGACTGAGCATGGGGCCACCCGGCCCAGCGCCTGGCTCCAGCAAAGCAGCGCGGGCACCGGATTCGGCCGCGAAATTAAGAGACTGCTGCGCGGTCATGATCAGACCGAACGTCAGCAAGCCATACATGAAGAGAAACAACAATGGAAAAATCAATGCAAATTCCAGTGCGTAGGCTCCGTATTGGTATTTTTTTTCTACGCCACGCCGTTTTGCTAATTGGCCCTCTCGTGGGGGCTTTATTGATTTTGCATCCATACCCACCCCATTGTTGCAAGGGATAACCAGGCCCCTAAAGGCACACTACGCGCCTTGACGCGGGTTCCCGGCAAAGCAAATCCGTACTTACGTTCCAAGGATGGAATCAGCACCAATACCAAGGCATGCAAACCCGCCAGTACCGTGCCAAACAACACCACCATGCCTGCTTCCTTCCACCCCAGGGCCAGGCCCAGCACGGCCATCAGCTTTACATCGGCCGCACCCATCAAACGCAATAACCAGATTGGATAAAACACGATCAAGGCGGCGGCAAAACCGATCAGGGAGTCCCCCCAGCCCGCCACCCATCCCCAGGGAAGGCCATAGGACACACTGACAAAAACCTTGTGCAACAGAACCGCCAAACCATAAAAAACTAATAAGGCATTAGGGATTTTCCGGAGCTTCAGATCGCTATAGATAATCTGAGCGGAAAAGAAAAGCAGAATAAAAATAAAGGAAAGCTTAATTAAAACGGGCATAAGCATCAGCCATTCAAGCTAAAAGGCACAGCCAGACCTGAATTGGCTGATGCTCAAACAAAGTGCTTACTCGGTTACCTTAGAAGCAGTAGTCAACTCATTAGTTACACGAGTAAACAACTCCTTCAAGCCATCACCTAGGAGCCCCAAAACCCCAATGATCGCTACTGCTACCAACCCTGCAATCAGGCCGTACTCAATAGCCGTTGCACCGTCTTCATCGTTCCAGAATTGCTGAAGTTGAGTCTTCATGACTGTCCCCATTCAAAAAGAAAAAATTACCCTCAACAGCGAGGATTCAAGGCCCCTTGGGGCACTACACTTTGCCAACTTTGGCAACTTCCACTGCTAACTGTTATCAATTTTTGTATTTTTCAGTTGAAATCATCTTAAACCCATGTATGTATCTGTTTTTACTAGGGTTTACGTGTAACAAACATCAAATACACAAACGAATTCTAGCCCAAAGATACGAAAAACGCATGATTGTGTATTTACAACAGCCAATTTCCCATAAAAAAAGGCCAAAAAACAGCTAATTTGAAACTTTTACTTACCCTTATTGTGTCGAAGTTTGTTAATGTTACCGTTTTTATCATTTCAAAATGCAACAAAAAAACTGACTGGCTACTGCTACAGAGCACCTGCAAGACAGCTTTAATTACTTGAAAGAAAGTAGGTTTTTTTCAATTTATTGCTGTTAGCAAGGGAAAACCCGCGCAGCCCCAACTAAGCATGAATACAGACATACAAGACTGTTTGCTAACGAGCTAAATCAGGGCTATTTTTTTTACGTTTCAAAATGTAATAGTTAAAGTGTTTTAAAGCACTAAGAGGAAATACCCTGCTTTCAAACAGCAAAAAGTGACAGCGAAGTTAAACTACGGCACAGTAGAAAAAAGCGCCCGATTTACAGCGAATAATGATTAATGAATATGAATCCCAAGCATCACTTGTCACTGGCCTTCCTTAGAAAAAAAAATCCCAGCCTGATTGTGAGCTTGGGATTATTTATGGGGCTGGCCACTACTGGTTCAGAAAGTTGGGCGGACGCCCCCTTGCGGGGGAACCCGGTCGACTCTTTGCCGCCCATCAATGCACCGGCCCCCAGCACGCGTGCGCCATCTCTAAACATTCCGCCCGCTGCCGCCCAAACTCAATTGCAGCAGCAACTACAACAGCAAGTGGTGGTGCGCAGCTTTGATGTCAGCGGCAGTCGCAGCATTCCTTTTGAACAGATCACCGCCATTCTGGAACCACTGGCCGGTAAAACGCTTAGCATTGCCCAGTTGATCAACGAGGTGAACAAGATCACCGCCCTGTATCAACAGCAGGGCTACCCCCTGTCTTTTGCCATCTTGCAGCAACAGGACTTTGCGCAAGGACACATCAAGGTCACGGTGGTGGAAGGCCATGTAGGCAGTGTTCGTATTGAAGGCGATCCAGGTCGCAGCCAGGCTCGCATCGAGCGTATCGCCAAAGCCATGGTGGATGAAAAGCCGCTTACCCAGCGCACGCTGGAGCGCACCATGAATCTGCTGCGCACCATTCCGGGCCTGAAAATAGATCCCAAGCTGGACATGCCCGTACGTACTGATGGCGCCTCCGAGCTGGTCATCAATGCACAGCACAAATCTTTCAGCGCAAATGCCAGCGTGGCGGAAATGGGCTCCAGCAAACAGGCTCTGGTGCAGTTAAGCGCCAATAGCCTGACGCCTCTGGGCGAACAGCTGAAGCTGACTGCCGCCATCCCCACCAGCTCTGAGGACGTGAAGTACGTCAGCGGCAACCTGACCATTCCCCTGACCGGTAATGGCTTGAATCTGGAGATTGATGGCTACCACTATCGCTCCAAGCCGCGTGATGAAGTTCTGGAAAGCCAGGGCTGGAACCGCAAGGTCATCAACGAACGTATCGGGGCGGCGATCAGCTATCCCTTTATTTTGAACAATCAACGCAGTCTGAAAGGCACGGCAGGTTTTTATGCCAGTCGCTCCCTGGACGACTACACCCACAAGACGCTGGACAATGTCTGGATCGAGAACACCACCGACGTACGCGCCCTGAAGGCTGAGTTGCGCTATACCGATGCCTCGCAGCGTCAATCTCGCGAGGTCAATCTGGGGGTGTACAAGGGTCTGGATGCCATGGGCGCCCGCAAGTCTCTGAACACCTACTTGCAACGTGACGCCGAGTCCGATCTGGCCTTGGACTTCACCCGCTGGACCGCCTCTATCAAGCAGAATCTGGCCTTGCCAGGGCAATTTGGCATGAGCTTTTCGGCCAGCGGCCAGTACAGCTCGAACGTCCTGCCAAACTCCGAACAGGTTTCTTTTGGTGCCTGGCGACATGGCTATGGCTATCCGCAAGGCGAGCTGGCTGGCGACAAAGGCATAGGCGCCACGCTGGAAATCAATCGACGCTTTACGAACTCCTCCACCTGGCTCAACAACATTCAGCCCTATATTGCCTATGACTGGGCACGCGCCTGGTACAACCTGGAGCGACTGAACAGCTATAACAATCGACGCCTGCGTTCCGCTGCCATTGGTGTACGGCTGTCCAATAACAAACACTATCTGTTTGACATCAACGTCGCCAAACCGCTGGGCGATTTGCCGGTTAACTCCGACAAACGCAAAGTACGCTTGAACACCAACTTTCTGTTCTTCTACGACGGTTTTTAGCAGGCATCCTGCCGGCACCCTTACTGCCGATTTTTCCCCAAGGCCATCGCAAGATGGCCTTTTTTGTTTTCCATTTCGGCAGATTCCGGCCTCAGGTGTTACGAAAAACGTTACGTAACAGGAACGGAACACCCCACAAAAACAGCCCTAAACACGCTCACACCGACCCTGTTTTTTGATGAAATCCTGATCCAAAAAAACCAGAAAAACTCACAACACACTGATTAACAACAATAAAAATAAAAAACAACAACAGAAACAGAACTTGGCACGCTACTTGCTTCATGTCTATCAACAGCCCTTGAAGGGCGTGCTTACACTTCAAATCGGAGTCAGACATGAAAGCAAGGAATTCAGCAAGAAACGCCTCGGTACAACGCAACTTGCAACGTGCCGTTGTCGCTACATTGGTCATCAGCGCCGCCGTTCTGGCCGGTTGCTCCTCGCGCGGCGGTGTTCGCGACGGCCTGGAGGTGTCGGTTCGCCCCCCTGTTGTTGACCCTAACCTGCCCAAGCCCGGTGACGGCGGTACCGGCGGTGGCGACAACGGCGGTGGCGACAACGGCGGCGGCGATAACGGCGGAAACAACGGCGGTGGCAAGGACACTAGCCTGACCCAAAATGCACTGGGCAATCTGGGCCAGGCTGTCGACAACGTAGTGCCTTTGAACCTGAGCAAAACAGGCAATCAACTGGGCAAAACGCTGGATGGCGCGCTCAAACCCGTTACCAATATCGTGACGGATGCCACACGCACCGTCGGTGGTGTGACCGGACTGGGACAACCCGTAAACGGCTTGACCACTCAAGTCGGCGGTGTAGTGACCAATCTGGGCGATCAACTGGGCAAAACCGGCCTGCCCCTGAACCTGGGTGAGGGTGCGGGCCGTCTGCTGTCCCACTTGGGTCAAGCTGTGGGTTCGGTCGGCGGCTTGCTGGTCAACGATCCCAAGAATTCCAATCCACTGGGCAACACCTTGCACCACGCCACCAAAGGCATAGAAGAGCTGACTGGCTCCTTGCTGGGAGAAGGCAGCCTGCTGCATCCATTGACAGCGCAGCTAGGCCTGGGGGGTATCTTGCTGGCAGAGGGGGGAGAACCTGTCCTGCAGCCTGCACTGGGCAATATCGGACAAACCGTAGATAACATTCTGCCACTGGGGCTGAACCCGATTCTGGGTGATGTGGGCGGTGCTTTGGACAACACAGTGGCACCAGTGGTTGCCACTGTCACCAATGTGACCCAACAAGTGGGAGATGGCCTGGGTGTTGGCCGACCGATCAACGCCTTGCTGGGCGGTGTAGGCAGCGCCCTGAGTAATGTGGGCAGCCAACTGGACAATGCAGCACCTCTGGGGCTGAGCGGTGTGGTAAGCAATTTGGGTCAGGCCGTCGCCTCGGTGGGTGGTGTACTGCACAAGACTGATGCAAATACCAACCCCCTGGGTAATACCTTGAATCACGCCACCCAGGCCGTCGCCTCCCTGACGGGCGGACTGGGCGGTATCACGGGTGGAGAAGGTGGTGGCTTGCTGGCACCCGTTACCGGATTGTTAGGTGGTGTGGGTGGCGGCGAAGGTGCTAGCGGTGGATTGCTGGCCCCTGTCACCAGCTTGGTCGGTGGACTAACTGGTGGCTTGGCTGGCGGCGACGGCGCGAGCGGTGGCTTGCTCTCCCCTGTCACCAATCTGGTCGGTGGATTAACTGGTGGCTTGAGTGGCGGTGACGGCGCGGCCGGCGGCTTGCTTTCTCCCGTCACCAATCTGGTGGGCGGTTTGACTGGCGGCCTGACGGGTGGTGATGTCTCCAACGGTGGCTTGCTGGCTCCTGTCACGGGTCTTTTGGGCGGCATCACAGGCAGTGTTTCGATCGGTGGTGGCGCAGCAGCAGAAGGTCAGGCTGGTGGTGGATTGCTGGCACCCGTTACCGGTTTGGTCGGTGGTCTCGTCGGTGGCCTGACAGGTGGCGTCAACGTACAGGCAAACGCTGGCGCAGCCGGCGGCGAACAAGCCAATGGTGGTTTGCTGTCCCCGGTAACTGGTCTGCTCGGTGGCTTGCTGGGAGGTGGCCGGAAATGATGAATAAAGTCATGAACCCGGTCAGTTTGCCAGTGAGCTTTCATCCTGGCGCCCAAGGCACCGGGGCCCGCTCCAACTGGTCCTCACACAACGATGAGCAAAGCATGTTGTCAGAAAAGATGTTGATGGATCTGGGAAAAATGCTGGGCCGTCAGTTCACCATCTACGCAGAAGCCCTGAAAGCCAGCTTGGCCGAAGAAGCGAATATCCCCTTGAATGATTTCAAAGCACTGGAATACATCATGGAATTCGATGCATTGCCTACAGGTCAGTTGGCTCATTTGATGGACTTGAGTGCCAGCGGTGTCAGCGCCCTGATCAACCGCCTGGAACACAGGGGCTACATTACCCGCGGCCGCCACCCCCTGGACAAGCGTGTGATTGCCTTGCATCCGGTAATGGACAAATGCCGTGAAGTCCTGGCTGTGAAGGAACGTGCTATCAACCAGGCAATCAACACGGCAGCGAATCAAAACCCTGCCCAGCTGATTGCCATGTACGACTTTCTGGTCGACAGCATGAGCACCTTCAGGCAAAACACCAAAGCCTGGCTGGATGCCAAGGCCCTGGTGCCACGAGCCTGCTGAGCACCCTGCTCGGCCCCTACGGAACCGCTGCTTGTCAGCGGTTCTTTTTTTGTTACGTAACACGTTCCGCCCAGCCCCCAAAACCCGTAACAAATAGCCCTCTTTTTTTCCTCTACTTTTCACCAAACCCAGCTTACATGCGGCTTGCAGGCAATCCAACAAATTGGCACGTGAATTGCTTAACTAGACTCAGGAAGCAAGCAAGTCCCCCGATCATTTATTGGAGCAAGCAATGCATAAAAATACAGACAGCAAGAAACCAGGCCTGCGCCTGACACTCCTGGCCACCCTGATGGCCAGCACTTTAGCGCTGACTGCCTGCGGGAGTTTATCCGGTGGTGGCAGTAGTGGCAGCGGTGGCGGCGGATCGGAAACCCCCACCAATCCAGGCCCAGGCACTGGTGGCGGCGACAACGGTGGTGGTGACAACGGCGGCGGCGATAACGGCGGCGGCGACAACGGCGGTGGTGACAACGGCGGTGGTGACAACGGCGGTGGCGATAACGGCGGTGGCGACAACGGCGGTGGCGACAACGGCGGCGGTGACAACGGCGGTGGCGATAACGGCGGTGGCGATAACGGCGGCGGTGACAACGGCGGTGGCGATAACGGCGGCGGTGACAACGGCGGTGGCGATAACGGCGGTGGCGATAACGGCGGTGGTGACAACGGCGGCAATCCCCCCACGCATACACCGGGCCCACTGGAAACCACTCTGAATAATGTAGGTGAAGCCGTCGACAACGTCCTGCCAGTCGGCTTGCAAGATACCGGCGGCAAACTGGGCAAAACACTGGATACCGTAGTCGCTCCTGTCGTGGACACGGCAACAGGCCTGACTCAACAAATTGGTGGCGCAACCGGCTTGGGCCAACCCATCAATGGTCTGACACAGCAAGTTGGCGGCGTCGTCACCAACTTGGGCGAGCAACTGGGTAACAGCGGCCTGCCCCTGAATCTGGGCCAGGGTGTTGGAGGCTTGCTGAGCGGTCTGGGCAATGCCGTGGGCAGCGCAGGCGGCCTGCTTCACGCTGACGCAAACAACCCTAAGCCGCTGACAGCCGTACTGGGCCATGCAACCAGCGGTGTTGCTGCACTGACAGGCTCCCTGCTGGGTGAAGGCAGTCTGCTGTATCCCCTGACAGGACAATTGGGGCTGGGCGACTTGCTCAATGGTGCTGATGCAGCCCCTATCCTGGAACCTGCCTTGGCAAATGTAGGCCAGACAGTCGACAACATTTTGCCCATTGGCTTGAACCCCATCCTGGGCAATGTCGGCGAGACCCTGGACACCGTAGTCGCTCCTGTTGGTGCAACGGTCACTCATGTCACCCAACAAGTGGGTGACGGTCTGGGTGTTGGTCAGCCTATCAATGCTTTGCTGGGTGGCGTAGGCAGCGCCCTGAGCAATGTGGGCACGCAGATTGATGGCGCAACCCCTCTGAATCTGAGCGGCACCGTCACCCACCTGGGTCACGCTGTTACCTCGCTCGGTGGCCTCTTGCATAAAACAGATACCAACACGAACCCGCTGGGCAACACCCTGAATCACGCCACACAAGCTGTCGCCTCCTTGACTGGCGGGCTGACAGGTAACGGGGAAGGCGGGCTGCTCTCGCCAGTAACCGGCTTGCTCGGCGGACTGACTGGCGGTTTGGGCGGTGGTGATGCTGGCAACGGTGGCCTGCTGTCCCCCGTGACCGGCCTGCTCGGTGGTTTGACGGGTGGTCTGGGTGGTAGCGATGCAGCCAACGGTGGCTTGCTGGCTCCCGTGACGGGCCTGGTCGGTGGTTTGGTAGGCGGCCTGGGCGGCGGTGATGCAGCCAATGGCGGTTTGCTGGCCCCCGTGACGGGCCTGGTCGGTGGTTTGACTGGCGGACTGAGTGGCGGTGATGCAGCCAATGGCGGTTTGCTGGCGCCCGTGACAGGCCTGGTCGGTGGTTTGGTGGGCGGACTGGGCGGCGGTGATGCGGCCAACGGCGGCTTGCTGGCTCCTGTCACGGGTCTGGTCGGGGGTTTGACAGGTGGCCTGGCAGGCGGTGACGCTGCCAATGGCGGCCTGCTAGCACCTGTGACCGGCCTGGTCGGCGGACTCCTGGGCGGCGGTGCAACCGTTTCCGTAGATACCAGTGCCTCGGGTAGCGTCAACGCTGGTGGTGGAGCCGCTGCAGGCACCAACAATGGCGGTTTGCTGGCACCGGTAACCGGACTGCTCGGTGGACTGCTGGGCGGCCCTCGCTAAGCACAGGGGATGGGGCGTACACCGCCCTATTCCTTAACCCCAGGATCTTCCTAAGTCCTGCTTGAAATGGCTGAGCAATCCTGATCACCAGATGGAGTAAGTCATGACTACAAAGACACGCTTTGCCTCCAGCAGGATCATTTTGCTCGGCCTGGCAGCTAACCTGGTTTCACTAAGCGCGCAGGCTGACATCGTGGGTGTCAACAGCCTGCCCCTGCCAGTATCCAGTACATTTGCTACGAGCTTGATGAATGTCGATCCAGCACTCGATAAAGTACCTCTGATGGAGCAGCCTGGCCCCCTCCTACCCCTTTACGAGGTACTTTATTCCGCTGCAGATTTTGAACAGGTTTACCAGACGACTGTCTATATAAGACAGAAAGTTGACGATCTGGCTCAAGGGCTTGAACTAACGCCACTTCCCCTGAATGCAGGACAAGCTGCCGGAGATGTGCTCCACGGCGTTAGTAACACGATCGGCAACGTTGGGGATTTGGTCAGGAATAATCCGGACAACCCTTACCCCATTAGCAGCACGCTTACCGATCTGACAGGCAGCCTGGTCAATGCAACAGGCGCCCTGCTTCAAGGTAGTGTTCAAGCACCTGCCAACAACGGGCTGCTCAATGGTCTGGTAAACAACAATCCTGGCAACACAAATCTTCTCTCCCCCGTCACCAATCTGGTCAACGCTGCGGGCGGGGACTTAATTAACACCAACACAAGCAATGACGGCCTGCTTGCTCCGGTCGGCAATCTGCTGGGCGGACTGGCAGGCGGCTTGCCCAATACACCAGACAGCAATCATGGTTTGTTGACGCCTGTCACAGGCTTGCTGGGCAATATCTCGACCAGCCCCGTAAATAAGGCGCAGGCATCACTGCCTGCGGACAGTTCCACAACAACAGCAGCCAATGGCGGTTTGCTGGGCCCCGTCACTGGTCTGCTCAGCGGACTGCTGGGTGGCGCACCACATTAAGGATGTGTGCGTATGCCAGACAAACAGACACTGACCAGGACCTGGATCGACACCGATCCTCCGGATACGGTGCTGTCAGGGCATATGCGAGGCGACATTGTGCGCATGATGGTGCGTCAGTTCGATGTCTATATGGAAGCCAACAAACACGAACTGGCACAAGAAGCGGGCCTGAGCCTGAACGAATACAAGGCAATGGAGTTTGTACTGGAGCTCAAACACTTGTCGCCGGGCAGGCTGGCTCAGCTCCTGCACCTTAGCCCTAGTGGCAACCACGCCCTGATTACCCGGCTGGAGCACGCTGGTTATCTGACTCGCAAGCCACACCCTCGCGATGGACGCATGACTTGCCTCTACCCCAATCAGGAACGATGTAAACGCCTGATCGCCAATATGGAACACGCTGCGCAGCACATTATCAAGGCCACTGCTCAGCACAATCCGGGCCAACTGGCCGCCTTGCACGAGTTTTTGACCGGCAGCATCGGCCATCTCCGTCATGATGCGCTGCACAGACTCAAGCGCAAACCTGACTGAAGATCAGGGACCGGTTTCTTGCTGTTTTGCCCACCAGTACCCCTGGTGGGCTTTTTTTCGATGGTGCAGGACATTTGCGAGAGAAGTCGCCTACCCAGCCAAACGGCCCCATGCTACAAAAGACACTGGTCGGCTTGGCTGGCTTTTTCATCGCTAAAACCGTAAGGATGTGTTCATGAAACTCTCTGTACTGATTGCCGCCCTGCGCCTGCGCCATCTTGCAGGGGCTGCGCTGCTGTCCACTTCGCTGGCAGCCTATGCCCTACCCGCAGGTCTGGCCCAAGGCCCCTCTGTCGAAGGCGTCACTCAATACACGCTGGACAATGGCTTGCGCCTTGTTCTGGCCCCAGACGATTCCAAACCTACGACCACCGTCAACATGACCTACCTGGTCGGCTCGCGACACGAGAACTATGGGCAAACCGGCATGGCTCACCTTCTGGAGCATATGCTGTTTCGCGGCACCCCCACCTTGCGCAATGCGCTGGGAGAATTTTCCAAACGTGGTCTGGAAGCCAACGGCACCACCTCCAGCGACCGTACCAATTACTTTGCCAGCTTCGCCGCTGATCCCGAGACCCTGAAATGGTATCTGGACTGGCAAGCCGACGTGATGGTCAACGCTCTGATCGACAAGCAGGATCTGGAAGCGGAAATGCCCGTGGTGCGCAATGAAATGGAAAGCGGTGAAAACAGCCCTTTCCGTGTTCTGATGCAAAAGCTGACAGCCGCTGCGTACCAATGGCATAGCTATGGCAAGACCACGATTGGCGCCCGCTCCGACGTCGAAAACGTGGATATTGAACAGCTGCGCAAGTTCTACCACGACTACTATCAGCCCGATAATGCGGTGCTGTTTGTGACCGGGCAATTCGACACCGATCAGACTCTGGAGCACATAGCCAAGGCCTTTGGCTCCATCCCAAAACCGACTCGCACGCTGCGCCCCGAATACACGGTTGAACCCGTGCAAGACGGTACCCGCACAGTCACCTTGCGCCGTCACGGTGGTGCGCCCTTGATCATGTCGCTGTACCACCTGCCCAGCGCTGCCAGCCCGGAATACATGGACTTGAGCCTGGGCATCAGCGCCTTGGGCGATACCCCCAGCGGACAGTTGTACAAGAATCTGGTCAACAAGAACCTGGCTACCAGCGTATTCAGCTTTGATTCCGAAAGCCACGACCCAGGCTACGCCCTGTTTGGTGCCGAGCTGAAACCCGATATGGATCAGCAAAAGGCCTTGAAGGTCATGAATGACACGCTGGAAGGCCTGTCCAAGTCCCCGCTGAAAGATACGGATCTGGAACGCATCCGCAGCCAATGGATGACGGGCTGGACACAAACCTATGCCAACCCCTCCAGTCTGGCCAGCGCGCTATCCGAAGCCGCGGCCAGCGGCGACTGGCGTTTGTTCTTCCTGCAGCGCGACCGGGTCGAAGCCGCCAAGCTGCCTCAAGTTCAAAAGGCACTGGAAACCTGGCTGGTCGCCAGCAACCGCAGCAATGGCTTGTACATCCCCACAGAAAAACCGCTGCGTGCTCCTGAGGCCAGCACCGTTGATGTGGCCAAGCTGGTACAGGACTACACCGGCAAGGATGGCGGCAAAACGGTAGAAGCCTTTGATCCTAGCCCTGCCAACATCATGGCCCGCACCGATCTGCAACCCTTGTCCTTGGGCAAGGATCTGGGCGAAGTGAAAATGGCCCTGCTGCCCAAGGGAACTCGCGCGGAACGCGTGGAGGCTCGCTTGTCCTTCAAGTTTGGTTCGCCTGATCAACTCAAGAACCAGACCGCTACCGCTGCAGCCGTCGCCAGCCTGCTGAGCACCGGTACCAAGAAACTGAACCGCGAACAGATTTCTGATCAGTTCACCGCCATGCAAACCCAGTTCAGCACCAGCGGCTCCAATGGTCGCTTGTACCTGAGCCTGTCCTCCAACCGCGAGAACCTGCCCAAAGCCATTGCTCTGGCGCTGGACGTGCTGCGCAACGCAAACTTCCCCGAGGACGAGCTGAAAAAATATCAGCAAGCCGTGGTCACCGATCTGAAATCGGCCAGCACCGAACCTGCTGCTTTGGCCAGCCAAGCGATTGAACGCTACACCAACCCATGGCCCAAGGACGATATCCGCTACACGCCCAGCTTTGAAGAAGGCATAGAGCGAGTCCAGGCGATTAACATCAAACAGGTGCGGGATTTCCATCAGAAATTCTACGGTACGGGTGATGTCGCCTTTAGCGCCGTGGGTGACTTTGACAAGGACGAGGTTCGCAAGGCTTTGGCCGATGGTTTGAAAGGCTGGCGCAAAGCCCCGACCTACCAGCGCCCGGACGATCCACTACAAACTGTGGCTCCCAAGGTCTTTGACATCAACACGCCGGACAAGGCAAATGCCTTCTATCTGGCGGACCTGGGCCTGAAACTGCAAGACAGCGATGCGGACTTTCCGGCTGTCTACCTGGCAAACTACTTGCTGGGCCTGTCTGAAACCTCGCGCCTGTGGAACCGCGTGCGCGTGGAGGACGGCTTGTCCTACAACGTACGCAGCCAGGTGGATGCGTCCAGCTATGAACCCAAGGGTTCGTGGACGGTCTACGCCATTCACGCTCCCAGCAATAGCGATAAGTTGAGCAAGACTATCGACGAGGTTCTGGCCCAAACACTGAAAGATGGCTTTAGCGAGCAAGAAGTCAAGGAAGGTGTGAATGCCTTGCTGAACTACCGCCGCTTGTCGCGCAGCCAGGACACCGTGGTCAGCAGTGCGTGGTTGAATTACCTGGACCTGGGCCGCAGCTTTG
The DNA here is from genome assembly GCF_037150615.1 of Alcaligenes sp. PF14. Taxonomy (NCBI): domain Bacteria; kingdom Pseudomonadati; phylum Pseudomonadota; class Betaproteobacteria; order Burkholderiales; family Alcaligenaceae; genus Alcaligenes; species Alcaligenes sp. PF14. Next base: position 207,757 of record NZ_JBAGRS010000001.1, on the reverse strand, counting down.
AATGGTCCGAGAAAATGGACCAGGATCTGCAAAAGCTCAATGCGGAGCAGGTCAATGCGGTTTTGCGCAAATACCTGAAACCCAAGGAAATGGTCGTAGCGATTGCCGCTGACCATGAGCGTCAACAGCAAGGTGCCGCCGCGCCAGCACCTGAAACCGCAGAACAGGCTCCGGTGACAGCGCCGGCTCCAGAGCCACTGGATGCCCAGCCTTGATCAAGCCAGCAACCCCGCTTGCCTGAACTTTGAACAGGCGTAAAAAAGCCCGGTACAAAAGTACCGGGCTTTTTACTTTCTACTTGGCGACTCCTTGCTGGAGCCCTGCCAGGATTCAGGAGAAGAAACCCTTCACCTTGTCCGTCCAGGATTCGCTTTTGGGCGAGTGCTTGACGCCACCATCGCTCAAGGCCTGTTCAAACTGACGCAGCAATTTCTTTTGCTCTTCGTTCAGACGTACAGGTGTCTCGATTTGAATGTGGCAGTACAAGTCACCGGGGTAGCTGGAGCGCAAGCCCTTGATACCCTTGCCGCGCAAGCGGAAGGTCTTGCCCACTTGGGTGCCTTCAGGGATGGTGATTTCGCCACGCCCTGTCAGGGTAGGCACTTCCACCGTTCCGCCCAAGGCCGCCGTGGTAAAGGGGATGGTCAGCTCGCAATGCAGGTCCTCGCCATCACGCTGGAAAATACCGTGCGGCTTGATGCGGATTTCCACATACAAGTCACCGGCAGGACCACCGTTCACGCCAGGCTCGCCATTGCCACTGGAGCGGATGCGCATGCCATCATCAATACCGGCTGGAATCTTGACCTGCAAAGTCTTGGTCTTCTTGACCTTGCCTTCGCCGTGACATACCACGCAGGGATCAGGAATTTCCTTGCCGCTACCGTGACAGGTCGGGCAGGTTTGCTGCATGCTGAAAATGCCCTGCTGCATGCGCACTGCGCCACTGCCTTGGCAGGTGCGGCAGGTCTGTGCAGAGGTACCGGGCTTGGCACCCGAACCCGAGCAGGTTTCGCAGTTTTCCCAGCTTGGTACACGAATTTCAGTATCAAAACCGGCTGCTGCCTGCTCCAGGCTGATATCCAGCGAATAGCGCAAGTCCGCGCCACGGTAAACCTGAGGGCCACCGCCACGACGTCCGCCGCCACCACCAAAGATTTCGCCAAAAATATCGCCAAAGGCGTCTGCAAATCCGGCTCCGCCCATGCCGCCACCCATACCGCCCATGCCAGCGTTAGGATCGACTCCGGCATGACCATAGCGGTCATAGGCTTCGCGTTTCTGTTCGTCGGACAGGATCTCGTACGCTTCCTTGGCTTCCTTGAACTTTTCCTCGGCGTCCTTGCTATCCGGATTACGGTCAGGGTGGAACTTCATGGCCAGCTTGCGATACGCCTTGCGGATTTCATCCTGCGTCGCATTTTTGGCCACACCGAGAATTTCGTATAAATCGCGTTTTGCCATGTTTGATTAACGACGTCCAAACGCCGCTGTTTGAATAATAATGCCCGATCTCCAGCGTATGCCGCCAAAGATCGGGCCAGGGAACCTTATTCAGGCTCGCAATTACTGATCGCGTTTGACTTCTTTAAAGTCAGCGTCGACCACGTTCTCGTCGGCGGGCTGCTGGGCTGTGCCTTCAGCACCTTCTTGTGCTGCGGCTTGAGCCTGCATGTCGGCGTACATCTTCTCGCCCAGTTTCTGCGAGGCCACACCCAGTGCTTCCACCTTGGCGTCGATGGCTTCCTTATCGCCTTCTTTCAGAGTTTCCTCCAGATCAGCGATGGCCTTTTCGATGGCTTCTTTCTCTGCCGCTTCCAGCTTGTCGCCGTAGTCCGTCATGGACTTGCGGGTAGAGTGAATCAAGGCTTCGGCCTGGTTGCGTGCAACAGCCAGCTCAGCGATGCGGTGGTCTTCTGCTGCGTTGACCTCGGCATCTTTCACCATGCGCTCGATCTCCTCGTCGGACAAACCGGAGTTTGCCTTGATGGTGATCTTGTTCTCTTTGCCTGTGCCCTTGTCTTTGGCGGACACGTGCAAGATACCGTTGGCGTCGATGTCGAAGGTCACTTCAATCTGTGGCAGGCCACGTGCTGCTGGTGGAATGCCTTCCAGGTTGAACTCGCCCAGAGCCTTGTTACCGGCAGCGATTTCACGCTCGCCCTGGAACACCTTGATGGTCACAGCAGGCTGGTTATCGTCAGCCGTGGAGAACACTTGCGAGTGACGCGTAGGAATCGTGGTGTTCTTCTGGATCATCTTGGTCATGACGCCACCCAGGGTTTCAATACCCAGGGACAGAGGAGTCACGTCCAACAGCAAGACGTCGGTACGATCGCCGGACAACACGGAACCTTGAATGGCTGCACCAGCGGCCACGGCTTCGTCCGGGTTGATGTCTTTACGCGGATCACGGCCAAAGAACTCTTTAACGCGCTCTTGCACCTTGGGCATACGGCTCATGCCGCCAACCAGGATCACGTCGTCGATTTCCGAAACCTTCACGCCCGCATCCTTGATGGCAACACGGCAAGGCTCGATCGTGCGTTCGATCAGGTCCTCGACCAGCGCTTCCAGCTTGGAGCGAGTGATCTTCAGGTTCAAGTGCTTGGGACCGGAAGCGTCTGCCGTGATGTAAGGCAGGTTGATCTCGGTCTGCTGCGTGGAAGACAGTTCGATCTTGGCTTTTTCAGCGGACTCTTTCAGGCGCTGCAAGGCCAGCACGTCTTTGGACAGATCAACGCCGCTTTCTTTCTTGAACTCGTCGATGATGTAGTCGATGATGCGCTTGTCAAAGTCTTCGCCACCCAGGAAGGTGTCACCGTTGGTGGAGAGCACTTCAAATTGCTTCTCACCGTCGATATCGGCGATTTCGATGATGGACACGTCAAACGTACCGCCACCCAAGTCGTACACAGCGATCTTGCGATCACCCTTGTCAGCCTTGTCCAGACCAAAAGCCAAAGCTGCGGCGGTAGGCTCGTTGATGATGCGCTTGACTTCCAGACCGGCAATGCGGCCTGCATCCTTGGTTGCCTGACGCTGGCTGTCGTTAAAGTAAGCAGGCACGGTAATCACGGCCTCGGTTACTTCTTCGCCCAGGTAGTCTTCGGCAGTTTTCTTCATTTTGCGCAAGATGTCGGCGGACACTTGCTGAGGTGCCATCTTCTTGCCTTGAGCTTCCACCCATGCGTCGCCGTTGTCGGCGGCAGTGATGGTGTAAGGCACGTGCTCGATGTCTGTCTGAACTGCCTTTTCAGTGAACTTACGACCGATCAAGCGCTTGACAGCGAAGATAGTGTTGGTGGGGTTGGTGACCGCCTGGCGTTTGGCAGGAGCGCCAACCAGGATTTCGCCATCCTGCATGTAAGCCACGATGGAAGGGGTCGTACGACCGCCTTCGGCATTTTCGATAATACGAACCTGGTCGCCATCCAACACCGATACACAGCTATTGGTGGTTCCAAGGTCAATACCAATGATTTTGCCCATGATTTTTTACCTGACTAAAAGATTGATTGCGAAAGCAAATTATTTGATGAAATGCATATGGGGAACTCTGCGTGCATTTCAAGAGCAATGGCCTTATTTTTTTACTGTGCAAGCGGCTGATCCGAAAAAGCAGTCAAAAACGCCTTGATTCCGAACAGCCTGCGCGCACAGACAGGCTGGCTCTATTACTTGGGGGCCGACACCATCACCAAGGCCGGACGCAGCACGCGATCCGAAATGGTGTAGCCCTTTTGCAGCAACTGAGCCACTGCGCCTTCTTCAAACTCCGAAGGTACGGCCGAAATGGCTTGGTGCAGGTGCGGATCAAACTTGTCACCGGCTTGTGGAGCCACTTCTTTCAGGTTGTTGCGCTCAAAAGCCTTGTTCAGTTGACGCAAGGTAGTTTCCACGCCTTCTTTCCAGGCGTCCGTGCTTTGCTCGGTCTGGGCCAGAGCCGCTTCCAGGCTGTCACGCACGGGAATCAGGCTTTCAGCAAAGGACTCGGTGCCGAACTTGCGGGCTTTAGAGACATCATCCTCCGCACGGCGGCGAATGTTTTCCACCTCGGCCTTGGCACGCAACAGCTGGTCGTAGTACTGCGACACTTTTTCCTGGGCCTGAGCCAACTCGGTGGCCAGATCAGCCGAACTTTCTTCGGGCTGCTGAGCCAAAATCTCTGGCTGCTCGTGCTCGGGGGTGCCCTGTTGTGCCTGTTCAGGCGTGTTTTCCGTCACTTCCCCGTCCAGAGGCTTATTGGGATCGGCATGTGTAGCCATTCGATGTATCTCCACTACAGAATTCGTTGATCGCATAAAAATGGGGGCATCTGCCCCCAGTTCAAGACCCGCCTGCATATTTTGCTGGCCAGCCCCTTGGAAAACGTCCAATACCGCTATCCGGCTGGCACCAGACGGCTGGGCAGCCAGCCTCCCAGATGCTGCACGGCCAGCCGTCCCAGGCCCTCAATCCATTGCGGATCGTCATTCAGGCAAGGTATGTAATGGAACTCGCGGCCACCTTCTTCCAGGAAAGCGTCGCGGCATTCCACCTGGATTTCTTCCAGCGTCTCCAGACAATCGGCCAGAAAACCGGGGCAGACGGCATCCACACGCCCCACCCCCTGCTTGCCCCATTCGCGCAAGGTGGGCTCGGTATAGGGTTCCAGCCAGCGCTGCGCGCCAAAGCGACTTTGAAATGCCATATGCACTTCTACGGCAGGCTCATCCAGCGCCGCACGCAAGGCATCCGCCGTTTCACGGCAGTCACGGTAATAGGGGTCGCCCAACTCCACGCAGCGGCGCGGCAAACCGTGAAAGCTCAATAACAGACGCTCTGGCTTGCCATGTTTATCCCAGTAGCGGCGTATCTGTGCCGCCAGCGGGCCAATGTAGTCCGGGTGCGTATGGTAACGCTTGAGGAAGCGCAGCTCAGGTTGATTGCGCTGTTTTCCAAGGTGCTCCGCCACGCAATCCACCGCCGTAGCCGTGGTGCTGGCTGCATACTGCGGATACAGGGGCAAGCTCAAGATTCGCTCGCAACCCGCTGCTTTCAATTTATCCAGACCACTGGCAATGGACGGGTTGCCATAACGCATACCCAGCTCCACCTTCACATCATGGCCTTGCGATTGCAGCAGCTCTTGCAGGCCATCTGCCTGTGCCTGGCTGTAGACCAGCAAGGGCGCGCCTTGTGGCAACCAGATATCCCTGTAGCGCGGTGCCAGCTTGCTGGGGCGGCGCGGCAAGATGAACAGACGCAGAATGATCTGCCAGAGCGGCTGCGGGATTTCAATGACACGGGGATCAGACAGGAATTCCCCCAGGTAGCGGCGAATGGACGCAGCATCGGGCTGGTCCGGCGTACCCAGATTGACCAGCAAGATACCGATGGGCCCGGCCTCGCGTACCGGAGCCTGATCATTGAACATATCGGCGTCCTGCGCTTCGGGCAAATAAGGAGAAGCAAACAACTTGGGCATGATGATTAGTACGTTAGACAGCCTGATTGCCTTCAGCCCAACAACAGACTGAAGGTCCAGACCTTAACTGGCAGAGTGATGGCTCAGGGCATTGGATAATAGCCGGGCCGTAATGTCCACGATAGGAATCACACGATCATACGCCATCCGCGATGGCCCGATCACACCCAGCGTCCCCACGACCTTGCCATCCACGCCATACGGCGCCGTAATGACGGACACATCATCCAAAGGCAAAAGCTGCGAATCCCCACCGATATAAATTTGCACGCCATCGGCCTGACTGGAGACATCGAGCAAGTGCAGCAGATCGGTTTTCTTCTCGAACAAGGAAAACAGACGGCGCAAACGATCCATGTCCGCCACCATCTCGGTCACGTTCAAAAGCTTGCTTTCACCGGCGATGACCACAGCTTCTTCGCTATCGGGCTGATGGCTGCCCACATCCACCGCCTGTTGCATCAGACGCGAAATATCCGCCTGCAAGGAGCTGAGCTCCTGTGACAAGGCCAGCTTGACCGACTCGAAGGACATGCCCGAGAAATGCTGATTGAAAAAGTTGCTGGCCTCGACCAGCTCCTGCTCCAGATAGTCGCGCGGCACAAACAGGATGCGGTTTTGCACATCACCATCCGGCGTGACGATAATCAGCAACACACGTTTGTCAGACAGACGAATAAATTCAATCTGCCTGAAGGTCTGGGCTTTTTTCGGCGCCAGCACCACACCGGCAAACTGCGACAGATTCGACAGCAAGGAAGCGGCAGAACTGACGGCCCGGTTGGGTTCGTCAAAAGGCAGGTACTGGCTAAGATTACGTGCATCGGGCCGCTCGAAACGCTCGGCAGCCAGGAGGCGATCCACAAACAGGCGATAGCCTTTGGGCGTAGGAATGCGCCCCGCCGAGGTGTGGGGGCTATGAATCAGGCCCAGGCCTTCCAGCTCGGCCATCACATTACGAATCGTGGCCGGGGAAAAATCAAAAATGGTCGATAAGGTACGGGACCCTACCGGCTGACCATCGGCGATGTAACGCTCGATCAGCACCTTCAACAAGGCATTTGCTCTGTCATCCATGTCGCGTACGTCACTTAAAAACACCAGCTCTGCATGATAAAGGGGAGAATCTTACAGCCAAGCCTAGAGTGGCAACTCTATAATCCACTGATCGCCATTATTTCATCAATCATAAGGTTTTCGCCCCATGCATTTCAAAACGGTTGCCATTGTTGGCAGATACCAGGACTCCGGCTTGGATGCGCCCATCCGATCGCTGGCTAAAACCTTGGTCAACACTGGTTGCTCGGTGCTGCTTGAGGCCACAACCGCCCAGAATGCCGGTATTACCGAATTCCCCATCGGCGATTATGCCCAAATTGGCGAGCGCGCCGATCTGGCTATCGTGATGGGCGGGGATGGCACCATGATAGGCGCTGCGCGCGAATTAGCCCACAGCAAGGTTCCCCTGATCGGGATCAACCACGGCCGCCTGGGCTTCATTACCGACATTCCCCTGGATGACGCCAACGACGCCTTGCTGCGCGTGCTGAAAGGCGAATACGACATTGAAGAGCGCTCCATGCTGGAAGGCCGCGTGGTGCGTGACGGGCAAGTGCTGTATTCAGGCGTGGCCCTGAACGATGTGGTCATCAACCGTGCCGGGCGCGGCGGCATGATCGAGCTGCGTGTCGAGCTTGACGGCGTATTCATGTACCGCCAGCGCTCCGACGGCCTGATCATCTCCACCCCCACGGGCTCCACGGCCTATGCGCTGGCGGCTAGTGGTCCCTTGCTGCACCCTTCCCTGAAGGCATTTTTGCTGGTCCCCGTTGCTCCGCAAACCCTGTCGCACCGCCCTATCGTGCTACCCGACACAGGCACCCTGAACTTGACCATTACGGCCCTGGGCCGGGTGGAATCGGGTGGCAGCGTGCACTTTGACATGCAAACCTGGTCGGACTGTCAGCAGGGAGACCGCATCGACGTGCGTCGCTCCCAGGACACCATTCGCTTTATCCATCCCAAGGGCTACAGCTTTTTTTCCACCCTGCGTCAGAAGCTGGGCTGGAATCACATCCCTTTGCCTAACGACGAAAACGAATAAACCCCTATGCTCCGTACCCTGCACGTTCGAGACTTTGTGATCGTGGATCAAGCCACGATTGATTTCGACTCCGGCTTCACGGTTTTTTCCGGGGAGACCGGCGCTGGTAAATCCATTCTGATTGACGCGCTCTCCCTGGTGCTGGGGGCACGCGGCGATGCCAAAGCCATCCGCGAGGGCTGTCCGCGCACTGAAGTCAGCGCGCACTTCGATTGTGAACAAGACATTCAAAGCTGGCTGCGCGAGCGTGACTTCGATGTCGCGGACGAGTTGATCTTGCGTCGACTGATCGACCTGCAAGGTCGCAACCGCAGCTACATCAATGGCAGCGCTGCAACCCTGACGCAGTTGCGCGAACTGGGTGAATTGCTGGTGGATATCCACGGCCAGCACGCTCATCAAAGTCTGATGAACCCTCAAAGCCAATACGATCTGCTCGACAGCCAAGGCGGCCATTTACCCCTGGCGCGCCAAGTGGCGCAGTCCTGGCAGCAATTGAGCCAGGCACGCAAAGCCGTCGAACAGGCCAGTCAAAGTGCTGAGCAGGGCAAACGAGAGCAGGAGCGTCTTGAGTGGCAGATCAACGAGCTGTCCAGCCTGAATCTGCGTGCTGGTGAATGGGACCAGTTGCAACAAGAACACACCCGCCTGTCCCATGCCCAGGCCTTGATTGACGGCAGTGCCTTGGCCCTGACGGCTCTGGATGGCGAGGAAACCTCGGTACAGCAACTGCTGGGCAAAGCGAGCCACGAAATGAGCGCCCTGCTGCGTCATGACCCAGGCCTGCAAGCGATTGTGGATGCCTTGGAGTCGGCACAAATTGCCGTCACCGAAGCAGCTTCGGACTTGAACAGTTATCTAAGCGATATGGAGCTGGACCCCGAACGTCTGGCGCAGGCAGAAGAACGGGTTTCTGCCATTTTCAGTGCCGCACGCAAGCTGAAAGTGGAGCCCGAAGAACTACCCAGCCTGTTGGAAACCTGGCAGGAACAGTTGGCACAGCTGCAACAGTCTTTTGATCTGGAAGCCCTGCAAGCCAAGGCTCAGCAGGCTGAAAAGCAGTACCAGGAGCTAAGTAGCAAGCTAAGTGCCGCAAGACGCAAAACCAGTGTGCAACTGAGCAAACAGGTCAGCCAGGCGATGCAGTCCATGGCCATGCAAGGCGGTCGCTTCGAGGTCGCCCTGACCGCTTGCGCGCCCCAGGTTCACGGCGCAGAGCAGGTGGAGTTTCTGGTGGCTGGTCACGAAGGGGTAACACCACGTCCGCTGGCCAAAGTGGCCTCGGGTGGTGAGCTGGCCCGAATTTCATTGGCACTGTCTGTTATCGCCAGCCAGGCAGCGCGCGTGCCTACCTTGATTTTTGACGAGGTGGATACGGGTGTCGGTGGCGCGGTGGCCGAAGTGGTGGGACGCTTGCTGCAAGAGTTAGGGGCACGTCATCAGGTCTTGTGTGTGACCCACCTGCCCCAAGTAGCCGCCTGCGGCAACCATCATTTGAAAGTCGAGAAAACGACCGAGCAAGGTCAGACCTTTTCCTCTATCCGTCCTTTGACGCAAGACGAACGCGTGGACGAAATCGCCCGCATGCTGGGTGGTCTGGAAATTACACAAACAACGCGTGAACATGCGCGGGAAATGCTGGCACGTCAGCGTTAAGCAATTTTGAAACGCAAGCTAAACCACCAGCGCCGAGGCAGCTGGTGGTTTTTTTTGTATCCAATCGTGAGGCCCTGTGATCCGGATCTGATTGTTCTTTGAATTTTCAGGATGCCGCCCTGGCTATCCTGCCCCCAATCATCAGATCCCGCACCGGCGGACCCTCTACAAAGGGATTAACTGCGCAAGGTAGGCTTGGCCTGCTTGCCTGCTTCCGAGCACTTGGGGCAAATGCCGTACAGCAGCATAGTATGGCTCTCCAGCACAAAACCGTGGTCTTTGGCGACCTGGTGCTGGCGGGCTTCGATATTGCTGTCGGTAAACTCTTCCACAACGCCACAATTGGTGCAGATCAGGTGATCGTGGTGATCGCCATCATTCAGTTCAAAGACGGCTTTGCCGCCGTCAAACTGGCTGCGCACCAAAATGCCGGCTTGCTCGAACTGGGTCAATACACGGTAAACCGTGGCCAAACCAATATCGACTTCTTCGGCAATAAGCAGGCGGTATACGTCTTCAGCGCTCAGGTGGCGTTGACCGTCCTGGTCGGAGCGGCGAAAAATATCCAGAATCTTCAGGCGCGGAAAAGTCGCCTTAAGCCCCATGTTCTTCAGTTCATTTTGATCGTTCATGGCTAAATTATCGCATCTTGATGGGGATGGATCTCAAGTCCGTCCTGGTTGAAAACCAGCTCGTCTTGAGGCGGTTCAATGCGCAATTCATGCGCTTTTTCCTAAACCCTTATATGATAACGATTTTATTCCTACTGGGGCATTTCGTGCAGAAGAAGGCCAATTCATTCACTCCTGTCATCCGCGCCATACTCGCAGCCAGCCTGGCTGCCGCCGCCCTGAGCGCCTGCGGATCCTCTAAATGGGGCTTCCCATACCGCGCCGACATTCAGCAGGGGAACTGGATCACTGCCGAGCAAGTGGCCCGCCTGCAATCGGGGATGACACGCGAACAGGTTCGTTACCTGCTGGGTTCGCCCACCTTGCAGGACATTTTCCACGCCGACCGTTGGGACTACCCTTACCTGAACAAGCCTGGCTACGGCAAGAGCGAGCAGCGCACCTTTACCGTCTGGTTTGAAGGCGACACTCTGGTTCGCTGGGAAGGCGACGAGCAACCTGACCGCCAGCCCTTCGAGCGCAGCGACACAGGCAAGAAACACACCCCGCCCCCCGCTGATGCCGACCAAGCCGCCCCAACGCCCAGCGTGAGCGGCAACCAGCCTACGCTTTAAGCTTTACGTTAAGGACACAGGATACATGCGCATTGCCATTGCTGGCGCAGACGGCCGTATGGGCCGTATGCTGATTGAAGCTGTTTTGTACAGTACCGACCTGACACTGGCCGCGGCCTTGGACCACAGCGGCTCCAAAGCCATTGGTCAGGACGCAGGAGCCTTTCTGGGTAAAGACACAGGTATCAAAGTCACGGACGACCTGAACGCCCTGGCCCAGGCAGATTGCCTGATCGACTTCACCCGCCCTGAAGGCACCATGGCCCATCTGGACGCCTGCATGCAGCACGGCACCCGTCTGGTCATTGGCACTACCGGTTTTTCCGAAGCAGAGAAACAACAGATTCTGGCGGCTGGTCGCGAGATTGCCATTGTCTTCGCCCCGAACATGAGCGTAGGCGTCAATGCCACCCTGAAGTTGATTGAAATGGCGGCTGCCTTGCTGAACCAGGGCTACGACGCCGAGGTGTTTGAGGCCCACCACCGCAACAAGGTGGATGCGCCATCGGGGACAGCTCTGGCTATGGGCGAAGCCATTGCCAAAACCTGGGGTGAATCCCTGAACGATGTAGCCGACTGGGCCCGTCACGGCCACACCGGTGCCCGTCAGGATGGCCGCATTGGTTTCTCCGTCGTCCGTGGTGGCGACATTGTGGGCGACCACACCGTGTTTTTCTGCGGCGAAGGCGAGCGCATCGAAATCTCGCACCGCTCCAGCAGCCGTGCTGGCTATGCCAACGGCAGCCTGCGTGCCGCCCGTTTCCTGGGCGATAAAAACACTGGCCTGTACAACATGCAAGACGTGCTGGGCCTGTAAGTTCCTGACTTGCAAACGCTCTGACCAAAAGCCGGCTTTCGAGCCGGCTTTTTTTATCTTCGCTTAACAGAGCCTCCTCCTGTTGGCTACTTTCCGAAAGTGGCTACGCTGGATTGATCTGACCAGCACCTATCCCTTTGCCTTTGCCTTTGTCCCTACTCTTTACCTTGCTTTGTCCTTCACTCGTCCTTTCCTCTCCTGCTCCAGCCTTGATCCAGTGTGTCCCGTCCTGTCCCCTCTCACCTCTCGCCTCATCACAAAAAAACAGCTCCAAGCTCGCCAGTAAAACGGCAAAACCAGCCCTGAACCTGGCCTGAAAAACTGCTCCACCAAACGCTGTAGCAGGTTCTCCCCTTAAGTCGCCCCCTTGTCACATTCCCTCCCCCCTGTTTTCCCTGCTTGACGCAGCAAAAAATATCACTAATATGTTAGTTGGATATTTAAAGAATAAACCTTTTCCCGCAGGAGACAACCGACATGATGAGCGAACGCCAACGCAAGTTCCGAGAGGACTACAAATCCAACATCAGCCCCGCCTACAACGGCATTGTTCACGTGGTAGTGACCTATATCGTGGGCTTGGCAGCGATTTACTACAGCATCACCCAGCTAGGCCCGGTAGGTTGGGAATGGCTGATTGTGATCCCCGTTTTTCTGGCGGGTAATTTTGTTGAATGGGCCATGCACCGTTATGTGATGCACCGACGCATCAACATCATTGGCTTGCGGGAAATCTACGAACGCCACACCCGCCAGCATCACCAGTACTTCACCGACAACGAAGCCACAATTGATTCCAGCAAGGAGTTCCGGATTGTGTTTTTCCCCTGGCGCGTTCTGGCAACGTTGGGGGTAGGCGGCGGGATTCTGGGCTGGCTGGCCGCAACCATCATCAACCCCAATGCAGGCTATTTTGTATTCATGACCATGGTGGCGCAGTACCTGGTGTACGAGGCCTTTCACTACTGCTGCCATGTGCATGAGAACAGCTTTGTGCGCAATATGCCCTTCATCAACACCATTCGCCGCCACCATACCGCCCACCACAATCAGGGCATCATGATGAAGTACAACATGAACCTGACGTTCCCGATTGCAGACTGGGCCATGGGCACTACGGATCTGCGTCGCGGTCTGCTTGGCCACCTGTTCAATGGCTATAGCGAAAAGCACGTCAAGGAAGAGCTCAAGCCCATTATTCGCCGTTTCCGTTTTGAAGATACTGGCGACACCACGGACGGCCCGGCCTTGAAAAAAGAAGAGGCCCACGCCCTGGAGCGTGGTCTGGCCAGCTAAGGCCCTGACTGTCCTTACAAGCTGGAAATCAGGGTCGTGCGGGCGAGTTCTTCGATGTAGTCCATCAAGAGATCCAGGCTTTGACCGGCCTGGTCCATATCGCCCCCGGCAATGGACATCGCCAAGTTGGCATGCAGTCTGCCCATCTGCGTTAAATCCGGATTTTGCTGATAGTGGCAGAACCAGAAACGACGGGATAGCCCATGTGTCAGACGCATCGCTGCCTCGGCAAACTCATTGCGAGCCGCCTCGATTTCCAGCTCATTCAACCGTCGATCTGCCCGGATAAAACTGACTTCATCGTTCTGGGTGGCTGCTTCCAGGAAAGCATCATGCAAGCTCTTGAATTGCTCGCGTTGATCGCGTGTCGCCCGTTTGGCCGCACTACGGCAGATCAGACGCTCGATCTCCCGTCGCGTCTCGATCAGGCGCAGTTGCTTGGGCATGTCCAGCTCTGGAATCAACAGCCCACGCTGCGGCAAGACCAGCATCAAATGTTCGCGTGCCAGACGTTGAATGGCCTCCCGAATCGGCGTGCGGCCAATCTCGAACATCTGGCTCAAGGTCAGCTCGGAGACGATGCTGCCCGGCGGCAGCTTCAGGGTAATGATGGCTTCTTCCAAACGCTCATAAGCAATGTCTGTGAGCTTGGGCTTGGGTTCCGTCAAGGCCTTGATGTCCAGCACCTCATCTTGAGCCTGCCCTTTTCCCGCTACCTTCCGCTTGCTTGTAACCATGCTGACCCTGCCTTTAAAACGCAGCGTTTGCTGCTGACACCCAAACTCTGACGCCTGCTCTGGCCCTGCAAGTACAAGGCCGGAACTGGGCAACAGCCTCATATCTTAGTTGTATTTATCTACTCCAGGAAGCCACATGAGCATTGCCTGCGATTCAAAACAGACCACCATCATTGCCGTGCATGGGATTCAGGGCACCCATCGCAGCTGGCTGCCAGTGGTCAACGCCAGCTCGAATTTGATGTCCTGGCACACCCCGGACTTGCGAGGCCGAGGCAATACCTTTCGTGGCTCCAGCCAGGAAGATTACGGGCTGGACGGCTTTGTGCAGGATCTACGCGCCAGCATTCAAGCCTTGCCTGAACACACGCCCTATGTCCTGGCAGGCTGGAGCCTGGGCGTCTCAGTGGTGCTGCAAACCTGTCTGACTTTACTGGACGAACAGGCCCCACTGCCTCAAGCCCTGCTGTTGTTATCGGGCACAGCCAGCCTGAACCGGACTCAATGGTTCAAGGCCCAGGACACCTCTGCCTTGCTGCAAGAAATTGCAGAACGGGAACAGCGCCTGGGCCTGCTGGAGGCCGCAGGTCATCTAGATGTGGCCTGGACCTGGCTGGCTAATCGGCACCACGACCTGTATGCGCAACTTCCCCGTATTTCCATCCCCTCTTTGATCATCCACGGCGAGCAGGATCAGGACTGTCCCATTGAGCACGCCCACCGGTTGGCGCAGGCACTGCCACAAGCCACCTTGCACAGCCTGCCTGATGCGGGCCACAGCATTCTGGGCTCGCACACTGAACTGATCGCCTCATTGATAGAACCCTTCTGCTCTCTACACACCGCAAGGACTGCCGTATGAACACACACGTTTTCTTTTGCCCACCACCCCGCACCCTGATGGGACGCGGCTGCCGCCATGAACTACCTGCCTTGATTGCCCACCTGGGCTGGCGTCGCGGCTTATTGATTACCGACCGTTTTTTCACCATTCAAACCACCTGGGTTCAGGACCACATCGCCGCCTGTAGAGAACAGGGAATTGAGCTTGTGGTTTTTGATGGTGGCGAGCCAGATCCTTCCACTACCTTATGTGATCAGGCCACGCTGCAAGTACGTGCTCACCTGGCCGATCACCCTATCGATTTCGTATTGGCGTTGGGCGGCGGAAGCAATATAGATCTGGCTAAAGCCCTGTGTCTGACCGTCCCCACCGGGGAGCCCATACGCACCTACAGCGGGACCTGGCCCGCCCACACCAAGCCCTTGCCCTTGATCGCCCTGCCCACCACCTCCGGCACGGGATCAGAAGCAACACCGGGAGCCATTCTGGTCGACCCCGACAATGCCACCAAAATTGCCGTCATGGGCAATGCACTGCGTCCCGCCATTGCGGTCATCGACCCGGAACTCAGCGATAGCTGCCCACCCCGCGTCACTGCCGACGCCGGTATCGATGCCCTGACCCACGCGATTGAATCCTTTATGACGCAGGATGCCAGCCTGTTTGATCGTGGTGGCAGCCCCGACCCTGGCTATAGTGGCCGATCCAGCCTGACCATGATGTTCGCACGCGAGTCCATACGCCTGTGCGGCCAGTACATGCTGCGAACCTATCGCGACGGCACCGACACTGAAGCCCGTGATGGCATGGCCAGCGCCAGCTACTATGCCGCCCTGTCCTACGGCACGGCAGGTCTGAATGCGGTACACGGCATAGCCTACGCACTGGCAGGTTTGACGCATCAATCTCACGGCACCACCAATGCCGTGCTGCTGCCCTACGTTCTGGACGAACTGCGTGAAACTCGCGCCTCGGAATTGCTGGAAGTCGCCCAACTACTGGGCATGCCAACCGGCAAGCCGGAAGATACCTTACTGGCCCTGCCTGCCTATGTGCGGTCGCTGGTCGAACAACTGGACACCCCCTCTGACCTGAGCCAATGCGGCGTACAAGAGCATCAGCTGGAGCGCCTGTTGAGCGACGCCCTGCAAGTGACTCGTCTTGCCAAAGCCTTCCCGGTTGCTGACTGCACCAGCGCCTATCAACGCATTATTCAACACGCTTTTGAGGGCTCTTTAGCCGGAGCACTGACCCACAATTAATTAGCCAGCTAAGTACATACCATTATTTAATCTTAAAATAGATACCACTAGTATCCATGTAATATATTAGTAGAAGAAAAAAGGCCTGCCATGGCCTGACGGCAGGTCACCTATACATAAAACCCGCCACAAGAGCGGACCTACAGGAGACACCAATGACAGCCGTATCCCCCAATGTGGCCAATCGCCTGGAGCGATTGCCCATGACACGCTATCAACGCATGCTGTTCGGTATTATCGCGACCGCCTGGTTCTTTGACTCCATGGACCTGGGCATCATGACTTTTGTTTTAGGTTCCATCAAAGTAGAAATGGGGCTCAGCACCGCGCAAGCGGGGATGCTGGCCAGCTCCAGCTTTTTAGGCATGTTTTTGGGTGCTGCCATTGCGGGCATTCTGGCAGACAAGTACGGGCGCAAACCTGTCTTTCAATGGAGCATGATTTTTTGGGGTGTAGGAAGCCTGGCCTGTGGCCTGTCCCAAAACGTCGAGCAGTTGATGGCGTTTCGGGTGCTGCTGGGGTTTGGCATGGGAATGGAATTTCCCATCGGCCTGGCCATGGTCTCGGAGATTGTGCCCGCTAAAAGTCGCGGTCGATATATTGCGATTCTGGAAGGCTTCTGGCCGCTAGGCTTTATCAGCGCCGGGATTCTGACATATCTGAGTCTGGACTATATAGGCTGGCGCGGAATCTTCATCGCCCTTTCTATCCCTGCCCTGTTTGTGTTCGTGATTCGTCGCTGGGTTCCTGAATCCCCCCGCTGGCTGGAAGAGGCAGGCCACAACGACCGCGCCGAACAAGTCACAACGGCTTTTGAACACAAAGTCATTCAGGCCAACGGCGGCCAGGCTCTGCCCTCTCCCCTGCCCCCCCACCCCTTGCGAGAAGCTTAAGCGTGGCGCGCTGTTTGCCCAGCTTTGGCAAGGCCAATACGCCCGCCGTACCCTGATGCTGTGGATGCTGTGGTTCTTCTCCTTGCTGGGCTACTACGGTCTCACTACCTGGCTGGGCGCACTGCTACAACAAGCCGGGTATGAAGTCACCAAGTCCGTTACCTACACCATCTATATTTCCCTGGCCGGTATTCCAGGCTTCATCTTCTCGGCCTGGTTGCTGGAGAAATGGGGACGCAAGGCAACCATGGTCTTGATGCTATTCGGTAGCGCAGGCTGTGCCTTTATTTATGGCCATGTCGCCACCAGCCAAGCACCTGTGGCCCAATTGATTGGCGCCGGTTTGTGCATGCAGTTCTTCATGTTTGGCATGTGGTCGGTTTTGTATGCCTACACCCCCGAGCTGTACCCCACGCGGACACGCAGCACAGGCGCAGGTTTTGCCTCTTCCATTGGCCGACTGGGTTCCTTGTTCGGACCGCTGCTGGTGGGCTTTATCCTGCCCTGGACCGGTCATGCAGGCGTTTTCACCTTGGGGGCTATTTCCTTTTCTATTGCAGCGTTGGTGGTGATTGCATTGGGGGTGGAAACCAAGGGACGTTCGCTGGAGGAAGTTTCGGCTTAAGAGACTGATTCAATTGATGATTAGTTAACTTAATGCTCAATAAAAAACCCGTGTCAGCCTATGTCGCTGACACGGGTTTTTAGCTTATGAATGGCCAAACTCAATTCCCAGTGCCGCTCAGAAACAAAACGAACTGAACGCGCCCCTCCCCAGTTGCTCAAGCCCGCCACAAGCAGATAAACCACTATTCAAAGCAAGGGTTTGGGCAAGCCAAACTCGATATCAAAACCCCTATTTTTATGCGCCATAAATCTGCGCAAAGCGCTGTTTATTCAAAAATAAGTCCGCAAGCTAAAATCCCGTCTGGCATTTCAAAATATATATAATTTGAAATGCCAAACATAACTAAAATCAAATACGAAACCCGACGCGCGCAAACCGGAGACGCTACATGAGTATTCCCTCCTCCTCTGATGACACTTTGCTGGCCACCCAGGCGTTTCAGGCATTTCGTCATTTATTGGCTACAGGGCAGGTACGCGCGGGGCAGATGGTGTCGATGGCGGAGCTGATGAAATTAAGCGACTTCCCTCTGGCCCCAGTGCGTGAAGCCGTCAAACGCGCTGCGGCTGCCGGGCTGGTGTCCATCCTGCCCAAGCGGGGAGTGCTGGTTCTGGAGGCAACCACGGAAGCGCTACGGGAATGCTTTCAGCTGCGCTGTGTCTTTGATCAGGAGGGGGCCAGGATACTGGCTAGCTGTGCCAAGCAGCCCGCATTGGAGAGTTTGCGGGACAAGCACGAGAAGATTCTGGGGCAGGCACAAAGCGGCCTTGTTACCACCGCTTTGCAGATTCAGGCCATGGAAGTGGACTGGGCCTTGCATCGCTATCTGGCTCAAGCACTACAGAACCGCTCGGCCATGACAATCTACGAAGAGAACTGTGATCGCATCAATGTGCTGCAGCACTCGCGCCGCCCTTTACCCGAGCGCATTGTGCCCGCCATGAAGGAGCATTTACAGATTCTGGATACGCTTCAGGCAGGAAACCCCGAAGCGGCCATGCAAGCCGTGCGCCACCATCTGGCACAAACACTGCGATGGTGGGGCGCGGTCGATGTTTAATTGACAATAACGGGCTCTTGTTCCAACTCCACGCCGAAGCGTTCCCGAACAGAACCCCGAATCGCCTGGGCCAGGCGTTCAATATCATGCGCAGTTCCGCCACCATGATTTACCAGCACCAAAGCCTGGCGATCGTGCACGCCCACGGCACCATCACGCTTGCCTTTCCAGCCACACTGGTCAATCAACCAGCCCGCCGCTAGTTTGCATTGGCCCTGCCCAACTTCATAAGAAACCAGATTGGGCCATTGCTGCTTCAAGGCATCACGCTGCTCGGTCTGCACAAGGGGATTCTTGAAGAAACTGCCCGCATTACCCAAGACACGAGGGTCAGGCAATTTTTGACGGCGAATCTCGCAAACCGCATCAAAAATGCTTTGCGGGTCTGGCTCACCCGCCAAATGAGCTTGCTTATTAAGATCGGGGTACTCCAGCACCGGCGTCCACTGACGAGGTAAGGCAAAGCGCACCGCCAGAATCAACCAGCTCCCAGCCGGATCGTGCTTGAAGCGACTGTCTCTATAAGCAAAGCCACACTCGGCCGCAGACAGCTCCACCTCTTTGCCTTCCTTAAAACTCCAGGCCAGTACACTGTGCACCCGCTGCTCCAGCTCCAAGCCATAAGCACCAATATTTTGTACAGGCGCAGCACCTACCGTACCGGGAATCAAAGCCAGGTTCTCCAGACCGGGCCAGCCTTGATTCAAACAATACTGCACAAAGTCATGCCAGCATTCACCCGCCTGCGCTTCCACGATATAGGCATCGTCCCGCTCCTGCAGTAAACCAATCCCTTTGCTTTCTACCTTGATCACCAGGGCATCAACTTGCTCGGCCAGCACCACATTGCTGCCACCGCCCAGCACAAAGATACGCTCCCCCTGCTCCACCAGCGCTTGCAAGGCAGGCAGCTGGGTAACATTGTCATACACCACCAGGTCGCGCGCGCGGCTGCCCAAACCCAAGGTATTAAAAGAGCTCAAATCCACATTACGCTGCCTGTCCACGGCCCTGTCCCACGATCAAAGAAAGCAGTAAGCATAGCTCGGACAGACAATTTTCCGGAAAAATTTACAGAATCTATTGACAAGCTTCTTTGCTGCAGTCTATAGTTACGTTCTTGCTTAGCGCAGCGTCGGTTTCGCAGCAAAAAGCAGTTTGAAGGCAGGCTAGTTCGTTAGGCAGTACTGATAAAAAGCTTAGGCAAAATATCAAAAACGCTTGACAAACAAAGATAGCCACTCTAAACTAGCTTTCTTTACTTAATAAGCAATAGCTAATAAGTAAAACGCTGAAAACAGATTCAATCTGCACAGCAAAATGCGGGAGTAGCTCAGTTGGTAGAGCGCAACCTTGCCAAGGTTGAGGTCGCGAGTTCGAGACTCGTCTCCCGCTCCAGATTCCTAAGGGAAGCCTAGGCTTCCCTTTTTAATCGACCACGGCGCAATGGCAGAGTGGTTATGCAGCGGATTGCAAATCCGTCTAGGTCGGTTCGATTCCGGCTTGCGCCTCCAGTAATTCTGGTCACAAGTCGGTAGTGCAGTAAAAAATGCGGGAGTAGCTCAGTTGGTAGAGCGCAACCTTGCCAAGGTTGAGGTCGCGAGTTCGAGACTCGTCTCCCGCTCCAAATTCAAAAAGCCCAAACTTCGGTTTGGGCTTTTTTCTTTTCTGCTGCAGGCAAGCGTTAGAGCAGCTAAAACACCATAAGAGCAAACCGATAGTTCCACCACGCTCTGATGTGGGTCCACCCTACACGCTTAAAGCTAGCCCCTCATCAAGAATTAGCACTCTACATTGCAGCGATGTCTGGAACGCTGCGCCTACGAACGCAGTGCCTCCATACAGACTGAATACACCAGCCACCTACCGCGCCCGCAGCAAAGAAAACCAAGCACGCTTTGCACAGCCCAGATCCGGCTGCTGCCAGTACCAGGCCTTTAGGTTAATATCGCATTTCGCACACGGATACATTCCGCAAATCTGCCGATTTGACGCCGTTGGACAGCTGCTTGAGTCCGTATCACGGCACCAAGCTCCTCTAAACCCGTCAACGAACCCACTGTAGAACGTGATGGCCTTGATTAATCCTGTACGGAACACGCTGCTTGACCTGGCACCGGTACAAGCCGTCGCGACCAGCTTGAAGCGGCTTGTATCTGGCAAGCATAGGAGCGGGCTATACAAGGCTGGGGCCATCACAGTTCTGGCCATACTGCTGAGCGGCTGCGCCGGCGTCAAAATCGCCACCGTCAGCACCGAGGATTACATTGCCCAGCGCCGTGGCGATATTCTGACTACCAACAAGCTCAGCGCCTCTGCACGCGATACGCTGACCAGTCTGGCTATCGCGCCCGAGCAATGCGCTAAAGACATTCCCCACTGCTCCTCCAGGCTGACCGAGCTATGGAACCTGGACACCGAGCAGCGCATGGCCACCCTGGCCGAGATCTGGACGCAAGAGGCCTTGCGCTTGCAAGGTCGGCGCAATGCCCGGCCAGACTTCTCGACCGAGCTGTTCGATGCCTATCTGCAAAGCGCCCGCTATGCCTACGCCTATCTGTTCTTCACGGATCGCAGGCCAGGAGACCGGGCATTTGAAGACCGCCAGACCCAGGTGCGTGACTACTACAACTACGCGGTGCAGCAAGCGACCATGCTGCTGTTTGCCAAGTATCACGACACCAGCTACGCCTTCCAGAAAACTATCGAGATTGGTCGGTGGCGTATTCGTGGTGATCTGTCCCAGGTACGCGATGCCACCGCCCCTCAGCCCCATGAGCTGATTCCGGCCTCCCAATTAACATTCCGCGGGGTGCGCAGCATTTATCGGCGCGACGGTTTTGGAGCCGAGATGGTGGTCGTGAACGAGTCAAAGGATGTCACGCCAAACAGCTTTCAAAGCACTTATAGCGAGCCGCCCTTCCAGGCAGTGACGGGGATTATTACTTTCCCCGGCGAAACCCTGTCCCAGGTTCTGCAAACTCGCGACGCCACCATTATTGGCTACGATCCGTACCAGCAAACCAGCGTCAAGCTGAAAGACGTGCAAGTGCCCTTGGCGGCCAATTACACCTCTGCCTACGGGCTATGGCTGGCGCGCTCGGACTTCTCGACCCAGGCTTTGCGCACCGTCCTGGGACGGGACGGTGGTATTGAATCCCCGCATGTGTTCCTGCTGCAACCCTATGACCCGAATCGCCGCGTCATCATCATGCTGCACGGCCTGGCCAGCAGCCCGGAAGCCTGGATTAACGTCGCCAATGAGGTGCTGGGCGATGAGGAGTTACGGGATCGCTATCAGATCTGGCAGGTCTACTATCCAACCAATCTGCCCCTGCCATATAACAATGCCGAAATTCGGAAAGCCCTGACAGAAACATTCCGGCATTTTGATCCGGACAGGAAGGCCATTGCCTCAAACAATATCGTGGTGATCGGCCATAGCATGGGCGGTGTGCTGGGACGTTTGCTGGTGTCCTCGTCCGACAATCTGCTGGAAGACGCAGCCCGCGACCGTTATCAAATGGATGATGTCAGCATTGCCAGAATGAATCAGGAGTTTGGCAATGTGGTGCACTTCTCTCCCCTGCCCGGCGTGACGACAGCCATCTTTATTGCTGCGCCTCACAAGGGCACGCCGTTTGCAGGAAATCGTATTTCACGCTTGGCGGCAGCACTGATTACCTTGCCGGTTACGGTGGTGACTCAACTCAACAAACTTAGCCAGGTGGCGGTTGGCAATACGCCCGCCAAAGACGAGATGCTGATCCTGCCCAATGGCGTGGAAAGCCTGCGCGACAGCGATCCCTTCATGCAGATCACCTCCAAAATGCCGATCTCCACGCAAGTGCGGTATCACAGCATTATTGCCAATTACACGCCCAAAAAAGACCTGCTGTATTCGGACGATGGGCTGGTGCCCTATCAAAGCTCCCATCTACCTGGTGCGACCTCGGAACTGGTGATTCCCTTCTCCCACAGCGTACAGGAAACGCCCGAGGCAATTCTGGAAATTCGGCGGATTTTGCGGGAGCAGTAGCAGCAAAACACATGCTCCACCTGACAGGGCCCCTCTACCGACTCTTTCAAGTTACTCCCGCTTCATCGCCTTTTCATAATCCCAGCCGCCACCCAGCGCCTTGTACAGATCCACCATATTCTGCAACTGGTTTTCCCGCACGGCGATGACCTGGTTTTCTGCCTCGTACAGATTCCGCTGCGCATCTAGTTGTTCCAGATAAGACGCATAGCCAGCCTCATAGCGATTGCGGGCGTGTTCCAAGGAGCGCTTCAAGACGTCCCGACGCGCGGTCACGTGGCTTAACTCTTCCGCAAAACGACGCTGGCCCGCCAAGGCGTTTTCCACTTCGGAAAAGGCCGTCAAAACAACGCCGCGATACGCAAAGGCCGCCTCATCGCGCTGAGCTGTTGCAGAATCAAACTGCGCCTGCAAACGACCACGGTCAAAAATTGGTGCCAGAATGCTGCCACCCAAACTCCAGATCTTGGTCGGGTCATAACTCAAGGCGCTGACGTACAAAGCCCCTGCCCGTGCCGACAAGGAAACCTGCGGCAAAAAGGCAGCCCGGCTGGCTGCCATGGACGCGTCCTTGGAAGCCAAACCGAGCTCTGCTCGCGCAATATCAGGACGGCGGCGTAGCAGCTCGGACGGCAAGCCAGAGCTCGGTGCAGGCAGCTCTAAAGCCGACAAGGTGGAACTGGAGTTCTGTTCATAAGCCGCAGGCAACTCCCCGGACAAGAGACGCAAAGCGTTGTGATGACGGCTAATCGCCAATTCCAGCTGTGGAATATGCTGCTCTACCGCTTCCAGCTCGGACTGGGCCTGGGTCAACTCCAGCTGGGAGATATAGCCCGCATCAAACTTTTCCTGCGCCAGGCGCAAGGCTTCTGTCCGGGAGGTAGAGGTGGCCTTGGCCTGCTGCAACTGTGCATCCAGACCCAGCAAGGCAATATAGGTACGTGCTGTCTCGGAGGCGACGCTCAAGGCAATGGCATCATAATCCGCCTGCGTAGCAGACAGTTTGAGTTCAGCCGCTTTCGCCTGCGAACTCAAGCGCCCCCAGAGATCCAGCTCCCAATTCAATTGCACGGCAGGCTGTACCGCACGGCTGATTGCCATACCGCCAGGCCCCAGGGCCCGCTCTGCATGCGCGCCTGTGTCAAAGGACAAGGAAGGGCCCAAGGACGAATCCGCCAGCTGCACCGCGGCCCTTGCCTGTTCGATGCGGGTAGCAGCACTCAAGATATCGTTATTACGTGCCAAGGCAGCTTCTACAAGTGCACTCAAGCCGGGATCGTTAAAGGCTTTCCACCAGGCCGAATCGACCACAGTGCCTTCAGAGGATGCTCCTATCCACCCGGATGGCACGGCTACCTGCGCCTGCTCGGGTGCGACCCGGTAAGCAGGCATACAGCCGGACAACAGCGCCGCGCCACTTAAGATGGCCATGCCATACGTTCTTGCAGACAGGGTCATTGTTCATGCTCCTGTTTTGTTTGATCAGGCTTATCGGAAATATCCACCTTGGCAATCACGGACATGCCGGGTCGCAAACGCTCCATACCGGGCTGATCCGCATCGATAGCAATGCGTACCGGCAAGCGCTGAACAACCTTGGTGAAGTTGCCACTGGCATTATCCGCGCGCAGCACGGAAAACTCGGAGCCCGTGGCCGGGGCAATACGCTCTACATGACCTTGAAACTCTGTGCCATCCAGACCATCAACGGTGAATCGGGCCAACTGCCCCACATGAATACCCGCCGTCTGCGTTTCCTTGAAGTTCGCCACTACCCAACGGGTATCCGGCACCAGAAACAGCAGTTGCGAACCTGCCGTCACATACTGCCCCTGACGCACAGACGCTTCGCTGATCTGACCGGCTGCAGGCGCGGTCACCACGGTGTTATCCATATCGATGCGAGCCAAGCCCAAGGCGGCTTCAGCGGATTTCACCTTGGCCTGCAAGGTCGCCCGAGCCACCTCGGTGGACTTGATGGTTTCTTCGGCAATCGCAATGTTTGCCTTGGCTTGCAGCATATTGCCGCGCCCCAGCTCGGCAGTCGCTACAGCCTGATCTCGCTCTCGCACCGAGATCGAACCTTTGTTTGCCAATTCCCTGGCACGATTACGATCCGCCTCGGAGCGACGGGCTTCAGCCTGAGCAGACACCAAGGCCGCCTTGCGAGCATCCAGGCTGGCGCGGTTCTGTGCTTGGGCTTGATCCAGATTCGCCAACTCAGCCAAAGCCGCATCCAGTTGAGCCTGCGCCTGATGCAGTTTTTCTTTATAAATGCGCTCATCAATGCGCACCAAAGGCTGGCCCGCCTGGACTCGCTCAAAGTCCTGCACCAGTACCTCGGACACATAACCGCTTACCTGCGGTGCCAGCACCGTCATCTGCCCACGTACATAGGCGTTGTCGGTAGTGACGCGAGTGGTGTTGAACGGCCCCAGGTTCCAAGCCCACAAGATCAACAGCAAACCTCCCAACAATACAAAGGCCATCGCAATGACACTGCGTTTGCTGGGTTTGATGATCTTGGGCGGCAGAGAAGGTTCAGTATTCGGACCCAACTTGCCATCGTTATCCGAGTCTGTCGGCGCGGCAAGCTCACTATTGCGATCCTGAGTTTCAGATGAAGTGTCTTGACTCATAAATACGGACCAGGTTTAAGAATTCGAAGAAGTGCCAGCAGCGGCTTGCGCTCGTCTGGACTGAATAGCGGGGCCAGCGGCCAGCAACACGGGCCACAGCAAAAAGCCCGTCGCCAGAATGCCAATCAACAGAAAAACATCGTTGTACGCCCTGACACTGGCCTCGCGGCGGGCAATCTGTGCCAACTGAGCCGTGCCCGTCGCCGCCCTCAACATCGGATCGGTCACCGTTGGCCCTACAGCCTGTTGCTGCTGTTTCAGACGATTGGCCACCAAAGGCTCAGCCACATTCACATGGCTGACAATGGCCGCGTAATGATGCTGCTGTCTCTGCTGCTGAAACGTGCTCAACGTGGCAGTGCCCATCAATCCGCCCAAGGTCTGGGTAACATTGAGCAGCACAATAAAAGTCACGATATGGTCGGGGCCATACTTGAAGGCTTGCTTGAAGCCAATCATCACCAAGGGCCCCATGAACATGCCCGCGCCAATGGACAGCACGAACTGGCTATAGAAAAAGTCCTGCGGGCGGTCCAGGCTGGTACGCCCAAAATCCATGAAGCTGGACACGCCAATCAGCAAAATCGCGGCAAACACCTGTACCAGAATCGTCTTGGGCCCAAAGGTGATGGCGCTGAGCACAATGCCGCACACAATGCCCACAAACACCACCCAGAACAAAGGCTGCATCTGCTCCGAGCCCATGCCCAAACTGCGCAGCATATTAACCATGCCGTAGTTCTGCTCGGTCGTGATGAAGCGCAAAATCATGGCCCCGACGGCAAAGTAAATGGTGGAACCCTGCGCCAACCACCGCACTTTCAGCAAAGGATTGACGCGGTGATATTCCAGAAACGAACAGACGGTGAACAGGAACAAGGACGCCATCGCCATCCAGGCCAGGCTTGTGTCGTTGAACCACCAGCGGATATAGCCTTGCGTCAAGAATGCGATCAGCAAACCGGCAGCCGGAGCAAACAAGGCAAAAGCCAGGAAGTCCAGTTTTTCAAACGCCTTGATCTGATAGCCGGGGGGCAACTTCAGCAGCACTACTGCCGCAAAGGAGCACAAGGCCATGCCCGCCTCAAAGCTATACAGGCCGTGCCAATTCCCCAGCTCTATCAAGGACGGCGACAGCACCCAGGCCAAGGGCGTCGCCATTTGCGTGATACTCACTCCCAGCACCAAAGCCTTACCTAGCAGGCGTCTGGGGAAAGCTTGCAGCATGTACAAGACGCCCAGGGTGCTAGCCGCCGCACCAGAAAACCCGCTGGCACCACGCAGAAAAATCAGTGATTCAGCACTATTAATGGATAGATGCAGCAAGGCCAGAACGGCATACAAACCCAGGCCTATCTCGGCAAACAGGCGCATGCCATATTGCTGCCTGAACTTGAACACCAGCAAATTGGCGGTGATATTGACCATGGCATAGGCTGCGGGCAACCAGGCTGCCTCGGAGGGCGTCAACCCCAGCTCCCCTTGCAGCGTCGGCAAATTCACCGACACCAGGGCATTACCCAAACCACCTGTCAAACCAACCAGAATCGCAACCAGACCATAAGCCATACGGATATGCGATTCATGATGAGGTGCCGATGGCGAGCCCGGCATGAAGGGCTTTTCATGCTCCTCCCAATGTGGATGCGGCTTGATGTACTGACTCATTCAGGCTCCCAATCGGGAGCATTACGGTCCACCTGCAACAACACGCCTTCACACAAGAACTTCAGCGAGCGTTTTACGAACAGTAGCCTTTCCTTGTCCGTGCGCCCCCGCAAGCTGGCAGCCAGCATGCCAATCAACAAGGGAATGTCCGTGGGCTGCAAGGCCGGGTTGCACTGCCCGGCGGCCTGCCCCATTGCCAAGGGTTCGCGCGCCAGATCAACCAAACGTGCGCGCACCCCCACAATGGTGGGGTGATTGGGGTCAATCGCCTTCCAGTAATCCGACATGGGAGCCGACTCCAGCGCGAACCCTGCCAGCACCTGCATCAAGACCTTGAAGTCCTGGGCATTGCCTTTGCGCTTGCTTAAGAAGCGCTCTTCAATCCGGTCTGCTGCCCGTATCAGCAACGCCTCCATCAAGGCAGCCCGATCAGGGAAATTGCGATAGAGCGTCGCCCGTCCTACCCCTGCCTGCGACACAACCTGATCCAAAGGGGCCGTGACACTACACTTGCTAAAGACCGTGTTAGCCGCATCCAGCAACAGTTCCCGGCGTTCCAAGGCATCAGAACGATTAGGTAAATTCCGGTTTTTCATTCCGAAATTATACGGACAGTTTTGTCCGCTTAAAAAGGCATCAAGCTAAAAAAGCTGTAAGAAACGATATTCCATATATGAAATAAAGCCTGCCAAGGCACGCAGGAAAAGTCCGGGGCTGGCTGTCTGCCTTTATTGCAAAAAAAACGTACTCCGACGAAAAAGACGCGACCGCAAGCAGTCGCGCCCTGTTCTATTCAGATCCCACCGCGCAGGCCCTTAGCCCACTTTGGAACCACTCGAACTCTCCTTGGGCTGCTTCTTCAGCCAGCTGTCATGCAGCCATTTTTCAGTTTGCCTATGCCCGGGAAAGGTAATCCATGTGATGTCACGTTCAAAGATCATAGGTTGCTCATCCGGGCCCACAATCACCCAGAACCACAGACGATCCTCCAGATTGCGAGCCTTCACCTTCATCCCGGTCAAGGTGACCGTCTCCATACGGCCATTACGCTCCACACGAATCGGCTCGTCATGCTTGTCGATCCAATGAATTTCCATGCGAGGCAACAAGTCAGGAGCATACTGCTGCAGGAACGCACGTGCGATTTCCTCACTGCGCTGGCTGTCTGGCAAAGGACGGCCCACCAGGTCCAGAGAGATATTGGCAAAACCTTTAAGGCGACCTGACGGCGCAATTACCGAACTAAAGTGCTCGCCTTCCAGACCGGCATTACGTCCGTCCTTGCGCTCATAGCGCGTCAACACAACGGCCTCACCATCCGCACTGACCTGACGGCTCATGACCTGGGCATGGGTTTCCGGAATAAAGGCATCAATAGAAGGGCTGGCAAGCGTGCTCATGGCATTCTCCGAAATGGAAAGGACATTCTGTTGAGCCTGAGCAGGAAAAACCCAGGCCGTTTGCATCATCAAAGCGGCAAACAAGGATGGCAAAGAAAGATGGACTCGCATAAGGCGGACTCCTGTGAAAAGAAAGCATCACGCTAGAGAAAACGAACTTCATGGGCCCGTTCTCAAAATCAGCTTTCAGAAAAACGGCCAAGTTTTCCAGCTGGTAACTCAAGGCCGTAAAACCAAGACAGGTCTAAAGAGCTAGAGCGCGCGGCCTTGCTCTACAGCTTGCGTCTGAACATAATTCAGAGCGCATAAGCCAATCACGATCAAGCTAAAGTGCACCATCTGGACTGGCCCCTGCTTGAGCCAATACCCAAACCACAAACCGCCGCAGATGAAAAACAACCACAAAAAAACAAACAGGCTCAAAGCCAGTACCGCGCGATTGCGAGCACGTAAAAGAACACAAGCCTTTTGCACCCAGAAAGCCTTTGCATAAGAGAGGGCGGCCCACCACAGCAAGATGGCACAAGTCAGCTGGACAGCAGCCACCACATATAAAACCACCGGAGCCCACTGCGCCGACCAAGCCCTCCACAACAAGCCTGCACCCAGCAGCTCCTCCGCCATCACCAAATCCATAGAAAGCGTATGGCTCAGCAGTAAACGATTAGTCCCGGAATCCGTGACGTTGTTAATGACGGCAATCGACAACCACATAGCCAAGCCACCCAGGATCAGCAAACGACTAAACGCAATAAGACGTATCGACATAATCCCTACCTCATCACAAGGAATACTGATTCAAGATGGGCCAGCCACGCTCTTGTGCTATGCCCATCAAATTCGGGTCTCCTGCTATCACCCGCGGAAAACCGACAAGCTCCAGCATGGGCAGATCAGAAATGTGATCGCCGTACCCATAACAATCCGCAGCGCATCCTGCCTGACGCTCCAGAAACCGTTGAACGGCTCGCCGCTTCCCTTCGCCAATGGTCTGTATTCCCATGATTTCACCGGTGTAATTGCCCGCGAGAATCTCCAACTGATTAGCCAGCACATAGCGCACGTCCAGATCTCGAGCCAGGGGCTGCAGAATGTCGCAACTGGAGCCAGATACAAACACAGGCTGAACGCCATTGCGCTGATGCTCCCGCAAAGCCTGGATGGCTGGCTGAATGTAGTAGTTCTCTTGCTGGCGCATTTGCTGATGCCAGTCTGCTATCGCTGCTTGTAAATCAGTTTGTCTGCAGCCCTTGAACACATGCCAGAACAAGCGATTAATTTCGTCTCTGGATGTACCATCGGCAATCTGTCCACGCATTCGCCGCTCAGCTTCTTGACTAGCAGCCTCACCGCCCTCTTGTCCAAGCGTTTTACACCAGTAGTAATTGCGAAAACTGAACATGCTTTTCATGTTGATGAGAGTTTCATCAACATCAAAAAATGCAAATTGAATTGTTCCCATCCCCTGCCTTTCCTTAAGTTCGACCAGGACAAAATCCTGGTCGACGATCTTTCAAAAAACCGTAATCGCTCTACAGCAAGGCTTGCTCTGGGCAAGAAGCCGTTGCCTGATTCGATAGAAAGGCAGAGACATCATCCGTGACATCGCTCTGGGCATTGAGCATGCCCAACTCATTGACATACTGCTGGACAACACTGGCGGCCAACTGGTTTTCCTTCTGAGTAATCAGCACATCATCAAAGACCGTGAACTTGACTTCCATACCTGCAACGACTGCACCGCCCTGATAAATATTCATGTCAGCATGGAACCAGACCCGATCCGCCCTGAGCTTTTTCTGCTCCAGAACGTGATAGCGGATTTGAGCGGGCAAAGGAAACGCAAACGCCTGAAACCGCATCGTCATCGTGTTGATCACAAAGTAGCGCTTGGGTGCTTGGTAGTCTTCCAGGCAAAACCGCTCCGTTACCGCCAAAAACATCTGACGGCACGCCTCTGTCAGCACCATTCCCTGCACATGCTGTCCAGTCAGATGGTCCAGCATCAGCTCGTTCCGATCATCCAGCATCAAGTCCGCAATAAAGCCACCATCTTGCGCAACTTCAGGTACGGAAATCAGAGTGTTTTCCGGGCGATGCTTATGTACCAGGGGCTTGGCAGCCAGGCGCTTCCCTCGCCATGTGTGCCAATGCTTGAACTCCTGAAGCAGGCCTTTACTGATACCTACAAACCAGGCATGACTGACCTGCTCCTGACTCAAACCCTGGCCAGCGATCAACTGCCGGCCAGCCAACGGTCCACGTTCAGGAGACTCGTCATGCAACAGCTTCATCAGACGCTCATACAGCAATAAATTTTCATTCTGAGCAAAGCGGTCAAAGCCCTTCGGAACAACAATAAGTACTTCCATTTTTCTACTCTCCCTTAAAAATTCTTGACGCTGATGTTTTGCAAAGGCACTTATTAACTGAGCCCTTCTCATCTTTCCGTGATAGCTGTCTTTTTTCTTATTGCTTGTTAACGAGCACCTCACTGCGCCTTAATCCACTAAGGGCATAGATCGCACATCCTGCCAGCAAGCCAGCCAGCAATAAATACGTATCCTCCAAAGGCCAGGCCGCAATCTGCTGAGCCACCCAAGGCCCCAGGCTTGCGCCGATGAACAGCACAAAGGTGTAAAGCGATACCGCCAAACCTCGTACTGACAATTCGCTTAGCCCGGCTACTCGAGCGATCAGGCTCGGCACACTGATACCAATCCCAGCCACAAAGATGAAACTGGCTCCAAGCAGTCCCAAAGGATGGGCCTGTCCGGCTAACGCACTGAGTGCCAGGCCGGTGGCAGCACACACCAGGCCAGCGCTCAGTACTCGCTGAGGCCCCATTCTGGGCATGACCAGCGCCACCAATAAAGGCATCAAAAAGGCAGGGGCAACCAGAGCGCGCGTCATCATGGGAGACAGGCCCAACTGTGTGAACTGCGCAGCCAGCTTGCTATCAAGCGTCATATAAAAGGCAACAAAGCACAGCAGCAGAAAGAAGGCCGGCACATAGACACGCAGCAATCCGGGGTTGGCCAGCAGTCGGCCCACCGATCGGTAATTGCGCAGAAAACCGTGCAGGCCCTGCGACTCCATCTCATCTGCCGCTCTGCGCCATAAGCGCCATGCCGTCAGCATGAAAATGCCACTCAAGGGCAAGAAAGCCGCTCCTAGCCCCCAACGACCGGCAATCAAGCCGCCATATATTTGCCCCAGCAGGCCTGCCGACAAAAAGGCGGTGCTCATCCAGGCAACACTCCACATCCTCTGTCGTGGACTGCCCCGCTCTGCCAGATAGGCAATCGCCACCGGAGGAAATGAAGAAGCAGCCAGCCCCTGACACAGCCGGCCAACAACAATGGCGGCAGGTGACTGCACCACCGCCAGCAAAGCAGTCAGTCCGGCCAAAGCCAGCAAGCCGCCAACCATGACCTTGCAGCGCCCCAAGCGATCCGACAGCGGTCCAAAAATCAGAAAACCCAAGGCGTAGGCAAACCCAAAACTGCTGACCATGCCTGTTGCACCCACCCCGTAGGATTGCTCCAGGACGGCAAGCACCGGCAAAGGCAGATAAAGCAAAGAGACGACGGACAAGGCACAGATCACCATCAATGCCCGCAGGCCCGTACCTACAGATCCCTCTTCATGTGCGGATACATTCATCTTTAATGTTCCTGGCTGTTATACAGTAAGCTACATATCTGTTTAAAAAAAACGGCAGACAACTATCCGCCGTTTGTCTTGGGCAACACGCCTTCCTGCTTAATCTTGAACATCAATCGAATCAGCATCTCCCGCTCTGATTCATCGAAATGGCTCATCAGCTTGGCAACCCACACATAATGCGCTGGCAAGGCTTGGCCCAGCACCTGTGCCCCGTGCTCGGTCAATCGAACCACCCAGGCACGACGATCTTGCGGGTGCTGCTCCCGATCACACAGGCCTGCTGCTTCCATGCGATCAATAATGCGTGTCATGGTTTGCGACGTCACCGACACCCCGTCGGCCAGTACACCAATACTCAGCCCCTCTGGATTGCGTTTCAGCAAAATCAGAACAAAGAACTGGGTCTGAGACAAACCGCTTGTCCGATCAAGATTGGCCTCAAACGCAGACAACATCTCGCTGGTGGCAGAAGCCCAGATCAACCAGGTATGCAAACCATCCACATCCGGATTGCTGTACTCGGCTCCCAGCGTTACCAATGTGTCGTAACTGGGAAGGTCCTTGAGTTCAAACATCGCGCCACCAAATAATCACCATGGCTGAAATGTAGCTGACTACCTATCTGCAGGTCAAGCGCTTTGACATTGGGGCAAGTCATGACAGGCAAAGACAAGATTCAGTCTTGCTCCTGTAGCCTGTTTAAAGAAATAATCTGGATACTCCAGCCCCTGACAACGCACTCCATGACACCCCAAACCGCCATCCGCATGGCATCCTACAACAACCAGATGAACCGCCGTCTTTACAATGCAGCGGCGAGCCTTTCAGCGCAGGACTTGCATCAGGAACGCGGGGCTTTCTTCGGTTCGCTGTTCAAGACCATGATGCACATTGCTGTGGGAGACACCGTCTGGCTGCAGCGCTTTGCCCGGCATCCTGATGCCCACGTCTTGCGCGAGCAAATCGGCGTATTTGCCAAGCCACGTGCACTGGACCAGCAGTTGTTCGACACCTTGGCAGAACTGAATCAGTACCGTCACAAGCTGGACCGGATCATTATTGATTGGGCCGCCACGCTGACACCGGAGCAACTGGGCCAAACGCTACGCTACAGCAATATGGCGGGCCAGAGTATGGAGAAGGATTTTGCGCTTTTAGTGACGCACTTTTTTAATCACCAGACTCACCATCGCGGTCAGGCCAGCACCTTGTTGTATCAGGCAGGTGTCGATATTGGGGTGACTGATTTATTGGCTTTGGTGTCCTGATTTTGTAGCCCGCAGGCCTCAAAGCAGACCGACAGCGCTGTACTTGTAGCTCAAGGGCTACAAGATCTCGGTGTCCGAGATACAGCAAGCAACCTATCCGCTTCCAATAAAAAAGCCTGCTTGGCGATGGCAAGCAGGCTTTTGCATCAGGCTCTACTGCCTGCACCTTTCTCTCTTAATACTGCGCCCGCAAGGACAGCATCACGTTCTGGGGCGCCCCATACCAGCCCTGGTTATAAAACCCGATCTGCGAGTAGTACTTCTTGTCGAACAGGTTATTCACGTTCAGCGTGGCGGACATGCGCTTGTTGAAGTCATAGCGCGCCATCAGGTTGACGATGGCATAGCTGCCCTGCTCTACCTTGACCACTTTACGGCCCGGTGCGGTCGCATCCTGGTACATGCGGTTTTGCCAGTCGATACCACCACCCACTGTCAGCCCTTGCCAATCGCCCTGCAAACGATAGGTGGTGTAGAGCTTGAACAAAGTACGCGGCTTGCTGGTGTTGATGGGTTTGCCTTGTGCATCCTTGGCCGTGAAGGTCGTCAAGCTGCTGGCCAGGTTCCAACCGGGCATCAACTCCCCGCCCAGCTCCAGTTCGATACCTTCTACCTTGGCTCCTGACACGGGGCGATAGGCGGGGGTATTGGGCGGCGCGCCGATCACATTATTGCCAGTGGCTTCGGCAAGATTGTCCTGGCGGGTCTGGAACACGGATACCGCCCCATTCAAGCGGCCATCCAGCCAGGCGGCCTTCAAGCCCAGTTCGTAGCTTTTACCCGTGATGGGAGCCAGAAGATCACCCTGTTCGTTGCGGGCGTTCTGCGGTTTGAAGATTTCCGTATAGCTGGCGTAAGCCGTGTAGGTGTCGTCAAAGTCGTAGATCAGGCCGGCATAAGGGATGAACTCATTGCGGTTGCGATACTGGCGTTTGGCACCAAAGTAGGTCTGGTCCGTCTCCCAGTTACTCAAGCGTCCACCTACCATCAAGCGCAGATTATCCATCAAGGAAAAACGCCCTACGGCATAGGCACCAGACTGTCTGTTGTTCATGTCATCCGCCTGGGAGGGCTCGCCTGACCACACGGGTTCGGGCACGCGGCCCGGCTGATAAAAACTGCCCGCATCCGGCAAAGGTGCCAGGGCGCGATACTGCGGGAAGGAGACGCGGTCCTGGGACATCATCCAGCCCGCAGAGAACTCATGCTCTTTACCGAACAGCTCGAAGGGGCCGGACAAAGAGGCATTGAATGCCTTGCGACGCACATCCCCCTTGTAATAGGAATAGGAGTTGGCAGTACCCAAGCCGGTTTCCCGATCCGGGTAGCCGCCCCGGAAAATCTGCTTCATGGATGCATCGGTGTGCGACTGGTTATAAGTCAGGCGCAGCTTCAAGTCATTGGCAAACTGATGGCTCAAATCCAGAAAGCCCGTGGTGGTGTCATTCTCGATGCGCGACCAGTCCGTATTGTTGGAAACAGAGCGCTTGAAGTCTGTACGCGAACCATCGCTATAGAACAGCGGAAAACCACTGCCAAAGCCATTGTTCGAGCTGGACTGATAGGCCACTCCACCAGTCAATTCCATGCCGGGCATCAGGTCAGCCGTAATCACGCCATACAAGGTGCGCGTCTTGGTGTCCTGCAAACTGGTGTAGCTATTGGCCTTGCCATAAGCCCCCACAATACGCCCGCGAATACGGCCATCTTCGGTAATGGGTGTGGAAACATCGGCATAACCACGGGCAAAGTCCCAGCTGCCTACGTTCACGCCCCCCGATGCTGCAAAATCACGCAAGGGACGCTTGCGTACATAGTTGACCGAGGCCGAGGGGCTGCCCGCCCCCGTCATCAAACCTGTCGCACCGCGCACCACTTCAACCCGATCAAACACCACCAGGTCCAGATTGCTTTCACCAAAAGCCCAGGGCGAGAGCACAGGCTGGGTCCAGCCATCAAACTGATAGTTATCGATACCAAAGCCACGCGAGGAAAAGGAATAACGGTTGGTATCGCTGCGCGTCACGGAAATACCCGGGGCGCTTTGCAGGGCATCGGCCGTTGTCTGCATACCGCGATCTTCCATCATCTGGCGGGTCACCACGCTGACCGACTGCGGTGTTTCACGAATGGACAGTGACAAACCCGTGGCTGTGCTCATTGCCTTGGTAGTGTAGGACTGGCTGGTTTCGGTCACCCCCGGATCTCGATTGCCTTTGATCGTAATTGTGGACAGCTCCACGGGGGATTGATCAGGAGCCTTGTCCTGTGCCCAGGCTGGGCTGCCCGCGGCCGCCAGCAGCATGGCGGAGCGAGTAAGAGGTGTCAGCAAACGCACTCGCAGGCGAGCAGAGCTGGAAGAAACGGCAAACATGAAGGTGGATCTCAGCAAAGGTTTTAGATGCGAACAATTATCATCTTCATGCTTGAGAGCGATGTATTCACAAACGCAAAAACGCTATGCCAAACATCAGTCCTGCCTATGACACGGCCCGATCTGCACGCTTTTGCAGCCAAAGCCAAGCGACAAGACTGGCAACTACGGCCAACAGCATCGCGGCCGCCATGCGCACAGGCTGCCCGTAAACCCAAGGTACGCACCAGCCACTGACCAGGGAAAAGGTAGCCATCTGACAAAACCCCAGCAAGGAAGCCGCCAGCCCTGCGCGTGCGGGAACCTGCACCAAGACCTGCATGGTCATCACCGGAAACAGCATGGCCAGCCCGGCGGCAAAGAATGCCGGCAACCCGACCGCCCACAGCAACGCGGGTTCTGCAGCACGTGCCAGGTAGGCGACATAGGCCAGGCAGCTCCCCAGCATCAAGCCATAGGCACAAGTAATCAGCTTGCGCGCTTCCCAACGTCGGGAGAGCAGAGCCGAGGCCAAGGCTCCCGCGCTGGCCCCAATCACCAAGGGCACGAACAAGGCAGCAAACGCGGTCTCGGGCAGCTTCAAGGTATGGGTGATGAAGTCAGGCGCGGCGCCAATCAAAAATGCCTGCGCACCGATCAACAAGCTCAAAGCCAGGCTCATCCCCATAAAAGAGATATTGCGCAGCAAAAACCATAGCTCGACCCGCAACTGCGACCAGACCAAAGGCTGGCGTCTGGACGTCGGCAAGGTCTCTGGCAGGCGCAGCGCGCACAGGCAAGCAGCCAGCGCGGCCAATACGGCCAGCATCCAGAACACGGAGCGCCAGCCCAGATGGGCGATCAACTGCCCGCCCACAATCGGCGCCAGCGCGGGCGAGACATTGAACACCAGCACGATATAAGAAAATGTGCGCTGCGCCTGCTGCCCCTGATAGCAATCACGCACCATGGCCTGCCCGATGACCAAGCCAGCTCCGGCGGACAAGCCCTGCAGGACACGGCCCGCCAACAAGAACGAGAAGCTGGGCGCTACAGCCGCCATCACAGAACCTGCCACATAAACCAGCAAGGAAACCAGCACCACTGGCTTGCGTCCCCAGGCATCGGAGAAGGTACCATGCAAGAGCAACATGGCCGCATACGCAGACATATACACACCCAGGGTCTGCTGCACGCTGTGTGGCGGCACATTGAATTCCTGTTCCAGAGAGCTGAATGCAGGTAAATAGGCATCAATGGTGGCCGGTGCCACGCAGGCCAGCAGGCCCAACATCAAAACCATCAAGGGATACGGAGGAAGCAGGAAAGGCGGCACAGTCAAATACAAAAAGAAGCGGCCCACAAGGGGCAGGGTCTTTCAGCATGAGCGATGCAAGCACCGTCGGGGAATGCGCAATGCCTGAAGAGCTTTGGGCAATGACGGGACAGCCTAGTTCAATTCGCTGGGTGAGATGCCATAGCGCTCACGGAATGCCGTGGCGAAGTTGGTGGCATGGCGATAGCCTACATAGTGCGCTGCCTGCTGTACGCTCCAGCCTTGTGCCAGATACTCTCGCGCCAGTTCCAGCCTGCGCTCACGCAGCCAGCCAAATACCGAGCATTGATAGACCGCCTGAAACTTCACCCGCAAAGTGCTGGGACTCATGCAGGCCAGTTTGGCCAGATCTGCCAAGGTGTAGTCCTCGCCAGGCGAATGGTAGAGGCGCTCTCTGACACGTTCGAGCAATTGCCGGTCGCGCGCGGAGACGGGGGAATCTTTTTCTGTTTCTCGGGCCAGGCCATCCAGCGCATAAGCCAGCACTTGCAAGCTGACCCCCTCCAACAACAGATTGTGCAAGGTGCCCTGCCAGGGACTGTCTATCAACTGATCGATCGCGGTCAACAAATGCGGGGGCACCGCCCAGCGTTGCAATCGTATCCGCGAAGAACCCATGACGTTGGCCAGCATCTCTCCCAAGGGCGAATCAGCCAAGCTGTCAGGCGTATGTAAAGTGATGTTCAAGCCACGCAGACGCTGCCCAGCAGGATGAGTTCCTGTCATGGCCACCGCGTCCGCATGTGCAATGGTGGCCCCACTTTGAGCCATCATGCTGACCGTTTTCTGGCTGGCGAGCTGAGTCTGCGCCCGACCCTGCAACATGACAATGGCCGAGAACTGCGGCGCGGCCAAAGAGGTCGCCTGGTATTGGTGGTGAGTGATGATGTCTGAAAGCACCATCTTCATGCCGGGCCGGACCTCGTATTCCTGCACGCGCCCTTCGGCAATACAAACCTGCTCCATGTCCTGCTTGGGACCGTTGTAATCCGGCAAGCAATAGCGAAAACCCGTCGGACTACCGAGTCGGTCAAAGTCCGATACCGTAAATCTGATCATAGGAGTGTGGGAGCAAGCAGCCCGAGCCAGGCCCGCAAATAATTCTTTAATGGCGCGGATGGCAGGAAAGGGTGAAATAGGCCACATGAGAATAGCACACATTCTCAATTATATGGCGGCTTTATATTTCTACCCTTGCCGTCATGAAACCTGCGCTATCGGGATAGACTGGCAGGCAAGCCTGTCTCTGTACGCTGAACCAGCATGAAATTTATAATCCATACCATCGCTGCTCTCTTTTTCTGGTGGCTATTTTACGAACGCTATTACCAGTATCGCGACTGCATTCAAGACGCTTCTTCAAGCTGCTATGGGCCTGAAGGTAATAACCTGATCAGTGGGGGAGCAGTCTGGTCTGTCCCCGCTTTGTTCTTTAGCAGCATCGCGGCTTACCAGCTGTATAAATTGATTCGTCACTACAGATGCCGCGGGATGTAATAATAATCATTATCAACTTACCTTATCGCCCTACACTTTGATAATGACCTCCCTGCCCCGCTTTCTGATCAGTGCCGCCACGCTCTGCCTGGCGTTCACACTTCCCTCCCACGCCCAGCAAACCCAGCGCCCCTGGAACGAGGCAGCCGGCCCCTCCATCGTGGACCAGCAACAAAGTCTGTACCGTTTTGAGACGCTGATCATGTCCTCGGAAGACGGCAAGCGGCACTACAAAATACAGATAGGCACGCCCAACCGCCCCGCTCCCGCACGCGGTCATCCGGTGATTTATATGGTGGATGGCAATGCCGCCATGGCCAGTATTGATGTGGACGACCTGAAAGCCATCAGCGCCTTGTCTGCCCCGGTCCTGGTTGCCATTGGCTACGACACCGAAGCGCGCCACGATGTGATTGCCCGCGCCTTCGACTACACGCCTCCCGTTACGGAAAACGGCGTCAGCAAACCTGTGGAAGTACGGGGCCGTTCAGGCGGCGGTGCAGATATTTTTCTGGACTATATAGAAACCCACATCAAGCCTGCCGTGGAAGAACGCGAGCCTATTGATCGCTCCCGCCAGACCCTGTGGGGCCACTCTTACGGCGGCCTGTTCGCCTTGCACACCCTGTTCACCCATCCTGATCTGTACCAGCGCTACGTGGCGGGCGATCCCTCCCTGTGGTGGTATGACGGGATTCTGGTCAAGACGGCTCAGGCTTTTGATACAACGCAGGCCAAGGACAAGCGCATTGCCATCATGGTGGGCGGGCAGCGCCGCAGTACCTCCATGAGCAATGCTGCGGCTCAATGGTCCGCACAGGATATGGCCAAGCATTTGCAGGATGCAGGGCTGACCGTCAGCTACGAAAACTTCAGCGACTTGAACCACGGGCAGATGCTGGCCGCCTCCTTGAAGCCTGCTCTGCGACTTGCGGCCCAGCCGTGATGCCTTCAAACCAAAGGCATCACTACTGATCGCTCTATCAGCGCCCTGCCCTCAAGGGCGCTGAGCTGCACCTATAAAGCCGCCGTCCGGCAACTTCAAGACACTGAAAGGCGCGGGCTCAATGACCGCTCCCTTGGCGTGAATGCCATCAATGACGGCGCCCATATTATCCGGCGACAAACCGGGCGTGAAAGCGGTCGCCTTCTCCCATTCCCCATTAGCGGTCTGCACAAAGACAGCACCATTATTCATGGGGTTGTTGACCGACAGAACAATCGCTTCGTCTCCCGCTTCGCCCGGCAACAAATCCACAAATACCAGCAAGCAACCGGCGTGGTTACCCTGAGTTCGAGTCTCGCAAGCCTTGGCCAGATAGGCGATGTCCCAACCTGGATAGGTTTCGATAAAGGACTGACGTAAAGGATGGTCAGCCGGAGAGCTGGGCAAAGAGCCCAAGAGCATCTGCCGCGCCTTGTCCTCACCGATGTCCCAGACTTCCAGATCCTTGTCCGGCACAGCCTCTTCAGAAGCTTCCTCAGAGCTGCCAACCAACAGGTTTTTCTCAACCACATAGTCCACGGCCTTTTGCCCTGGCAGTCCCCAATACATTCTCATTTCCGTATCCGGGAACTCATCCGCGCTTAGCGTGCCGGCCTCCAGCCGGGCCACTTGCGAAGCCGCCGAGATCGCTTCGGGAGAGCCGATGCGAAGCAGCCAGATAATGGCCAGCACTATCAGGGCCAACGCCATCCCCACATTCGAACGGCGTACTCGCGCCATCCAGTGTTGAGGGTGGCAGGCAGCCCAGAAGTAACTCAAACCATAGCCCGCTGCCACCAGCGCTGCTGTCATGACCAGAACACGACTGGGGGTCCAACCATATTGAGCAACCCGCGCCCAAATCGCCCACAAGGCAACGCCTGCCAGCACGGGCATGACAAAACCCAGTAAACGGGCCGAGGCGCGCAATAAAGGGTTTGCGCTGGCATTCGTGTCCTCGTCCGCAACAACAGAAGACACCAGAGTCGACGCCCCCAGAACAGCCGCCACGCACAGGGCGGCCAGTGGCAAGCCCTCACCCGTACGCCAGGGCAAGGCGACGATGAACACCACCATCACCACCAGCAAAACAGGGGTCAGCAAACGCAGCAGTTTCAGCAACAGAATGGGGGACAGATAGCCACCATCCGAGTCCGAGGCCAGCGCCAGACCGGCTCCCACCAAAGCACCAGACACCACAGCCGCAACCGTGGGTTCCAGCAGAACATCCCCTAACAGGGTGATGCCGACAAAGCTGAGCAACATATGGCACGCCATCAACACGCCCCAGGCCAGGCCGCAGAAGAACAATGCGACGGCCCAGGAACACACCATGGACCAACTCAGCTCGAACAGGCGACGGTAATCAGCCCAATCGCGTGGACGCTCTACCAGAATGGCAAGAAATGGCAGAGTAATAGTCGCCAGCAGCCCCATTGCCACCCACATCTGCGGGGCCCGCCAAAAAAGGGCGACCTCAGCATATCCCCCTTGCGCCTGCAAGATCAGCGCCGCGCTGGCCACTCCCAGCCCCAGGGACACCAGCAAGGCCTTGCGCACAGCGACGTGCATCAGCAAGGTGAAAGACGCCACCCCAAAGATTCCTATAGCCAACAGCAAGGACACCCAGATATGCTCGCGCGGCGCAGGCGCCATCATCAAATTGCTGAAGGCCACCCATTCAAGCAGGCCCAGCAGGGCCCCGGCCAAACACAAGGTCAGCGTCCGCCGGTTTTGTAAGGAAGAAAATGAGATCGCAATCATGGTGAGTAAAAAGCAGTCGATTCAACAATGACAGCATATGGAAAGCACCATTGCTGACGACATCAGGCCATAAAAGGAAAGCCCAGACTATGCCCTGCAAAACTGGGCTAGTTTAGTACGGTGAAGAGCCGTCTCTCAGTACCGGATAGAGCCGCTCTTGTAAGCAGACGTTAGGCCTGAAGATATCGATTACTTAGGCACTACCTGGAACGATCACCACCCCAATCCGTTCGGCCAGATCCAGCACGGCATCGTAGCTAACCGGATCTTCGCTCAAGCTCTGCGATGGGCCCTGGGCTTTCAAGACGCTTTTGACGATGCGATTCCCAAAGAGCATCACAGCTCGCGCCGAATCGTCCTGCCGGGACACCCAGCACAAGCCTTGGGCTTGGGGGCATTGCTGATAAATCGCGGCAGCCCACAGGCGGGTTGCCGGATATTGATCTTTTTCAGTGTCGATCAGTTGCTTGCGTGTCACACCCAGCTTCCTTAGCGAAACGCTGGCCAGATCCACTAACACCAAAGGCGCGTTCAGCAGCACGGTGGAATGCACCTGCCCCAACAACTTTTTCTTGTCATAGCTTTTAAAGCCTGCGGCGTGCGGAACGTCATGAAAGACAGTCTCCATCATGGCGCAATCGCGGCTGGTGCCACCGTACAAGGTGGGAATCGGCTTGCCCTGCTCATCCTGAATCGGACTGAAACGCGCATTGCCCTGCATGCCCGGATTGAACTGAGTCGCCAAATATTTATCTTGATGAACGCGATGCAGTAACTGCCCTTTGGGCCAGTCCATCAAGGTCAAGCGCAGCTCACCGTCCGGAACGGGGATTACCGATACCCCCTCCGCCGGGATGTGCTTTTTATCCAGAGCCGCAGGCTTAGCCATGAGTCACGGCTTGCACTTCATCTTGCGCAGCGGCGATGACCTTTTCCGGCGCAGAAATCAACAAGTCCTGCGGGCGCTTGCCACCCAAGAAGCTGTTGGTGGACATGAACCAGTAGGCCATGCCCCAGCTGTCTTTATGCCCGGCCAGAATGTCGAGCACTTGCGCCAAGGGTTTGGCGGGACGAAAACTGGTGTCCGGGTCCAGACCGTAGCCGGGGAAATAATCCACACCACCATGATTGATGGCAAAAATCTGCCCCTGCTTCTTCCACTTGTTGGGCTGGGCACTGGGATTGCGTGTGCTCAATCCTGCCAGTTGCGCCACTTCTGCGGCACTGAGCCAGTCCCCGCTTTCCAGTACGGCCTTGCGGGCCTGCACCAGCATGGCAGCTTCTTTCAACAATCGGGGCGATGGGGGCGTGCGCGGCACCAGCACTTCGGCCAGGCGCTCCAGCGACTCCTTGTCCTGACGCTCTTGCAAGACCTCGAACATGGACGAGGCCACATTGGTGAAGTTCTCTGCCAAAGCCTTGAAGGCGGCCGGTTTGATGTGATCGAAAGCCAGCACCAGCACTTGTTCTGCCTTGGATTTGCCCAAACTTACCTTAACCTCTTTGGGCGTACCCACCAGGGTCGAGACGCTGGGACTACTTACCAGGACGCTCATGGATAGACTCCTTGAAGGTTATTTATGATGATTAATAATAGCATAACCCTGATAACCCAAAAACCGACCTGTACAAGCAAGCAGCCTAGCCTCAGCTACGTCCTTATCGCTCGTTCTGACACGCATCAGGCAGACGCGGCACCGCTGCCCTGCCGCATAAAACGGAACTCGCGCCATCAAGAAGCTTAACTCCCCATTCCTATTTCTCTTCCCTATCTCTATTAGCGTCGTTGCAGCCCCCCATTGAGCAGACGAAAAAAAAACCTGAGCCGGCACAGCACCAGACTCAGGCAAAAAGGTTTCCGCTGTTAGCGGTCTATCAGAACGCGGCGCTGTAAATAGCGAAGGCGTCGTCTTCAGTCACGTCGCGGGGGTTGTTACCCAGCAGACGGGTTTGTTTCATGGCTTCCTGGGCCATACGGCGCAGGTCGCTTTCCTTGATGCCGACTTCGCGCAGTTGACGCTCGATGCCGGTATCAATGGCGATCTGTTCCATGAAGTTGATGAAGGCCTCGGTCTTGGAGGCTTCATCCCCCTGGATGCCGGGGATCAGCACTTCAGCCAGTTCGGCATACAGCGGGGCTGCAGCCGGAGCGTTGAAACGCAGAACGTGTGGCAGGACCAGCGAATTCGACAAGCCGTGTGGCACGTGGAAAATACCGCCGATCGGGTAAGCCAATGCGTGTACGGCACCCACGGGAGCGTTCGCAAAAGCCTGACCAGCCAACGTGGCACCCAGCAGGATGTCCTGGCGAGCCTCGGCATCCTGGCCGTTGCGACAAACGTGCACCAGCTTGCTGCCAATCAGACGCAGGGCCTGTTTGGCCAGATTGTCCGACAGCGGGTTTTTCAAAATACGGCTGGTGTAGGCCTCGATGGCGTGCACCATGGCGTCGATACCCGTCGCCGCAGTGATACGCGGTGGCAAGCCCAATGTCAGTTGCGAGTCCAGAATGGCCAGATCAGCGTACAGCTCGGGCGCCACCACACCGGATTTGGTGGTTTCGCCGGTGGTCACGATGGAAATAGGCGTCACTTCCGAGCCTGTTCCCGCCGTGGTCGGGATCTGCACCAAGGGCAGGCGCGAGCCGCGCACATTATCAATGCCGTACATCTCTTGCAGGGGCTGGTCTGACGCCAGCAGGACGGCCAGCAATTTGGCCACGTCCATGGACGAACCGCCACCCAGGCCAACAACGATTTCCGTTTTGGCCTGGCGAGCGCGCTCCGTTGCCTGCAAAACAATGTGCTCTGGAGGATCGGCAATAACATCGTCAATCACTTGCACGGTCCAGCCGTTGGCTTTCAGATCAGCCAGGGCAGGATCCAGCAAGCCGCTTTCGTGCAGGAAACGGTCAGTCACCAGACAAACGCGCTCTTGCGAGTAGCGCTTGCGCAGGATCTGACCGAGCCGGGCAGCGGCTCCGCTTTCAACATAAATAGCGGGGGTGGTTCTGAACTCGAATGCCGACATGGGCTTTCTCCTTATGGTATGGCGGGCTGCGGTACTTCGATACGGCCGCGGTCCATCCGGTAGGTGTAATCAATCACATTGCCTGCGTGCTGCAAGTCAGCACCGGACAACAAGGCACTGAAGCCCTCTTTACTCAACTCGCCCACCACTTCTGCAATACGCTTGGACAGCGCAGGAGCAACGCCTTCAAAAGGCTCGTCCAGCAAAAGCAGCTTGTCAGCCGTCATCAAGGCTCGGCCAATGGCGACCAGCTTTTGTTGACCGCCCGACAATTGCAGGGCGCGGCGTGGGCCAAATACTTTCAACTCAGGAATGATGCGCCAGACGCGATCCAGACGCTCTTCAATGTCCTGGGATTTCAAGGCCCAGGCGGGCAGGCGGATGTTCTCTTCCACGCTCAGCTCGGGGATCAGTTTGCGATCCTCGGGGGCAAAACCCATGCCCAGGCTGGTGCGACGGTAAGCGGGCATCTTGGCCAGTTCCTGACCATCAAACATGACCGAGCCATTGTCCACGGCCAGCAAGCCCATTACGGTGCGCATCAGCGTGGTTTTACCCGCACCGTTACGGCCGGC
Source organism: Alcaligenes sp. PF14 (assembly GCF_037150615.1). Classification (NCBI taxonomy): domain Bacteria; kingdom Pseudomonadati; phylum Pseudomonadota; class Betaproteobacteria; order Burkholderiales; family Alcaligenaceae; genus Alcaligenes; species Alcaligenes sp. PF14. The sequence continues at coordinate 163,521 of NZ_JBAGRS010000001.1, read as the reverse complement.
CAGACCCACGATCTGGCCTTGGCGCACTTGCAGGTTTACCTGGCGCAAGATGCTGGTGGGGCCAATACGTACATCCAGATTTTTGACATCAAGCAGCATTATCGGCCTCCTGTTTATTGCGTCCCACCGGCTCGCCGATGATGTATTCACGGACCTGCTCATGGGCCAGCACTTCGTCCGGAGTGCCGTTGGCCAAAATGGTGCCGTCGTAGAAAGCCAGCACGCGATCGCTGTAGCGACGCACGATTTCCATATCGTGCTCCACAAACAGAACCGTCACACCAGCATCACGAACCACTTTCATGACGCGGTCCATCACTTCAAATTTCTCGTCACTGGCCACACCACTGGTGGGCTCGTCCAGCAACAGCACTTTAGGCTGGGCCACCATGGCCAAAGCAATGTCCAGCAACTTGCGAATCCCTTCCGGCAAGGTGCCGGCCTGGGACTGGGCGAAGGCGCTCAGGCCGAAACGCTCCAGAATCGCACTGGCTTCGGACAAGGGCTGCTTGGCCACGCCCAAGGCAATTTCCACGTTTTCCAAGGCGTTCAAGGAGGTGAACAGCTGAGGAATCTGGAAAGAGCGGGCGATCCCCATGCGGGTCACTTCCCGGGGTGGCAAACCCGTGATCTCGCGACCGGCAAAAAAGATATTGCCGGAGTCCGGCTTCATATAGCCGGTCAACATGTTCACGAAGGTGGTTTTACCTGCGCCATTGGTACCGATCAGGCCCGTAATGGTTTGCGCATGGATATCAACGGTCATATCGCGCGCAGCGTGGACAGCGCCAAACTGCTTGCACAAACCATTAGCAGAAATCAAGGGTGACTGACTCATGAGCGGGCCCCTGTCGGTGAAGAAGAATCGTTGGAGGTAGCCGCTGCATTGCGACGGTTCAGAATACTGATCAGGCCACCGGGCAAGAACACAATCAGGGCCAACATGCTGACACCCATGACAATCTGCCAGGTGTTAGGAGCATATTGATAAGCCAGTGTGCGGATCAGTTCCAGGCTCAGCGCACCCAGGAAAGGTGCGTAAGCGTTACGAGTACCGCCCAGCACAGCAATAAAGATGAACTCGCCCGAAGTGGTCCAGAACGCCAGTTCAGGGTCCACGTGACCGATGCTCAGCGAGGACAAGGCACCGCCCAGACCAGCCAGAGCCGCCGCCAGCACGTAGCTCAGGTGAATATTGCGGTAAGCCGAAGCACCCAGATATTCAACACGGATTTCATTGTCCTTGATGGCTGGGCCCAGACGACCGGCACGGCTGCGCAGAAAACCTTGCATGGCCCACAGCACAAAACCCACCAGAACCACGGTCAGGACGAACACGCCTGGACGCGAGAGGGTTTCAGCAAAGGCACCCCACATGAAGGAAGGCGCGTGCACGTTAAAGCCGTCACTGCCACCCAGGCTGGGGTTACGCACCAGCAAGCCGTACATGATCATGGACAGGGCCAGGCTCAGCATGGCGAAGAAAATATCGCGGTAGCGAGCCAGCAGAAAACCCAGAACCCAGGCCAGCAGCGCAGCGCAAGCAGCGGCAAATGGCAGCAGGATCACGGCTTCACGCCAGTCCAGGTAGTTCATGGCCATACCGACACCATAGGCGCCGATGCAGTAGTACAAGCCTTGACCAAAAGAGGCCAGGCCGGAGCGCAGCAAGAGCACCACGCCCAGGGCAACCAGGCCCTTGGCCAGCGCCACCGTGATCAGAAACTGCCAGGATGGCAGGCCAAAGCCCACAATCAGGGCGGCCACCGTAATGACCAGGGCAATCATGCCCTGCTTAAGCGTAATGTTGGTCTTGTTCATATCTTTCGGGCCTCGGCGGCAGCAAACAATCCTTTAGGACGGACGGCCAACACCAGTGCCATTACCGCGTAGATGGAGAAGAGTTCGATTTCAGGCCAGTAATGCACGGCAAAAGAGCGCACCAGGCCCACAATCACAGCGCCCAGAGCAGCACCAGGCAAGGAGCCCAGACCACCGATCACGACCACGGCGAAAGCCATCACGATGACTTCCACGCCCATGCCGGGAGCGACAGAGATGGTAGGAGCCGTCAGCGCACCACCCAGGGCGGCCAGCGTGGCACCAGCAATAAACGTCAGCAGGAAGTAGCGTTGCACGTTAATGCCCATGGCCTGACTGACTTCGCGGTCATGAATCACGGCCAGCAAGATGCGGCCTTGACGCGAATACTTCAGGAACAAGGTCAGGAACAGGCCAGCCAGAATGGCAGCCACAACAATCACAAAGCTGTAGGTGGGGTAGAACAGGTCGCCGAATTCGACGTTACCCAGCAAACCATAAGGTTCGGCGATCACATAAGGATCCACGCCCCAGACCAGCTTGACGGTATCTTCCAGGATCAGGAAGACCGCGTAGGTAATCAGCAAAGAGACAACAGGTTCTTCCTGGTAGAAGAAGCGCAGCAGGCCATATTCAATGACCAGCCCCAGCACCAGACCGGCAATAAGCGCGGCCAGGATCAGCATCAAATAGCTGCCGTATGGGCTTTGATCGGTAGAGAGCCACTGCGTCACCATGGTGACAGCGGTATAGGCGCCAATGGTATAGAGGCTGCCGTGGGCCATGTTCAGGATCTTCATCACACCATAGATCAGCGTGAGTCCGACCGCGACCAGAAACAGCCAGGCGGCGTACATGATGCCATCTATTAGGGCAGCAGAAAGAAGAGACATAGTCGGTTTCTGTGGAAAGGGAATAAAAAATGCCACCACGCCACAAGCTTGGTGCGCTTCTCCTTGGGGGAGGAGCCTTTACCTCGCAAGCAACTGGGCGGTAATGCACATACCACTGCGACGCCTTCGGTGTCCCCCTTACAGGGAGCCTTAACCTTGGGAGCGGCCCGGCGGTAAAAACCGGACATGCAAAAAACGGTCTTGCATGCCCGGATTGTCAGGGCAGCGTCCTTTTCAGGACGTCTGCTCGGATCAGTACTTCAGACCACCCTTGATCCAGTCGATGGACTTCACGCCTTCGGGTGGAGTGACTTCTTCAGGTTTGAAGTGACGCAAGTCGGTGTAGCTGATCACGCCTTTATCGTTTTTCACCACGCCCAAGGTCGTACCTTGAACAGCCTGGTGACCTTTACCCAAAGACATGGTCACGTCGCCCGATGGGCTCTCGAAGGTCAGGTGCTCGAATGCAGTAACCACTTGTTCGGTGGAAGGGGTTTTGCCTTCGTTGGCAGCCTGGGCTTTTTCGTAAGCCGCTTTCAGACCCAGCAGAGTTTGCGTCATCTTGTAGGACGGGTAGCTAGGATCTGCATTGAACTGTTCGCGGTAGCTGGCACGCAACCAACGGTTCAATTCATTGTCAGGAGCGAAAGCAGCGTGCGGGCCGCGAGCACCGATGATGGTGCCAGTCGGGATCTGGTTATTGGCACGGTGTGTTGCCGTTTCACCGGCGGTCAGCACGGTCAGGGTGTTGCGGAACAGACCGCGTGGCAGAGCCTGCACCACGAAGCCCTCCAGATCACCACCCCAGAAGCTGGAGTGAATCACTTCAGGACGGGCAGCCATCAAGGACGAGATTTCGGCGTTGTACTGACCAGCGCCCAGCTTGGGCATTTGCGAGGTCTTGGCTTCTACACCGGGCTTGAGGGCTTGCAGTGTGCCTTCAAAGTCGTGCCAGGCGTCCTGGCCCCAGGCGTAGTTCTGGTTGATACCGGCGTAGCTCTTCAACTCGGGGTTGCGCTCCAGCACAAAGCGGGCAGCAGCCACGTTGTCCATGGTGGCGTGAGCCACCGGACGGAACACGTATTTGTAGCTGGCATCTTCAAACAGACGCGGTGTGCCGCAGTCGAAAATCAGGGTCAGTTTTTTCAGCTCTTCAGCAACGGGGGCCACGGCCAGGCAATCACCCGAGGAGATGTAGCCAACCACGATGTCCACGTTCTGTTGCTGAACCAGGTTGCGGTATTCGCTGACCTGTTTGGCGGTGCCGCCGTTCTCGTCAATGAAAACCAGTTCAATCGGCGCGCCACCCAGACCCTTGGTGTTGTAAGGGGCAGGAACTTTACCTTCATTCAATTGGGCAGCCGTCAGTTCAGCGGCATTTTTGGCTGGAACGCCAAAAGGACCGGAAGCGGCGCCGGACAAGAAAGTCACCACACCAATCTTGATGGGTTTGACATCATCAGCGTTGGCAGTCGTGCTGGCCATCAGGCCAGCGGTGGCCAGTGTCAGGGCCAAAGTCAATTTTCGTGGGGTTGCAGACAGGATAGACATAGCGTCTCCTTTATTTAGCTTATTGTGGGGTTCTGCTGATGGGGTGCTCTATATAAGAGCGGCCCCCTTCGCTGCGCTGAGCGCGGGCATGTATCAACTTACAGCTGCTGGCACATGTATTTGATTTCCAGGTACTCATCGATTCCGTAACGGGAGCCTTCGCGACCCAGACCGGATTGCTTGACGCCACCAAAGGGAGCCACTTCGTTGGAAATCAAACCGGTATTGACGCCAACCATGCCGTACTCCAGCGCTTCGCCCATGCGCCAGGCACGTGCGTTGTCGCGGGTGAACAGGTAGGCAGCAAGACCATATTCGGTGTCATTGGCCATCGCGATCGCTTCGGCTTCGTCCTTGAAGCGGAACAACGGCGCCACAGGGCCAAACAATTCTTCGCGGGCCACGCGCATGGCCGGTGTTGCATCACCCAGCACGGTGGGCGAGAAGTAGGTACCGCCCAGAGGATGAGGCTGGCCACCTTGCAGAACGCTGGCGCCATTTTCAACGGCGTCGTCAATCAATTCGCGCAAACGATTGACGGCTTTTTGCTCGATCAAAGGACCTTGCTCCACGCCCTCTTCCATACCGTTGCCCACTTTCAGGGCAGCAACCCGTTCGCTCAGGGCTTTGGCAAAGCGATCGTAAATACCGTCTTGCACCAGGAAGCGGTTGGCACACACACAAGTCTGACCGCTGTTGCGGTACTTGGAGGCCATGGCGCCTTCGATGGCGGCGTCCAGATCCGCATCGTCAAACACGATGAACGGGGCATTACCACCCAGTTCCAGCGACAGACGCTTGATGGTTGGAGCACACTGCGCCATCAACAAACGACCCACTTCGGTGGAGCCGGTAAAGGACAGCTTGCGCACAATGGGGCTTTCCGTCAGAGCGGCGCCCACCACACGGGATTGACCGGTGACCAACTGGAACACACCAGCAGGGATACCCACGCGCTCGGCCAGTACGGCCAGCGCCAGGGCAGTCAGGGGAGTCAGGTCGGCAGGACGAACAATAATGCTGCAACCGGCGGCCAGAGCAGGCGCTACCTTGCGGGTAATCATGGCCGCAGGGAAGTTCCAGGGAGTGATGGCAGCGCACACACCGACGGGCTGCTTGACCACCACAATGCGTTTGTCCGCTTGGGGGTGGCCGACCACATCGCCATATACACGCTTGGCTTCTTCACTGAACCATTCCACAAAGGAAGCGGCGTACAGCACTTCACCACGAGCCTCGGCCCAGGGCTTGCCCTGTTCCATGGTCATGATGGTGGCCAGGTCGTCCGCGTTGGCAACCAGCGCATCGAACCAGGCGCGCAACAGCTTGGCACGCTCGTGCCCGCTACGTGCCTTCCACTCGCGCTGGGCCACTTCAGCATCGCTGATGACCGCTTCGATTTCCGCTGTGGCCAGGCTGGCGACATTGGCCAGGCACTCACCCGTAGCAGGATTAAGAACGGCGAAGGTATTGCCATCGCCTGCCGAGACCCAACCCTGAGCGGTCCAGGACTGATCTTTTGCCAGGCTGGGATCCTTCAGTTTGCTAATCAATGATGCCGCGATATTGTTCATTATGCTGAACCTGTTTCTCTTATAGTGAACTTGGTAGAATTATAGGAGCCGAAAAATCGCGACGTCAACGAATCGGCTTACGGGTTTACCCGTAGAACATCAGTCACCGTATTTTTTGTTTTGGGGCATTTGAAGGCACAATGTAGAGTTGGCATCCCGACAGCAAATCTGGCCTAATTCAGGGCCTGTACGCCTGGTCTATAGGCTGATTGCCCTATGAGATGCTTCTGGCTGTGCTGACAGAACCCTGCCCCTGTTCCCAGAGTTCAGCCCTGTCCATCCGGGCTTATTGGACTTCCTGTGTGTCGTTATGGAGTTAGTCGTAGTGGAAGAGAAGAAACTGGTTCCGGCTGTAGTACGTGCAGTCACCGTGCTGGACGAATTGGCGGCCTCGCCGGAGCCCCTGTCATTTACGGACCTGGTCAAACGCCTGGGTATGCCCAAAAGTTCCTTGTATGGTCTGTGCACCACCTTGCTGGATCTGCACCTGATCCGTAAGCTGGAAAATGGCAGTTTCACCCTGGGTACACACGTGATGGGCTGGGCCAATGCCTTCCTGTCTCAGCTGGATCTGACGCAGGAGTTTTTTGCCGCTTGGGACGATATGCGCGTCCTGCCCGAAGAGACCATCACCCTGTCCATTCTGGATGGCGAAGACGTGGTCTACATTGCCTGCCGCAACGGAACCCGCCCGCTGGGTTTCACCTTCCGTGCCGGGATGCGCTTGCCTGCGGTCTATACCGCTACCGGCAAAGCCATGCTCAGCACCTTGCCGGGATCGGAGCTGGAGCAGGCCTTGAATCACCCCTGGCCCGAACCGCTTACCGTGCATGGCCCGCGCAGCAAGGAAGACTTGATGGTGGAATTGAACGATGTGCAGCGCCTGGGATACTCCGTGGACGCCTGTGGCGTACGCGACGGTATGCACTGCTTTGGAGCTGCCGTGTTTGACTCCAATAACCGCGCTGCCGTGGCCGGAGTGGCCGTCAGCTTGCTGACCCAGGAAGCCGATGAAGCGGCCCAGCGCCGTGCCGGAGAAGCCATGCGCAAGTTGGCTAATCGCCTGTCAGAACGCCTGGGGGCGTCGCGCAAGGCATAAGCTTTTTCCAGCCTGCACAGCACGTTATAAAAACAAGGGGCGACATCAGCAGCCCCTTTTTGTTTGAATTATTTCTTGATCCGGAAGGCGGTAGCGGCATCTACCCTGAAGTTTGTTTATAAAGCGCAGGCCTATGAACCCTGGCCTTGACTGTCATCCCCGCCAGGCCTTGCAAGAAAACCAGTAAATCGCAGGAGCCCCCTGCACTGCCAGCCCTACTTGCTTGCTTGCTTGTCAACATCCAATCATCTTCCCCGCTTTCTATTTCCCAGCGATCGGCCCGCAAACGGTAAACTGTCGCTAAATCCTTTATTTTGCAGTCCTTTTTGATGTCACCCATCGTGCCCCATACCTCTTTCAGTACCCTTCCCCTTCTGCCTGCCTTGCTTGAAACCCTGGATAGCCTGGGTTTTGAAAAAATGACGGCCATTCAGGAACAAAGCCTGCCCTTGATTCTGCAAGGCCGCGACCTGATCGCCCAAGCCAAGACCGGCAGCGGCAAAACCGCCGCGTTTGGCCTGGGTCTGTTGCAAACCCTCAACCCCAGCAAGCTGACTCCGCAAGCCCTGGTGATCTGCCCCACGCGCGAGCTGGCCGATCAGGTCACCACGGAACTGCGTCGTCTGGCCCGCCAGATTCCTAACGTGCGCATGCTGACTTTGTGCGGTGGTGTGCCTTCACGTCCGCAAACCGAAGCCTTGCGCAATGGTGCGCACGTAGTGGTGGGAACGCCGGGCCGGATTCAGGACCATCTGGAGCGCGGCAATCTGGACTTGTCCGCCCTGAAAACATTGGTGCTGGACGAAGCCGACCGCATGGTGGATATGGGCTTTCATGATGACATCGTGGCCATTGCCTCGCACTGCCCTCCACGCCGTCAAACCCTGCTGTTCTCGGCCACCTACCCGGAAAATATCCGCAACCTGAGCGCCCGCTTCCTGCACAAACCCGCAGAAGTCAAAGTGGAAGCGCTGCACGATGCCAGCCAGATCGAACAGATCTTTTATGAAGTTCACCCCGAGCAACGTCTGTCTGCCGTGGTGACGCTACTGGAGCATTTCCGCCCTGCTTCTACCCTGATTTTCTGCAACACCAAGATGCGTTGCCAGGAAGTGGTGGAAGAGCTGCAATCCGAAGGCATCCAGGCCCTGGCTCTGACCGGCGACCTGGAACAACGCGATCGCGACGAGATTCTGGTGCAATTCTCCAACCAGAGCTGTGCCGTGCTGGTCGCGACCGATGTGGCGTCACGCGGTTTGGACATTCAGAATCTGGGGGCAGTCATCAACGTAGACGTCACCAAAGACAGCGAAGTGCATATCCATCGCGTGGGTCGGGTCGGCCGGGGTGATCAGAAAGGCCTGGCCCTGAATCTGGTCTCGCGCAGCGAGCAGCGCTGGGTGAAGTTGATCGAGGAGTTTCAGGGCAGCGAAGTGAAATGGAGCAATCTGAAAGGCTTGCGCCCTCAGTCCAAAGAGCCGCTGCGCGCGCCCATGATGACGCTGGAAATTCAGGGTGGCAAAAAAGACAAGCTGCGCCCCGGCGACCTGCTTGGTGCCCTGACCCGCGATGTGGGCCTGAAAGGCGAGCAAGTCGGCAAGATTGCGATTACCGACGCCCGTTCCTACGTGGCGCTGGACCGCAAGATTGCACGTCAATATTTTGACCGCATTGCCAACGCCAACATCAAAGGCCGACGCTTTCGCATGCGCTTTGTAGAAGATAAATAAATAGGACAGCGACAGTCTCTGAACCAAGGACCGGCAACGCCAGCACCATAACCTATTGGAAGCAATAGCCAGTGCCGTTGCCGAGTCTGCAAGCAGCAGCTCGTGCCATACCAGGCAGTTATTAGCTTAGGCAGCTAATTTTTAAAATAAATGCCGCAGCCAAAAAAAATATATAAACTACCTTTCAAGCCCAAAAGCGCCGCACGCTCCCACCGGAGCACACTAAAGCACACCCATATCCAATTTTAAAAAAGAGACAGAAGCCTGGAATCATTAGCCAATTAACAAGCTATAAGCAAAAGGAACAGCCATGAGCAACCACGTTTTTTCTGCAACCGCAACGTTAATAGACCAACTAAAGATTGAATGCACTTCCAGGGATTTTTCCATTGTTCTGGATGAACCCGGCAAGAGAGATAATGGCAGCGGCGGGATGACTCCCCTGGAGGCCCTGCTTTCAGCAATTGGCGCCTGTAAATGCATTGCTGCAAAAAGCTTTGCAAAGAGTCAAAAAATTGACTTAATCGACATCAAAATCGAGATGGACGGTGAAATAGACACAGATGGCTTCTACGGGATCAATAAAGAGGCCAAAATGGGATTTCATAAAATTACGTGCAAATACTATATCCAGGCCAATAACAATGATGAAGAAATAGAAGAATTCGTCAATTTCATTGAAAGAACCTGCCCAGTTCTGGACACAATAATAAATACGCCTGAACTGTCAAACGAGATCCACATTATCAAACAGTAAGATAGAGCCCGTATTTTTGAAAAACGCCCTCGCCTGTATGTGCAACTACATACAGGCGATTTTGCTGGGAGCCAGTTTCAAATGACTGGCAGCCGAGGGGCCCGAACCGTGCCAGCGAGCCAGCTCCCGTATACGTTCTATCAGGCTGACCGCAGCCTCGCTCATGCAGCCAGTATCTCGTGGATAGGCCATCAATAATTCACAGCGCGGGCCGCCACCGATCAAGGGGCGCGACACCACATTCTTGGGCATGAAGTATTCCGCGTAGGTAGGCAGCAAGGTATAACCCAGGCCAGCAGCGACCAGATTAATACTCATCAGGGGGTTGGCCGAGTTATAGGTGTGCTCGGGCACCACTTTATGATGAGCCAGATAGCGGGCCAGCACATCGTGCATGGAGCGGCCATAGGAACGATCCACCGCAATCATGGGCAAGCGATTCAGGCGTGCCGGCGGGATCAGACTATAAGCCTCCAGGCTATGCCCCTGAGGCAGATACACTCGCAAGGGCTCATCCAGCACCACTTCGCTGAACACATTGGTGGCGCGCACCGGGCCGCGCATGAATCCCAGGTCCAGCTCGCCACGCGCCAGCGCTCCCTCCTGCTCATTGGAAGTCAGGCTGCGCAACACTACATCGACCTGAGGAAAGGCTGCACGAAAAGCGGGCAGCACTGCTGGAAAGATACGCACCTCGGCCGCGGGCACAAAGCCTATCGTCAGCACTTCCCGCGCCTGCGAGGCCGCCTTGCCGGCCCGCTGTACGGCCTCCTCCACCTTGTGCAGGATCTCGCGCGCGTCATCCAGGAAAATCACACCAGCTTCGGTCAATTCGACTTTACGGCGCGTGCGGTTCAGCAAGGGATAACCGATTTCTTCTTCCAGATTTCGGATCTGCTCGCTCAAGGAGGGTTGAGAGGTATACAACCGCTCGGCAGCACGGGTGAAATTCAACTCTTCCGCGACTGCAACGAAGTAACGCAAGTGTCGCAACTCCAAGTTTGTCTCCTGTCAAATTGATCGTTCCCTGCCCGGAACGTACCTGCACAGCGTTGGACGCAGCCTGCTGTGAGGACCAAAACAAGCCTTTCTTTTAGGCACTATTGTCGCCGCTCCCACGCCCTGAAAAGCAGACCCAATCTTCAATGCTGCAGCGCAGCAATCATAGCTAGCGTAAACCCTAGGTGTCGCCAAAGCCGCATCAATACTGGCCTGAAACCGAAACCCACATGCAAGCAAGGGGTTTTAGAGGGACTTATCGGGTTTGCCGATCACCCGATCTAAAGCAAGTATTGGTCGGATTCATTTCAAGCTTCTACATTTTGCCGCTAGCGACAAAAACCTGTTTTGCAAAAGCACGCATTGCAATAGCGAGGAGCAAACGATGGGAATCAACCCTGAAAAAATCGAAGCCTTGGTCGATGCACGTAATGGACGCGTCACCCCCTCCATTTACACCGACCCGGATATTTATGAGCTGGAGCTGGAGCGCATCTTTGGCCGCACCTGGCTGTTCTTGTGCCACACCAGCCAGATTCCCAAAGCGGGAGACTTCTTCAATACCTATATGGGCGAGGACCCGATCATCGTGGTTCGTCAGAAAGACGGCTCGATCAAGGCCTTCCTGAACCAATGCCGACACCGCTCCATGCGCGTGTCTTATGCAGACTCGGGCAACACCAAAGCCTTTACCTGTCCCTACCACGGCTGGAGCTACGGCACCAACGGCGATCTGGTGGATGTACCGCTGGAGCCACGCGCCTATCCGCAAGGCTTGTGCAAGGAAAAGTGGGGCCTGCAGGAAGTAACCCGCGTCAAAGTATACAAAGGCCTGGTCTTTGGCAACTGGGATGCCACAGCGCCTGATCTGGAAGAGTACATGGGCGACATTGCCTGGTACCTGGACGGTGTTCTGGACCGACGCGAAGGCGGCACTGAAATCATCGGTGGTGTTCAGAAATGGACCATCGAATGCAACTGGAAATTCCCCGCCGAGCAGTTTGCCTCCGACCAGTATCACGCCCTGTTCTCGCACGCCTCTGCCGTGCAAGTGCTGGGCCAGAAACCCGGTGATGAGGACAAGGCTCTGGGCGCCGGACAAACCGCACGCCCGGTTTGGGAAACCGCCAAGGACGCCGTCCAGTACGGCCAGCGCGGCCATGGCAGTGGCTTCTTCTTTACCGAGCAGCCCGACGCCAACGTGTGGGTAGACGGTGAAGTCTCCCAGTACTTCCGCGACACCTATGCCGAAGCCCACGAACGCCTGGGTGAAGTCCGCGCCCTGCGCCTGGCCGGTCACAACAATATGTTCCCTACCCTGAGCTGGTTGAACGGCACCGCCACACTACGCGTCTGGCATCCCCGTGGCCCCAATCAGGTAGAAGTCTGGGCCTTTTGCATTGCCGATGCAGCCGCCCCCGACGATGTAAAAGCCGCCTTCGAGCGCAGCGCTACCCGTGCCTTCGGTCCCGCCGGTTTCCTGGAACAGGACGACTCCGAGAACTGGGCTGAAATCCAGAAAATCCTGCGTGGCAAACGCGCTCGCGGCACGCAACTGTGCATGGAAATGGGCTTGGGCAATGAAGGGCTGCGCAGCGATGGCGTACCCGGTGTGACCAATTACATCTTCTCCGAGACCGCCGCCCGTGGCCTGTACAAGTACTGGGCCGACCTGATGGTGTCCGAGACCTGGGATGAAGTGCTGGAGCGCAGCCGTGCCTACGAAGAGGAGCTGGTGAAATGAGCGCCGTCATTCAAGAGCCGACTCAAGCGGCCATCGTCGACATGCAGCTGCATCACGAGATTGCCGACTTTTTGTACCAGGAAGCCGAACTGCTGGATGACTGGCAGTTCCGTGACTGGCTGGACCTGCTGTCCGAGGATGTGCACTACCACATGCGCAGCACGACCAATGCGCAAACCCGCGATCGTCGGCGCAGTGTGCAGCCACCGAGCACCTGGATCTTCAACGACAACAAGTTCCAGCTGGAGCGCCGCGTCGCACGTCTGGAAACCGGCATGGCCTGGGCGGAAGAGCCCCCTTCCCGCACCCGTCACTTTGTGAGCAATCTGCGTATCCGCCCAACGAGCGATGGCCAGGGCTACGAGATCCGCAGCAACTACATCCTGTACCGCGCTCAGAAAGAACGGGATGAGACCTGGTATGCCGGCAAACGCATTGATTGCGTGCGCCGCAGCGACAACCGCTTTGGTTGGGAGCTGTACGAACGCGAAATCGTTCTGGATCAGGTCGTCATTACCTCCCACAACTTAAGCGTTCTGTTCTGAACCCGCTTATTTTCCGATGTTGATTGATATGACCCGCATTACTGCATGTGAAACCGGTGCGCTGGCCGATGGCGAAGCACTGAAGATAGACACCCCCGAGCGCCAGATCGCCTTGTTCAATATCGCTGGCACCTTCTACGCCACGGACGACCGCTGTACCCACGGCAACGCGTCCATGTCCGAAGGCTATGTCGAGGACGACGGCACCGTGGAGTGCCCCTTGCACGCTGCCCGCTTCTGTCTGAAAACGGGCGCGGCACTGTGCCAGCCCGCCACGGAAGCGCTGCGTACCTATCCGGTCATCATCAGCGAAGGCATGGTCTATATCGATCTGGAGGCCCAGGCATGAAAGGCTGGCTTGAAAACGAAGTCGCACTGATCACCGGAGGCGGCTCCGGCCTGGGCCTGGCTCTGGTGGAACGCTTTTTGAAAGAAGGGGCCAAGGTGGCCGTGCTGGAACGTTCGGCAGAAAAATGCGCCCAGCTGGAGCAGCACTTTGAAGGCAAGGTGCTGGCCGTCCAGGGGGACGTGTGCAGCGCGGCCGACAATCAAAAAGCGGTCGCTGCCACAGTGGCCCGCTTTGGCAAGCTGGACTGCTTTATCGGCAATGCGGCTGTCTGGGATCACGGCGCACGCCTGATCAACACCAGCATGGAGCAATTGGACAAAGGCTTTGATGAGCTATTTGCCATCAACGTCAAAGGCTATCTGCTTGGGGCCAAAGCGGCTGCCGCCGAGCTGGTGAAATCCTGCGGCAGCATGATCTTTACCTTGAGCAACTCCGCCTTCTACGCCGAAGGCGGTGGCCCTTTGTACACCGCCAGCAAGCACGCGGCGGTCGGTCTGATCCGTGAACTGGCATTCGAGCTGGCCCCCAAGGTACGCGTCAATGGCGTGGGCCCTTGCGGCATGAAAACCGATCTGCGCGGACCGCAGGCTTTGGGTCAGCAAGACACCCGCATCATGGACTCTCGCTCGCCCGATGCAATCAAGGCCATCCTGCCCCTGCAGTTCTTCCCCGAACCGGAAGAATTTACCGGCCCCTTTGTGCTGCTGGCATCACGCCAGAACAACCAGACGCTGACCGGCGTCATGATCAATGCTGATGCGGGCCTGGGTATCCGGGGCATCCGCAATGTGGCTGGCGGTCTGGAGCTGTGATGCAAGCACCACATATCCTCATTATTGGAGCTGGGCAGGCCGGTACCACAGCAGCCGCTGAACTGCGCAGCCGTGGCTTTCAAGGCTCGATCACGCTGGTCGGTGATGAGCCTCATCTGCCCTATGAGCGTCCACCGCTGTCCAAGGATGCCTTGCTCAACCCCGAACAGGCCCAACTGACACTGCACCCCGCAAGTTTCTACCAGGAACAGAATATTGATCTGAAACTGGGCGTACGTGCTGTGGCTATTGATGCTCAAGCTCGTCAGGTCAGCCTGTCCAATGGCGACAGCCTGCATTACGACTCGCTGCTGCTGGCCACCGGTGCGCAGGCCCGACGCCTGCCCGAACTGGATGCCTTGGGTTCTGTATCGCATGTGCTGCGCACCCTTGACGACGCCCATCGCATTCGCGCCCAGATCAAACCCGGTAGTCATGCACTGCTGGTAGGGGCTGGCGTGATTGGTCTGGAGCTGGCCTCCAGCCTGGTCGCCATGGGCGCAACTGTCGAGCTGATCGACCCGGCCACCCGCATCATGTCGCGCAATGCTCCCGAAGTCTTGAGCGATTACTTGCTCGGCGTCCATCAAGCGCGCGGCGTCCACGTTCATCTGGGCACCCATGTCGAGCATGCAAGCCTTGAAGCTGAACAAAAAATTGCTTTGACACTCAGCAACGGCAAGACACTGCAAGGTGATCTGCTGATTTACGGCGTAGGCGTCACCATAGACACCTGCCTGGCTGACAGTGCCGGGCTAAATACCGAGCAAGGCGCCGTGGTCATTGATGAGCATGGCCGCAGTTCCTGCCCAGGCATTTATGCCGCCGGCGACACCACCGTTCAGATCGGGCTGGATGGCCGCTGGCAGCGGCAGGAAACCTGGGAGAACGCCAACCGCCAGGCCGTGATGGCTGTGTGCCACATGCTGAACCAGGAACCCGCCAAAGCCACTCCCTCCTGGTTCTGGACCGATCAATGCGACCTGAATATTCAATTCGCCGGGGAGATGCAGGCGGCTCATTGGGTCCTGCGTGGCTCACTGGAGCAAACGCCCTTTGTGCTGATCGGCCTGGACCCGGAAGGTGCCATCTGTGGCGCCATCACCGTCAACCAAGGTCGCGATATGCGTCCCTTGAAGGAATTGATTGAACAAAGAGCCATCTTGCCATTGGAGGTCTGGGCCGATACCACCCAGGCCTTGCGCAATCTGGCCAAACAGGGGGCGAGCCTTGCGCTTGCCGCACAAGCCGCGGCTCCATGCGTCGCGGCCCCTTCACACTCATAAAACAGGAGACCGGGATGCTGGCACATCTGGAGTGCTTATCGCACACCCCCTTGCTGGGTCATCACGACCCGGCACAGGCCGTGCTGGACGAAGTCTTTGCGGTACAAAAAGCCGCCCGCGAGCGCATTGCCGCCTTCAAACCGGATTTGATCGTGCTGTTCACGCCCGATCACTTCAATGGTTTTTTCTATAACGTCATGCCCAGCTTTTGCATCGGCACAGGTGCCCATGCGATTGGGGATTTTGGCAGTCTGGCCGGGCGCTTGAACGTGCCCTTCGAGCTGGCTACCGACTGCGCCACCCATGTCATCAATAGCGGTGTGGATGTGGCGATTTCACACGATATGCAGGTCGATCACGGTGCTGCCTATCCG
Source organism: Alcaligenes sp. PF14 (assembly GCF_037150615.1). NCBI lineage: Bacteria > Pseudomonadati > Pseudomonadota > Betaproteobacteria > Burkholderiales > Alcaligenaceae > Alcaligenes > Alcaligenes sp. PF14. The sequence continues at coordinate 147,987 of NZ_JBAGRS010000001.1, read as the reverse complement.
CTGGAGCATCTGGTAGGCAGTCTGGATCAGTACCCGGTTATTCCGGTGTTCATCAACTCGGTAGCGGCCCCCCTGCCCACGTTCAAGCGTGCACGCCTGCTGGGTGAAGCCATCGGTCAATGGGCCCGTTCTACCGGAAAACGCGTGCTGTGGCTGGGTTCCGGCGGCCTGTCACATCAGCCACCCGTGCCCGTTTACGCCGATGCGCCCGAACCCGTGCGCCGCTCCCTGGATGGCGAAGGCTACACCCTGTCGCCCGAAGCCCGTGCCGCCCGCACCCAACGCACGATTGATGCTGGCAAGGCTTTCACCCAGGACCCCTCGGTGTTGCATCCGCTTAACCCCGAATGGGACCAGAACTTTCTGGATCTGCTGCAAACGCAGCGCTATGCCCAGCTCGATGAGGTCGCCAACGACGAGGTCTCCGCCCTGGCAGGCCGCAGCGCCCACGAAGTCAAAACCTGGGTAGCCGCCTTTGCCGGGCTGTCGGCCTATGGCCCTTACGAAGCAGGCCATCGCTACTACCGCGAAATTCCCGAGTGGATTGCCGGTTTTGGCGGCTTGTCCGCCCATCCCAGCAAGAACTGAAATCCACCACAACAAAACATCAGGAGATTGTCATGAGTCTTAATGAAGCTGATTACAGCCGTTTCGCGACCGTGGTCGAGGAAGGCAAGGAACTGCGCATTCACTACAACGATCTGGGCCAGGGCGAACAGACCGTCGTCATGCTGCACGGCTCTGGCCCCGGTGCAACCGGTTGGGCCAACTTCAACCGCAATATCGAGCCCCTGACCCAGGCCGGCTATCGCGTCTTGCTGATTGACTGCCCCGGCTGGGGCAAGAGCGACTCCATCGTCAACAGCGGTTCGCGCTCGGATTTGAATGCCCGTGTCGTCAAAAGCATCATCGACCAGTTGGGCATAGCCAAGATTCACATGCTGGGCAACTCCATGGGCGGACATAGCTCGGTGGCCTTTGCCCTGACCTGGCCCGAACGCGTGGCCAAACTGGTTCTGATGGGCGGCGGCACAGGTGGCATGAGCCTGTTCACCCCCATGCCCAGCGAAGGCATCAAGCTGCTGAACGGCCTGTACCGCGAACCTACGCTGGAAAACCTGAAGCGCTTTAACAATGTCTTTGTGTTCGATGCCAGCGTTCTGACCGAAGAGCTGCTGCAAGCCCGTCTGAACAATATGCTCAGCCGCAAGGATCATCTGGAAAACTTCCTGAAATCCCTGGAAGCCAACCCGCGCCAGTTCCCCGACTTCAGCCCGCGCCTGCCCGGCATCACCGCCCCCACCCTGATCATCTGGGGCCGTCAGGACCGTGTCGTTCCTTTTGACACCGGCCTGCGCTTGCTGGCGGGTATCCCGAACTCCGAGCTGCACGTCTACAACCAATGCGGCCACTGGGCGCAATGGGAACACGCCGAGAAGTTCAACCAGCTGGTTCTGGACTTCCTGGAGCGTTGAGATGAGCGAATCATCCATTGAACTGCTGGACACGCTGGCTGCCCGCCTGCGCCAGGCCGAACACAGCGGTCAGGCCATTGAACCGATCCGCGCTCTGATCGGTGAAGACAATGCCCAGGCCGCCTATGACATCCAGCGTATCAATATTGCTCGTGGCGTAGCGCAGGGACGCCGCCTGACGGGCCACAAGATCGGCCTGACCAACCCCAAGGTGCAAAAGCAGTTGGGCGTGGACCAGCCCGACTTCGGCGCCCTGTTTGCCGACATGGCCTATGGCGATGGCGACACCGTCCCCTTCGAACGTGTATTGCAGCCCAAGATCGAGGCCGAAATCGCCCTGATTCTGGAGCGCGACCTGCCCCACGCCGACACCAGCTTTGCGGATGTCGCCACCGCCGTAGGCTGGGTCATGCCTTCTTTGGAAATTGTGGGCAGCCGCATCGAAAACTGGGACATCCGCTTTGTCGATACCGTGGCCGACAACGCCTCCAGCGGCCTGTATGTGCTGGGCGGACCCGCCCGTCGCCTGGATGGTCTGGACCTGCGCGCCGCCCGCATGACTCTGCTGCGTAACGGCGAAGCGGCCTCCAGCGGCAGTGGTGCCGAGTGCCTGGGCCACCCCTTTAATGCAGCCGCCTGGCTGGCCCGCACCCTGGCCAAACTGGGTGATCCGCTCAAGGCCGGGGATGTCATTCTGACCGGCGCTCTGGGCCCCATGGCGCCGGTGGCCAGCGGCGATCACTTTGAAGCCGTGATCGAGGGCATAGGCTCGGTATCGGTCACCTTCAGCGCAGGCTAAGTCCTCTTTGTTCGGAGTAACACACATGACAAACCCCAAAATTGCCGTCGCCATTATTGGCTCGGGCAATATCGGCACCGACCTGATGATCAAGGTACTGCGCCAAAGCAAATACCTGAGCATGGGTGCCATGGTCGGTATCGACCCCAGCTCGGACGGCCTGGCCCGTGCGGCACGGCTGGGCGTGCCCACCACCCATGAAGGTATTGAAGGGCTGTTGAAGCTGCCCAACTTCCAGGACATTCGCATTGTGTTCGATGCCACCAGTGCCGGGGCCCATGCCCGCCACAATGCGCTGCTGCAAGAACACGGCATCAAGGTGATTGACCTGACGCCTGCCGCCATTGGCCCGTACACCGTGCCCGTGGTGAACCTGGAAGACAATCTGGACGCGCCTAATATCAATATGGTGACCTGCGGCGGACAGGCCACCGTGCCCATCATCGCGGCCATCTCGCAAGTCACCCCCGTGCACTATGCGGAAATCATTGCCTCCATCTCGTCCAAGTCGGCCGGTCCCGGCACGCGCGCCAATATTGACGAGTTCACGGAAACCACCAGCAAAGCCATGCAAGTGGTAGGCGGCGCACAGGTAGGCAAAGCCATTATTGTGCTGAACCCGGCCGAGCCCCCGCTCCTGATGCGCGACACCATCTACACCCTGACGGATCCGGGCAAAGAGGCTGAAATCGAGCAATCGGTTGAAGCTATGGCAGCCAAGGTTCAGGCCTATGTGCCCGGCTATCGCCTCAAGCAAAAAGTGCAATTTGACCTGATCCGGGAAGACCAGCCCATCAATGTGCCCGGTCTGGGCTTGCGCTCCGGTCTGAAAACGTCGGTCTTTATCGAGGTAGAAGGTGCGGCCCATTATCTGCCCGCTTACGCAGGCAATCTGGACATCATGACCAGCACCGCCCTGGCCTGTGCCGAGCGTCTGGCACAAACCCGCTTGCTGACGCAGGCCGCATGATTAGCAAGGACACGAACATGGCACACGACTCACAAAAAAAGCTTTTTATTTCCGATGTGACCTTGCGCGACGGCAGCCACGCCGTGCGTCACCAGTACAGCGTGCAGAACGCCATCGACATTGCCCGTGCCCTGGACCAGGCCAAGGTGGACTCGATTGAAGTGGCCCACGGCGACGGGCTGTGCGGCTCCAGCTTCAACTACGGCTTTGGGGCGCACTCTGATCTGGAGTGGATCGAGGCAGTGGCCTCGGTCGTGCAGCACGCCAAGATTGCCACCTTGCTGCTGCCGGGCATTGGCACCATTCATGATCTGAAAGCCGCCTACGACGCCGGCGCACGCATCGTACGCGTTGCCACGCACTGTACGGAAGCGGACGTCAGCAAGCAGTACATCGAATACGCCCGCTCGCTGGGCATGGATGCCGCCGGCTTTTTGATGATGAGCCACATGACCAGTCCGCAGCATCTGGCCGAACAGGCCAAGCTGATGGAAAGCTACGGGGCAACCTGCTGCTATGTGGTGGACTCGGGCGGTGCCTTGAACATGAACGATGTGCGCGAACGCTTCCGGGCCTTCAAGGATGTACTCAAGCCTGAAACCCAGACCGGCATTCACGCCCACCACAACCTGTCCCTGGGCGTGGCAAACAGCATTGTGGCCGTTGAAGAAGGCTGCGACCGCATTGATGCCAGCCTGGCAGGCATGGGCGCCGGTGCCGGCAATGCACCGCTGGAAGTCTTTATTGCGGCTGCCGAGCGCATGGGCTGGAACCATGGCACCGATCTGTACACCCTGATGGATGCCGCCGACGACATTGTGCGCCCGCTGCAGGATCGCCCGGTCCGTGTGGACCGTGAAACCCTGGCCCTGGGTTACGCCGGTGTCTACAGCAGTTTCTTGCGCCACAGCGAAGCCGCAGCCAACAAGTACGGGCTGAAAGTCGTGGACATTCTGGTCGAGCTGGGTAAACGCCGCATGGTGGGCGGACAGGAAGACATGATTGTGGACGTGGCGCTGGACTTGCTGCAGCGCCAAGGCGCCACAGCTTGATTCCGAGACTCTAAAAAAAGTTCTACCCCCGCTCAGCGCTGCCTTGCCGCGCAGTGAGCGGGTTTCTGCACCCTGAATTCGGGGCGGGCAGGGGGCAGAAGCAACAAGAAAAACGTCCCGGTCAACCGAGGAGACATAGCAATGACACATACCCACGGCCGCAGACATGCGGTCATCACCGTGGCGATCTGCTTTCTGATCGCCGTTATCGAAGGCATGGACATACAGGCTGCTGGTATTGCCGTGAAAGGCGTAGCAACAGAGTTTGGTCTGGATAAAACCTACCAAGGTTATTTTCTAAGTGCGGGCATTCTGGGACTGCTACCCGGTTCGCTGATGGGCGGGCGCTGGGCAGATAAATACGGTCGCAAGGCCGTGCTGATTGCCTCTGTAGCGGTCTTTGCCCTGTTTACCCTGTTCACTGCCTGGGTCAACAGCCTGGCCATCCTGTTGATGGTGCGCTTTCTGGCTGGGGCCGGTCTGGGCGCAGCCATGCCCAATCTGATTACTCTGGCTGCCGAATCCGTCAAACCGGAACACCGTGCCCGTGCAGTGGGCATGATGTATGCGGGCATGCCTGTTGGAGCCGCCATTCTGTCCCTGGTCGCCGCCTCCAACTTTGGTGAAAACTGGAAAAACATCTTCTATCTGGGCGGCCTGCTCCCTCTGCTGGTTATTCCCGTCATGGTGTGGTTCCTGCCCGAATCACGCGAGTTCCTGCAGGCACGACAAAGCCCTGCTGTCGTTCAAGGACGCTTCCAGGATTTGTTCAGCAATGGGCTGGCCACTCGCACGCTGCTCTTGTGGGTCAGCTATTTTTTCACCTTGATGGTGGTCTACCTGATGCTGAGCTGGCTTCCTTCCTTGTTCCAGGAACTGGGCTTTAGCCGCAAGCAAGGCAGCACAGCCCAATTCTGGTTCATGGTCAGCGCAACCGTGGGCACGGTCCTGTTGGGCTATCTGACCGACCGCTGGAAGAAGGCCCTGGTCATTACGCTGATGTACGGCGGTATTCTGGCTGGCCTGTTAAGTCTGAACGGAGCAGCGGGCCTGGAGCAAATGTATTGGGCCGCCGCACTGACAGGTGCGTTTGTGATTGGTTGCCAGGGCGTGTTGTATGCCTTTGGCGGTATTGTCTATCCTACTTCCGTGCGTGCTACAGGCGTCGGTACCGCTGCAGCCGTTGGCCGCATCGGCGCAACGCTGGGCCCAACCATTGCAGGCATGTTGCTTAGCCAGGGATATGGAGCCGCTGGCGTCATCAGCTCGGCAATTCCCTGCATTATTGTTTCGGCCTTGTGCATGCTGCTGGTAGTGCGTCAGATCAGTCAGGAGCAGGCACGAGCATCCGGCAGCCCCGCCCTGCCAGCCGCTGGAAAAGCTTGAGAACAGAGCCTATTGCAGCTTGGAATCCAGCTGCAACCAGGACACCAGACCTCCTATAGTCAGCCCTTGCACCAAGGGCTGCGTTCTACCTGGAGGACGCAGCCCACACATACGTGGTTCCCCAAGGTTGAATTCGTCTTCAAGCTTGGGGGCTGCTCGGGGGGACTGCCCCCTCCTTTAGCGACTCCTGTCCATGCACTCCCCCTGGCTTCACTGGTGGCAATCCCCGACAAGAATGAAAACAAGAATAAAGAATGGCGGGATACAATGGCCGGCTGCTATTTGGCAACCGAGATTTTTATAGCCAGGCTTGGCGCTGCAGCAGAAAACAACAAGGTGCCTGGCCCTGCACGGAAACACGGATGATGGACACAGTAATTCTTCTTCTGGTCGCCGCAATAGCCCTGCACTTTGTGCGGGCACGGTATCAACGCGGACGCATTATCTTGCTGGGTCGCCACTTGAGCAGCTTCCAGCTGGAACGCCATATGGAAACGCTGACGGAAGGCTATACCCGCGCGATTGGCGAACAAGACCCCTCACGCCAACTACAGGTGTTGGAGATGTTTGCCCAGACCGAAAACGCGGTAGCCACCCAGATTCAATCCCTGGCCGACCTTCTGCAAAAAGAACCAGCAGAAAACACCCGAGTAGGCATGCTGCCCTTTTGCGTGCCCTATGCCGAACGCATCATCCCCTCCATGACGCGCGACTTCCGCCAGCTATTGCAGATTCATGCTGCCGGGCTGCGTCATATGGTGGACAACCCCGAACAGCTGGACCCAAAAAGCCGGGCCTTTCATCTGTCCGCCGAGCTATACCTGTTTCAACACAGCTGCCACTGGTTCTGCAAATCCCGAACAGTGGCAGATGCACGCCTGCTGGCACGCCATAAGGTGACACATCAAAAGGTGCTGGAGTCCGTGTCCACCCAAACCCGCAATGCCTATTTACGCTGGCAGGAACCCGCCACCAGCAAATAAAAAAAGCGGAGCCCCTTGGCTCCGCTTTTTTCTTCCTGCATATCAGGGATACACAATCACAAAAGTTGCAGCCGCTTCCAAAGGCCCCGGTCTGACATCTGATTCGGTTTTATTGGGAAGCCGTACATACTGAGCGGTAAAACCGGTAGACAGTACAGCACCATCCGTCAGAGCCGGCCCTACAGAAGGGGCATAGCGCGACGGCACCCAGGAGCCTGAAGGCGCAGGACCAAAAGGCAGGGGGTCAAATTCACCACGATGAAACAGACGTATCCCGACCGCCGGGTTGCTTGTGAGCAAATAATTTTTGTTCGTTGCACTGTCCCTGGTGTCGGTGAAATAGATGTTCAGTTTGGTGTCTTTGGTACAACCCGTTCCCTCAATCAAGAAATGGGCTTGCCCTGACGCACCTGAAGAACGACTTGCACCTACAGGCACAATCTGACCGGGATCAACGGGTCCCAGAACCACATTTTGAGTCAAGGTACTGGTCGAGAACTTACAGCTGGGCAAGGCAGGTTTGGGCAACTCTGGCACTTGCACGGTGCCGGTCAACGCCGCCATGGGGTCCACGAGACCATTAATACAAAGCTGTGCATTAGCCGTACCCTTTTGATTGGCTGTCATAACGATGACTTTATTGGCTTCAGTAAAGGTCAGTTTGCCGCCTTTATATACCTTGTCATCAATAACCACCAGTTCAAAACTGTAGAAATGGGCCAGCGTGTAACTGGCCGTGGTTCGCGCTTGTAGAATGGGAATCCACGGGCTACTGGAAATAATCGTTCCCTGCGGAGCACTTGATCCAACTGGTGTCAGAGAGACGGTGGAGGCGTACCCCGCCCAGCGAACGACCAAACCCAACCCTGGCATCCCGCTCAAGGGAACTGCTTGATAAGGATTATCCACTCTCTGCCCGCTTGCATGGACATACACTGTTTCGCCATGGGCAATGGGCATGTAGTACTCAGCATAGGCAGACGTACGCCCTACAATATCGCCATTTTTAAAGACGGTGCCGCTAGGGGCCATGCTCCAGCTTGAGCGGGCCGTCAAGTCTCGGGACCTGAAACAGCTCGTTGACTGCGCTTGAGCCTGGCCTACCCCCATCAACAAGACAAGGGGGAACATCAGCGCTTTAGTCCACGCGAACCACTGACGGGATAACTTCTGCTTCTTGAATAGATAGTTCCGCATATCGCGCTCCTTATTCATCAAAACTCGTTTTCGGCTCGGCCCGAGCCAATTAATGATGAAATTTTAAAAGCACGGTCTATTCAATTATTTAAGATTATTCCTAGAGTTATTTTTCCGCTCTTAATAGATACTCAAACCCAATCAAGATTAATCGTCAAGAATTGCAAATCAAGCAAACAAGCCACTTGACAGAACAAAACAATTAAAAAAAAACATTCTCAATTAATAGGACTGCATTTTAAGAATAGTCCTAAATCTTTTCCCCGATTGATTTCCTAAACTTCAATTGTGCCCAAACAGAGCACACTCCTGGGAACCTTAGAGCGCCCCAAGGCGTACAACAAGGTTGCTTCGTTTGTCCAACAATCGGAAGTCAAATCAATCATGAAAAAGATCCTTTTCGGCCTCACTATCCTTTCCGCTTTTGCTGCTACCGGTGCCCAAGCCGAGCTCACGACTGCTGCCCGCGGCAACATCAACTTTGTAGGCAGCATCAACGCTGACAGTTGTACCGTGCGCTCTCCTGGTGCTTCCAGCTCCGGTGCCAACATGCTGGTCGATATGGGCCCTGTGTCGGCCAAGACTCTGGGCACGGAAGCCACGCCCGCTACCTCCGCAGGCGGCATCACCTCGATCTCCAAGAACATCGATATGCAGATCGAATGTGCCACCGGCACCAAAGTTGAGCTGAAGCTGGCTCCTACCGCTACCTCCGGCAAGGGTATTGCTGTCACTGGTGGCGCCCAGAACGTGCAGATCATGCTGGTCAGCGACCAAACCATTCTGGACTTCACCAGCGGCACCGCCAAGCTGGAAGCTCCTTACGTTGACGGCTCCATCAACATTCCTCTGACCGCCTACTACACCCGCAAGGCCGGTGCTGAAGTTGCTGATGTTGTCGGTGGCCAAGCCAACGCGACCGTTGCCTACGAGCTGTCTTACGAATAAGGCTGCCTGAACCTCTGGCGAAGGGTGATCCCTTTCGCCAGAACTAACCCCTTAAGGAGAATGAACCATGTCCATCTTAACTTTCAAGAAACTGGCTTTTGGATGTCTGGCCCTGAGCGCTGCGCTATTGAGCAACCAGGCCCAGGCATCCATCTCCTTGAGCGGTACCCGCCTGATCCTGCCCGAGAAGCAGCAAGAAGCGTCCATTGTGGTTCGCAACGACAATTCGCCCATCCTGGTTCAGTCCTGGCTGGAAACGAATACCGATCACGATCAGGCAGAACTTCCCTTTGCGATTACCCCTGCACTGGTCAAAGTTGCCCCTAACGGCCAGCAAGTGATGCGTGTGCTCTATGCCGGTGGTGACCAGGGCCTGCCTCGTGACCGCGAAACCGTGCTCTGGCTGAACATCCAGGAAATCCCGCAACAAAATCCCGGAGACAATCAGCTGCAGATAGCCATTCGCCAACGCATCAAATTATTTTTCCGTCCTGACGGCTTGCCCGGTTCGGCCGCCCAGGCCCCTGCCGATTTGCAGTGGTCCGTGGTCAATGCTCAGGGCGCACCTATGCTGGAGATCCACAACCCCAGCGCTTACCACGTGTCCATGTCCACCTTGCGCACTGCCAAGGGCCAGGAAATGGAAGACCCCGGCATGATTGCCCCTGGCCAGACCCGCCACTTGCCCTTGGGTCGCTCCGGAGCACAAGACACCTTGCAGTTTCGTGCGATCAGCGACTACGGCAGCGCCGATCCCTATGAAGTTCGCCTGAACGGCCAAAGCAAAGTTCAGGCCCGCGCCTTGAGCTCGGACACTCCGTAAGCCGGCGGCACGACCCGCCGCCCACTCCCCGCTTCTCACGTCTGACCCTTTCGGCTACTGGCACCCGGCCAGTAGCAGGAGCCCTTTGCACGTCTTCAAATCGTCAATCACGCACCCTGGGTGCAGAGTCATGTTCACAAAAAACCATCTGTTCTGCCATCGCATTTATCCCATCAGCCGCCAGCCACTGGCCGCGTTGCGGATTGCCTTGCTGCCCTGCATGGTATTTGCAGCTTGTGCTGCCCAGGCTCAGACGACCGCCTCCGTTACCGTGCCCGCTCCCGAAGAAAACAAGGCAGAGCCCGTACAAGTTGCTGCTCTGGATAGCGGCGATTCCATGGCATTTAACATGGCCTTCCTGCAAGGCAAGGCCTCCACCGCCGACTTGCGCACCCTGCTCTCGAGTAGCAACGTCGCTGAAGGCGTACAGCGCGTGGACCTGTACGTGAACCAGCAGCGTACCGGACGACGCGACATCACCTTCAAACGCAACCCGCGTACGGACGAAAACGAGCCCTGCTTTGACCAGGAGATGCTCGAGCAGATCGGGATTGATCTGAGCAAATTGCCCGCTCCCGTGTCGGCCGAGTCCACCTGCTTGCGTCTGCCCGAAATTGTGCCCGACGCCACGGTGGTCTACGAAAGTGCCCAATTGCGTCTGCTGCTGAGCATCCCGCAGATCTACCTGAGCCCCAGCAAACGCGGTTATGTTGATCCTTCTTTGTGGGACGAAGGCCAGACAGCTGCCTTTGTGAACTACGGTGTCAATGTGCGCCGCGATCAAAGCAAAGGCATGTCCGCCACCAACCACCTGAGTGCAGACCTGCGCCTGGGTGTGAACATCGGCCCCTGGCGCATACGCAACAACTCCTACTACACCTCGGGCACCAATCGTTCCAGCTCCTTTACCAGCCAGAACACTTACGCCCAGCGCGATATCGTGTCCCTGAAAAGCCAGTTGCTGGCCGGGCAGACGTATACCCGCTCGCCCCTGTTTGACAGTGTGCGCTTTATGGGTGTGCAGATGCTCTCGGACGAGGCCATGCGCCCCGACAGCGAGCAGGGCTACGCGCCGGTTATCCGTGGCACGGCCGAAAGCAATGCCACGGTGGAAGTACGCCAGAACGGCTATGTGATCTACACCACCAACGTCGCCCCCGGTCCTTTCGCCATCAGTGACCTGGCGCCCTCGGGCTCAAACGGTGATCTGGAAATCACCATTATCGAAGCCGATGGTTCGCGTCGCATCTTGCGCCAGGCATTCTCTGCCCCGCCCTTGATGGTGCGTGAAGGCCGCCTGAGCTATGACATCGCCGCCGGTCAACTGCGCCTGAACGACGAAATGCAAGCGCGTCCCCACTTTGTCAGCGGCTCCATGCTGTATGGCGTCAGCGCCAACACCACCCTGGCCGCCGGGGTGCAGGTCTCCAAAGACTTCAATGCCTATTCCCTGGGGGTCGGCATGAACACCCAGTTGGGTGCGGTCTCGCTGGATGCGACCCGCTCCACCAGTCGTGTCCAGGGCCAGCAATCCCAGGGCACCAGCATGAACCTGCGTTACAACAAGTTCATCGAGGCTACTGGCTCGAACGTGTCCATCAATATGCGTCACGACTTGAGCCGTGGCTATCGCACCCTGTCCGATCACGTCACCGCCACAGAAGCACCAGCGCACCTGCGCCTGTACGGTCAACGTGACTCGCGCCAGCGCATCGATGCCAATATCAGCCAACCCGTAGGCGGTGGCAATCTGTACCTGAGCGCTTCCTACAACAAGAACTGGGAGAACAACTCCTCCAACAGCTTGTCGGTGGGCTACAGCAACCATATCGGCAAGGTGAACTACAACCTGTCGTACACCCGTACCCGCAACCTGCAGTCTTCCTTTGGTCCTTCGCGCTCGCACGACAACGCGGTCATGCTGACTCTGAGCATTCCTCTGGGCAGCGGACAAAATGCACCGCAAAGCTTCACCACGGTCAGCCACGACAATAGTGGCAATGCTGTCCAGGCCGGTGCCAGCGGCCTGCTGCCTACCGAGCGCGAGATCAGCTACGCCGTCGCTGGTGGCCGCAGTGCTACCGGTGAAAGCAGCGCCTCGGTCAACGTGGGAACAGCAAGCTCTTTTGCCCGCATGAATGCCGGCTACTCCTATGGTAGTCAGCACAGCTCCGGCAATTTCTCGGCCAATGGTTCGCTTGTCGCGCATAGCGGTGGGGTAAACCTGGGGCAGGCGCTGGGCGAGACCATCATGCTGGCCAAAGTCGAGCCGCCTGTAGCCGGGGTAGGCGTATCCAGCCACGCCGGTGTCAAGACCGGCTCGAACGGCTACGCCATCATCCCCAATGCCACCCCCTACCGCAGCAACCACGTCAGCCTGGATACACGCAACGCCCCGCGCAATGCCGAATTCGACAACGCCGTGCAGCAAATCGTCCCTACCCGCGGTGCGGTTGCCCTGGCTACTTTCAAGGCCGAAGTCGGTTACCGCGTACAGTTTGAATTGCGCGATGAGCAAGGTGCAGCGTTGCCCTTTGGCGCCATGGTGCGGGATGCCGCCGGCCAGCAACTGGGCATGACCGACCCGCGTGGCCGTATCCTGACCATGGTCTCCCCTGAACAAATGCGCGGCTATCTGGATATCAGCCGTAATGGTCAGCTGTGTCGCGCCCGCTACGAGCTGGCCGAACAAGCCGAAAGCCTGAACTATCAATTGCTTCGCCTGAACTGTGTCAAGCGTGAACCCGATCCCATGCTGCCCGGCGATCTGGCCAAACAAGGCGCAAGCCAGGACGGAACAGTATGAAGCCCGTTCAGCTAAGAGGCAGCCCCATGCGAGAGAACCTGCCCTGCATGCAGGTTCCTCGCTTTCCCAGCGTCTTGCTGGGTGCCTTGTCCTTAATCCTTATCCTGTGTGCCTCCTTGGGCACCGGGGCATATCTGTATGCATCGGCTACGCACCTGATTTCCGAGTACCGTCGGCAACTGAACGGTGCTGCCGACCACGCCCAATTATTTTTTGACCAGCGTGAGGTCCTGCTGCGCGCCGTGGCCGCAGCAGCGGTTTCTCCCGACACCGTGCAGCTCTCGTCCAATAGACAAAACCTGGAAACGCTCGACACCCCGAACAATGGCTCAGCCGATCACTACGTCTTTTTACTGACACGCCGCCATTGGAATGCCATCCATCGCACAGGCACCTTGCGATACAGCGAGCTGGATCCTGCCCGGGACTACCGTCTGGAGCGCGATGGTCAGCGTCTGTTCTGGGAACCACAGGTGGATACGCTGGCCAGACGCCTTAGCACCATCAATAAAAAACCCCACGCCCGTCAAGTTCCTGTGCTCTGGTTACATCAGGACAATGACACTCTCTCTCAACTGGTGGCTTACACACCGATAGACCGGGAAGATCGCCAAGGAGCCTGGTTAGGCCTTGAGTTGAACAATATCGACCGTGCCCTGACCCTGACGCCACCGCCACCCGGCACGGAATACATCTTGTTCGATATACGCGGGCAAGCTGTCTTGTACAGCAGCTCCCCGCCCGATGCGTCAGAGTTGCGCTGGGTTCAACAGGACTATTTTGGTTTTGACGGCAAAGGCTGGCCCAAACACATCATCCTGAGCAAATCCATTGGAACAGGCGGGCTGCGAGTGCTCTACGCCTTGCCAACCAGGCAGTTACTGCACGACGGTCGCAACGCCTTGATCACTGCTTTGCTCACCCTCACGGTCTTTACCACCGTTGTCCTGGTCGGCGCCTGCCTGATCCGGCGTCGCTTGCTGCTGCCTGCCCGCAAGCAGCAACAAAGTCTGGTCGATAGCGTGTCATTGAATCGCAAACTGGTCGCCATGGCCCCTGTCGGCCTGGCCTTGGTCGACGCCCAAGGTGAGGTGGTTTTTCAGGAAAACCTGCAGGCACGCACCTGGATGCAAGATGATGAGCAATGGCGCACACGTTTGCCAGGTGAGCACGATCAAAGCGCCTGTACCGACATCACGCTGAAAGATGGCCGCAGCGTGCGTGTGCATGCCATCAGCCTGAACTACCGTGGCAATCGGGCTGCCCTGTGCTCCATTATTGACGTCACCACTGAAAAAGCCGAGGAAGCGGCCCTGCGCCACTCTCGCCAACTGGCCGAGAATGCCAATATCGCCAAGACTCAATTCCTGACCACCATGAGTCATGAAATCCGCACGCCCCTTTACGGAATTCTGGGTACGCTGGAACTGCTGTCGCTGTCCGAAAACCAGCAGCACCCATCGCCCTATCTGGACACCTTGCGCCGCTCGGCCGAAACGCTGTTCCGGGTAGTGGGTGAGTCGCTGGACTTGTCCCGTATTGAAGCGGGCCATGTCAGCCTGGAGCCGCGTGAGTTCTGTGCGCAGGAGCAGGTAGATGAAATTATTGCGGCATTTGCTGCCACCGCGCAGAACAAGGGCTTGCTGCTGTATTCCATCACCCCTGTCAGGGCTTTAGTCCCCATCATTGGAGACTCTCTGAAAATTCGCCAGATTCTGAGCAACCTGGTCAGCAATGCCATCAAGTTCACCACGTCCGGTCATGTGGTGCTTCGTTTGCATACCGAGCCCCAGCCCGGTAACCGTCTGGCCTTGCGTTTTCAGATTACGGACTCCGGACAGGGCATCAGTGCAGAGGTTTTGCCCAAACTGTTCCTGCCCTATTTCAGTCTTAACGAAGGTGGTGCCAACAAGCAGCCTGGCACGGGTCTGGGCTTGCCCATTTGTCAGCGCCTGGCCAGCCTGATGGGCGGCACTCTGTCCGTGGTCAGTGAACCGGGCCTGGGCACCAGTATCACGTTCGAAGTGATTCTGCCTGTGGCCTCCCCGGCCGGCACAGCTCCGACTCCCGAGTCCAAATTGGCGTTCCGCCCCGTCTATGTTACTGGAGACATTCCGGAAATCGTCTCCAACGTCAGCAAATGGCTCCGTCATTGGGGTGCCTATGCCTTGCCCTACACCGGTCAAGCTGCCAAACCGGGTACAGTCCTGGTGCATAGCTGGCCGTCTTTTGCCACCAGCACAGCAGAGTGGACAGGCCGCCAGGTGACGGTTCAACCCAATATCCAGACCCTGAGCACTCAAGCCAATAACCCGGACCATTTCTACACTGCCTCGACCGCTATGGAGCACATCATGCAAGCGGTGCAGCAGGCTCAAGCGCTGGATTGCGCCCGCCAACCAGCCGAGGAAGCGTTAAATCCATCCTTACGCACGCAACGTGTACTGGTGGTGGACGACAACCCGGTAAATCGGCAGATTCTTCAGGAGCAATTGACCTTGTTGGGCTGCACCACCCATCTGGAAGCCAGTGGCGAAGCCGCCTTGACCCTGGCCAACAAAGATCGCTTTGATATTGTGTTTACCGACCTGTTCATGCCCGGCATGGATGGCTACTCTCTGGCCCGCGCCCTGCGTGCGGAAGGCTACCAGGGACGCATTATTGGCATTACCGCCAATGCCATTCTGGACAAAGACAAAGAATGGTCCGCCGCAGGCATGGATGCCCTGCTGATCAAACCTCTGCCCATGGCCGCCTTGCGCGACAGCCTGCAGCCTGCGACTCTCTAGACCTATCCGACCATCTGCAATTGCTGCGTCGTGACCACGGCGCGGGACGGTATGATACGGCAGGAATTGCCCAACACGGCGACCTCACGGAGAACCATGGCCAACTCACCTTTTAATCGTATGACGCGGCGCTCGCGTGGACACACGCGACTATTGCTTAGCGTTATTCCTGTCTCCTTCGTTTTGCTGGGCGCTCTGGTCGTAGGCGGCCAGCATTTTTTCAGCCAGGAGCGCCATCGTCTGAAATCCGATTTCGCCGTGACGGTGGCCTATATCCACGAACAGGAACGATTTTTAGCGCAGCTCAAGGCAGATGCTGCCAAACTGCAGGCAGGGCCAGAGCCGGAACCGCCGCCGGTAGAAAGCGGCCGCTCCGTCAATATCTGGCGACCCACCGCCAGTGTCTCCTTTTCCATGATTTGCGAGCAGCATTGCCGTGCCCCCAAAGAGGCCTACGGAACCTTGGGTGCCGATCTGGCCGACAGCTTTGCCTCCTTTTGGGCCAGATCCTATTTTCCTTCCGGCTACTTGTTCCTGTTCCATCCCGACATGGAGGACAGCCTGAGCATTCCGGAGCTGGAGTCCTCCCGCACGGATACGGTCTTGCCCATTGCCTCGCACAAGGAAGCACGCGAACATATACAACCCTCAAGCACACCCTTACCCGGCCCGCAGCCCGTGAAATGGGTTTCCTTGCCCGACCACCCTTTGCATATGCTGGGCATCATCCCGATTGCCTTGCCCGGCCTGCCCGTACCGGGTGCAGACCCTGCCCGATTCCAGGCCATGAGTCTGTTTGACAAGGGCAGGTTGCGTGAATTTTTCAATCAATCCGAAGCGCCTGTCGGCTATCGGTTCTGGCTGCACCATGCCGACCAGGGCTTGCTGATCGGTAAAAACGACTCCCCGAACTTGCAGCACGACGGTTTCAGCATCAGCCTGCAGGGCCTGGCCTTTCAAGTACGCGACCCTTCCGGCACCTGGACAGGGCGCTACCTGATCAGCCCCAGCCAGTTGCTGAACAGCACCTGGGTGCCCTTGGGCACCGTGGCATTCTTATTGTTGAGTTTGCTTGGCGGCGTGGCCTATGCGCGCTGGTACGGACGCCGCGTAGTGGAACCAGCTCGCCAGGCCCAACGAGCGCTGCTGGAAAGCCGGGACTTTAACCGCAGCATCATCGATACCTCGCCGGTAGCCCTGTGCGTCATCAGCAAAGAAAAGCGGCAGATTATTTTTGGCAATGCCCAGGCACTGGAATGGCTGGGACTGGATGCCGGAGATAATTTGCCTGAGAAAGCTCCTCTGGCCTTAGCCCTGGACGAGCTGCAGCAAGAAGGACCGCAAGCGACCGAGGGCAAAGTAGATTTGGCAGATGGCCGCAGCCTGCATTTGGCCTGCGCACCCAGCCGCTATCACGAGCAGGATGTGTTGCTGTGTGTATTGATGGACCTGACGGCACAAGAAGAAATCCAGCGCGAACTGGAGCGCGCTCGCGCCGCCGCCGATGAAGCCAGTACCGCCAAGTCTGCTTTTCTGGCCACCATGAGCCATGAAATCCGCACTCCCCTGTATGGGGTTTTGGGCTCTTTGGAATTGCTGTCCATGACGGAGCTGAATAGCCAGCAACATCAACAAGTGGACCGAATTCAAGGGGCCTCGCGCCAGTTGTTGCAAATCATCAGCGACATTCTGGATATCAGCCGGATTGAAGCGGGCCAGACACATGTACAGTCTGTCCCCCTGGACCCGGTTGCTCTGGTCCAGGATTGCACCGCCACTTATACCGCCATGGCGCAGCAAAAAAATCTGCTGCTGTTTTGCCATGTAGACCCGGATGTGCCCCGGTGCGTCCTGGGCGATCCGTTGCACATACGCCAGATACTGAGCAATCTGATCAGCAATGCCGTCAAGTTCACCCAGGCTGGCCACATTATTGTGCGGCTACGTCTTGAGCAGGTTGTCCAGGGCAAAGCGCAAGTATTGTTTCAGGTAGCTGATAGTGGCGTGGGCATCGAGCACGAACGACAGGACAAGCTATTTACCCCCTTCTACGTCGCCCACGCGGGCGAGCACACCATACGCGGAGCAGGCCTGGGGCTGTCCATCTGTGCCCGTCTGGCCGAACTGATGAACAGTCAGATTCAACTCACCAGCGAGCCAGGCTTGGGCAGCAGTTTCTCCTTTACGCTAAACCTGGACATAGGGCCCACAGAGGCCGGAGCCCTCCCTGCCCCGAATCTGAATGGCATGAAGCTGCATGTGCGAACACCCCATGCCGAATTGTCCGAGTCGATCTGCAGTTGGCTGATCCGCTGGAATGCTCAGGCACAAACGCTGCTGCCCAGCGACTCCCTGACAGGCCAGGCCGAAGAGATATTGCTGGATGTGATGATGCCCGGCAGCCAGCCGGTACCTCATTGGCTCGGCCCCTACCTCAGTGTCTCGGCACGCGATGGCAGTAGTACCTTGCCCGAGGCGGATGGCACCAGTCCCGAAAGCATCGCTCGTTCTCTGGAGCGCTGGCAGGCACAACAACATGCCACGCCGTCACAAATCCTGGGGTCCACGCCACCCGCCAAAACAGCGATCAAGCCCCCCAGCCGCCCTGGCCTGCATGTGTTGGTCGCTGAAGACAACCCGCTCAATCAGGCGACCTTGCGTGAACAGCTGGAGCGTTTGGGATATCAGGTAACCCTGGCTCAAGATGGCGAAGAGGCCTTGAGTCTGTGGGATGACAACAACCATGATTTGCTGCTGACAGACGTCAATATGCCCAATATGACGGGCTACGAGTTGGCACGCCATCTGCGTGCACAAGGCATGAACGCACCCATCATTGGCATTACCGCCAACGCCATGCGCGACGAAGCCCAGCGCTGTACGCAAAGCGGCATGAACGCATGCCTGGTCAAGCCCATGAATCTAACCACCCTGAGCAGTCTGCTGGAATCGTTAGCTACCTCACCTGTGCCCAAACGCTATCGGGAGATTTTCTGCAGCACCATGAGCAAGGATTTACAGACTCTGGAACAAGCCCTGCAAGAGCAAAACGCGGCGCAAAGCCAGGCCGTCCTGCATCGCATGGCTGGAGCTCTGGTGGTAATGGGTCTGCATGAGATCGCGGACAGAGTGAAAGAACTGGAACAGAATTTCAGGCAAAATACTCAACAAACTGAAACACAAGTTCATACAGCCGCTGCCGTGTGCCAGGCACTACGCGAGCTGATTGAACAAGTCTAGCAAAACAGGCAAGGAAACCCGAATGCCCGCCATTCAGAAACTGCGCGTCATCATTGCAGACGATCACCCATTGATTTTGATGGGGATACGCGAGCTGCTGGGCCGCGATATCAACCTGAGCGTTGAGGCCGTAGCTGCCAGCCCCTCGGAGCTGGTCGAGCACCTGCAGAAAAACCAGCCCGATACCATCATTACCGACTACTCCATGCCCGGCGATGAGCAGTATGGCGACGGGATGCGCTTCATTTCTTATCTACGGCGCCACTTTCCCGACGTCAAACTGATTGTGCTGACCATGGTGTCCAACCCCATGATTATTTCTTCTTTGTACGATGCTGGCGTACAAGGAGTTGTCCTCAAACAGGACGAGCTCTCTGAAGTCCTGGTCGCCCTGCACTTGTTGCGCCAGGGCGTGAAGTACTACCCGGCCAATTTCAAGCAAGATACGCCCAAAGACGTGCTGACCAGCTCGGTACAGGAACGCCTGGAGTCCCTGAGCCCCCGGGAATTTGAAGTCCTGCGCCTGTTTGCCATGGGAGACTCCATCAGCGCCATTGCTGAACAATTAAACCGCAGCATCAAGACTATCAGCGCCCAAAAAGCATCGGCCATGCGCAAACTGAACGTGCATAACAACCAGGACCTGATTGCGTTCTGTACCCGGAACAACCTGTTCTCCTGAATACGCACAAGGCAGGGCCGTGCATGCCTGATTCATGTCACCCAACGCTGACGCATCCACATATCCAGCTCAAAGGCGGGTGTGGGTTTAGCGAATAAATAGCCTTGGGCATAATCACAGCCCATTTGTCGCAACACGTCCAAATCAGACTGCATTTCCACACCTTCTGCCGTCACGCGTAAACCTCGTTGCTTGGCTGCCCCAATCCAGCTCTGCACCTGGGCTGCCTGTTCCCGATCCTCTGACAAGCCGTGCACAAAATGCCGGTCCAGCTTCAGCTCCGAGAAAGGCGCAGCTGCCAGGCGCTCCATCGAACTGTAAGCCACGCCTGCATCATCCTGGGCAAGCCCAAACCCCATCGACACCAGACGACAGGCCCCCATAAACAAGGCACAGGGGGTTTGGGTATCCGAGGTCTCCAACAGCTCAAAACTGATATCGCTGGCACGCCCTTGCTTGGCCTGCACACAAGCCAACAGGCGATCGGGCAAACTGGCGTCATCAAGCAAATGAGTGGGCAAGTTAATCGCAACCGGCATCACCATATCCTGCCGGCGCCAATAGGCCTGCAAGCCCAGCACCTCCTGCAGCATGTGCATCAACAAGGCTTCCTCCAGACCATGCTTGCCAAACCAGGGCAAAAACACATTCGGAGACAACACACCCCATTGCGGATGACGCCAGCGAGCCAAAGCCTCCAAGGCCACTAACTGCTGCGACTGCACTGAAACCTTAGGCTGCAGCCAGGCCTGAATCTGATCTTTCTGCAGGGCATCCAGCAGTACCTGACGGCTGATCATGACACCGCCCATTTCGGCCTGACTCTTTGGAGCACGCGCCAATGCCATCGCTTCAGGGACCCACAATGCCGCACTGACACTGCGCCGCCGACCTGGATGCGCAGGACTTGCTGTCGAGCGAAACGGCAGACTTCCGGACGGTAGTTGAAAAGCAGAAGGAGCAAACATGAAAGATCCCGGCAGACAAGAAGCAGGCGTGGCAGACCAGAACACGGTCTCCAAGTCATCATCGATGAATCCAATCGTAAAATTCCGTGCTGCTTCCCGGCTTAGGAATAGTCTGAAAACAGTCTGATCTCAGAAAAACACGATCTATGCACAGGCGGCAAGCTGTCCTCCAGCCAGTCCTAGTCGTACATAAATGTCACTACGGCTTCGGCCTGCAAGCTGCCGGGCGTGATACTTGTCAGGTCTACCTCAGGCATCGCCACATACTGAGCCGTCATGGGCATGTGCATATCACTCATGGAGCTGGTCGAAGGCCCTTCCACCACCGCCAGCCGCGATGGCATGGTAGAGCCCCCGGGTGCAGGCCCCAGCTTGATCGGATCGGCACTGTCGCAGTGATACAGACGCACGCCTACCGAAGGATGCGAGGACTTCACATAGTTGTTGTCAGCGGCCGGAGCGCGCGTATCCGTGAAGTAAGCACTGATTTTTGTGCCCAACGGACATTGCCTGCTCACTAGATCAAAACGGTACTCGCCGGTCACTGCCTGGCTGCGATGGCTGCCATAAGGAGCCACTTGTGCGACCGTCACCGGTGGCAGAGGCACACGTTGGAACGGGAGGTTTAGGTAACTCCGGAACGGCGGTGTCTTTTACTAAAGGAGCCAATAAATTAAAAGTGCCATTAATACATTCCCGTAGGCCACCATTTTTATGGTTGGAATACGCCGTCGCGGTAACATTTGCTTCTTGTGTAAAAATCGGTTTTCCACCTTTATATTTACTAGCATCTATTACCACAATTTCATAATCAAAATAATAAATCATGGCAAACCAGCCAGGGGCAGAACCCGATAGCAAGTTAAACCAATATGGACCAGACAGGCGCGTTACCTTCGGTTTTTGTTGTTTAAGCTGGAACGAGTAAGCACCATGGACCCAATGCTCTGCCCAGGTGATCCGTGCACCAACACCCGGTGTCTGCGGCATAGGGATAGCGTCGAAACGGCTGTACGGTACCCCCCTGCCTCCCCCCTCCAGATAGGCCGTAGGCTCCGACGCATCATAATAAAAAGATGCATTTACTGATGCAGTCGCAATAACCTGGCCATCATAGAATTCATTGCCGGATGGAATCACTTTCCAGTAATAGGGAGGTGACGCAGGATTCTGCGAGCACTTATCTGTCCCTTGTGCTTTGGCCTCCGAACTTAAAACAACAAGAAATACGCAACATAAAATAGAGACCATATTTCCATATTTTTATTAATTCTTATTTCCATTACTTTTCCTTTTATTTAGTGCTTATTAATTTCAGCAGACTTTATAAAGAAAACGAATCAGACTATTCCTATAAGCACTTTCTGAAAGGAAAAGTGTTGCTCACAAGCTCCACGAGCAAAGAAGCTTTAGCTTGGTTTAAGGGTCATCTTTTCAGGCCTGCATAAACGTAAGACCAGGGCACAGCACGGTGTCAGCTCCCCGCAGGAAAACCCTAGTATTTTTCGGGCAACGAATTTTGTAGATTAAATAAGCAGACATCTGAGTCTGCCAAAACACATGCATGCGCTGCCAACGTTGCCAGCGACATGCAGGCAATAAAGCCTCACTCCCTGTCACCAGGGGTGGGGCTTTTTTTGTGCGCGTCATTGGCGCATGCACGGTTTTGAAAACGATAAGGAGAGGACAAATGACTGTAAGTGTCAAAGACACCCTGGCTGCAAAAGGAATACACCCCAGTCCCGAACATCTGGCCAAGCTGGAGACCAAATGGCGCGAGATTCAAGCCATGAAAGGCAATCTGGAAGGTATTGCCATTGACGATGCCGACCTTGCTATCAAACACCTGGCCGGAGGGGATCACCATGAATAAGGAATTGCTTGAGCTAAGCGTCATTGAACTGGCGGACAAACTGCGCAACAAGGCTGTTTCTCCTGTCGAAGTGACTGACAACCTACTGGCCTACATCGACAAGTCGAACCCACAGACCAACGCCTACATTTCCGTCACCGCCGAGCAGGCCAGAAAAAGTGCCAAGCAAGCCGAACAGGACATCATGGCCGGCAAGTACAAGGGCGTGTTCCATGGTGTGCCCCTGGCGCTGAAAGACAATATCTACTTTGCGAATGAGGTCACCACCATGGCCTCCAAGATTCACAAGGACTTTGTCTCCAAGGACGACGCCACCGTTGCCACCAAGCTGCGCGATGCCGGGGTAATCTTCACCGGCAAGCTGAACATGCACGAATATGCCTGGGGTATCGACAACAACAACCCCCACTTTGGTGCCGTGCATAACCCCTGGAACCCTGATCGCGTCCCCGGCGGTTCCAGCGGTGGCTCCGGCGCCGCCGTTGCCTCCCACAGTTCCTACAACACGTTGGGTACTGACACAGCCGGCTCCATTCGCATCCCGTCGGCCGCTTGCGGGATTGTGGGCCTGAAACCCACGCACGGACGCGTCAGTAAATTTGGCGTCTACCCACTGGCCTGGACCCTGGACCACGTTGGCCCCATGTCCAAAACCGTAGCGGACGCTGCCGCGATGCTGGAAGTGATTGCCGGTTTTGATCCCCGCGACCCGACCTGCGCCAATGTCCCTGTCGGCTCCTACCTGAGCGCCCTGAACGGCAACGTCAAAGGTCTGCGCATCGGCATCATCGAAGACTACTTCTTCAAGAACGTCGACTCGGGAATTGAAAAAGTCATTCGCGACCGCTTGGCCGACCTGGAAAAACAGGGCGCCAAAGTCTTCCCCCTGAAAGTGCCTGCCCTGCGCTACTCCGAATGGGCCGAGTTGGCCGTCAGCCTGACCGAGGCGGCGACCATCCACCACCAGGACCTGATCAAACGCCCAGAAGACTTTGGCGGTGACATTCGCTTCCTGTTTGAACTGGGCGAACTGTTCAGCGGCATCGACTACCTGCAAGCCCAGCAAGTACGCCGCGCCCTGAAACAGCAATTTACCGGCACCTTCAGCGACGTAGACGTCATCATCGCCCCCACCCTGCCTTGCCAGGTACCGGACATTGGCGTGGATACCGTCAACATCAACGGAAAAACGCTGGACTTCATCGATGAAGGCATCCGCTTTACCGGCCCCAGCAACCTGACTGGTCTGCCGGCCGTCACGGTGCCCGCCGGCATCTCCAACGGCATGCCCGTAGGCCTGCAAATCATCGGCCCTGCCTTTGAAGAAGCACGCATCCTGAACGTAGCCTACGCCGTGGAATCGATGAAACCCCTGGCAGGACACCAACCCGTTCTGAAGCCTTAAGCCGACCCCGGCCCCACCTGTATGCATAGGCAAACGGGGCCAGTTTTTTTACACCAACAAGCCAGAACCCAGTTTGGGATTCTGGCTTGTTCTTTATTTGTTCTCCAAGCCCCTCAAGCCGGAGCCCAGGCCAATCGGCGGGTCAGAGTCCTTGCCGCCGGCGAACCACTGCGCAGGGATACAAGCGCCCTTCTGTTTGACGGGGGCGCTTGTGACTGGTCCGGGGGACCAGTCACCCCCGGAGTTAAGGGCGCGCCCGGAGCAATGGTACGCCAAGGGCACCGGTGCGCAGCACCGGCAAGGGCTCAGCCGATTGGCCGGACGGCGGGCTTGAGGGGCGTCTTGGCAAAAAAAACCAGACACTGGCCAAGAATCAAGCTCCCCCACCTACATCCAGACAATCAAACACCTCAGGCATCAGATGCGCCACATTCAATCGCGTCCTGTCCTTGAACTCCTTGCTGACGGCAAACGCACTTCCCGGCATCAGCAAAACCCCTTTGCTCTCCAGCCGTTGAATCAAGTCCGCCAAATCCGGCAGATCCGGATGCCGAATCCACAAGAACATCCCACCTTGCGCCTGCACCTCAAACTCCCAGCCATATTCCTTCAGCACCTTTTGCGCAATTTGCTGGTGCGTCATCAACTGGCGCTGAATCACCTGCGTGTGCTTGGCATAGGTACCATCGGCCAGAATCGTATTCACAAAACGCTCGCAAAACCCCGGTACAGCCACACTGGTCAGCAATTTCAGACGCAGCAAGGACTCCATCAACTTCGGCCCGCAAGCCAGATACCCGATCCGCAAAGAAGCCGACAGCGACTTGGAGAAACTGCCTATATAAACCACATGCTCAAAATCCCCCAGTCCAGCAAAGGTCTGACGCACACCGGGGAAGAAATCCCCATACACATCATCTTCCACAATCAGAAAATCGTGTTCGGCTGCGCGTTTTACCACTTCAAAAGCCACCTTGGGACTTAAGCCCGCGCCAGTTGGATTATGAAAAGTGCTATTGCAGAAAAACGCCCGCACTTTGTGAGCCTGCAAAATACGATCCAGCGCCACTACATCCGGTCCCTCCGCCAGACGAGGCACCCCCACAGGTATCCCACCACACAAACGAATCAGCTTGATCAAATTGCTGCTGCAAGGCTCATCCACCAGAACATGATCCCCGACACGAATTACCGTGCGCGAGATCAGATCCAAGGCTTGCGTCGCCCCCAGGGTCGTCAAAATCTGCTGAGGGGAAACCTGAATCAAGGTCGATTGACGCAGCAACAAGGACAACTGCTTGCGTAGCGGCAAATAACCATGAATATCGCCATACTCCACCAGACCGCTACGTCCAGAGCGTGCCGTCTTGCGTATGGCCTTGGCCAGCGCATCCGTATCCCGCCAAGGCAAAGGCAACCAGCCACAGCCCAGCTTGCACTGTTCAGGTTTGGCCTGCAGCAGCTTAAACAAGGGGTCCATCGACGCCTCGGAAGGCAGGATGGGCAGGTCCTCGTTCAAACCGGACCAACGGGCCACAAAATAACCGCGCCCTTGCAAGGCCTCCAGCATGCCCTCGCCCACCAGACGGGTGTACGCACTGACGACTGTGTGATGGCTCAAACCCTCCCTTGCCATCATCTTGCGAATAGAAGGTAACTGCTGCCCTACCGCCCACTCGCCCTGGAGGATGGCGTCCTTCAAACGCTCGTGAAAATCCATACCTGCCTGCTCCCCAAACACCGTTAGAAAAAATTAGCTAACAGTTTTCAGGATAGTACACCGACTGTTCGAGACAGGGGCCCCCGACAAGGCCAAAATCCCCACCAGCATGTGCAGGCGTGACCAGCATTTTCTCCTGCACATACAGAACGCGTTGCATCACACTTCCGCTGTTCCTGACTGCACGATCAGCCTCAATATCCCTCACCACGTAGCACCATGACTGCCACCCACCTTCCTTACAGAACCTACCTTTACTTCCTGGCCCAATCCATCAACCTGACCACTGCCGTCATGTCTGTCACCATGGCTGCTTTGGTAGGTGGCAGTTTGGCTCCCGAGCCCTGGTTATCCACCGTGCCCTACGGTTTTCAGTTCCTGTTCGTGATGCTCTTTACCCTGCCCGCCTCCAGATTGATGGCTGCCATAGGTCGTAAGAAATCCTTTCTGCTGGCAAGTCTGCCTTTGGCTGCATCGGGGGTGGTGGGCTATTGGGCGATCGAAATGAAGCAGTTTTCCTGGCTGGTAGCCTCACACGCTCTGCTGGGAACCTATATTGCCTTTGCCAACTTCAATCGCTTTGCGGCCACGGACGGACTGAACAGCACCTTGAAACCACGAGCCATTTCATTAGTTGTGGCTGGCGGGGTGATTGCCGCCGTGTCTGGCCCGATGCTGATACGGGGTTTGAAAACCAGCAGCTTCGGACAGGAATTTGCCGCCTGCTATGCTGCCTTCACCGTACTGGCTGGGGTGTCGCTACTCCTGAATCTATTGATCAAGGAAGTGAAGCCGGTCCAGAGCACCACACTCAAAAAAACCAGTCGTGGCCAGACACTTGGGCTGGTGCTGCACAACAAGACTCTGGCCATTGCTATCTGCATTGCGGCCATAGGCTACGGCATCATGAATCTGCTGATGATTCAGGCATCCATGCATATGTCCCACCTTCATGTGCATTTCTCCGACATCAGTACCGCCATTCAATGGCACGTTCTGGCCATGTTTGCCCCCTCTTTTTTCACCGGCATTCTGATCCAAAGGTTTGGTCTGAAAACCATTGCCATCAGCGGCATCGTACTTTTGCTGCTTAGCAGTCTGATCAATATCGTGGCCCACGGCTATACAGCACTTAGCCTGTCTTTACTGATTTTGGGATTAGGCTGGAACTTCACTTATGTGGGCGGCAGTGCCTTGCTGAGCAACAGCCTGGAAGACAAACCGCAGGCTTTGGAAGTACAGGGCCTGAATGATCTGGGCGTTTCCATCTGCGCCACACTGGGTGCCTTTGCCCCCGCTTTTCTGTTCAGCTTTGCAGGCTGGAGCGGCACCAATACTCTGTCTGCCTCCATCTGCCTGTTGCTGCTGCTTCTGTCGCTGATCTACATCCCGCCCCAACAGTCAGGCAAGCCGTGAAAATCAGATAGTTCTTAATTTTTTGCCCGCATCCACATGGTCCAATTTCAGTGCAGCACAGACTCAGGCAGTGCAATCACATTGAGTGACCTCACCGTCCAACACAGGCAACACAGGCCTGCATTGCCGAACCTGGCTGCAACGCTCGAACCCAATGCTCGTCCCCTATAAAAGAACCTGAATAAAGATAGTCGAACGTCTCGAGGTGTTTATGCGATTCGCTGTTTCCGGCGCGGCCATTCTGGTCGCCTTTTTTCTTTCCGCTTGCCAAACTCCCCCCTCGATTCGGCCCGCCCAGGAATCCACCGTGTCCAGCAAGGAAGACAAGTGCTTTCAAGAGTTCGCCGCGCTGAAAGAGCTGGACCCCGTTTCCTATGAAAAATATCGACAGCAGATGCAGACCATTGATGAAAACTTTGGCATTTACAAAGCCAATGAATCCCTGATTGATGAAAATGCGTCTGAAATCATGCTGACCGAAGTCAACAAAATGCTTTCCCTGGTTTGCATCCGGATCAATAACGCCGTCTATACCAATATGGTCGATCGCGTTCAATCCCTGAACAAGCTATGAAAAAGTACTTCAACGCCGCCCTGTGCTGCACCTTGCTGATTTTCTATGAAGCCTCTCACTCAGTTGGAACAGGACTACTGGACCGTCTGGCCCAGGAAAACATCATTGGCGATGGTCTTGCGCGCCCCCAACCCACCCCAAATCCCATACAACTAAACACAGCCCCCTCTTTCGCTATCGATTCTGATGAGGACAAAAGCCACACCTTGCTCCGGAACGAACTGCATCAAGCCAACACTCAGTTGATCGCCTTGCAGCAGCGCCTGTCGGATACTGAAAACCTGAACAGCCAGCTACAACAGCAATTACAGCAGTTACAGGCAGAGCCGGACGGCTCTGTGGTCCTGGCGCCCATTGCTATCGATCAGGAGCAGAATCAAGCGCGGATCAAGGAATTAAGTCAGCGTCTGGAAGAGGAGCTGAACCAAAAGCATGCTTTGGCTTCAGAACTGGAAAGCCTGCAAAGAGATCGAAGCTTGGAGCTGTCCAATGGCCAGTCACAAAACAACCGGCTTGCCGCGAATGCGGCTGAAATCGCCACACTCAAGAAAGAAATTGATGGTCTGAAAGAAGCGAAACAGGATTTGCAGCACCGATTGGTCGCGCAGGCTCTTACTGCCAGCAAGGCCGACACTGCCGGGACGCCCAGGCGCATGATCGTAAATGATGCTGCCTCGCCGGATATCCGTCTTAGCTATGCCATCGGTGCCTGGTATGCGGACAGTGCGCCTCACGAGACGCAAAAGCTGGCCTCCATCGGCAAAAAACTGGACTTGCAAGCCTTCTCCCAAGGCTTCAGCGACAAGATAGACCAGCGCCTGCAACTGTCCTCCAGCATCATTTCTGTGGAGCTGGCCAACGTAGACAAGTTATTGGAACAAGCCATGCTGTCCAAGAACGAAAAGCAAGCCAAGTCTGTTCTTGCTGCGGCTGGGGCAGAAAAAGGAGCAGTCACAATGCCTGATGGTGTGGTCTACAAAATCTTGAGCAAGGGGAAGGCTCCCATGGTCACCGCTAGCAGCGATATCTTGTTTGAGCTGGATGAAGAACTAGGAACGGGTGAAGTGTTGGCGGCCAGGGAAAGCAAAACCAGCCTGACCAGGGATCTACCGCCACTTTTCCAAGATATCGTCAAACAGCTGGGTATTGGTGGTTCTGCAAGAATCCACATTCCTATCACCGAAGCTCATGCCGACACAGGCGTGCCGCCCGGCTCGGTATCAATCACCACGATCAAGATTATTGGCGTGAAATAAGGCTGGAGTAGCGGTACCGACCCTTTTTACATCAAGGACCAAGGAGCAGGTACCGGGTATCGAGTACCGGGTATCGAGTATCGAGTATCGAGTATCGAGTATCGAGTATCGAGTATCGAGTATCGAGTATCGAGTATCGAGTATCAGTATATTTTGAGCACAGGATGGCGGCTCCAACACAAAAAAGAGCCGCCAAACCTGTCACTTAACGAGCGGTATAGCCCCCGTCGGCCACCAGACATGCTCCCGTCATGAAGCTGGCCCCCTGCGACAGCAGGAAGGCAATAGCATGGGCAATTTCGTCAGAATGGCCCAAACGTCCAATAGGATGCTGAGTCACCAGATCAGCCCGCGCCGCCTCGTCGTATTCCGACAGAATCGGCGTATCCACATAGCCGGGATGGATCGTATTGATGCGTATGCCTTTGGAGGAGTATTCCAGCGCAGCGGCTCGGCTCAACCCCACTACCCCATGTTTAGCCGCGTTATAGCCGGGCAAACGGGCATTGGACACCAGGCCCATGATGGACGACATATTCACAATCGCCCCACCACCCGCTGCCAAAATAGCCGGAATCTGATAGCGCAAGCCATAGGCTACGCCATTCAGATTGGTATCGATCAGGCGATGCCAATCATCCAGATCCATCTCCCCAACCGGCTTGGAGCCGCCCAGAATGCCTGCATTATTGACAGCAAAGTGCAAAGCGCCGAAATGCTCAATGGCACAATCCACCAAGGCTTTCACTTGCTCGTGCTTGGTCACATCGGCTACTTGGGCTACCGCCTTGCCACCCGCTTGTTCGATCTCCTTGACCACCTCCTCCAGGGCACTACGATTTCTACCGGACACCACCACAGACAAACCATTCGCAGCCAGCACACGTGCGGTTGCAGCGCCAATACCTGACGTTGCCCCCGTCACCAAAGCAGAGTGACCAGAGAATGAGTACTTCATTGTGGAACTCCTTAAAAATAGGCCCCAGTAAAAGTGGGGCCCGGATTTTCGCTGGCTAATTTTGGATTGAAATACTGATTTTGTTCTCGCAGCGACGTGATCCCCCAACTCAAATAGAGGTGTAGCCCCCATCGGCCACCATGCAAGCACCCGTCATGAAGCTGGCACCATCCGAAAGCAGGAAAGCAATGGCATGGGCGATTTCATCCGCATGGCCCAAACGACCAATCGGGTGCTGGGCCACCAAAGCAGCGCGCGCGGCCTCATCAAAGCCCGACAGAATGGGGGTATCCACATAACCGGGGTGGATGGTATTGATGCGTATGCCTTTGGAGGAATACTCCAAAGCCGCAGAACGGCTCAGGCCGACGACTCCATGCTTGGCCGCGTTGTAGCCGGGCAATGTCGGATTGGCAACCAGGCCCATGATGGAAGACATATTCACAATGGCGCCGCCCCCTGCCGCCAAAATGGCGGGGATCTGATAGCGCAGGCCATAGGCTACGCCGTTCAGATTAATGTCGATCAGGCGACGCCAGCCATCCAGGTCCATTTCGCCAGCCGGGCCGGAATCCCCGCCCACACCGGCGTTATTGACGGCAAAGTGCAAGGCCCCGAAATGCTCAATGGCGCAATCAACAGCCGCCTTTACTTGATCAGGCTGGGTGACATCGGCCACATTGCCCACGGCCTTGCCACCGGCCTGCTCAATTTCCTTGACCACGGCCTGCACGGCATCAGCCTGTACGTCGGACACCACGACCGACAAACCATTGGCCGCCAGCATGCGGGCCGTGGCGGCACCAATGCCGGAGGCTGCACCCGTTACCAGAACAGAGTGGCCGGAAAATGAATACTTCATACTCAAAACTCCTTCAAAAATTCATTCACGCCAAATCTCAGGATTTGCGCTGACGAGTCCTGGACGGAGCGCCCGTGCTGGCAGGCTGAGCTACAGCCTTGCTCTGTCCGGATGCTGGCGATGGGCTCATGGCAGGTTTAGATACTGGCGATTTGCTTGTAGCAGGAGCTGCCGAGCTTGAAACGGCGGAGGCTGGAGTCCCAGCAACGCGGGTCGCTTTACCCGTTTCCTTGCTGGGCTCCGCCGATTTGGCCTGGGGTTTGGCCGCTGTATTACCCTCTGCTTTTGTCGTGGCGCCAACCTTGGTATCACCCATGGAGCGAGCAACAGGCTTGTCAGCTGCGGGCTTGGCGGCTGCTTTCACTGGTGCTGTTGCCGCTGTTTTAGCGGTCGTAGCTGGTGACGATGTACCAGTCGATTTCACGACCGTTTTCTGTACTGGCTGGGCCGCCGTTGGCTTTACTGACGCAGGAACAGCCGACTTCTTGGCCACTGCAGGCGTCGTTTTAACAGCTGCTTTCGTTGTGACCTTGCTTGCTGTTTTGGCGACGGGCTTGGTGCCTGCACTGCTCGATTTCTCGCCCTGCTCCTGCTGTTTGGCGGCCGACTCGAACAAGCCAAGAACTTCTTGGGAAGCTTGAGTTACCGCCTCGGAGGCAGGGTCTTGTTCGTCGATGGCGCTGATCAATTGCTTGATCAGGGATGCCACCAGACGAATTTCCTCGGGCGTCTGCTTGCTAAGCAAATGGGGAATCGCTTCCACGGCCTTATGACCGTGGTGCGCCAGCACCAGGGCCTGCTCGCGAATCGCAGCACGCATTTTTTCAATATCAAAATTGCCCGTGTCGTATTGCTCGCGCAAACGCATGGCGGCATGGTGATAACGCTCGTCCACGCTGTTGCGCTGCTTGGCTATATGGAACAAACCACGCAGTGCTGCTTCCAGCAAACCGCCTTCGTTCAACAAGCCATCCAATCTGTGCATTTGCTGGCGTACAAAGGCCAGATGCTCGGGCGAACTACCAGGATGGGGACGCGCCGGGATGGAATCGCCCGGTGCATGACCGGCCAGGGCCATCAGCAAAGGAGAGCCATAGACGGTGTCGAACCAGATCTGATAGATGCTGTCGCGGCGGTCACGATAATTATTCAAGACCCGTTCCATGGCCTGGGAGAAATTCTCCTGCGCCTCCAGGAAAGGATTATCCTCATCCACAGTCTGACGCTGCTGTGCGATATTCTCGGCCCATTGGTGGATCGTTGCGGCCCAGGGATGGGCGCTGGTCCAGGACTCGTAAGACAAGCGCATGGGATGCAATGCTTCCAGCAACGCGGCGGTATAAGGCGTAGTCAAAGCTTTTACCCAAGGCTGCAAGGTGCTCTTGTAAAAAGCCAGATTGATTTCCGACAGACGGGCAGCGGCAGCAAAGCGGCGATCAGATTCGGGATCAGGCTGCACAATCTCCGCAATTTCAGCCAGGCTGCTTTGACGCACCGACATCAGATAGGGGTCATTCAATAAGGTGTCGTCGTCGGGCGTTTCCTCGACAGTGGCCCGATAAATTCCGGCGGGCAACAGGTCAATTTGATCAATCGTGCTGGCAAATTTGCGGTGCTCTTTACTGCCCACACTGCCCGACACAAAAATACCCAGGTGCCCGATACGATCATGGGTCGTGAACACAATGGTCTGGTCGTGACTGCGTACATCATCGTCGTCCAGATACAAGTCAGTAATCCAGCCCAGGGCCTGTGCAGGCGGCGTGATGTTGTCGCCAAAGGAACTGAACACCACAATGGGCGAGCGAATATTGCGCAGGTCGATACGGATGCCATCCGACGTCAATAACTGGGCTGTAGACAGCTTGTTGCCAATGAACAGGTTGTCCACGATGTACTGCATTTCCACATCATTCAGAAAGACATAACCGCCCCAGTACTTCTCGAAACCGATATAGCGCTCGGCCTCGGTGTCGGCCTTGGCGTACACGTTGTACTGCTTGGACCACAAGGTATTGGCCGGGTCCAGGTTCTCGAAATTCTTGACCAGCCACGCACCATCAAAACGGCCATTGCCCAGGTCACTGGTCATGGCGGTCAGCCAGCTACCGCCCAGCAGACCACCGGCATAACGCATGGGGTTGCGACCGGCCCAATAGGAGACGGGCGCACCGGCCAGAATCAAGGGGCCAAACAGCTCCGGCCAGACGGCGGCGGCCATCATGACCTGCCAGCCCGCCTGACAATTGCCGATCACCACCGGCTTGCCCTGACTTTCCGGATGCAGCTCTGCCGCCTTGCTAACAAAGGCAGCATGGGCACGCATCACATCCTCGACGGTCTGGCTGGGAACAGGGTCCGGTAAAAAACCAACAAAGTAACAAGGGTGCCCGGCTTGCAGCGCAGCACCGATTTCACTGTCGGACTTGAAGCCACCGATCCCCGGCCCGTGCCCTGCCCTGGGGTCCACCACCAGGAAAGGACGTTTGCTGGGATCGGTAGGCTGATCTTCCGGTGCCAGAATGCGCACCATCAGATAGTTAACGGGTCGGGGAAGACTCAGGCCCGACATGACCAGTTCAGCCGGAAAGTTCAGCACATTGGGCACCTCAACCTTGCGTTGGGCCTGGTACTGATCCCCGACCTGACGCTCGATATCGGCATACAGAATGGCGCGCTGCCAGGCGTCCACCAGGTACGAGGAGACGGTCTGACCCAGGTTCCAGGGATTCATCATCCAGGAGGACCAGGCCGTGCTGTCGTCACGAGACTTATCTGTCATCATCTTCTCCCTTCCATCAGCTATCTGTTCAAGCGGCCTCAATAGCAATCGCTACGCCTTGACCACCGCCAATGCACAAGGTGGCCAGACCTTTCCGGGCACCACGGCGACGCATTTCATGAACCAAGGTCACCAGCACGCGCGCGCCGGAAGCACCAATGGGGTGACCCAAAGCGATGGCACCGCCATTGACGTTGACCTTGTCCATATCCCACTGCAAGTCTTTGGCCACCGCCAGCGATTGAGCGGCAAAGGCTTCGTTGGCTTCGATCAGGTCCAGTTGATCCAGTTCCCAACCCACCTTCTTCAAGACCTTGCGGCTGGCCGATACCGGGCCAATACCCATGATGGCCGGATCTACGCCCGTGCTGGCCCAGCCACGAATCCAGGCCAGAACGGGCAGGCCCAATTCCTTGGCTTTCTCTGCGCTGGCCAGCAAAAGTACGGCTGCACCGTCATTGATGGTGGACGCGTTCCCGGCGGTAACCGTGCCGTCTTTCTTGAAGGCAGGACGCAGCTTGGCCAAGGACTCCAGCGTGGTTTGGGCACGCGGCTGTTCGTCGGCCTCAACGCGCACAGGGTCGCCTTTACGCTGAGGTACGTCGATGGGGGTAATTTCGTCCTTGAAGCGTCCGGCTTCCATCGCGGCTACGGCTTTACGCTGGGACTCCACCGCAAAAGCATCTTGTTGTTCGCGGGTGATGCCGTAGCGCTCGGCCAGGTTTTCAGCCGTGATCCCCATGTGGTAGTTATGAAAAGCGTCGGTCAAACCGTCACGCAACAAGGTGTCGTCCATCATGGCGTGGCCCAGGCCCAAGCCGGTACGCGCCTTGTGTACAACAAAGGGAGCCAGGCTCATGCTTTCCTGACCTCCAGCCAGCACCAGATCGGCATCGCCCAGGGCGATGGCCTGAGCCGCCAGATGCACCGCTTTCAAGCCTGAACCGCAAAGCTTGTTCAGGGACATGGAGGGAACTTCATAAGGCAGGCCAGCGTTCACCGCGGCCTGACGGGCCGGGTTCTGACCAGCGCCGGCGGTCAGAATCTGGCCCAGAATAACTTCATCAATCTGTTCGGCTGCAACGCCCGTACTCTGGAGCACGGCACGAATCAGTTGTGCGCTCAAATCGTGGGCGGGCACCGTAGACAGCCCCCCTTGAAAACGGCCGATGGGACTACGAGTCGCAGCAACAATGGCGATATCTTTGTGCATATCCATTCCTTTCATAAGTCGCAGGCCCGACAAGCGGGCACATACAGGCAGCAGCCGAACCGGGTCGGACTTAATACATATGCTGGCCGCCATTCATGGCGACATTACTACCTGTCATAAATCCAGCTGCTTCGCTGGCAATAAAGGTGACCAGAGCGGCAATTTCCTCGGGCTTGCCCAGACGGCCGACTGGAATGCCCGCGATAATGCTGTTACGCACATCTTCAGGCACAGCCATGACCATTTTGGTGGCCAGATAACCAGGGGAAACTGTGTTCACGGTCACGCCCTTGCGCGCCACTTCCTGAGCCAAGGCCTTGGTGAAACCGTGCATCCCTGCCTTGGCGGCCGAGTAGTTGGTTTGACCGAACTGTCCCTTGCTGCCATTGATGGACGAGATATTGATCACTCGGCCCCAGGTACGCTCCAGCATGCCGTCAATAAACGGCTTGGTCACGTTGAACACCGAGTCCAGATTGACGCGCAGCACATCGTCCCACTTGTCTTTGCTCAGCTTGCGGAACGTGCCATCGCGCGTAATACCAGCGTTATTGACCAGGATGTCGACTTGCAGGCCGTCCTTCTCGATAGCTTGCGCCATTTGCTGGCACGATTCGAAATCGGCCACATCAACGTGATAGCCCTGAAACACATAACCTGCATCGGCCTGCTCTTTAAGCCAGACCTGGGCATCGGCCTCGCTGCGCGAGTGAGTCACCAGGACTTGATGGCCCGCATCATGCAGGGCACGGGCGATCTCTTGGCCCAGACCGCCCATCCCACCTGTCACCAAGGCCGTGCGTTTAACCGTAGACATACCGCTTATGCTCCCTTTTTAGTGTCAGAGGCGCTGGCAGCGTTTGCCCAAGGTGCGCCCCACTGCTTGAAAATATCCATCATTGGCACGGCCGCACTGGTATTGCTGACCACCGCCATCACCGACTTCTGCCAGGCTTCCAGCGCTTCCTGCAAACCGGAGGTGAACTCGGTCTGGTTCTGAATCGCTAATTGATTGATGGTCTGGCTGTCGTTAACGCCGTGCTGGAACAAACGCCAGAACGTGTCGGCGGGCAAGGTGGCCAAGGACTGCCAGTTAGCCGTTTGCAACAAGCCTTCAATCTCGGCCGTGGTCTGCTCCATGCTGCGCAAATTACTTTTCTGTACGGACTCCAGCCAACGATGGCCGCCCTCCTGCAGCAGGCGCGTGATACGCAGTTGCAACTCAACATTGGCCTTGTACAGATCCAGGGGAAGTGTTTCCATGCTCATCGAAATCTCCTTAAAGGAAAAAAGTGCCCCCTGACGGGGCCCAGTCCATCAAGCCATCTGAGAGATGGTGTTACGAAAACGCCGCAGTGACAGAAGGAACAACGCCGTCCCGATCACCAGCAGGGCTAAAAAGGGTTGCCATACCGTTTCAATGCCAGCCCCCCGGAACAAGATGGCCTGCCCCAGGGACACGAAGTGTGTAGTGGGAGCCAGTTGCATCAGGTTCTGAACAATTTCAGGCATGCTTTCGCGGGGGGTACGTCCGCCCGAGAGCAGGTTCATGGGCAGCAAGGTCAACATCAACAAGAGGCCAAACTGGGGCATGCTGCGCGACAAGGTAGCCAGATAAATCCCCATAGAAGTCATGGCAAACAGACACAGAACGGCGCCGCACAGGAACAAGGGAATGGAACCTTCGATAGGCACGCCCAGCAGACCTCGCACCACAAAATTCAGCGAAGCCGCCGTCGCCACCAGAACCACCAGTCCCATGGCCGTGACCTTGGACGCCATGATCTCGCCCGGTGTGACCGGCATCACCAGCAAGTGTTCGATCGTGCCGTGCTCGCGCTCCCGGATCAGGGCGGCTCCGGTCAGAATGATGGACAGCATCGCCACCGAGTTGATGACCTCGGCAATACTGCCGAACCAGGCTTTTTCCAGTGTGGGGTTAAACCGCACCCGCAAGGCCAGATCTACCGGCAAGGTGTCAATGCTGCGATACCGCCGCACAAACTCGTTAACCTCGCCCATCACCACCTGCTGGATGTAGTTATTGCCGGTAAAGGCCTGACTCATGCGGGTGGCGTCAATGTTCAACTGCACTTCGGGGCTGCGTCCGGCCAGCACATCGCGCTGAAAGTTCGGTGGAATGTTCAGCACAAAGGTGAACTGCCCCGTATCCATGCCCGAGTCCATTTCCCCATACTCGATCATGTGCGGGTGGATGAATTCAGGCGGATAAAAAGCCGACGTAATGCGCGCTGACAAGGGGCTCTGGTCCTGGTCCACAATCGCGATGGGCGCATTGTTCAAGGTTTCGGGCTGCGCGGTCGCGGAGGTGTAAATCGAGACCGAAAACACGTACACAATGAGCAGCAGCATCATGGGGTCGCGCGCCAGACTCCACAGCTCCTTGCGGCCCAGCAACAGTACATTCTTGAGTTTTCTCATCTCACTTCTCCTGCTTTTTCAGCAGCATGACCGCCGCGCCCAACACCACCGGAATGGCCAGCAACAAGGCAAACAAGGCCCCGTGCAGATCCGAGAACGTCAGCGCTTTGTTAAATACCCCGCGACTGATGTTGAACATATGCGTAGCCGGATAAATCTCGCCCGCCCAACGGCTGATCCCTTCCATGGAGGACACCGGGTTCAGCAAACCGGACAATTGCGTGGCGGGTAGCATGGTGCCGATCATGGCAAAGAACATGGCCGCGATCTGACTTTTCGTCACGGTGGAAGCCACCAGCCCCATGCCGGTAGAAATCACGCAAAACATCAAGGTGGCCACGCTCAAGGTCAGGAAGCTGCCCTTGATGGGTACATCGAACACCGTGATGGCCAAGAGGCACATGCACAGAAAGTTGATCATCGCCAGGCCGATATAGGGAATTTGCTTGCCCAGCAAAAACTCCACTCGGGTGACCGGCGTAACGTACAGGTTGATGATGGAACCCAGTTCCTTTTCACGCACCACGGACAATGCCGTCAACATCGCAGGCAACATCAGCAGCAGCACCGGAATCACGGCAGGCACCATGGCCGGCAAGCTCTTGACGTCCGGGTTGTAGCGGTAACGGTCCTGAATACTGGCGGGCACGACCAAAGCCCCTGCCCCCAGACGCTCCTTGGCTTGAGTAATCAGCCATTGCTGATGCATGGCCTTCACGTAGCCTTGAATGGTTTCGGCACGGGTAGGCATGGAACCGTCCACCCAGGCGGCGATTTCCGGCTTGCTGCCGCGCAGCACATCACGTCCAAAACCGGGCGGAATTTCGATCGCCAGCGCAATCTTGCCGCGCCGCATTCTGTCGTCCAGATCCTGGTAATCCGTTAAGGGGGCCTGCTCCAGAAAATAGCGCGAGCCGGACAGATTCAAGGCGTAGTTCTGGCTGATACTGGTCTGGTCGCGGTCCAGCACGGCGTAGCGCAAATCCTCTACGTCCAGCGTGATACCGAAACCCATCACAAACAGCAAAATCAGGGAACCGGCCAGGGCCAAAGTGGCTCGCACCGGATCACGACGCAGCTCCAGCGCTTCGCGCCAGGTGTAGCTCAGCAAACGCTGCAAGCTGAAGCGTTCGCGCTTTTCGCTATGAGCTTCGTTTGCCACCACTGCCTGTTCTGTCGCCGGTTCTACTTCAGGCTCGGGGCCACTGGCTTCCAGCAAATAACCAATAAAGGCTTCTTCCAGATCAGCGGCGCCGCGCTTTTTCACCAGGTTCGCAGGCGTATCGCTATCGAGCACTTTACCGGCATGCATCATGGACATGCGATCGCAACGCTCGGCCTCGTTCATGAAGTGGGTGGAGATAAAAATCGTGACCTTGTCGCGGCGGGACAACTCAATCAGCAAGCGCCAGAAATTGTCGCGAGCCACTGGGTCCACACCGGAAGTGGGTTCGTCCAGGATCAGCAGCTCTGGCTTATGCACCATGGCCACCGCCAAGGACAGGCGCTGGCGCATCCCCAAAGGAATGGCATCGGGCAAACGGTCCAGAATCTGGCCCAGCTCAAAACGCTCCACCATTTCCGCCACACGGCCTTCCACCTCGTCCTCGGGGACGTGGAACAACTGGGCGTGCAGCACCAGGTTTTGCCGGACCGTCAGCTCGCTGTACAGGGAAAAAGCCTGTGACATATAGCCCACACGACGGCGGGTATCGATGTCTTTGGGATCAACCTCGTGGCCAAACAACCAGGCCTGACCTTCGGAGGCAGGCAACAGCCCCGTCAGCATCTTCATGGTGGTGGATTTACCGCAGCCGTTCGAGCCCAGAAAGCCAAAAATTTCGCCACGACGTATCCGGAAGGACACATTGTCCACGGCGGTAAAGTCGCCAAAGCGAATCGTCAGCCCTTCGGCTTCAATGGCAATATCGTCGGCATCCACATCCAGTGGCGGGATTTCTACAGCCTTATGGCCTTGACGCTTGTCCTCGGGCAAGAGGCGAATAAAGGCCTGCTCCAGACTCTTGCTTTCCGTGCGCTCCAGCAGTTCCTTGGGCGAACCTGTTGCCAGAATCTGGCCGTCGTCCATGGCAACCAGCCAATCAAAGCGCTGGGCCTCGTCCATATAAGCGGTGGCGACAATCACGCTCATGCCGGGACGTTCGATGCGAATACGCTCGATCAGATCCCAGAACTGCTTGCGGGCCAAGGGGTCCACGCCGGTGGTAGGCTCGTCCAGCAGCAGAAAGTCCGGGTCGTGAATCAATGCGCAGCACAAACCCAACTTTTGCTTCATACCGCCCGAAAGCTTGCCTGCTGGCCGTGTCAGAAAAGGATGCAGGCCCGTGCTGCGCGTCAAATCATCAATTCGGCGACGGCGCTCGGCAGCATCGTGCCCGAACAATCGACCAAAAAACTGCAGGTTTTCTTCCACCGACAAGGTGGGATACAGGTTCTTGCCCAAGCCTTGAGGCATGTAGGCAATGCGCGGGCAAATCTGGTCGCGATGGCTTTTTTCCGCCATATCGCCACCCAGCACTTCAATACGGCCTTCCTGAATCACACGGGCGCCCGCCAGCAAGGACAGCAAGCTGGACTTGCCCACGCCGTCAGGACCAATCAGTCCGACCATGCAAGCGGCAGGCACATCCAGGCTTAAACGATCCAGTGCGAGCGTGTCGCCATAACGCTGGCTAAGTTCAACAACGCGAGCAACCGCCGCCGCTTGCTGCTTGGGCATGGTTTACTCCGTCAAGGTGGAAGTCAGCGACTCAGGCCAGCTGGCATTGGGGTCCAGCTTTACCCAGGCCACACCGGGCAAGCCGGTCTTGACTTGCTCCAGGTGCTTTTTCAACAGCTCGGGGGCAATCTGGGCCTTGACGCGGAACATCAGTTTTTGGCGCTCCGAGGCCGTTTCCACACTCTTGGGGGTGAACTGGGCGGAACTGGCCACGAAGGACACGGTAGCTGGAACCGGGATGTCCGGAATGGCATCCAGCACCAGACGCACCTCGGTGCCCAACGCCACCTTGCCGGCCACTTCGCTAGGCAGGAAGAAGGTCATATATACATCGGACAGGTCCAGCACATTCAGCACACGGCCACCAGCACCCAGTACTTCACCGGGCTGGGCGACACGAAACTGCACGCGGCCATCGCGGGGGCTAACCAATTCACTGTCGCGCAAGTCGGCTTCGATACGGGCCACAGCAGCCTTGGCGGCTTCCACGGCAGATTGGGCACCGATCAGCTGAGCTTTGGCAGCATTAATGGCCGCTTCTGCGGCATTGGCCTGGGCCTTGGTAGCAGCTACCGCAGCCTGGGCACCACGCACGCGGGCACGGTCATCATCCAGTTCCTGTGCCGAAGCGGCACCCTCTTTGGACAAGGTAGTGGAACGCGCCAGACGACGTTGGGCCGCGTCCAGTTCCGACTCACGTTGACCAATCAAGGCTTTGGCAGCGATGGCATCGCTTTCACGCAAGGCCACTTGGGCCTGAGAGGCCGCCACATTGTTTTCAGCCTGACGCAAACCAGCCACAGCTTCATCGCGGGCCGCTTCCAGACTGTCTTGCTGCATGATGGCCAGCACTTCACCTTCTTTCACGAAATCGCCCTCGTGGGCGGCGATGCTTTGGATACGTCCGGCAAACTTGGTGGAGATATCAATCTCGGTCGCCTCGATACGGCCATTACCACTGACAAAGCCAGCGCCAGGGCCGGTATTGGAGATTTTCTGCCATGCCCACCACCCCAGGCCCAGAACCCCGGCAACGATTAGGACAGGAACAAGATTTTTTTTCAAAGAGGATTGTTTGCTCATAGCTGGCTCGAGGATGGATCCGAATTAGAGGAGTTATGGGTGTTGGTCAGGGGCTCGGAGGGGTCCAGCCCACCGCCCAAGGCGCTATACATGGCAATCTGGCTGGCCAGGAGCGCGCGGCGCGTTTGCACCACTTGCTGCTCCACATCCAGCAAATCACGCTGCGCATCCAGCACTTCCAGATAGGCAGCCGAACCGTTGTCGTAACGCATCTGCGCCAGACGGGCGCGCTCGGTCTGGGCGTTTCGGGCGACCAGCTGAACGTCCAACTGCTGGCTTAACCAGTGGCGTGTCGACAAGGCGTCCGACACTTCACGAAAGGCGGTTTGAATAGCTTTCTCGTATTCCGCAATGCGCATGTCGCGACGCACATAGGAGGCGTCCAGATTCGCGCTGCGGCGGCCACCATCAAAGATGGGCAGGGAGATGGTTGGAGCAAACATCCAGGCCTTGCTGCCGGAATCAAACAAACCATCCAGCTCGGCGCTGGCGGTGCCGAAATTGCCAGTCAAGGCAATACGGGGGAAGAAAGCGGCACGGGCAGCCCCAATATTGGCATTGGCGGCACGCAACTTGTGTTCAGCCGCAATAATGTCGGGACGCCAGACCATCAGGTCCGAAGGCAAACCGGGGGACAGCTCGGCCAACATGATGTTTTCATTCAAAGGCGCACCGGTTGGAGACACGCCCGGATCGGCCCCCAGAAGCTGTTGCAAGGCATGTAGTTGCACCGCACGTTGCTGTTCCAGCTGGGCCAGCATGGACTGAGCCTGCGTCAGCAAGGTTTGCACCTGCGTCACATCCAGCTTGGACGTTGCGCCAACTTCATAACGACGGGAGAAAATGCGGTAAGACTCCTGACGAGTCTCTACACTTTTGCGGGCGATCTGCACGCGTTCGTCCAGCTCGCGCACCACAAGATAGTTATTGGCCACTTGCGAGACCAAAGCGACATGCACGGCTTGTCGGCCTGCCTCGGTAGCCAGCCAGCCTTGCAAGGCGGCATCTTCAAGGCTACGTACGCGGCCCCATAAATCCAGCTCCCAACTGGTCAAACCGACCTGGGCACGATAATCACCACCTGTCACCGCCTGGCCGCTGGGGTTCATGTCCCCAGGCACACGCGAGCGAGCAGCTTGCCCCCCTACGGTAAATTCAGGAAAGCGTTCGCTGCGCTGCAAATTCAGCATGGCACGGGCTTCGTCCACCCGTAAAACAGCCACGCGCATATCGCGGTTATTTTCCAGCGCAGTCTCAATGAGCTTGCTCAGAACCGGGTCTTTAAAGTATTCGCGCCAACCCAGATCACGCGCTCGCACCGCATTGGCCGGGCCTGCGGACAGGTCCGAGTAAGCCTGTGGAACGGGGGAAGCGGGCTGATCGTAATCGGGTGCCATCGAGGCACAACCCGCCAGGGTGACCAGCAAGGCAGCCAGCGCGAAATGAGGGCGACGCGCAGCGCTTCGGTGCTTGAGACTCAAATCGTAGGTCTGTGGGGCCATTGGAAAAAATGCCTAATGAGAAAAAGGGAACTGCCGTCAAGGCAAAACAGCACGTCAGCGATGGGCTTTGCGCCTATCGCCGACATCAAACAGAGCGACAAGCTCACCATTTAGCGAGCTTGTATGAACTGACTGCTTACTTCACTAATACGTATTGACCGGGAGCCGGGCCGATTGGGGCGTAGCCCTGTTTGGCGGCACCCATTTGCGGTGGTTTCACCTCCGCTCCCGAGCGCGCCTTGAGCCATTCCGTCCAGGCGGGCCACCAGGAACCCTGATGCGAGGTGGCTTGTGCCTGCCAGTCGTCCACCAGAACAGGCGCAGTGCCCGCCGCGCGGGTCTGAATCTGATATTTGCGACGCGGATGGCCCGGTTCGCTGACAATCCCGGCGTTATGCCCACCTGTGGTCAATACAAAGGTGATTTCGGCAGGCACCAGATAATGCAACTTGTAAACAGAGCGCCAGGGGGCAACGTGATCGGAAACAGTACCGACACAAAAAATAGGCAAATTAACCTGCGCCAGAGAAACAATACGGCCTTCAACCGGATAGCGGTTTTGACTTAAATCATTATTCAAATACATGCGGCGCAAATATTGCGAATGCATGGTGGCGGGCATACGCGTGGCGTCTGCATTCCAGGCCATTAAATCGTTCAAGGGGCGGCGTTCGCCCAATAAATATTTATTAACCATGGGCGCCCACAATAAATCAGCGGAGCGCAGCATTTGAAAAGCGGCTTCCATCTGATTGGCGCGCAAATAGCCCTCGTCGGCCATCTGAGCTTCCAGCAGGCTGACCTGACTTTCGTCAATGAACAGGGACAAATCGCCCGGCTCGGAAAAGTCGGTTTGGGCCGCAAAGAACGTCAGGGAGGCAAGC
This sequence comes from Alcaligenes sp. PF14, assembly GCF_037150615.1. Lineage (NCBI taxonomy): Bacteria > Pseudomonadati > Pseudomonadota > Betaproteobacteria > Burkholderiales > Alcaligenaceae > Alcaligenes > Alcaligenes sp. PF14. Next base: position 105,159 of record NZ_JBAGRS010000001.1, on the reverse strand, counting down.
CTGTCGTCCCCATCGCGTGCCATGGCAGCCGCGGCAATCGCCAGCAAGGTGCCGCCCAGGCAATAACCGGTGGCGTGGATTTTCTGGCCGGGAACAATGGCGTTGACAGCATCCAGGCTGGCCTTCCAGCCCAGGCGAATGTAGTCGTCCATCCCGAAGGCATGATCTTCGGCAAGCGGGTTTTTCCAGGACAGGCAAAACACCGTGTGGCCTTGATCCACCAGGTATTTGATCAGGGAATTTTGTTCGGACAGATCCAGAATGTAGTACTTCATGATCCAGGCCGGAACGATCAGCACAGGCTCTGGATGGACCTGCTTGGTAGAAGGCGTGTACTGGATCAGTTCGACCAGCTCGTTACGTAGTACCACCTTGCCCGGCGTGGCCGCCACATCCTTGCCGACCACAAAATCTTCGGTGCCTACGGGCGGTTCACCCGCGAACTGGGCCTGCATATCCTGCTGCCAGTTCTCCAGGCCACGGCTGAAGTTATCCCCCTGTTCTGCAAGGGTTTTATCCCACACCAAGGGGTTGGTCCAGGCAAAGTTACTGGGGCTGAGCATGTTCAACCATTGCTCAACACCAAAGGCAATCAGTTTTTGATGATGAGGCTCCACACCGGCTACGCCTTCCGTGGCACTTTGCCACCACTGCTGCTGCGCCTGATAGGTTTGTCGCAGCAAATTAAAAGGCCAACGATCCCAGGCGGGGTCGGAAAAGCGGCGGTCGGTATAGGCAGGCGCTGCAGCTTGTTTTGAGGTTTGGGGAGACAACTGGGCTGATGCGGCCAGCTCCTCGCTCCATTCACGAAATAGCTGTTCCCACTGACGTTGCGCCAACTGACGCAACTGTTCTTGTTTGCCAGGGCTAAGGGCCAGATGACGCATCCAGTCCATCCAGGCAAGAAACTGCGATTCGGGGGAGATGGAACTCCAGATACGAGCCCAGGCGGCTCGTGCGGATGCGTCTAACTGTTCAGTCTGATCAAGGGACTGCCTGCTAACCATTGCCACTCCGCAAAAAGTACATACAAAAAACAGATACGACTGCTTAGTCTTTTTAACAATACACCAGTTTACATCTAAACTTTTTGTATGCAGGCCTTTTAATAAAGAGCCATAAAAAACCTTTGCGTTAGATCAAGTTCATGGCAGATAAAAAACGACCAGCCTCAACCACATTTGTTGTTATACCGTGCCTGTTATGGAATAGGGAAATAAAAAAAAGTGGAAAAACAAATAAAGCCTCACTAAAAAAACTCAGGCTTTAAAAAACAAAGGCGATGCAATCCAGTGAAACAAGCGGTAACCCAGACTCATGGCACAACTATTATTTCCACAGCAATGTGACAAAACAAGCACAGCCCCTCGTCAAGCCCTCCAGCCGCAGCCAGGCTGGCTTGCCATCGGCCTGGGACAAGTGGCCTGATATACTGCAAGCCCCATATCTTGCCCATCCCCACAGGATGACATGACAGACACGCACCAAAATAAACCTTCTAAAAACGAAAGCACAAACAAGCGACGTTACCTACCGTCAGCTGAGCGCAAACGCGAAATCCTGAAAGCCGCTTTTGAAGAGTTTTCTCATCGGGGATTTCTGGGCACTTCGCTGGAGCGCATCGCCGCGCGCGCCGGGATCTCCAAGTCCGGCATCTACGCGCACTACAGCAGCAAAGATGAAGTGTTCGAGGACATGCTCCACAGCACTCTGCTGCCACCTGATGGCAATACCTTTGAGTTGTCCGATACCTCCGAGGCAGACACCCTGTCCTGTATCGTGGATGAGTACCTGCACCAGTTGTATGAACGCCTGTCCAACCCGGACGTGCAAGCCATGTTCAGGCTTTTGATGACAGAAAGTGGCCGCGTGCCGGATCTGGCTCATTACTGGGGCAAACAGCTCCTGAGCCAGAACTACACCGCCAATCAGGCGTTTTTTGAACTGGGCATACAGCGAGGTCTCATCCGCCCTGACGTCAGTCCCTCCGACTACATCCTGGCCGCCTCTCCCTCCCTGATGTGGCTGATGGTTTTGCTGGTTCTGGGACCACAGAACTCGCCCGTGCCCTTTGAAGAAGTACATCAGTTGCACAAGCGCTTGCTGATAGAGTGCCTGCAACCTGCATCGGCCTAAGGGCTGCTCATCAAGAACAAGCCAAACAAGTTCGTCTGCTTTGGCAAGCGGGCTTGTTTGAGCCTCTGCATGCCCCCTACCCCTTGGTTGTGCCATAAGCCTCATCAAGGCAGACGTATAAGCGCGTCTGATGCACACGCTACACTTGCGGGCAACAACCATTCCATCGAACCGCAACTGACCGTACAATAGTCGGTTGCAGTCCATTTTCAATGGGTTCCCTCACCCCATTCACCAAAAAGGTCCAGACATGACTCTGCCTACCGTGCCGTCTTCACGGCTGTCGTTCTACGTACGACTTCTGATTGCCTTTCACATTTTTATTGTGATTGCCAGCAATTATCTGGTTCAACTTCCTATTGAACTGTTCGGCTTCCATAGCACCTGGGGAGCCTTCAGCTTTCCCTTTGTTTTTCTGGCTACCGACCTGACCGTCCGCTTGATGGGCAAGTCCGAAGCGCGCCGCGTGATTACCCGCGCGATGTTTCCAGCCCTGATCGCCTCTTATGTGGTCTCGGTGCTTTTTAATGAAGGGCAGTTCAACGGCTTGCAAGCACTGGGCGAATTCAACAGCTTTGTGTTCCGTATTGCCTTGGCCAGCTTTGCCGCCTATGTATTAGGGCAACTGCTGGATGTACAGGTCTTTGATCGCATCCGTCGCGACTACAAACAATGGTGGCTTGCTCCAGCGGCCGCCTCGATCTTTGGGCAGGCACTGGATACCTTGGCCTTTTTCGGCATCGCTTTCTGGCACAGCAGCAATCCCTTCATGGCCGAACACTGGGGCGAGATCGCCGTCGTCGATTACGTCATCAAACTGGGCGTCAGCCTGCTGCTGTTTGTACCTATGTATGGCGTACTGCTCAACTCCCTGATCAGCACCATGAAGCGCCGCGCCCTGAGCACCGCACAGGTCAAAGCATGAAGCCGCACACTCCCCGCCGCCGGGCACTGGTTCTCTTTTCGGGCGGACAGGATTCAGCCACCTGTCTGGCCTGGGCTTTGGACTGCTTTGCCTTTGTAGAAACCGTGGGCTTTGACTACGGCCAGCGCAACCATGCGGAATTGCAGTGTCGACAGACACTAAGAGACAAGCTTTGCCAGCAGTTCCCGCACTGGGCAGAGCGCCTCGGGCAAGACCATGTGCTCGATGCCAGCGTCCTGGCTCAGATAGGCGGCAGCGCCATGACTGAATCCATGACTATCGCCATGCAGGAAGATGGTCTGCCCAATACCTTTGTGCCGGGTCGAAACCTGCTGTTCTTTACCCTGGCTGGCGCCCTGGCCTACCGTCGGGGACTGGATACGCTGGTTGGCGGCATGTCTGAAACCGATTATTCGGGCTACCCGGACTGCCGTGACAACACGCTGAAAGCACTGCAAGTGGCATTAAGCCTGGGGATCGAGCGCCCACTGACCGTGGAAACACCACTGATGTGGCTGGATAAAGCAAATACCTGGGAGCTGGCCCACCAGTTGGGCTCGGATGCTTTAGTGAAGCTGATTCAGGAAGACAGCCATACCTGTTACCAGAACGAGCGGGAAACCCTGCATGACTGGGGATATGGCTGCGGGCAATGTCCGGCTTGTGAGCTGCGGGCGAAGGGGTATGGAGATTGGAAGTTGAGGGGCTGATCGCCTCGCTACTTCTTGCAACGGCACGGGTGAAGAACACGATACACACGCCGTGCCGCATTGCAGGACTGCATTGCTCTGACTAAAAATATCAAAAAAGACAAAAGATAAATCAAGGCCGGAATTCCAAAATAACGCTGAGACTTCACCCCTGATTTCAAACTGGAGAAATAAGCTCCTGACTGAACAGAATTGCAAATATAGTCAATTTCATTCTGAAAGAGAGGCGTCTCTGACCTCCTTGTCTCCAGCGAACAATCCGCTATATTAAAAACCCATCGCTTACCATCCGGAGCAAGAAGCGATCTCATACCCTGCTCTCCCTGCCAAGCCCAAACCTCGCTTCCTTTAAACTTGACAATAGCCTCAGAGCCAAAAGACAAAATAGAAGCGGGAGCCACAAAAAGGCCAAGAAGAACAATAAAGACGAACAAAACTCCCATCTGAAAATAACCAGGATTTTTCACATCCTGCTCTGGCCAATTAACCCAATCCCCAGCTTTACCCAAAGTTCTCAAGGGGATAGCAACGCTATCTGCCCACTTAATCGCTTGGTGCGTATCCTTCACCGTACGAATTCCCTGCCCCCTAGCCATTCCAAACATCACCTTGAAGCGCTCAACATCCAACGTATTTTTCCGTGTGGAGTCCAGATAAGAATCGTAAAATTCCTCTCGATGAAAGACAGTCCAAAGCTTATTGAAAAATATAAAATAAGCACGATTAAAGAAAAGAAAAAGAAAGCCAATAATAATAAAACTGAAAAATATAAAATTAGCAACAGAAGAGAAAGAGTAAAAAACAGAAGACATTAAATTCATAAAAAAACCCAACCACCAAAGTGGCTGGGCTCCTATAAAAAATTAATTAAATCACAGCTGCGCTGGCTCCGTCTGCACCTGATACACCGGATAGCTTCGGCACAGGTTCACAATTTTTTCCCGAATCTCGTGCTTGACCTTATCTAAAGTGCCAGCCTCGTAGGCATCAAGCACATCACACAAGTAATGCGCCAGCTGCTCGCAGTCCTTCACCGTAAAGCCACGTGTTGTTACAGCCGGCGTTCCGATACGAATACCCGAGGTCACCATGGGCGAACGGGGATCATTGGGCACCGAATTCTTGTTCACGGTGATATAGGCATCTGCCAAGGCATCACTGGCCTCTTGCCCGGTGTAGGGCTTGGTCGACAAGTTGATCAGCATCATGTGGTTATCTGTCCCGCCTGACACGATGTTGTGACCACGCTGCATCAGTACCGCCGCCATGGCACGGGCATTACGCACCACGTTTTGCTGATAGGTACGGAATTCCGGCTGCAGAGCCTCTTTGAAAGCAATGGCTTTGGCCGCGATCAAGTGCATCAATGGGCCGCCTTGCACGCCGGGGAATACAGCGGAATTCAGACGTTTGTAGAAATCTTCGCTTTGCCCTTTAGCCATGATCACGCCACCACGTGGACCGCGCAGGGTTTTGTGCGTTGTGCTGGTGACTACATGGGCGTGTGGCAAGGGGCTGGGGTACTCACCCGCCGCCACCAGACCAGCTACGTGGGCCATATCCACCCAGAACCAGGCACCGACCTTGTCAGCAATCTGGCGCATACGCGCCCAATCCTTCACACGCGAATAGGCGGAGAAACCACCAATCAGCATTTTGGGCTTGGTCTCGATAGCAATGCGCTCCATTTCGTCGTAATCGATCAGCCCGGTTCGGGTATCAACTCCGTAAGGAACAATGTTGTAAAGACGCCCGGAAATGTTGATGGGGTTACCGTGGGTCAGGTGACCACCCTGAGCCAGGTTCATCCCCATCACCGTATCGCCCGGTTTGAGCAAAGCCAGGAATACTGCAGTGTTAGCCTGCGCTCCAGCATGAGGCTGTACGTTGGCGTAATCACAATCGAACACCGCTTTCAGACGCTCGATAGCCAGACGTTCGGCTACATCTACAAATTCACAACCGGCGTAGTAACGCTTGTCCGGGTAACCCTCGGCGTATTTGTTGGTAAACACGGAGTTCTGAACCTGCATAACCAAAGGGCTGGCGTAGTTTTCCGAGGCAATCAGTTCTACGTGATCTTCCTGACGGCTTTCTTCGCCCTGAATGGCCTGAGCCAATTCCTTGTCGAATTCAGCCAGGCTGAGTGTGTTGTCGTACATCGCTTTTCCTTAAAAAAATTTCTACCCACGTCGCGGCTACTTGCTTGGCCGCCTTGCAAAGCAGGCGCACGCCCTAACCGTGCGTGCGCTTGAACTCGCGCATGAACTCTCCCAGCGCCTGTACCGCATCCAAGGTGACGGCGTTGTAGATGCTGGCGCGCAAGCCCCCCGTTGACTGATGGCCCTTCAAGCCGTGAAAACCATTCTTTTGCGCTTCTTCAACAAATAAAATATCTAAATCAGTTTCAGCAATATGAAATGGAACATTATTGATGGATCGATAGTCAGGTAAAACATTGTTGATATAGAAACCATCACTGCCATCAATAATCTCATAGAGCAGCTGCGACTTTTTCTTATTTATTTTGTGCAATACTTCTATTCCACCAACACGCTCTATCCATTCCAGCATCAAACCCAGCACATACCAGGAAAAGGTTGAGGGCGTATTTAATAGCGATTGTTTTTTTGCTTGAATGGAAAAATCCAAAGCTTGTGGCGTATTTGCCAAAGGCCTGTCTAAAATAGCAGGATTAAGTAATACCAGCGTAACACCGGCAATTCCCATATTTTTCTGGGCCGAGGCATAAATCAAATCGTGAGCCGAGACATCAATCGGTTTTGACATCAAGCTGGAGCAAGCATCACATACCAAGGGAATAGGTGAAACAGGTGGTTTTGAAAATTGCAAGCCCTGTGCAGTTTCGTTCTCTGTGTAATGCAAGTACGCTGCATCCCGATTAATATTAGATTCATTAATCTCGGGAATACGATCAAATCCAGTTTCATAAGAACTGGCTACGATTTCGACATTCCCATATTGCTTGGCGGCATTAGCCGCCTGTTCCGACCATAAACCCGTATGTATATAGTCCGCTGTGTTTGCTTGATGAAGCAGGTTCATCGGTATTTGAGAAAACTGCAGGTACGACCCTCCTTGCAGGAGCAAGACGTGATAGTCCGTTGGCACGGCCAGAACACGACGCACAGCGGCGTCGGTACGATGGGCAAAATCCATGAAAGGCTGGGAACGATGGCTGATTTCCATCACGGACACCCCTGTGCCCGCAAAATCAAGCAGCTCATCACGTATTTGCAATAGAACATCCATTGGCAAGGCGCTGGGCCCTGCGCTGAAATTAAAGGGTCGGGACATACTTGCTGAGATCCTGTACAAACCTGAACGCCGGAACAGGCCCCCCTATTTCGGCAATGACAATCAAGTCTACGAGCACAATGGTCTGACTAGTCAGACCATTAATATTCTCTGGAGCAGACCGCATGACGCGTTCGTTTGAACTGGACACCTTGAAGATGCGTCTTAACGATGACGAACTTCAATCCCTGGATCTTCACCAACGCATTCAGCGTGCCTTGCGGGCGTTGATTCTGGATGGCGCGCTGGGTCCGGGGGTCAAGCTGCCTGCCACACGCTCGCTGGCCAAATCCTTGGGCATGGCCCGCGATACGGTTGAAAACGCCTATGTTCAACTGCATCGCGACGGCTTTATCGTGCGGCGCGAGGGCTCGGGCAGCTATGTTTCCGAGTCGGTCGGCACGGAGCTGCGCGGCAGTGCCTATCGCCGCATCAAAGCCCAGGATCTGAAACGCAGCGTAATGGAACCCGGTACGGGCTTGAGCCGTCGGGGTCGCGCCGTGTTTGAAAGTGGCGGCATTGCCGATCAACAGACCATCAAGGCCTTTGCCACTGGCCTGCCGGAAACCCGCAACTTCCCCACCGATGTGTGGGAACGCCTGCAGCGTCAGGCCATGAAAGACTATCGAGCCAACATCCTGCTGCATGGCGATCCGCAAGGCACCGAGTCCCTGCGTAAAGCGATTGCCGTGTACCTGAATCTGGAGCGTGGTGCGAAGGTCTCGGCCGATCAAATTTTGATTCTGAGCAGCACGCGCCAGGCCTTGTTCCTGTGCGCGCAATTACTGGTCGATGCTGGCAAACCCATTCTGGTTGAAAATCCTGGCTACTTCGGCGCCCGCAAAGCCTTTGAAGCGGCCGAGGCTCGTGTCGTACCGATTGGCGTGGACGAGCAAGGCTTGCGCACCGATCTGCTGAATGAAGATCGCAGCGGCGCGAACTGCATTTACGTGACACCCTCGCACCAGTACCCCACCGGGGCCACCATGTCCCTGGAACGTCGTCTGGAGCTCATACACTGGGCGGCTGAAAATGGCCGCTGGATTATGGAAGACGACTACGACAGTGAATTTCATTACGACGGCTTACCCACGGCGTGTGTGCAGGGTCTGGATAAATACCAACGCACAATCTACTTGGGCACCTTCAGCAAAACCCTGTATCCGGGCCTGCGCATGGGCTATATGGCACTGCCACCCGAGCTGGTCAAACCCTTCACCCAGGCACGCAGCATCATGGATGGTCACACACCGCAAATCCTGCAGCTGACGCTGGCGCGTTTTATGGAGGACGGACATTACAACTCGCATATTCGCGCTATGCGCAAGCTGTATGCCGGGCGGCGGGAGATCATGCTGGAAGCCATCGAGCAGCACTTGCAAGGAATCGTTCGTGCGGCCCGACCTGAAGGCGGTTTGCAGATTCCCTGCTTTCTGGAGCCGGGCTGGTCAGAAGAACACACGCTGCGCCGCGCCTTGAGCGCTGGCGTTCAACTGCCGGGTTTGAGCCGTCTGTACATTGGTGAAGAAAAACAACAGGGCTGGCTGCTGGGCTATGCCTCCCTGACCGCCTACGAGATCGAGTCCGCCATGTTGCGTCTGGCCAACGCTCTGCGTCAGGGCAAAGGCTGAGCCAGGAAAAATCAGTACATCAAGGGGTATCGCCGGTTCAGGTCTGCGACCCCTTCCAAAATGGCATTCTCGGTGCGGGGATTGCGCGAACCACTGCGCACCCCGCCCAGCAAGGCCAGAATCATGTCGCCAATTTCCTTGAAATCATCTTCACCCAAACCGCGAGTCGTACAGGCGGCACTGCCGACCCGTACCCCCGAATAGGCGCCAGAGGCTTGCTCATACGGCACACGGTGTTTGCTCAAGCTAATGCCCAACTGAGCCAGAACCTGCTCAACCAAAGGCCCGGAAAGGCCCCAAGGGCGCAAATCCACCACACCAAAATGACAGTCTGTTCCCCCTGACACCACCGTCAGCCCACCTTCGGACAAGCGGCGACACAGGCTGCGCGCATTGATGATGACGGACTGGGCATAGGCCTTATAGGATGGGCTCATCGCTTCACCCAAAGCCACCGCCTTGGCGGCCAGAATGTTCAGCAAAGGTCCGCCTTGCAGCCCTGGATATACGGCCTGGCTCAAGCGCTCGGCCAGCTTGGGCTCATTGCTCAAGATAATCCCACCACGCGGTCCGCGTAAGGTGCCATGCGTGGAAAAGGTCGTGACATGGGCATGTTTGACGGGTGACTCCATCAGACCTGCCGCCACCAGCCCCGCGCCGTGGGCCAAATCCACCATCAAATAAGCGTTGATCTCGTTGGCAATATTCCTGAACTCGGCAAAATTTGGCGTACGTGAATAGGACGAACCTCCGGCAATGATCAACCGCGGCCGTTCCTTGTGGGCCAGGGCACGAACCTCGTCCATGTCGACCCATTGCGTCTGACGATCCACTCCGTACGAGCAGGTCTGAAACCAGCGTCCGGACACATTGAAATGCGAACCGTGGCTAAGGTGCCCGCCCGCACTTTGATCCAGCGCCAGAATCGTGTCGCCCGGCGAGAGCAAGGCCAGGTACACCGCCAGATTGGCCTGGCTGCCCGAGTGCGCCTGCACATTGGCGTAAGAGGCCCCAAAAACCGACTTGGCCCGCTCGATAGCCAGCTCTTCGGTTTGATCGGCTTGTTCGCACCCGCCGTAAATCCGTTGCCCAGGATAGCCTTGCGCCTGCTTGTTGCTGAGCAAGGAGCCCTGCACGTCCAAAACGGAGCGGCTCAGGTAATTCTCGGAAGCGATCAGCTCAATGGTGTGTTGTTGACGACGCCGTTCGGCTTCGATGATGTCCCAAAGATTGCGATCACTTTGCTGTAGAAATTGCGAACCCGCCAGAGGCTGGTGGGGGGTGTCGCCACCGGCAAGACTCTTCATGGGAGTTCCTGTTTAGAGATTGGCCACGATAGGGTCGTGGCTCATTGCCCGATACCAGGCAAAAGTGCTGCCCTGGACGCACGAACTCCAAGGGCGAAAGATAAACATCCTATTCTGTTTATCGATCTATAAAACAGTCCATTAAAAATTAACTCACCAGACCACTTTTAATTATTGTTATTTGAATAAAAATTCAAAGCATAAAGAATTAAAAACCCTCTGAAACACAGAGAGAACGCCAATCCCGATCATCCTGGTCAAGAATTAAAACAAGATTCAAATTTTTATCATTAAGTGGTCTGTCAAATGATCTTGAAATGGTCTGTCATTTATTGTCATAGGATCATTAGAATGCAGCCAACGAATACTCAACGCCCGTACTTCTAAACGTTCAAGCAGATTATCACCTTTTTCAATCTGTACACGATAAACACATCCCCAGTTTTCCCACGACTACAGGAAACGCCATTGCTTTAACGGCAGTTCAACCACGCTGATCCCCACGGCTCAAGAAACCCGGCAACGGGATTTTTTTGGGCCTTGTCCATAAGAATCGGCAAATCCTTTTAAGCCTGCGAATTTCCATTTGGAAATAAAGATAGGTGGAGTAAAGAAACGACCTGTTCATTTCGAACAGATCGCAATCAACAGCAAGGAAGTTTGAAATGACAATCAAAAGCTACGAAACTGATGACGCCGTACGGAATATGCTGCAAAAGCTGTCTGTACTTTGGAAAAACCGGGCTGCCGTGAATCAGGAACTGCCGGACTACAACAATCTGGCTTTCGATCCCAACAAGGCCGATTTCAGTGAATGCCTGCTGCCTTTTCGCGGGCATCAGGCATGGCTGGAAGCTCCTGAAGAATTGAAATCGCAGTGCTTGTCCTACGCCTGGGGCATTTACAACCTGAAGACCATTTACGTTGAGTGCAACGTGGTCACGCCTTCTTGCGAAGACATCATCAAGACCCCGCCCCCAAGCGCCAACCGCAATCTGCTGCAAGACGTGATGTCCCAGGCCTTGCTGGACGAGGCCCTGCACACTCGCATGTCCATCATGGCCTGCAACTACATCTACTCCATGCGTGGTCTGACGCCCCTGGATTTCACCAATTTCAACCTGGTGCAGTGGCGCAATGGCATCCTGAGCCAATGCGGTTCCGAATCCGAGCGTCGTCTGACCCGCTTTGCCATTGCCTGCGCGTCCGAGACCCTGATTACCGACTACCTGAAGACCATGGCCGAGGACAAGAGCATCCAGACCGTGTGCCATGAAGTTACCCGCACCCATGCCATGGACGAGTGGAGCCACTCCAGCGTGTTCAGCTTTGTTGCGTCGGACATCATTCACGGACTGAGCCAGAAAGAGCGCGAGCATATGCGCGCCGTTATTTTGCGCACCGTAGAAATGTTCGCCAACAATGAAATGGGCGCCTGGGAAAAAGTCTTCTCCATGGTGAATTTCCCCAATGCCCGCGACATTTTGCACGACACCGGCGACTCCAACGAAATTGGCGTGTACACCGGCTCGGTAGAAAGCCTGATCGAGCGCATTGGCCTGAACAGCAAGTCCGGCAAGGCTCCTGCCGAGGCCGAACAGCAGGAGGCGCTGCAATGACAGCCATGATTCAGGCGCGCTGCGAGACCGTTCGCCCCGAGGCCGGAAACGTCAAAGTGTTTACCTTGCGGGTGCAGGGCGGCCATTTTGATTTTCTGCAAGCCTTGCAGGCAGGCAAGCACGTCGCCCTGAGCTACCCCGATACCGGCGGCACCATTCAACAGCGTATGTATTCGATCACTCGTATGGCCGATCCAGACCTAATTGAAATTGCCGTAAAAGGGTCGGGGCGCAATAGTGTTTCCGATCACTTGCACGCCACCTTGCGCGAGGGCATGAGTGTGCCCCTGCAATATGTGGCGGGTGAAATCTCGGTGAACTCCATTGTGGGTTACCAGCGTATCGCCATGATTGCAGGCGGCATTGGCATTACCCTGCCCATTGCCTTGCTGCGTGAATTGGCGACGCGAGCCCAGGACGGCTTGCCTGTACCACAAGTACATTTGCTGCTCAGTATTGCCCGTATTGCCGACATTCCTTTCCTGCACGAGCTGCTGCAGCTGGACCTGGGCACCAGCTGGTTCACGCTGACCGTGTTTGTCACGCAGGAAAAGATTCGCGAAAGCGCTCATTTCAAAGTGGGTCGCCCCTCTTTTGAAAATATGGAGCAGTTAAAAGACCCACAGGCCGTCGTGATTTGCGGCAGCCACGGTTTTGCCCAGGCACTGCGCGAATACACCATTCAGGCTCACCCCATCTCGCATATGTTGATTGAAGCCTTTTCCCCACCGGCCAAAGCGGGTGTGGAAATCCTGCCTGAAGCGGGCAGTCCCCCCTTGCAAATCAATGTGCGCAGCACCGGGCAAACGCTCAACCCTGAGCCGGGCAGCAGCCTGCTGGAAATGCTGGAAGCAGGCGATGTGCCTATTCGCAGCCAATGCCGTTCGGGCATTTGCGGCGCGTGCCGGGTACAGATTTCGGAGGGCGAGTACCGCTCTGAACCGGATTTTTGCCTGAGCGACCAGGACAAGGCCCAGGGCCATGCACTGGCATGTTGCACCTTCCCCTTATCGGGTGCCATTAATGTAGACATCGGTACCACGAGCTGACATCCTTACCATCTGGATTGAAAGAACCTCTTATGAAGAAAGTCATCGCACTGCGTCATATCCATTTTGAAGACTTGGGCACACTGGAACCTGTTCTGATCGAACAGGGCTACCAAGTTCAATACATTGACCCTTCCGTCGAGTCACTGCGTCACGTGGGTGAACAGGACGCTGACCTGCTGGTTGTATTGGGCGGGCCAATCGGCGCCTACGACGAAAAGATTTACCCCTTCCTGTCTGATGAGCTGGAACTGATCAACAAGTTCTTGCTGGCAGGCAAACCTTTGCTGGGCATTTGCCTGGGCGCACAACTGATTGCGCGCGCCCTGGGTGCCAATGTCTACCCCCTGGGTGTGAAAGAAATCGGTTTCTCTCCGTTGAAACTGAGCGAAGCGGGCAAAGAATCGCCCCTGGCCGCCGTTAGCGGCATTCCCGTCCTGCACTGGCATGGGGATCAGTTCGATATTCCAGACGGAGCCATTCACCTGGCCAGCACGGACGTAGGCCCCAATCAGGCCTTCTCCTTCGGAACCCAAGTACTGGGCCTGCAATTTCACCTGGAAGCCGACACCAGCAAACTGGAACGCTGGCTGGTTGGTCATGCCAACGAACTGGGACAAGCTGATATCGATCCGCAAATGCTGCGTCTGGAAGCCATGGCGGTACAAAAACGCCTGCACGCCGCTGCCGCTACGGTCCTGACCAGCTGGCTCTGCCAACTTAAACAGGCCAGTTCCGCTGATTGCGCTGCATGAACACTGCTGCTGTAACGTTCGTCGATCGTGAACGACATCCCTACCATGTGGATGTCGTTTCGATTCAGTCGCAAGTCGTCTACGGTCGGGTGGGCAACAATGTTGCCGGCCCGACTTTGCGTAGACACGGCTTTAAAGTGGCCGCCGTTCCCACCGTGTTGCTCAGCAACAACCCGCAATACCCCACGGTGCACGGCGGCGCTGTCCCCGATGAATGGCTGGAAGGCTTTCTGAATGATCTGGTCTTGCGCGGTGCGCTGGACAAGGTACACGCTGTCCTGATCGGTTATCTGGGCAGCGCCAACCAGGCCGTCATCATTGCACGCTGGTTAAAAGCGTTGCTGCAAGAGCACCCTGACACTCTGGTGATAGTGGACCCGGTCATGGGTGATCTGGATGTAGGCGTCTACGTAGACCCGGCACTGATCCCCGCCTATCACGAAACCTTGCTGCCGCTGGCCACGGGCCTGACCCCCAATAATTACGAGCTGTCCTTGCTGTCCCAACAGCCTTGCGACACCATCCAGGGCAGTTCCAGCGCCGCGCACGCCTTGCTAAATGGCCGGACCGAATGGGTCATTGCCACCAGTGCCGCCCCCGACTCCTGGCAGGATGGTCAGATCAAATTATTGATGTCTCGCAAGGAGCCGCGTGCCGACACCCTGCTTAGCCATCCGCGCGTGGATTGTGCCGCCAAAGGTACCGGAGACCTGTTTGCCTCCACCTTGCTGGCCCATCTTATTTTGGGTGCAGACCTGCATTCTGCGGTGCATACGGCCAGTGCCAGTGTGCTGCATCAATTGGAGTTGACCCGCCAGGCCGGACATCAGGAATTAATTTTGCCAATAGATCCTTTCCGAGCCTGAGCAAATATTTCCTAATCTAACAAACCTTTCAACCGGCAGTCGTTCTCGTTAAGCTGTGCCCTCTTAGTTACAAACGGAGCATGACATGGGGCTGCCTTTTAAAAGCACGCTACATCCACGGGTGTTCTGGGGATCTACCTTTATCGTCCTGGTCTTTTTGCTGATCGGGATTATTTTCCCTAAAGACGCCGCACTTATTTTTGAGCAGTTACAAAACTGGGTCATCAAAAGTTTCGGCTGGTTCTATATCCTGGCTGTGGCCCTGTTTTTCTTTGCCGTCGTCTATCTGGCATTAAGCCGCTACGGCAATTTGAAATTAGGGCCGGACGACTCGGAGCCTGATTACCCCTATCTCACCTGGATGGCGATGCTATTTGCTGCCGGTATGGGGATTGGCCTGATGTTCTTTGCCGTGGCCGAGCCACTGCAACACTTCTCGGCCCCGCCCTCGGGCCTGGCCAGCACAGTGGAAGCCGCCCATCAGGCGCAGATCATCACCTTCTTTCACTGGGGCGTTCACGCCTGGGCCGTCTATGCGGTCGTTGGCTTGTCGCTGGCCTACTTCTGCTTTCGCTACAACCTGCCTTTAACCATCCGTTCGGGCCTGTATCCCTTATTTGGCAAGCGTATTGAAGGCTGGATTGGCGATAGCGTGGATATTTTTGCCGTGTGCGGCACGCTATTTGGTATTGCTACCTCCATGGGTTTGGGCGTACTTCAAATCAATGCCGGTCTGGAGCATTTATTTGGCTGGCCGCAGGAAACCTGGCTGCAAATTGTCCTGATTGTGGTGGTTACCTCACTGGCTACCTTATCTGTTGTCAGTGGACTGGATGTTGGCATTCGCCGCCTGTCCGAACTGAATTTGCTGGTTGCCATTGCCTTGATGCTGTTTGTGCTCGCCGTGGGCCCCACAGCCTTTTTGATGAATGCTTTTGTACAGAATATCGGCGGTTATCTAGATAACTTCTTTGCACGCTCATTTAGTACACAAGCATTCCGCGGGCAAAGCTGGATGAAAGCCTGGACCCTGTTTTACTGGGCCTGGTGGATCGCGTGGTCGCCCTTTGTCGGCATGTTCATCGCCCGCATCTCGCGTGGCCGCACCGTACGTGAATTCGTACTGGGCGTCTTGCTGGTGCCCACCGTCTTCACCTTCTTCTGGATGACCGTTTTTGGCAACACCGCCATCTTCCTGGATATGGGTGTGGCGGCAGGCCAACTAGCCCAGGATGCTGCCGCGAATGCATCCGTGGCCCTGTTCGAGTTCCTGGAA
Source organism: Alcaligenes sp. PF14 (assembly GCF_037150615.1). Lineage (NCBI taxonomy): Bacteria > Pseudomonadati > Pseudomonadota > Betaproteobacteria > Burkholderiales > Alcaligenaceae > Alcaligenes > Alcaligenes sp. PF14. The sequence continues at coordinate 89,567 of NZ_JBAGRS010000001.1, read as the reverse complement.
TACCTGCCTTGGTCCAATGTAACCTCGACTTTGGCAATTATCCTGGTAGCCATTTTCTTTGTGACCTCGGCCGACTCGGGCTCTTTGGTTATCGATACCCTGGCCGCCGGTGGGGTGGAAGATGCTCCAGTCTGGCAACGCATTTACTGGTGCGCGCTGGAAGGCACCGCTGCCTCCCTGCTCTTGCTGGCCGGTGGTCTGACAGCCTTGCAAACCGTCACGCTGGTCAGCGCCCTGCCCTTTGCCATCATCATGTTCTTGTTGATCCTGGGGCTGTTCAAAGGCATGAAGGCAGATATGTCACGATTGCGTCGTCAAGGCCCCATGTCCGGCCCGGCTCCCGGCTCGGAAGTGTCCTGGCGTCGACGCCTCTCGACGATCCTGCACACGCCCAACCAACGCGATGCCCGGCGCTTCATGGGTGAAACCGTGGTTCCCGCTTTGCAGGCCGTGGCCGACGAGCTGGGCAAACGCAATCTGAATGTCAGCCTGGAGACCAGCGAGCAGGATACGGCCCAACTGACCATTCAGGCCGACAACCAGCGTAACTTTGTCTATGGCGTCGAGTTGCGCGCTCGTCGGGTTGCCAGCTTTACCGCGGCAGCAGCACGCAACGAACAGGCTCGCCCTCAAGAATGGCAAGTGCGTACTGTCTTTGCCGATGGCAGTCGGGGTTATGACTTGATGGGCCTGTCCTCCAGTCAGGTCATTAACGACATCCTGAACCACTTCGAGCGCTATCAGTCCCTGGTCACTTCCGAAGCCACCGCGCTGTACGCGCAGTCGCCCGACCCGAGCTAAGCCTCTGTTCCGGTCTCCAGTTTTCTTTCCAGAATCTGGGGACCGGGCCCTTGCTGGCCCAGAATATCGGCCGGATTACGCAAGGGACACTCACTCATGGACAAGCACCCACAGCCAATACAGTGGGTCAGCTCATCGCGCAGTCGCGTCAACTGCTCAATACGATCATTCAAACTGGCCTGCCAACGGCTGGACATGGCTCGCCATTGCTTGCTCGATGGCTTACTGCCCGGTGGCAAACCACGCAAGGCCTCGTGGATTTCCTCCAGAGGAATCCCGGTACGCTGCGCTACTTTGATGATCGCAATGTAGCGTAAAACCACCGAATCAAAACGACGCTGGTTCCCGCTATTACGGGTACTGGCAATCAAGCCCTTGGCTTCATAAAAATGCACGGTCGAGACAGGGACACCACTGCGTTTGGCCACTTCCCCCACCGTCAAGGCACGACTGAAATCCACTGTTTTTGCCATCTTGACACCCCTTGACCTCAAGTTAACTTGAGGTTTTATAGTCCAGGTACCTAATTAAGGCAAGCCATGTTGGCTGCCTCTTTGTTGTCACAGGAACCTGCCATGCCTCCCCTCATTTGGATTCTGTTTGCCGGACCTCTGTCATGGTTACGGCAAGCCCAGCTTGTGTCAGCCACCTACTTCAAACCCGAAGACTGGTCGCAAAGTGATCAGCGATTCGGCTGGACTCTTCCCAACAAACAGCCTTTGTGGCCCTCTTCCCTGACAGGAGGGTCGGCAGCATGAGTTCGCGTCGTACTTGGATCATGATTCCCGTTCTGGCCGGCGTATTGGCCATAGGCTGGCGTTTGCTACCAGTCTCGCAAGAAGCTCAAGCAGGGGGAGCCTATCCGCCTGCCGTCGTCGAACTATCCAGCGTCGAGTCCCAGACCGCTCCTCGTCTTTTGCATGCCGTCGGTGCACTGGAAGCCTGGCAGCAAGTGCTGCTCAGTGCAGAGACCAGCGGCCGTATTCGCAAGATTGATTTCACCTCCGGACAGCAAGTCAAGGCAGGCCAGCCACTGGTTTTGCTCAATGACGAACTGGAACAAGCCAGCGTGCGCCGCGAGCAGGCACAGGTCAAACAGGCCGCCATTCAGCTCACCCGTGTACGCAAGCTGAAGGAACAGCAAGCCGCTACCCAGGAGCAGTTGGATCAAGCCCAGGCCGATCACGCTGTGGCCCAGGCCCAACTGCAATATCAACGCGCTGAACTGGCCTTGAAACAGATTGCCGCCCCCTTCTCGGGTCGCATCGGTATCACCAGCTTGCATCAGGGCCACTACTTGCAACCCGGCCAAGCCATCGCCAGCCTGGTCGATGACAGTCAACTGCGTGTAAACCTGACCGTGCCAGAGCAAAGCCTGCCGGATCTGAAGGTGGGCCAGACCCTGCACGTACAGGTGGACGCCTGGCCAGGCGAGAACTTCCAGGCTGAAATCAGCGCCATCGATCCCTTGATTGGAGATTCGCGCACCGTGCGCCTGCAAGCGCTGCTGCCCAACCCGGACAATCGCCTGAAAGCGGGGATGTACGCCCGTGCTCAATTGAAGCGCCCCGCCGAAGCGCCCGTCCTGACCGTGCCCGAAACCGCATTGACCTACACCGCCTACGGCCAGACCGTGTTTGTGGCCTCCCCCACGGATCAGGGTCTGTGGCAGGTCAAGCGCGTGGCCGTACAAACTGGCGAGCAATGGGATGAGCGTGTCGAAATCATTGATGGCCTGAAAGAAGGCGACAAGGTTGTGAGCGCCGGCCAGATCAAGATTCAGGACGGCTCCACAGTACAAACCGCCAAGGACAAGGAGCCCGTATGAACACCACCTCCCGTCCCGGCTTTACCGACTTGTTCGTTCGTCGGCCGGTACTTGCCCTGGTGGTCAGCGCCTTGCTCCTGATGTTGGGGCTGTTCTCTTTGGACAAGCTGCCCATCCGGCAGTATCCCCTGCTGGAGAACTCCACCATCACGATTACCACCGAGTACCCCGGCGCCTCTGCACAACTGATGCAAGGCTTTGTCACCCAGCCCATCGCCCAGGCTCTGGCCTCGGTGGAAGGGGTGGATTACCTGTCCTCCAACTCCGTGCAAAGCCGCAGTGTCGTGACCCTGCGCATGGAGCTGAACCGCGACTCTACCCAGGCCCTGACCGAAGTCATGAGCAAGGTCAGCCAGGTGCGCTACCGCCTGCCTGAAGGCGCCTATGACCCGGTTGTGGAACGCTCCTCCGGGGACTCCACTGCGGTGGCCTATGTAGGCTTTTCCACGACGTCAATCTCCATCCCGGAACTGAATGACTATCTGTCCCGCGTGGTGGAGCCTATGTTCTCCACGATTGATGGCGTGGCGAAAATCCAGACCTTTGGTGGTCAAAAACTGGCCATGCGACTGTGGCTGGACTCGGACCGCATGGCGGGCTATGGACTGACAGCTGCCGATATTGCCCAGGCTGTACGTGCCAACAACTATCAGGCCGCCCCCGGCATGGTCAAAGGCCAGCATGTCTTGAGCAATATTCAGCTCAATTCGGACCTGACCAGCGTAGCCGAATTTCAGGACCTGATCGTGCGCGAAGACGGCACCTCGCTGGTTAGACTGCGCGACGTAGGCAAGGTAGAGCTGGGAGCAGCAGCGACGGAAACCAGCGCCCTGATGGATGGCCTGCCCGCGATTCACCTGGGCTTGTTCCCCACTCCCGGCGGCAACCCCTTGCGGATTGTGGAAGGCATTCGTGATCGCCTCCCAGCCATTGAGGCCACCTTGCCTCCCGGCGTGGAAGTGGCCCTGGCTTTTGAAACCGCCCGCTTCATCCAGGCCTCGATTGATGAGGTGCTCAAGACCCTTACCGAAGCCATGATTATCGTGGTGCTGGTGATTTATCTGTGTCTGGGTTCTTTCCGCAGCGTGCTGATTCCGCTGGCTACCATTCCCTTGTCCATGTTGGGAGCAGCCGCCTTGATGCTGGCCTTTGGTTTCAGCATCAATTTGCTGACCTTGCTGGCCATGGTGCTGGCTATCGGACTGGTAGTGGACGATGCGATTGTTGTGGTTGAAAACGTACACCGTCACATTGCCGCCGGACGCTCACCCGTGGTGGCGGCTTTATTGGGCGCACGTGAAGTGGCCGGCCCAGTGATCGCCATGACCCTGACCCTGGCCGCCGTCTATGCCCCGATTGGGCTGATGGGTGGCCTGACTGGAGCACTGTTCAAAGAGTTTGCCCTGACGCTGGCCGGTGCCGTGCTGGTATCCGGGGTCGTGGCCTTGACCTTGTCCCCAGTGATGAGTTCCTTGCTACTGCCCTCACAGCAAGATGAAGGTCGCATGGCGCACCTGGCAGAGAGTTTCTTTGGTGGTCTGTCGGCCCGCTACGGTCGATTGCTGGCCCGCTCCTTGCGCCATCGCTGGATCACGGGCGCCATGGCCTTGCTGGTCTTTATCAGCCTGCCCGTGCTCTATCAAATGACGCACAGTGAGCTGGCTCCCATTGAAGATCAGGCCAGCGTGCTGACAGCCGTGAAAGCTCCGCAAAATGCCAACCTGGCCTATGCCGAGCGCGACGGCAAGCTGCTGGATGACACGTATCGTGAAGTGGCCGAAACCGAAAGCACCTGGTTGATTGTGGGGACAGACGGCCCGGCTGCCAGCTTTGGCGGGATCAACCTGAAGGACTGGAGCAAGCGCGAGCGCGATGCCAGCGCCGTACAGGGTGAGCTGCAAGGACGTGTCAGCGCGATTCCCGGCAGCAGTATCTTCGCCTTCCAGCTTGCCCCCTTGCCCGGTTCCAGCGGCGGTCTGCCGGTTCAACTGGTACTGCGCAGCCCCGGCGACTACCGCACGGTGTACGACACGATGGAGTGGGTCAAACAGCAAGCCCGTGAAAGCGGATTGTTCGTCGTGGTAGACAGCGATCTGGACTACAACAAGCCCGTTTCCCGCGTGGAAATTGACCGCAGCAAAGCGGCCAGCATGGGTATTAGTCTGCGAGATATTGCTGATTCCCTGGCCGTGCTGGTGGGCGAGAATTACCTGAACCGCTTTTCTCTGGATGGTCGCTCGTATGACGTGATTCCACAAAGCCAGCGTGAACTGCGCCTGACAGCTCAAGCACTGACACGTCAGTTTGTACGCAGCGCCAATGGCGAGCTGGTGCCTTTGTCGGCCATGGTCCAAATCCACAGCGAAGTGGAACCCAACAGCCTGCGCCAATTCAACCAGCAAAACTCGGCCACGCTGCAAGCCATTCCAGCACCGGGCGTCACGTTGGGTCAAGCGGTGGGCTATCTGGACGACATCGCCCGTCAATTGCCTGCAGGATTCACGCATGACTGGCAATCGGAGTCGCGCCAATTCACCCAGGAAAGTCAGTCTCTGGTGTGGGCCTTCCTGGCTGCGCTGGTGGTGATTTATCTGGTGCTGGCCGCGCAGTACGAAAGCCTGGTGGACCCCATCATCATTCTGGTGACGGTGCCCTTGTCCCTGTGCGGTGCCCTGCTGCCTTTGGCCCTGGGATTTGGCACGCTCAACATCTACACCCAGATAGGTCTGTTAACGCTGGTCGGCCTGATCAGCAAGCACGGCATTCTGATGGTGGAGTTTGCCAATGAACTGCAATTCAAAGAGGGCCTGAAAAAGCCCGAAGCCATCTTGCAAGCCGCCCGCATTCGTTTGCGCCCTGTGCTGATGACAACCGGGGCCATGGTCTTTGGTCTGGTGCCTCTGCTGTTTGCCTCCGGTGCGGGTGCTAACAGCCGCTTTGGCCTGGGTGTGGTGCTGGTCTCGGGCATGTTGATCGGCACGGTATTCACCCTGTTTATCTTGCCGACTTTGTATACCTTGCTGGCGCGTGATCACGCCCATCAAGCAGACACCCCGCGGGCGCGCGATTTGGCGCAAGCCCTGCGCCCTTCGACTGGAGAACACTCATCATGACGCCACAACTATCAAACAGGCTAGCGCCTGTGGCGCGTGCTCTGCGACTGGTGATCCCCAGCCTGATCCTGAGCGGTTGCGCTGTGGGGCTGGACACCTCCATTCCCACCGCTCCAAGCTTGGCCGACACCAACTGGAACAGCCAGTTCGCTCAAGCCACCGAGCAACGCGAAAACTGGTGGACCTTGCTGCAAGACCCGCAACTGAACGCCTTGATTGCCAAGGCCCTGGACCACAACCTGGATATTGCCCAGGCACAGGCCCGCTGGCGGGCCTCCCGCGCCCTGATCGACGAGCGCCAACACGACCGTCTACCCGCCATCACGGCCCACGCCAGCTACAACCGTAGCGGTTCACAATTTGCCGCGCCCGATGGCTCCATTGATCACGGTATTACCGAGAACTGGCGCCTTGGCATGCAGGCCACTTGGGAGATCGATGTGTTCGGTCGTCTGGAGCAACTGGCCCGTTCTGCGCAGGCTCGCAGCGAGGCCAGTGCAGACCAACTTGATCTGACTCGCCAGGCTATCGCGGCTGAACTGGCACGCCAATACGTGCAAGCCCAAGGTTTGCAACGGCAACTGGCTCTGGCTGAGGATGACGTACGCAGCTGGGAGCATACACTCAGGCTGGTGCAGGCTGGCGTTTCGCTGGGTCGGGAATTGCCGGAGAATCTGGACAATGCCCAGGCTGGTCTTGAGCGCGCCAAAACCCTGGTGCCCCAACTGCGCAGCGACCTGGAGCTGGCTCGTTTGCGCATCCAGGTGCTAAGCGGCGGGCAAGCCGGGAGCATTGATACGCCGTTGCCCAGCGCCAAGGCCCCCTTGGCCGCTTCCTTGCCGTTAGGCGATGTGAACGCCATGCTGTTCAACCGGCCTGACGTACGCGCCGCCCGGCAAGAAATCCTGGCCAGCTCGCACGAAGTGGCCGCCGCCACCGCCGAGCTGTACCCCCGCCTGGATCTGGCTGGCTTTATTGGCTTTTTTGCCTTGCGAGGTAGCGACCTGGGCCATGCTGCCCGTGCCTTTGATGTTTCACCTGCCATGCAATGGCCTGCCCTGCGCCTGGGCCATGCCAAAGCGCGCTTGCGTGGCATGGAGGCGGTGGCCGATGAATCACGCCTGCACTATCAACAAGTGCTGTTGCAAGCTCAGGAAGAAATTCAGGGCTCTTTGCAACGGCTGACTCAACATCAGGAAAGCCTGCTTAGCCTGACTCGAGCGGCGTCACATCTGGAAAATGCCCATGAGCGTGCCTTGACGCGTTATGAGGTGGGAGCCGGAGCCTATCAGCAAGTGCTGGAAAACCAGCGCAGCCTGAACCAGACCCGACAAGAACTGGCGATTGCCGAAACCGGCTCGTACCTGAATGTAATTGCCTTGTATCAGGCCTTGGGTTGGGGAGTGGCGACACCAAGCTCCACTGAGTAACTTCAAGCTTGATCGGATTGGGGGTGGTCTGTCTCGAAGATAGGCCGCCCCTTTTCTATTTGTGCATCCGTCTGTTGCAAAAACTCGGATAGATTCGCAATCTTGCTTTGCATTAGCCGATCCAGCAGCTTTCCGCCAAACCACAACAAGGCGCAGCAGAAAAACGTAATCGGCAATACATACCAACGCAGCCAGACCGATGCATCCAGCAACCAGCCAAGCGCGGTAAAAATCACCACTAAAGTGCAGGCAATCCAATTATTGCGCTTGGCCTTGAGCAAGAATTTCCTCAAATCCAGGTGGCCACGGTTCAGAGTCTCTAATTGCTCGTGAAGCTGATCACGGTCTTTTTGCAGTTGCACCCAAGCAGCGCGCTGCTCTGATGTCACCGCAAGGGCAGACCGGGGCTGTTCATATTCCTGATGGCTCATTATCTCTACGCTGGGGCAGCGGCGTACTCTAGAAAATCGCTATTGTAGGAGGAATGAAAACGGGTAGTGTTTCTGCCTTTTTCTCTTTGCCAAGCAAGCCTATGCCTACCACTTCAATCACGCGCCTGCTCTAGCCAGCCACCGCAGCTCAGCCTGGCCAAAACACCTGGCTAGTTCCCCCGCAAGGACGAACCTTTTTGCCCCAGGGACAGCACTTCACTGGCATTCACAATGGCAATCGAAATATCCTCAATCGTGCTGCGCTTGTTCATGGCCTGCTCACGAATCAAATCGTAGGCCTGGTCCTCGGACACCTGATGGGTACGCATCAAGATCGTCTTGGCTTGCGCCACATGCCGCTGCCCCATCAGTTTGGTTTGCAGCTTGCTGATCAGCCGACGTTGCTGGCGCAGTTCTTTATGGTATTTACGCGCCAGCACCACGGTGGACAACAAGCCAAAAGAGCGTATGGGCGAAGGCAGGATCGCCTGAATATTCAAATCCAGTACGGCCGACACGATCGTGGGGTTTTCATAATTGACCACGGCAATAATCGTGGGTGCTTCCTCCTCGCAGACCCAATCCAGGCGCAGGTGCAAAAGATCAGGCTGCACGGCCAGAAAGACCAGATCCGTTCCTGAAGGCAGGTTTTGCGTGGGTGGCCAGATCGTCTGGACCGAACACCCGATACGCTGCAGTTGCTGGGTCAGCAAGCGGCCATCGCTATCGTCCGGATGCATGACCACCATCGTCAATTGCCGCAGTTCCTTGAGCTGCGGCGAGGTGGCATGCGGAAAACGATTCCGCACTCGCAAAGGCTTGTTTGCCGGCTCATCACCGTAGGAAGAGGAGTTGGCCACGCTTTATGTCTCCAAAGTATCCAGCTTGGCAGTCCAGTCGCCCAAGGAATGGGTAACCAGATACGGGTCGGGCGAGACCGGGCGCGTTGCCTGGCGCACAATCGCAAATTCGCCGTCGGCATTGATGCGGCCAATCCGTGGATAAAGCCAAGTATGGTGATTATTGGGATCGATCTTGATCCGCCCCTGAGGCGCATCCAGTTCACTGCCCAGCAGGTAGGGCAGCAAATCTCCGATCGCATCACTGGCGGATTGTCGATACGCATTGGCGAACAAATGCATCTGTGAATAGGCAGCTTCCCAGCACAGATTAGGGTGGCAGTCGGCCCCAAAGCGCTTGCGCAAACTGGCCAGACAACGCGCATTGACTTCCGACTCGATGGACTGAAAATACGGTGCAGCGGTGAAGTGTCCACAGGCAATTTCCGCGCCCATCTGGGCAATCTCGGCTTCGGAGGTCGTCAAACTGGCAATGGGCATGGTTTGCGGATTAAAGCCCGCATTGGCATAAGCGCGATACAGATTGGCAGTGGAGTCCCCCACCACGGTGGAGAAAATAAAGTCCGGCTGCTTCTGGCGTATGTCTTCCATGATCAGGCTGTAATCGCTCTCGCTGGCATCCAATGGCAGATAGTGTTCGCCCAGCACGTTGCTATCGGGATGCTGCATGACCAGCTCGCGCATGATGCGATTGGACTCGTAGGGGTAGATATAGTCCGAGCCAATCATGTAGACCCGCGCGCCAAAATTGCTGGTCATGAAATGCGCCAGCTGCACACTGTTCTGATTGGGCGCCGCGCCGGTATAGATCACATTGCCCGAAAACTCGAAACCTTCGTACAGGGTGGGATAGAACAAGAGCTTGTTCCACTTCTCCACAATCGGGATCACGGCCTTGCGGCTGCTGGACATATAACAGCCAAAGATCACATTGACGCGGTCCTGCACAATCAGCCGCTCGGCCTGTTCAGCGTAGCAAGCGGGCCTGGACGCCGGGTCGTAGCACACCGCCACCAGTTCACGCCCCAGCAGGCCACCGGCCTCGTTGATTTCCTCAATCGCCAGTTCGGTGCCCTGCCATTGCGACTGACCAATGGTAGAGGTCATGCCGGTTGCGGAATAAAGAACGCCGACGCGTACGGGTTCGTTGTGAGCCAAAGTCCATCTCCTGTCTAGCATGGTAGGGGCGCAGGTCGACGGACCTGCCGGTAAACACTACGAGCGAGCATCAGGTTACTCCAAAAAACTGCATTACTCTGGCTCCCCACCACGCTTGCACTCCTATGAAAACTACCAGGCATCCATCATGATCAGGGTGCCGGGCAACCAGCAGGTCAAGGCCCCGATCAGGACGGTATACGCAGGCAAGATACGCAAGGACCGTCCCAGTCCCAAGGCCAGGAAAAACAGAAACCACAGGCTGGACCACAAGAGCCACATGGCGATCAAACGCGGATCGCTGACAGAACCGGCAAAGGCCAGTGCGCTGATGGCAACAAACAGGCAATACCAGCCAAAACCCACTCCTTTCAGCCCATACCACTGCACCACAGCCAGATACAGATAGGTGAAGGCAAACAGCAGCCCACCAGCAACGGCAAAGTAATCCGCCATTTGCTCGCCGCGCTGCAAGCCCAGCAAATTGATGAACAGGGCCAACAGCCCCACCAGCAAGTTAAAGGGGGCCAGGTCCCGACTTTCAATACGTCCAGTCAAACCCACGCCATTCACAATCAGCACAGCCCCAATAAAGAAAAGCGCAACACCCAACATGGCATAAGCCTCCAAAACAAGGTGACGATTCCGGCCTGGCTGGCGTCAGATATTGCTGACGCTGCGTGAGCTCTGTGTATCGCGATGGCATCGTGCCGCGAAGCAGGGTTCCAGATAGTTCGCAACCTAACTACGAGGTCGGATTTATTTCAGGCAAACGAAAAGGCCCAGACCGGTTCAAGCATTGAACCGGTCTGGGCCTTTTTGCCCGGCATCGGCGCTGGCAGCATTGGCAGCGCATGTCGTGTCTATTCGGAAATGTCGCAGCGATCTGAAATCGCGATCGGTGCAATTCTTACATAGCCTGCTCTATCGTCTGTACTAGCGATTACCCTAGCGGCTGACTATTGGCGTCCTAAATATATTTAGTGCTACAGTATTTCATCGATTTAACGATCTGATTCTTATTTCATGAACCGCCCCGCATCCTCTTTGCCAAGCGCTCTGCCCCTGTCGCGGGCCGCGTCGCTGCGGGCGGGCTCCCCTCCATCTGTCTTGCTGTTGACTGTCGTCGCCCCAGGCGTCGTCAATCAAGCCGCTGTCGTGTCCGACGTCGTCGTCGACACTCGCGTCTACAGCGTCTGCTCCTAAGACCTCTTTTTCTTTTCCTGCGCCTTGATGCGCCTGGAATGTCTTTGCAGACAAACCTAATTTATTTAGACAGATAAAGAACATCATGATTTCTTCTTCTCGCGCCCAAGCGGGTGCTATTGCCTTGTTCGTGCTGCTTTGGGGCAGCGCGGGTATTTTCACGCGTATCGGTCTGGATCATGGCTCGGTTATGGCCATGCTGATCCTGCGTTTTGCCATCGCCCTACCTATGGTGATCATGCTGGGGCACTTCAATGGCGGCTGGCTGCCGCCCAAAGGGCAACGTCTGCTGCCAGCTATCAGCGGTTTGCTGATGATTGGGCTATATTCGTTTTTCTATTTTGAAACCCTGGCTCAAGAGATCACACCGGGTCTGCTGGCAACGATCCTGGGTGTGCAGCCAATTCTGACCTTGGCTTTGACCGAGCGGCGTTTTTCTTTGAGCCGTGTGGCCGGTTTGGCACTATCGCTGACAGGACTGATTCTGGTGGTGTATCAAAGCCTGATTGTCAGCCGTTTGTCGGTAGCGGGTTTGGTCTTTGCGATTGCCGCTTTGCTAAGCATCACCGTCGGGACGATTGTGCAAAAGCGTCAGCCCGTGGGTGCCTTGCAAGGGATGCCTTTGCAGTACTCCCTGTCCTTGCTGCTATTCCTTGTTCTGTCCCTGGGCTTGGGGCAGGAGATCCGCTGGGATAACACTCTGGGCTTTTGGGGGCCGGTAGTGTGGCTTGGCCTGGTCATTTCCGTGCTGGCCCAGTTGCTGCTGTATCGCATGATTCGCAGCGGGAACTTGGTCAATGTCACCAGCCTGTTTTATCTGGTTCCTGTGGTGACAGCCGGGCTGGATTTCCTGATTCTAGGGAATACCTTGGCGGCTCGCGCAGGGCTGGGACTGGTGGCTATCCTGGCGGGGCTCTGGCTGACACTACGCAAGCAAGCAGCGTAAGTTTGATTTTGCATGTGGGGCTTCACACAGTGTGAAATAGGTCTTTGAATGATGAGACCAGACTCTGTGGGGCCTCCACTTGTCTGCGCGTCGAGATCCAGGAAGGTCATGCGCCGTCCTACCAGACTATATCGGCCAAGAAATAGCGCCGCCCTACATTGGTCCCTCAGGTTAGAAGTCCTTGGTGTCTTGCCGTCGCAAATACCGAGTAGATTTCAATAAGGTAGAAAACCATCTGTCTTTGGGCAAAAAAAATAAAAGCCCTAATGACGAGCCCCCCGCCGACCCCTTATTAAATCAAGTAATTAAGAAACCGGCTTACCAGCACCCGCAAATTTCTAAAAACACAAAGAAAACACCACATTCACCACGCACTCAATATTTAAAAAATATTATTAAGAAACTGATCTTAAGGTGCCAATAAATTTTTTATTTATTAGGCAGCTTCATCACTTGACCAAACATCTATTCTTAATATATCTTTTGTTTTTTAAAAAATATCCATAAATTGAAAACATAGCTTAACGATCCACTAAAAACCCACACACCCAAACATCAAGTCGAAATTTAAAAGCAAAATTCAAATAAACAATTAACGAAAAAACGAACCATAAAATGACTAATCATATTAAATCAAAAAAAACGACTAACCAGAAACCATCAATAGATCGTATAAATAAAAAGATACTAAACCTTGAAGAATGCCAGAACCTAAACTTCATTAAAAGTGATGAAGAGCTAAAACTATTTATGTCATGGCATATTTTCACAGTATGGATTTATATATCCATGATCAAGCGATTACAGCTTGAATTTACTTGCCCTTACCCTATTTGGGCTCCCTATAGCAATACAAAATCCACATCCATTATCAATAAAATAGTTTCCTATCACGAAGGATCAGAACCGTATAAAAACGAATATTTAAACCATTACAGCCTGTACCTTCTTGCAATGCAGGAAATAGGAAAAGACACAATTTCAATAACGACTTTTGTTGACCTTCTTGAGGCCAACATGCCTGTAAAAGACGCATTAGAAATTGCTAATGTTGCCACCGCTTTAAAAAAATTTATTTTAGAGAGTATCAACCTCATTATTTCTGGCAGCATCGAAGAAATTTTAGGCTGTATGATCTGCACAAATCAGCACATTTTTTTACCTTTATTCACTCATGTAGCTAATAGTACTGAGATAAAGCAAGTAGCAGGTGAGTACTTTTTACTTTATGACCAAAAATACGGCAGTGCAAATTTAGAGACACGGAACGCTGAATCAATAGCGCTACTTCTGGAGCAGACAGGCGAGAATGAAGCCTATCTTAATATTGCCATTCAATCCGTTGCAGATACGGATAGACGCTATGCTGACCTCTGGAATCAGCTAAAGATTGAAATTAAAAAAAACCGACACTCAATACCTGAAACCATGTAGATAAATCAAAGACAAAATGCGCCATGAATATACCAAACAATATCCCATACCCAAACTCAAAAATAATATCTGATCAATATAGAGATCCAGAAATTATTTTAAAAATATCGGAAGAATTTCAACATAAGCAGTTTGTAAAACTTCCTGATTTATTTATACCACCAGTCAAGAAGATAGCTCAAGAAAATCTCGACTACTTGCATAGCCTGAGAAGTCGAAAAGATTTCATTATGCCCGGATTCAATACTGAAAGAAAAATGTCTGTAGTGGGCGGAAGTAAAATTATCAATCTCTCTCTTGCGCTCATTGCCTTATATGCGAACCAAGACCTCAGAGACACCCTAAGCAAGATTATCGGAAATCACATACACACCGTTAAACATGCAGAAGAATTTATGGTTGTCAATTTCCTGGATGGAGATGCCGATACCCACGGATGGCATATCGATGACCCACAGTACGCTTTAATTATTATTACAGAAGCCCCCCCACCTAGATGCGGCGGGGATTTAGAGATAATTCCAAACTGGTCTAGTTTTTGCAGTAAAAACAATTTCTCGCAAGGCACCCAAACAAAGGATGCTGTCAAAAAAGCACTACTCGAAGATCGCATAAAACGGCTACAGCTAGCCTCGGGAGACTGCTACCTGCTTAATGCCAGCCAAGCTTTTCATAGGGTGACTCCTATTATTGGCAAGGGCTCCAGAAAAGCCTTGAATATGGCCTTTGACTCGCGCCGATTTCGTAATTACGGCGATACCGCTCAAATTTTGTATGCGAACTAAAAAATGCCCTCACATTTAACGTCCTATCAATACACTGACCTTGTTAATCAAGTCGTTGTCATTACAGGAGCGGCCAGCGGAATTGGTGCAGCAACTGCTAAATTCATGGCTCGTCAAGGGTGCAAGGTTGTCATCGCAGATATTAATAAACTTGCCGGTCAGAGTCTGTGCCAGGAGATCGAGCTCAGTGGATTCCAGGCTTCCTATATCCAGGTAGACGTCACCAGCCCGGTGTCTATCCAGGCGGCAATCACCAAAATCATTAACGATCATCAGCAAATTAACGTACTGATTAATTGTGCTGGATTTATCCGCAGAGCTAATGTCCTGAACCTGACAGAAGAGGAGTGGGATCAATCAATCGCGATAAATCTGAAGTCGGTCTACCTACTGGCAAGAGCCGTTATTCCCTGTATGCAGCAGCAGGGCCACGGCAACATTGTTAATGTTGCCTCCGGTTGGGGCTTGATCGGTGGTGCAAATGCCGTTGGATATTGTGCAGCCAAAGGCGGCGTAGTCCAGATAACTCGGGCTATGGCTGTGGATCATGGTAAAGACGGGATACGTGTCAACTGTGTCTGCCCAGGCGATACGAACACGCCCATGTTGGTTTCCGAAGCAAAGCAATTAGGCTTGGCCCACGATGCACTGATACAAGATGGCTGTCATAGGCCCTTAGGACGAGTGGGTGAGCCAGAGGAAATTGCTTCAACCATCTGCTTTCTTGCCTCGACAGCCTCCTCCTTTATGACTGGCTCCGTATTGGTAGTGGACGGTGGCGGTTTGGCCGGATCTATGTGAGTTGCCCCATGCACTTAGTTCTTACACATAACCACGCATCGGCCATGAAATTGATTTCATACCGTGTGCAGCAGCACTTTGGAAAAGCGACAGGATACGCAGGGCAGGATTTAAAAGAACTTCTCTCCTGCCTGCCCTTGATCAGTAAAGCTGACTTAATCAAGCAGAGTCAAGAAAATACAGACTCCATGCTACGAGAAGCCATTTTATTTAGTGAAACCTCTGGCACAACGTCAACCCCCTTACAGACTCCACGCAGCAAACATGATTTGAACTGGAACGTGCTTAACCAGATCAACGCTTACAAACCCTTGATTCAAGCCGGTGTCGATCGCGTTTGTGTCTTGCACCCCTCCATACTCAGTCCATTTATCGAGGGGTCTTCTCGGGCATTGCATGAACTCGGTGTAGGACATGTGCGCCTCTATCCAATTCCAAAAGTATGCGATTACAAGCGCATGTATGACGTAATTGATCGGTACCGAATCACTACAATTATGTCAACACCTTCTCTGATTTATAAAACCCTTTATGAATTTAAAAAAATAGGTTCTGGAAAGCTACCAGTTAGCTTACGAAAAATACTAGTTACAGGAGAAAGGTTTTCCATCGAGAACCTTTTCAACATGCGCAGAATTTTAGGGGATGACAGCTTTATTACTCCATTCGTTTATGGCTCAAGCGAAACAGCAACCATCATGATTGGAGAGCCAAACGGTACCTATCGGCCAATACTTGAAGATTTTGTTTTTGAAATCATTGGAAAAGAACAAAAAGACTCATCAAGCATCACTGGAAATCTGCTGGTAACTTGGTTGAGAGGAGGAATGTTGCCGATCATAAGGTACGACACAGGAGACATTTTCACAGCGCAACGTCCAAACCAAAATTTTAACTACACCTTTCATTTTGAAGGGAGAGCTGATAAAGGCGGCTTCTCTATAGATCAGCAAAAAATAATCGAGAAGATTGTTTACTCGCAGCCAGCGCCTATTTTCCACTTCGACTGCATTACCGATTTTTCCAAAAAAAAATTAACACTTTCGGTTATTACACATTCGTCAGATTCAATAAATTCAACAATAATAGGCAACCAAATCACAGATGCTCTTGGAGACAACTGGATGTGTTCAGTTAATTTAAATCCCGAAAACCACATTTTCCAAGATTTCTCACCTTCTCCAAAAATGCGGAAATTTTATTATGCTAAATAAAAAAATATCCGTTTTTAGTGGAATTTCCATTGCTGTTTCCATGGTAGTTGGCTCTGGATTATTTGGTCTTCCAGGGCTAGCCATTAAAGCTACAGACCCTATTACCGCCTTACTGGGATGGGGGTTGGTAATTATTATATTACCTTCTCTTATTTTTGTTTTTTCTTATCTTGGCCAGCATCACCCTTCCACTGAAGGCCTATCTCTCTATGCCAGTTTAGGACTGGGCTCTTGGTCAAAAAAAGGAATTATGCTACTGACATGTGGCACTCTTCTAGTAGGAATGCCTGCATTTTTTTTAGTAGGAGGTAGCTATATAGCAAAGCTAGCCGGATTAGATATTGAAACCTGGACAATTCCCTGCGCTATCCTACTCGTCATAGTCACAACAATCATTAATTTGTCCGGTTTAGAAAATTTAGGATGGATTAATAAATCAGTAGTTGCAATCGTACTAATTATGGCGACCCTTATTTCCGCTCAAGCCTTGCCCATTACCATTCAAGAGTACTTGACGGTCAACTCCTCGCATTTTAATCAAGTTACTCTATCAGGCATATGGCTATCAGCTTCCATTGTATTTTGGGCATTCCAAGGATGGGAGAATTTAACTTTTATTTTCGGTGAAATCGATAATCCCAAACGCAACATTCCCATTATTTCTTGGATTAGCTTTTCAATTGTTGCACTTATTTATGGAATTTTATCTTTAGTTGTCTCGGCTGCAGCTTTGAGGGGAGAAAATGTAGCGAACTTAGCAGGTGTTGCAGAATTACTACCCGATACACTTTCTGGAAAAATTCTTCTGGTAATTATGGTTTTGATATTAGTAGCCAATGCAAACTCTTGGGTCTTTGGTTGCTCACGCGCGTTCTACGCAGCAGCTCATGCAGGCGTCTTACCTTCCTCCTTAAAAAAAGTAAATATAAAAGGTGTGCCTTACTCCAGTCTGCTCTATTCCATGACTGCCTATATAAGCGTAATTGTTTTTATTTGGCTCTCAAAAACCGGAGAACAATTCTGGTTTTTAATGACAACCCAAGGATTTATTATCCTCTACGGCTTATCCATATTATCTTTTCTTAAACTATCAACTGGATTACTGAATAAAACAATAGGTATATTTTCGGTTATAAGCTGGTTTTTTCTTATCCACGGCTTTGGATACATGATAATTTATCCTATAACATTATTTATTATAGGAACACTTATATCTATATTTAATTCCAAAAAAACAAACAATTAGCAATTAACGCCCAATCCCCAATAACCAATACCCTCCCATTTAATCAAGGATAAATCATGACAAATTGGCTTGTAGTGGATTTATTTATTGTTATTTTATATGGCCTTCAGCATAGCCTTCTCACCACAAAAACCGCTGTAAATATATACAATAAAATCCTTCCAGATTACACATGGAACTTAGTCTATAGCATTACATCCGTTTTAACGATTATCCTTGCCTTCCATTTCTGGGTTCCATCTGGAATTTATATTTTTCGCTTAATACCTGGATCGTTCCCCTACCATATCAGCGTTTCTTTACTTTCCTTATCACTTTTCTTTTTTTTCTTCTGCTTTAAATTCACCACCTCTTTTTGGCAGTGGCTTGGAATTGTCCAGGTAGCCAACAAAATATCAGGAAAAAAGTCTCAAGTTTACTATCGACTACGCAACCAAGGGATTAAGAAATATATTCGTTTCCCTCACCATACCTGTCTTATTTTTTTCTTCTGGCTGCATCCTGTCATGACTCTGGACACACTATTTTTAGCCATTTCCGCAACGATTTATCTGTATGTGGGCACGTACCACCAAGATCTACGAGGGCTTCGGATTATAGGTAAAGAATGGGAAGACTACCGTAAAGAAACCAGCCTGCTCTTCCCAAGCCTGAAGGTATGGAAACGGTTTTTTGCCGATATCCGTCTCGCTGCCTCTGCAAAGTCCGAAGGGGCCAATGTATGACAGCCGTTGATAAACTTCATCATCCTGTTGGATCCTACGACGCAAGCAGATTTCCTCAAGCAGAAATCGACCGTTTAGTCCGACAAGGCAGCGCCTCCTGGCCACAAGAAAGGGAGTTGTTGATAGAGGGCGGCTTACAAGCAGGCTCTCAAGTTCTAGACTTGGGTTGTGGTCCCGGTGTCATCAGCTCTTTGCTTGCTAAAGAGGTAGGCCCTGAAGGCTCCATCGTCGGTATAGAAATTGACGATAAACTCTTATCCCTTTGTCGCCAAATCAATCGTGAAAACACTACTTTTTACCAAGGAAGCGTATACGCCTTGGAGGAGTTTTCAGATCAATTTGATTTTGTTCTGGTCAGACTGGTTATGCAGCATGTGGCGCGACCCTATGACCTGCTCGCTGAAGTTATGAAGGTACTCCGACCAGGAGGCACCGCCTGCTTAATAGACAGTAATGAAAGGCTATTGGCGATTCATCCAGCTCCGCCAGGTTTTGAGCACATGCTGCAAGAGACGCAACTGCTACAAGGTTTGCGAGGCGGTGATCGTTTCGTTGGTGGCAAGCTATCCTTTTACTTAAACCAATCCGGGTTCAAGAATGTCCGTTCTAACGTGCTGCTACTCAGCCCAGACCACATTGGGAAAGCAGCATTTTTAGACTCTGTTTTGTCCTGGCGCCCACAACTCTATCCTGAAGAAGTAAGAGCGCAGGCAGAGGCTCGCATTGACCAGATGCGTCAATTCTGCGATGAGTCTATGGTCGACGGATACAACGGTGCTTTTGTCGTATTTGGTACTAAGCCATTGAGCTGAAGTAGAAGCGCCCGTTAGTCCAGCTAGCTCGAGGCAGAACCGACAAGGGTACCGATGCGCAGCATCGGCAAGTAGTCAAGCCCGCCCCCCTGGACCCGGCCCCCAAGCGGCGTCCCCACAGAGACACCAAACAAAAAAAACCGACATCTCCAACCCTGGGGTCGGGCGAGATATCGGTTCAAAAGCCGGGGGCCTGTTCCCGGCGTGCTACCGTTTCAAAACGTGCTTCTAATTATTAATTCCAGAAGAACTCATCGCAGCCACCTCAATGCGCCGCAATCCACTCCAACAGTTCCTTCTCCCCTTGCCAAGGCTGACTACGATCCCCACTGGCAGCCCGCTCCTGGGCAACAAACTCGGGGGTAATGGCATCCTCCTCATTCCCCCACTCATGGCGAATAAAGCTCAACACAGCCGCCAGCTCCGCATCACTGAACTGCTCTGCAAATGCAGGCATCGCCCCCTGATATTCCTGACCTTTCACCGTGATAGCTCCCGTAACCCCTTGCAGCACCAATTGCGCCAGTACCTTGGGGTCACCCTTCACCCACTCTGAGTCCGCCAAAGGCGGGAACACCCCTGGCAAACCTTGCCCCGTCGCCTGATGACACGCCACACAGGCATTGGCATACAACTGCTTACCATCCGCAGATGCACTGCCAGGCGCAGGAGCCAGAACCGCCAAAGGACGCTGATCCCCCAAACGCGGAGAGCTGTTGGGCTGAGCCGAGACGATGTAATACACCGCCCAGGCCAGCAAGGCCAAAATCACCAGAATCACTACGCGCGGAACCGGGTTGTACTGCTCGTGAGGATCTGCATTCTCGCTTTGACGACTTTGCACAGGGCGACTCATTCCTCACCTCCCACGGCATCCGCACTCAAGATCGGATACACATGCTTGAGCGACTGCAAATACACCACCAGATCCAAAGCCTCCGGACGAGCCACCACCACCTTGCCCTCCGGTGCCACACCTGGCGGCAGACTCACCACACGCTCATCGGGCTGTACCTGATCCGGGTCTTTGGCCTCGAACAAGAAACGATAGGGAGGCATATTGCTGCCCGGCGAGTAAGCGCGCGGGTCGTACAAGTGCCCCAAATGCCAATCCTGACTAGGCTGACGCACACCAATATTGAACAGATCCGGCCCGGTACGCATGGTGCCCAGCAAAGGCGGATCGTCGTAGTGATAATCCCCTGCCACCGAAGCGCGCCCCCAACCACGGCTGGCATCCGCCACACCCGCGCCCGTTGTACTGGGCTGCTGCGTGTGACAAGTAATGCAGCCATTGCCCCGATACACCGCCCGACCGCGTATTTCCTGACTGCTATAAGGCAACAAACCTTCCGGGGCAGGCTCGTCTTTCAGCTGCAGAAACGGCACCACAATCATGGCCGCCGTTGCCAGAGACAAGGTCACCATGGACCCGATAATCAACTTCAGTTCGTTTTCCATGTCCTTAAACCTCCAGCTCAGCGGTACGGCGCACTGCAGCCGAGCGGGACTCGGTCAAGGCAAACGCACCCGACTTCACAATCATCAGCAGTACGTGCAGGGCGAAGACCAGATGGCCCAGCGTCATCATGGCGCCGCCAATAGAACGGCCTTGCAACCAGGGCATGGTGACTGCCACCGACTCCATAAAACCACGGGCAGGATCCAGCAAGGCCAAACCTTGCAGCACGCCACCAATGCTGAGCGTGATCATGTACACGGCAAAGCCAGCCACCACCAGCCAGAAGTGCCAGGAGATCAAGGCAGGACGGGGCCAGGCCGTGTTCAGAATGCGAGGCAAGGCAAAGTACACTCCGCCGAAAATCACCATGGTCACAAAGCCGTACATACCCAGATGAGCATGAGCCACCGTGAAGTGCGTGAAGTGCGTAATGGAATTCAGCGAACGCAAGGCTTCAGCAGAACCTTGCAGGGACGCAACGGTGTACATCATGGCGCCAAAGACGATGAAACGCAGAACGGGCGAGTGACGCAGCGCACTGAAATGCCCCTTCAACGTCAAATGCTGGTTAGCCGAGAAGGCCAGCACCGGAATCACCATCATCACGCTTTGCACGATGGACAAGGTAATCAGCCATTCAGGGATAGGACCACCAATCAAATGGTGCGCACCGACCTGTCCGTAGAAGAAGGCCAAGGTCCAGAAACCCAGCAGCGACAAGTTGTAGGAGCGCACAGGGCGTCCAATGACTTTGGGCAGGAAGTAGTAAATAGCGGCAATCGACATGGGGGTATAGAACAAGCCCAGCACGTTATGCCCGAACCACCAGTTCATGGTGGCTTGCTCCACCCCAAAGTGCACGCCAGGAACCTTGGCGACCAGATACAGAATGGGGAACCAGAACAGCGCCGCGCCGATGTACCACACCGACACGTACAAGTGCTTGACCTTGCGTTGCGAGAGCATCAAGGCCAGCGGCATGCCGATCATCATGCCGCCAAAGGCGAACAGCACACCGATTTGCCAGGGGATTTCCAACCACTCCAGGCCCGCGTTCAAGCCGATGGCCAAAGCACCAATCCCCGCTACCAGCGCAGCATTCCAGACCAGACCGCCCACCATCACCAAACGGCCACCCAGCAAAGGGGTTTGCAGCAAGCGCGGCAACATCCAGATCGTTAGCCCCAACAAGCCCATGGGTGCCCAGCCATATGCCACGCCGTTCAGGTGAATCGTGCGCAGACGGCCAAAGCTCAACCAGGAAACGTCACCCAGGAACTCGGGCCAGTGCAGTTTCAAGGAACTGATCAGACCCGCAAACGAGGCCACCACCAGCCAGACTACCGCACAGACAATCAGTAAAAACGCAGGCATGGAACTGGAACGGTCGGCCTGTTCACGCGCCGCCATTTCAAGCGCGCTGGTTTGCTGACCATGGTTCTCTGCAATATGGTCGGCCGCCGCCAGGCTTAGCGCCTGCCGTTGGGCAGCATCGGCCGAGGGCTCTTCGGGCTGGCCGATTTCGCCCTTGTGAAAAATAGTGCGCGCACCACTGACGTCAGCATCGAACAGGCCCTTGCGCAAGGACCAGATAAAGGCAAAAAGCCCGGCAATCGACAGGATGAATGCGGCAAGCAAAAGCGCCGTCGGGTTCATGGTATTCCTCTGATTAGATAGGCCCGCAGCCCACACGGGCACGGACGAAAACACCCGGCAAGGCTACCTGTCGGCACAGAGCATTCCAAGAATCAGTTAAAGCTTAAAAAACCCTATCAGTTGTCCTGAAAGCCCCGCAAATTGCCGTTTGCTTGTGCTTGAAGACATACCCATCAGATAATAAAAAAACTACATTTATTGAAATTACCGTATCAGATGGAGCACAGAAGGACATGAAACTGTACGAGACGCTGGCCAAGGAACTGGCCCAGGCCATTCTTGACGGCACAGTTGCCGCAGGCGAGCGCATGCCCTCTGTGCGTCAATTGATGGATAAGCACAAGATCAGTGCCTCGACGATTTTCCAGGCGTATTACCGACTGGAAGCACAAGGCTTGATCAAGGCGCGTCCTCGTTCGGGCTACTACGTCTGCTCCAGCCTGGCGCCTCATACCTTGGAGGCGGACACGGCCTCCCAGCCACCGCTGCAAGCGACCAGCGTTAACAATAGCGACCTGATCATGGCGATCCTGCAATCCAGTTCAGAGCGCTCCGTAGCGCCTTTAGGCTCCGCTTTCCCCAGCCCTGTGCTCTTTCCTCTGGAACGCTTGGGCCGCTTCTTGTCTGCCAGTCTGAAACAGCAAGATCCCTGGGCCAGCGTGGACGATCTGACCCAAGGCCACGCTCCCCTGCGTCGCCAGATTGCCTTGCGCTATCTGGCTCAAGGCATGGCCATCAATGCCAACGATATTGTGATTACCAACGGAGCTCTGGAAGCGCTGAACCTATGTCTTGCAGCGGTAACTCAACCGGGTGACATCGTGCTGGTGGAATCGCCCACCTTTTATGCCGCGCTGCAATCGCTGGAACGCATGAAGCTGCAAGCCCTGGAAGTGCCCACCCACCCGCGTGAAGGCATTGATCTGGAAGCGCTGGAACACGCGATCAAGCATCACGCCCCCAAAGCCTGCTGGCTGATGACCAACTTCCAGAACCCGCTGGGCAGCCTGATGCCCGATGCCAAAAAAGCCCAATTGGTCGAGCTGCTGGCCCGCTATGAAATCCCCTTGATCGAGGACGATGTTTACGGCGAACTGTACTTCGACACGGAGCGCCCCCGTCCCGCCAAAGCCTTTGACCGTCAAGGACTGGTGATGCACTGCTCCTCTTTTTCCAAAACCCTGGCACCCGGCTATCGCATCGGCTGGGCTGTGCCGGGACGCTATATACGTGAAGTCGCCCAGGCCAAGTTGACTACTACCCTGACGTCTCCCGTGCCCACCCAATTGGCCCTGGCCAGCTACCTGGAAAAAGGTGCGTACGAGCAACACCTGCGCCGTTTACGCACTCAACTAAAAAGCCAGTATGCGCAGTTCTCCAAAGCCTTGGGACGCTACTTCCCCGCACGGACTCGGGCCACCCGCCCCGAGGGCGGCTACTTCCTGTGGGTGGAGCTGGAAAAAAGTGTGCAGACCCTGGAACTGCATCGCCAGGCCCTGTCACAAGGCATCAGTCTGGCACCAGGCTCCATCTTTTCAACTACCCAGAATTACAGCCATTGCCTACGTCTTAACTTTGGCCATCCGTGGACAGAACACAGCGATCACGCACTGGAAATACTGGGTAATTTATGCCGACCATTGCCACTTAAAAAGTCATGAAGCGTAGGGCCTGACGATAGAAAATAAGAATAGGCAAGTCATTGAATAACAAACAAAAAGACAGCATGATGGCTTAGTTACATAACGCAACAACACTGTCTATTCAGGAGTTTTTGATGGCCCATACCTTACGTAGCAAGCTGATCGGTGTCTGGCAATTGGTGTCCTTTGATTTTGTCCCGGAAGATGGCTCGCCCAATTACCCGGGGTTTGGGCCAAATCCCATTGGGCAATTGACGTACACAGAAACAGGCTATGTGACAGCGCAACTAGGTAGCAAAGACAGAACGGAGCGAGACAGCAGCCAAACGCTACTAGACAAATACTTGGCCTACGCAGGAACATTTGCGGTCGATGAAACCTCTCAGTGTGTTACCCACTTTGTAGATATGTCCCTATCTCCCAATTGGCTCGGTATTCCCCAACCGCGGTTGGCACGTCTTACCCAGGATGAGCTCGAACTGACGACAGGCACGCCCATCACCGTCGCAGGCAAGCTGGGCACAGGCACCCTTCTGTGGCATCGTGCCAAGCCTGTCTGACCGCTTGGGGACACCACCCCACGGCCAGCTTATGCTGGCCGTTTCAGTTTTGAGTCTCACTATCTAACAGGCCCAGAAAATAATCCACAATCGCGTGTGCGCGCCTGTCCTTACGCATGGCCAAGGACAAGGGAATCGTGAACTGACGCTGCTGCGGGTCCACCGCAATCATCTGGCCCTTCTCTACCCAGCGAGCCGCCACGTGCTCGGGCAAGAAACCGATGTATTCCCCCGTCAAAATCAAAAAGGCGATCCCTTCCCGGTCACTGGCCGTGGCAACACAATTCAGATCCTGGTGTTGACCGATCGCCTCCAGGCTCATGCGATAAGCAGGCGCAATGGCTGCAGCCCGGCGCAAGACTTCCTGAGACACTGTCCCTTCTTGCGCCGCGGCAAACAAAGGATGTTCCCAGGAGCAATACAGAAAATAAGGTTCGGCATAAAGCGTGCGATACTCCAGCCCGCTCAAGGCATTGGTTTCAGGCAGCACACCCATATGCAAGCGACCGTCCAGTAAACCACGCTCAATCTCACCCGGCGTACTCATGCTGATATGGACGCGCACCGCCTCACTGTTTTGCCGCAAGGCACGCAAGGCCGAGGTGATGTGCATATGAGGCTGCGAGATCAGGCTATTCATCAAGCCTATATTCAAGTCCCCCCGCAAACTGGAATGCAGCTGGTTCACCTCACTGCGGAAATTCTCCACCGCAGCCATCAAGGTTTCACTGGCCCGCAGTACCTGTCGCCCTTCTTCCGTCAAGGCAAAACCCGCCCGGCCACGCTGACACAGCCGGATTCCACCCAAACGTTTTTCCAGATCGCTCATATGCAAGCTGATGGCCGAACGTGTAATGCCCAGCACGCCTTCCGCAGCCGAAAAGCTGCCCACTTGCGCTACCGTTCTGAACACACGCAGCAGACGCAAATCAAAATCGGAAACCTGCAAGAGTCCTTTGAGTTGCATATAGGTGAGTAAAACAATAAGTGAAGTTGAATAAAAACGTATTTTACTCAACAACTTAGCTGCCTACACTGGGGGTATTCACCGCCTTGAGGAGACCACCATGAACTCACCCTACTTTGCGCCACAGCAGATTGCCAGTGAACTCAATCTCCAGTCCCACTGGATGCCCTTTACCGCGAACCGACACTTCCAGCAGGACCCGCGCCTGGTCGTCAAAGCCGAAGGCAACTGGCTGTACGATCAGGATGGCCGCCAGATTTTTGACAGCCTGTCCGGGCTTTGGACTTGTGGTGCCGGACATGCTCGCCATGAAATCCAGGCCGCCGTGCATCGTCAACTCGGGCAACTGGACTACTCTCCCGCCTTTCAGTTTGGACACCCCGCTGCTTTTCAGCTGGCCGACAAGCTGACCCAGCACACCCCTGACGGTCTGGATCATGTTTTCTTCACGAACTCCGGTTCTGAATGTACCGACACGGTCGTCAAGATGGTGCGGGCGTACTGGCGTATTAAAGGCCAGGCGACCAAAACCCGTCTGATTGGCCGTGCTCGTGGCTACCACGGCGTGAACGTGGCCGGCACCAGCCTGGGAGGCATAGGCGGTAACCGCAAGATGTTCGGGCAACTGATGGATGCCGACCACCTGCCCCACGTACTGCAAGCAGACTGCGCCTTCACGCGCGGCCAGCCCGAAACAGGGGGCCTTGCCCTGGCCGACGAACTGCTGAAACTGATCGAATTGCACGACGCCAGTACCATCGCCGCCGTTTTTGTCGAACCCGTCTCCGGATCGGCAGGCGTACTGGTGCCACCTACCGGCTACCTGCAACGCCTGCGCCAGATTTGCGATCAGCACAACATTTTGCTGGTCTTTGATGAGGTCATCACCGGCCTGGGCCGCCTGGGAACCTATACCGGGGCCGAATACTTTGGCGTCACCCCCGACATCATGACCATGGCCAAGCAGTTGACCAACGGTGCCATCCCCATGGGCGCGGTCGTTGCCAGCAAGGAAATCTACCAAACCTTCATGGGCCAGGACTTGCCACTGCACGCCGTGGAATTCAGCCACGGTCATACCTACTCTGCCCACCCCGTCGCCTGCGCCGCTGGACTGGCTGCCCTGGAGTTGCTGGAACAGGATAATCTGCTGCAACGCTCCGCTGAACTGGCTCCGCATTTTGAACAAGCCCTGCACCAGTTGCGCGACAGCCCGAATGTCATCGACATCCGCAACTGCGGCCTGGCAGGTGCCATCCAGCTCGCCCCACGGAATGGCGACCCCGCCATCCGCCCCTTTGAAGCGGGACTGCAACTTTGGAAACAGGGCTTTTACGTACGCTTTGGTGGCGACACCCTGCAATTTGGCCCCACCTTTACCTCTACCCCCGAGCAACTCAACTCGCTCTTCGATGCGGTGGGAGGCGTCCTGAAGAACCTGGCTTGAACGCAGCAACAGGGCGGTCATGGAAAGACCGCCCCACACACCAACCAAGACCTGGAACAGGGCCTAAAGGAGACAGCCGCTGTAAACCAGGCTGAAGCCACTGCTCCAAACACGACAAAAGCGCCATAATAGAATTTTTGCCCCACAAGCATCATTCAGCGCCATGAGTCCATCCCGCCCCGCCGTTTTTGCACAAGCCCCTATTGGCGTGTTTGATTCGGGCGTGGGCGGATTGTCCATCTGGCGTGCCCTGCGCCAATCCCTGCCCAACGAGCATTTGCTCTACCTGGCCGATTCCCGATACGCTCCCTACGGAGACCGATCCCCCAAATGGATTGTGGAGCGTACCCTGCAAATGACTCAATTGCTGGTAGACCAAGGCTGCAAGGCACTGGTCATCGCCTGCAACACCGCCACACTGGTAGCCGCCCCCGCCCTGCGCTCCAGGCTTTCCATCCCCATCATCGCCATCGAACCCGCCATAAAACCGGCTGCCGCCCTGAGCCGTAGCCGTAGCGTCGCCCTGATGGCCACCAGCCGCACCCTGGACAGCGGCGGCCTGCAAAACCTGATTGACCGCTATGCCAGCGACGTGGAAGTCATACGCATTCCCTGTCCAGGGCTGGCCGACCGGGTCGAGGCCCTGCAACTGTCAGGCCCGGAAATCGAAGCAGAACTCAAAGAACGATTGGCCCCCGCCCTGCAAAGCCAGGCCGATACCCTGGTCCTGGGCTGCACACACTACCCCTTTTTACGTCCCACAATCGAAGCCATCAGCGGCTCGCGCTTCCATATTCTGGAACCGTCCTTTGCCGTCGCCGCCCAAGTGCACCGTCGCCTGGAGCAGGCCAACTGCCTGAACACACAAGCCCAAGCAGGCAACAGCGCCTTCATCAGCAGCGCCCCCGTGGACCAAGCCCAAAAAGTCATCCAAGCCCTGACAGGACTGAGCGAACCCACCATGCTGGCATTCCCCATACATTCGCCAAGCGCGCTGTAGAAATTGTTCATCCTCAATCTCTCGATGTTTCCAGCAAGAACCTCTTGAGTTGGCTGCTCTAGCTAGCTGACCACTATCTTTAGCGGCCCAACGGCCCCCCCCTCCGTTCACCATCTCCACTCGCCTCGACTCTGGGTTCGAACTGACGGGGTGACATGACGCCCTCCCCCCGGACGGTTTTAAAGTCAGCCCGAACAACGATCCTGCCCCATCACAACTCAAACCAGCACTCCACCCAAACAACGATTCCCGACCTCACTCTCGAAGCCATTGAGAGCTGCTCGGGGTGCCGGCACAGGGGCGCGGGGCGAGTCAGACCACTTGC
Organism: Alcaligenes sp. PF14; assembly: GCF_037150615.1. Taxonomy (NCBI): domain Bacteria; kingdom Pseudomonadati; phylum Pseudomonadota; class Betaproteobacteria; order Burkholderiales; family Alcaligenaceae; genus Alcaligenes; species Alcaligenes sp. PF14. The sequence continues at coordinate 61,717 of NZ_JBAGRS010000001.1, read as the reverse complement.
CGCAGGCGGAGTGACGATCGGGGATGCGAGCAGCCTGCTGCTTGAGCCCGACGCTTGTGGTTTGTCCGGGGGACAAACCACCGGGCGAGTTCAGGCTGCGCCCCGATTGTCACTCTGCCAAGGGCACCGACGCGCAGCGTCGGCAAGTGGTCCGCCCCGCGCCCCTGTGCCGGCACCCCGAGCAGCGCCCTACGAAGAATGCCTCAGGCCCCCCACTCTGCAGCAACCAACGCCCCCAAGCCTGCTCCACCTTCAAGCTCAGCAAACAACAACAACAACAACAACAACAACAACAACAACTTTGAGCCTAAAGCATAAAAAACGCCTAAAACCCCGCCAAACCACGCCACCGTAACAAACCATCCATCAAGCCGCCATATGCCTGCCAAGCCGCAGCCAGCCAGCCCTTGAGCCCCACTGCTCCCACCCCCGTCCATCCCTTCACATAAAACACAATCCAATCATCGGCGGATTTGCTGATCCGTTCACAGGGCAGTCATACGCCCTTCCTACACTGCCCGCAGTCCTGATCCGATGCCAACTGAGCAGCCCACCCCCACGCCCAGTCTGGCCTCTCTTTTCACTTTTCTACACGAGTGGCTGTATGACCTTCTCTCCCCGTCTTCCCAAGTCCCCGGCATTGCAGCGCATGCAGCAAGCCGGGCTTACTCTGTCCATGGCCTTGCTGCTAAGTGCTTGTAGTGGTGGCTCCGGCGGCAATGATGGCTCCACCAGTCCTGGCGTGGACCCGGAACCCCCTACCGTTGAACCCGGCGACAAACCCCAGGCCCTGGGTGGCAAAAAAGCACTGATCGTCACCATCGACGGCTTGAGCTACGAAGCCTTGTTGCAAGCCCGTCAGGCCGGCCAGCACCCCGCCCTGAAATCACTGACCATCGCCCCCGCACAAACCGGCGGCTATGTCGGCACCAGCAGCGAACAACGCACCCTGCCCGTCCCTGGCTGGGCCTCCCTGATCACCGGCGTTTGGGCAGACCAGCACGGCCTGCGTGGCGTAGGCACTGCCGCCCCCACACTGAGCGCCCCCACCCTGCTAGCCCTGGCTGACAAGCAGCCCCAGGCCGCCATGGCCCTGAGCGCCGCCGACTACCGCAAGCTGCTAGGTGAAGACCTGCAGGCCGGACGCATCCTCGAAGCAGCCAACTGTACCGACTCCGACAGCTGTGTCAGCGAGCAAACCGAAAAATACCTGCAGCAAGGCAAATCCCTGATCCTGGCCCAAATCCAGGCTCCCGCCCGTGCTGCCTCCGAGGGTGGCATGGGTGGCCAGGCCTACCAGCAAGCCGTGCAAGCCTCGCTGGCCTCAGTGGACAAACTGTTTGCCCTGATCGAAAAACGCAAGCAGGCAGACGCTTCGGAAGACTGGTTGGTCATTCTGACCACCAGCTATGGTCTGGACGAATTTGGCGGCACCACTGGCTCGCAATTCAACCGCAACAAGACCAGCTTCATCGCCACCAACAAGACACTGGCCTCCTTGCCAGCCGTTGACAGCGCCGTGACCAGCACGACGGACATGAACACCCTGGCGGCCGTTATCGACATTGCCCCCACTGTGCTGTCCCACCTGGGCATCCAAAGCGAACAGTACCGCTTCCGTGGCTCCCCACTGCAAGCTGAAACTCGTGTGCGCAACGTGTCCTTCAGCAAACCCGCCGACAAGAACATGGTGGACCTGAAATGGGTACTGGATGGTGACGCCTCGCAGGAAATCCAGGTCATGCGCGACGGCAAGCTGATCGCTACCCTGCCTGCCGGCACAACCCAGTACTCCGACCCATTGCCAGTATCGGAAAATGCTCAGACTTACTCGCTGATCTATTCGATAAGTTCAGGCAAGGCCGCATCCACCATCAAGGCTGAAGTCGGGTACCAACCCCCTCCCAAGCTGGCCGACACGCTGAAAAATGGGTTGCGCAGCTACTACACCTTCAGCTCACAACCTTTTACCGATGCTAAGGGCGGGAGCAGCCTGCAAACATCCAGCCCTAGCGTCCCGAGCGGTGAACTTATTGCTGCTGACTTCCTGGATCCCTCCCAGCCTAAAGGGGGCTTGCGCCTGGTCGGTAGCAAAGCCGATGCCAATGGAAACCGGGGTTATCGCCTGTCCTTGAGCCGCGAGTTGCTGGGCACAGGTGGTGTGCAAAAACTGACCATCGGTTTCTGGTTCCGAACCCCCGACAACTGTCACGGCTATGGCGCTCCCATCATGGCCAACAAGAACTACGACTCCGGTAACACTCCCGGCTTTGCACTGGGCCTGTTCAACGCCAATGGTTGTGACGTCCGCTTTAACACCGGTTATGGGGGCGGTCGCAATGAAAGTCAGGGTTACAACGTCACACCCGACCAATGGGCCTACATAGCCGTCGTGATTGACAAGTCCAAAGGCATCATGCGTGGGCACGTATTCGATACCAAAAAAGGGGCGCAGTTCGGGTCTGTAGCCTTGGAGGCCCGCACAATCGCCGCATTGGGCGGAACCGGCACCAGCGAACTGGGGCTGAACGAAGACGTTACCGGCCAGTACTACAAACGCTGGGGTCGCAGCGACATCAATATGGACTTTGGCGAACTGGCCATCTGGGATCGTGACCTGAGCACGGACGAGCTGACCAGTATTTACGAATCGCGCAAACCCTTGTCCAGCCTCCAACCCTGATAGCACAACCAAGGAATTCTCATGACTCCAACGAGCACTTCATTCACTTTCGAGCGCATGAAACGCGCATCCGTGCTGCTGATGTTATGCGGCCTGCTGGCTGCTTGCGGCGGCGGTAACGACACAGGCAACTCGAACAGCTCCGGCTCTACCGAAGAACCTGCTGAGCCGGGCAAACCTAACCCAGAACCTGCGCCGCAACTCAAATGCGCCCCTTGATTGATTAAGAGATTAAGCACAATGACTTCACGTCGCACATTCCTACGCAACATGACCGGTGCCAGCCTGGCAGCCGGCTCCCTGGCCGCCTTTCCTCCCAGTATCCGCAAAGCGTTGGCCATCCCCGCCAACAACAAGACGGGCACCATCAAGGATGTAGAACACATTGTGGTTCTGATGCAAGAGAACCGCTCCTTTGACCACTACTTCGGCACCCTGAAAGGCGTGCGTGGATTTGGAGACCGTTTCACAATCCCAATGCCCAATGGGCGCAACGTCTGGCAGCAAAATGTCAGCTCGACCGAAACCGTGATGCCCTATCATCTGGACGCCACCAAAGGCAATGCCCAGCGCGTTAACGGCACACCGCACTCCTGGTCGGACGGCCAGGCTGCCTGGGACCACGGCCGCATGGACTTCTGGCCCAAGCACAAGAATCGTCACTCCATGGGCTACTACCGCGAAGCCGAATTGCCCTTCCAATTCGCGATGGCGAACGCCTTCACCATCTGCGATGCCTACCACTGCTCCATGCACACCGGCACGAACTCCAACCGCATGTTCCTATGGACCGGCACAAACGGTCCGACCGGCACAGGCGAGTGTACCGTCAACAATGCGTGGGACAGCCTGTGGCCCTCGATCTTTGGCGGCTACACCTGGAAAACTTATCCCGAACGCCTGGAAGAAGCCGGTATCAGTTGGAAGGTGTACCAGAACCTGCCTGACAACTTCACCGATAACCCCTTGGCTGGCTTTATCCAGTACCGACTTGCCGCTGAAAAATCGGGCAAACCCACCAATGCCCCGTACGAACCATCTGACGACGTCGGCAATCCTCTATTCAAGGGCATTGCCAACACCATGCCCGACGGCGGATTTCTGGAACAGATCCGCAAGGATGTCGAGTCCGGCACCTTGCCACAAATTTCCTGGGTGGTGGCCCCAGCCAACTACTCTGAGCATCCTGGCCCTTCAAGCCCCGTGCAAGGCGCTTGGTACACCCAAGAACTGCTTGATGCGCTGACGGCCAATCCCGAGGTCTGGAGCAAGACCGTATTGCTGGTCAACTTTGACGAGAACGACGGCTTCTTTGACCACATTCCCTCCCCTTCAGCCCCATCGATTGATCCTGTCACTGGCAAACCTGCTGGCAAGACCTCGCTGAGCGAAGAAGAAATCGCGTTTGAATACTACAACTACCCCAGTCCCAAAGGTCTGGCCGGCCAGCCTCCACGTGATGGCAAAGTATTCGGCCCCGGCGTGCGCGTGCCCATGTACGTAATCTCCCCCTGGAGCCGTGGCGGTTGGGTGAACTCGCAAGTGTTTGATCACACATCCGTCATCCGCTTCATGGAAGAGCGCTTCGGTGTGATGGAGCCCAATATCAGCCCCTACCGCCGTGCCGTGTGTGGTGACCTGACCTCGGCCTTCAACTTTGCCAGCCCGAACGACGAGCCACTGCCTACCTTGAACGGCCGTCGCAACCGTCAAGAGGCTGATGCCATTCGCAACGCTCAGGAACGTCTGGCTCAAGTACCTCAGCCCGTGGACAACCAGCGCATTCCCGTGCAGCAAACCGGTGTACGCCCATCGCGTGCCCTGCCCTACGAGCTGCACGTCAGCGCCCGTTGTGACAGCGAAAAAGGCGTACAACTGCTGTTCTCCAACACAGGTAAAGCCGCCGCTGTTTTCCACGTCTACGACAAGCTGAACCTGGACCGTATCCCGCGCCGCTACATGGTCGCTCCCGACCAGATTCTGGACGATGTCTGGGACGTGCAGGCGAACAATCTGGGGCACTACGACCTGTGGGTATTGGGCCCGAATGGTTTCCACCGCCACTTCCGTGGTGATGTCAGCGTATTGAGCCAGCCCGACACCGCCCGTCCAGAAATCCGCGTTTGTTACGAAGTGACCAAAGGTGATGTTTATCTGGAAATGATGAACGGTGGCCAGTCGGCCTGCACCTTCACCATCCAGTCCATGGCTTACCGTGAGGATGGCCCATGGGAAGTCACCGTGGAACCAGGCAAGCAAGCCAAGCAATCCTGGGTTCTGAAATCCAGCGGTCACTGGTACGACTTTGTGGTGCGCAGCAACAGCGACCCAAGCTACTACCGTCGTTTCGCTGGCCGCGTGGAGTTTGGCGAGCACGGTGTCAGCGATCCGGCTCTGGGCATTCCGGCTTACCTGTAAGACTTAAACGCTGTGCATCTATAGTTCTCTATCGTCTGACTATGTGTGCGTGCGCACCACGCACACGTTTTGCCCCGATGCCTTTGCTTGGCATCGGGGCTTTTTTTTGTAGTGACTGGTGTGAAGCGGCAACTAAAAGCCCGCGGATCCAGCAAACTTAGCGGGTTAAGCGCGACCGAAGACCCAGGCCTAGGTAGTGCCTTCTACGTTGCCGCTTTCTTTTCGTCGCCACTCTTTCCTCTTTGACCTGGACCGATATCCGGGCGCTGCCCAACTCCACAACCGCGCGCAAAACAGCAGAGTAAGCAGTACGGGCAGGCAAGCAAATGTCAGCCCCTGCATACATAGCACGCTCACTGGACAGGGGGGACTCATCGGCCAGAAACAGGAGGGCGACATTATCCAGCTGCCGCATCGCGGAAATAACGGCGTACACATCAAACGCGCTCTCGCCCTCCCCGTCAATAATCAGAATGCGCTGGCGCTTTCCGAAAGTGGCAAGGTCTGTAGGACTGGTTGCTACCGTCGTGCACACCCCGGAGCCGGCCAAATAATCATGCAGGGCCAGCATATCGCCCACACGCGATGATGCAGGCTGTGCAATCAGGAGAAAAACCACATCAAAATCATACATAGGGCGCGATACGCAGTCCTGTTATCACCGACCACCCTGCATCAATTTAATAATGGCCTGTGTATGCTGGGCGTTCTGGGTTCCGATCAGCAAACGCCCATCGGAAATCGTTTCACTGATACGGGCCACGCTTACCAACTGCCCTTGCACACTTAACAACAGATAGTGGCCTCGTGCCTGAGCCGTGACACTGCGCAGTTTGCTAATGCCGTTCTGGTTCATCTCCAGTAGCAAAAACGTACCTTGATCCTGAGTGGTTACAGGGGTGACGCGGTGCAGATCGGATTGCGTCAAAACAGGCTGGGGCAGCGCAAACAGCGAGGTTCCCCCCACATCCACAGCCACTAAGGGCGCTTCTGCTTTCTCTTGCGCCAAATGCAGGGTAATGACAGTTGGAGCTTGAGTACGAGAGGCCGTCGGCGCTGCCGTGCTGGCATTGTTCGAACCACCCGCGCTTTGCATGACAGGCGGTGCTGGATCTACAGGTTCGGAAATATGACGAGGCATGGTTTGCTGACAAGCAGCCAGGCCACCAGCCAGAATCAACACTGCTAATTTGTGCAGAATATTCATTGTTTTCTCGATCACGGCACACACCCGGCCAAGACGGGTGCGTGCCTGGTTGCCGCATCCAACTTAGCGTTGGCCTTGAACTTCGATATCGACCCGACGATTCGGTGCCAGGCAGGCAATCAAATCACTGCGATTGGGCTGATCACACTGCACAAGGGGGCGGTCCTGACCAAAGCCTTGCGTCACAATTGCGGCGGCTGGTATGCCCTGGGCGGACAAGGCCTGTCGTACCGTCTGGGCACGTTGCTGCGACAAACGCTGATTCGATGCCGCACTTCCAATCCGATCCGTATGGCCGGAAACCGTTACCCGTTCGATGTCGGACATTTGCTTGAGCTGGCCGGCAATATCACGAATCGTGCTCAGACCTGCGCTGGTCAAGGTCGCACTGCCAAACGCAAAGGCCACGTCCCCGGAAAGCGAAAATGGCTGAATGGTTGTGGTTTTCGGTGCCGCATCCAGAACAGAAGCACACTCACCAGGCTTCCAGTAAAAGCTGCGACCCAGCTTGTCCTGATCAAACAGCACCTTGAACTGACAAGTCTTGATGCCCTGTGCCGTGTTGAAGTGAAACAGGTAATCCCACTCGCGAACCTTGAAGCCTTCAGCAAAGTGCGGGCGACCCAGCAGGTCATACAGCTGATCGCGAGTCACGCCTTCCCGGACCTGACGCAGATTGTCGATATTCGGGTAAGAGCCCGTGTGAAAAGTTGCTTTATCCACTTCCGGAAACACCGGATTTTCCGTGTGGCCCTCCGAGTCCACCTGACTCAAGGTTCCGCAACCAGCAAGCACCAGGCTGCCCAGCAAAGCAGCCCCAAACCAATTTTTCTTCATGATCTGAATTCCTTCAAAAGTGTGTGCTGTGCATCGGCGCCAATGCGCCGATGCACCATAGAGTCAGGGCCGACTTACCATTGATAACCAATACCCACGGCACCACCGTAATCACCGCGCGAGGTGGTATTGCCCGAGAGCTTGTAAACCCACTTACCGTTATCGGTAATACCGGAGAAACCAATGGCCATACCGGACTCTCCACGCCAGGTACCGCCGGCCATGGACATCATGTGTTTGCCCGGCAAGTAAGCCTGAGGCAGAGACGCTGTTGCCATCGCGGCCGCCACACCTGCACTTAAGCGGTTATCCAGACGATTGATATCGTGGCGAATATTGTTGATCTGACCTTGCAGATTGCCCGCCACCTGATTCAACTGGCTTACGTTGACCGCATCGGTGTCATTCACGCCCGCCGCTACATTGGTGATGTGCTTGCCGGACATATTGATGCCGTTCTCGTTAATGATCGGGCCACCGTTATTGATCTGAATTTCATCGGCCTGAACATTCACTGCCGTAATGGAATTGACCTTCAGATCCTGGGATACCGATACCTTGATATCAGCGCCAACAGTCTGGCCTGCATCATTGACCCGGTCCGTCTTGGAGATAACGATGTTGTCCCCTTCAACAAAGCCCACCGTGTTGCCATTATGGATAGGCGTGCCGTCACCGGAGCCATTATTGCCACCACCTGTGGAGCCGGAACCATTGCCGTTGGAACCACCGGTATTGCCGCCTTCCTTGCCATCCGTCGGTGCTTCAACATTCCAGTGCATGCTGTCCAGAACATCTTTCAAGGAGGAGTGCTGGCCACCGTTGTAGGCAAACGAGCCGTTTCCATCCAGACCAATGAAGGACTCGATAGGCTGGAGCTGACCATAATTGACGGCATCGGTCGGATTGCGACCGGCGGCAACATTGGTGATGCGCATATCACCTGCGTTGATGCCAGCCAGGGTGATACTCGGGCCATTATTGATGGTCAGGCCGGTGTTACCCAGGTGTACGTCGTTTCCTACCGCAACCCCTGCGTTGTTGATGACGGTATCGCCGGTCTTCAGGCTGCCATCTGCTCCCAGATCAATGTCCTTGTTCAGCTTGACTTCAACCTGTCCGGAATCATCGGTGCCAGTCTGCTCAACCGTGACATTCTTGTCACCGACAAAGGCAACCTGGCCGTTCGGGCCAATATTGGCGCTATTGCCATCCGCATCGGTCACATTCCAGCCAGCGCTGGCAACGTCATTGACTTGCTTGAGCTGATCTTCGGTCGCCGCCTGACCGCTGGTGTAGTTGTCCGGATCCCAAGTCAGATTGGTCAGTCCGCCGATTCGGCCGGTATCACCATTGATCGTGACCGGGTTTGCTCCGCCCACCACGACCTGCGTGCTGCCGATAGCCGTGCTGTTACCGGCCGCATCTGCCACCGTGATCGAACCTGCGCCTACGGTAGTCGTGTCACCGGCGGCATTGCTGACCGTGGTGCCTGCCGCAGTCGTGGAGGTCTTGTTACCTGCCCCATCATCCACGGTCAGACCGTCGTTGTTCACGACCGTGTTTCCCGTCTTCAGGCTACCGTCTGCGCCCAGATCAATATCCTTGTTCAGGTTGAAGGCCAGGTCCGTGCCATCACGCGAAATGTTGATGTTGCCGTCCGTGTTACTGAAGTCCACCGAGGCGCCAGGCTTCACGTTTTCAGTAGCACCACCATTCGCGCTGATGTTCCAGCCTGCGTTGGCAACCTCTGAAACTTCTTTCAGCTGCGATACGTTCACCGCATCGGTGTCATCCGTACCTTCGGCAAGATTGGTGATCTTCTTGCCGTTCATATTGATGCCGGCATCGTTAATCACCGGACCACCGTTATTGATGGTGATGCTGTTCAGGTCCGTCAGATCCTTGGCCATGACCAGGTTCAGCTTGTTGCCGTCACTATCAACACGCAGGTTCGTACCCGTGGACTCTGCGCCCTCGGCCAGTTCACCCGAGATAGTCAACGGTGTGTTGTCACCCAGCGTTTTGGCAATCGCGTCGCCGGTATTGCCGGCAAAGCTCAAGCCATCAGCCTGGGTGGCGATCTCGCTGCCCTTGTAGATAACATCACCACCGCTTTGGACAACAAAGTTGTCACCCAGGTGGGTTTCGCCCGTAACAGTCAGATTGTTGGTCGTGACGCTGTCGCCATTAACGATCGTGTCACCTACTGTGACGCTGTCACCGTTGATCACGGTATCGCCTACAGTGATGCTATTACCCACAGTCAGATCATCGGCCAGATTGAAAGCCAGATCGGTGCCATCACGCGAGATAACGATGTTGTCATCATCATTACTGAAGTCCACCGAAGCACCGGGTTTCACGTTTTCAGCTGCACCACCATTGGCACTGATGTTCCAGCCTGCGTTGGCAACCTCTTCAACATCCTTCAACTGCGACACGTTCACCGCATCGGTGTCGTCTGTCCCTTTGGCTAGATTGGTGATTTTCTTGCCGTTCATATTGATGCCGGCACCGTTGATCACCGGACCACCGTTATTGATGGTGATGCTATTCAGATCCGTCAGGTTCTGAGCCATGACCAGATTCAGCTTGTTGCCGTCACTATCAACACGCAGGTTGGCACCCGTGGACTCTGCTCCCTCGGCCAGTTCGCCGGAGATGGTCAGCGGTGTGTCGTCACTCAGCGTCTTGGCAATGGTGCTGCCGGTGTTGCCCGCAAAGCTCAAGCCATCAGCCTGGGTGGCAATTTCGTTGCCCTTGTAGATAACATCCCCGGTGTTTTGGACAACAAAGCTGTCACCCAAATGGGTTTCGCCCGTAACAGTCAGATTGTTAGTCGTGACGCTGTCACCGTTGATCACGGTATCGCCTACAGTGATGCTATTACCCACAGTCAGATCATCGGCCAGATTGAAAGCCAGATCGGTGCCATCACGCGAGATAACGATGTTGTCGTCATCATTGCTGAAGTCTACCGAACCACCCGGCTTCACGTTCTCAGCCATGGCACCATTGGCACTCACATTCCAACCTTGAGCCGCGTACTTGATCGCATCGTGCACCGTGTTTTCACCGGTATCTCCGATATTGCTCATGCTCAGACTGCCATTAGAGGCCAGCGTGGCATTGCCACCCAAAATGTTTTTCGTGGTGTTAGCTACATTGCCCAGCACCGAATTCGTGGCATACAACTGGCTGCCATTGATCGCATCTGTGCTGCTGGCGCTGATCCGGCCCGCGGCCACATTCGTCACTGTGCGTTTTTCCTGCTCCGTACCCACGCTGACGGTAGCAACAGGACGATCTCCGGCAAAGTTGCCGTAGTTCAGCCCGTTCAAAGAAGCATTCAAGGTGCCAACCGCGCCTGCTGTTTCTGCACCATCACCCAGCGCTACCGAGCGTGCATTGAGCGCCTTTGAACCCTGTCCAATAGCGACAGCACGATCGGCCGTGCTGCGGGAGCCGTCACCCAGCGCGATTGCCTGACGCTCAAGCGCCCAAGCGTCACGGCCTTGTGCAATCGATGCCTCGCCAAAGGCATGTGCACCCTTGCCCTGTGCCTGTGCAAAATCAGCGGTGGCCTGAGCTTCGCGACCTACCGCAATGCTGCTATTGAACTGGGCAATGGAGTCCGTACCCAGCGCAATGGAGTCGCGGTTCTTGTCCTGATTTTCGACATCAGGATTAGACTGGCCGGAGCGAGCGTTAGTACCCATTGCAATACCGCGTGCCGCAAAGGCTTTGGCATCCGTACCGCTGGCCTGGGAATCACCGGCAGCCGCCCGTGATCGGGTGCCAAACGCCATAGCGTCATTAGCCGTTGCCGTCGCATTGCTACCCTGAGCGATGCCGCGAGCCGCATTCACCACCGAGTTTTTACCGATCACAATCCCTTCCACGGCTGTAGAACTGGATTCTGTACCGATCACAATCGAGTTCTCGACCGAGGGACCGTTTGCCTGGCGATCTGTGTAGGAATCCCGGCCAATGACGATGGAGTTCTTGTCACGGCTGACAACGTGCGTACCGATTGCCACGCCGCTCTCGTCCCGCGCTTCGGATTGGGAGTTACCGATAGTCGTGGAATTCAGCCCCAAGCCTTTGATGTTGTGTCCCAGCACAACAGATGACGCTCCCTCTGCCCCTGCCATATGTCCAATAGCAACCGAGTCCTTTTCCTTGGCAGTTGCATCAGGGCCGATGGCAATCGAGTCGATGGCTGTTGCAGCAGCACCGTTATTGTTCTTGTTGCCCTTGTCGACACCACCATCATTAACGCTGAAGTAACGAGGTTTGCTATCGGCAATCTGCTGGCCCCAGTCCTCGCCAACCTTCTCGGCCAGCTTTTCATAATCCACAGTCGCACCCAGCGTCACCTGATCAACAGCCGACTGCAACTGGCGCACGTTCACTGCATCGGTCTCATTGGCACCGTCTTCCACGTTCACAATACGACGTGTGAACTCACTGCCCGACTGGCTGCTACCAACGGAAACGGCACTGCCATTGAAGCCTCTATTGGTGAACTTGCTCAAGCCAGACACATCGTTTTGCGCGGCATGAGAGTTCAACCCCAGGGCTACGAAATTGCTGTCAGCATGAGCATTAGGGCCAATGGCAGTACCCGTTCCCAATGCCGTTGTCTGACGACCCATCGCGACCCCGGTATTACCGGCAATCGCCTTGTACCCAATCGCCACGCCTTCTGTTTCAGCGCCGGAGTCCTCACCAATACCGATCGCACGGTTTGATGACAGCCCCCGATTCGCATTCTTGCCCAGGCTGACATTGCTATCGCCTATGACATTCAGGCCGGCATCTCGGCCAATCGCCACGTTTTCGTTGCCATCCACGCCATTGCCGGTGCCATCACCCAGCGCCACATTGAACTGACCTTTGACGTTCTGACCACTGGCCTGACCGATGGCAATATTGTGCGAACGATCACCCGGCAGATGATTGCCAGTGGCCTGGCCTGCGCCATTACCGATAGAGATATTGTTTTCTGCATCAGCCTGAGCACCTAAACCCAAGGCGATCCCGTTAGCCCCACTGGCCTGTGCCTGCATACCCAAGGCAAGCGCATTATTTCCACTTGCCGCTGCTTCGCGGCCTACCGCAACGCTGGCCAAACCGCTGCTCCGACTATCCTTGCCAATGGCAATGGCTGCCTCCGGTTTAGGTCGACTGTCTGCGCTGGCGACACTGGCACCGTCACCCAATGCAATCGCGCTGTCGGCGTCGGCCAGCGCACCTTGTCCTGCAGCAATACTGCGATCCCCCTCTGCCTTGGACTCAGGGCCAATTGCAATGGATTCTTCACCATTCGCCTCGGAATCAGGCAGCTCCGAGTTCGCACGGAAATACTTCACACCAGGATTGGTTTCATCCACTCCCAAGGCAATCAGACGATCGTTAACAGTCACCAACCCTGTTTCAGTAGCGCCAATTCGAGTGTCATGTGCAGCGATGGCGGTTTCGTTGCCCGCAATTCGACTGTCATGGGCCATGATGGCCGTTTCATTGTCCGTAATGCGAGTCCCATGATCCGTCAGAGTGGACTCATTGCTCGTGACCCGCCCTTCCAGCCCATCAATCTTGCCGGTATTGGTCTGCACCTCAGCGGACGTAACATTGAGCTGCGCCTGGGTCGCCACAGACTCACCACCCACCGTAATCTGATCGGCACTCAAGGCGCCGGAGATCGTCAGGCTACTCAACCCCACGATGCTGCCACCACCCGTAAACCGGATGGTGCCGCCTGGGCTGGTGAAGTCAATAAGGTTGTTCTGACCGTCGCCTGGAATCTCGACTGCCGCCCAGGCATTGCTCATCGCCAATGCGCTTGCTGTCAACAAGGCGAGCCATCCCATGCGTGCGGAAAAAGACGCACGCTTTCCTCCTTTTACGCACGAGGAACTGCGCTTGCCTTTCGCTTTTTTATGCTCAGAAACGGCAACAAATGTTCCCGTTTGCTCATTCCAGATGGTTTTGTAGACGTGATTCATCTCTGTTCCTGATCCTTTAAGGAATACGTGTTGAGTGCTACGTGGGTGTGAGTAGGGTTGAAACTGTCTCGAACGCACAAAGGCTCCGCCCCCTCCCAGGGGGGCAGGACGCAGGGAGGTTGTATGAAGTAGCCTTGGACGGCGTGCGCGCCGGCATCGACGCTCAACTGGAAATCCAGGGCAGTCTCAATTCCTTCGGCGATGACGTATTGGCTGATGCCACTCGCGGCATGAACCCAAGAATGAAGGGTGGCAAGGCCATCCCTGTCCCGTGCCTGATGCACCAGGGACTTATCAATTTTTATGACCTGGGGACGGATCTGCCGAGCCAGACCCAGAGTGTTGAATCCGGTCCCAATATCATCAATGGCAACTTTGCAACCCAGGTCACGCAAGGTGCACAGCAAGCTGGCAGCAGCTTCCTGATCAAAGACAGAAGCCGTTTCGGTAATTTCCAGGGTCAGACGACTGGCCAGTTGCGGCGCACCACGCAGCACCGCAATCAGCAGCCGCCACCACGGCCCCTGTTGCAAAGACAAGGGGGAAATATTGCAGGCAAGGTGAACATCCGGATAACGCTCCAGCACCTGTACCACCGACCAAAGAACGCTGGCATCCAGGCGTTCGGTCACATGCAAGCGCTCTATGGCCTGAACAACCTGCGCACAAGAAACGGGCTCAGTACTGTTCTGCGCATCATCCCAGCGCAACAGCACTTCGTAGTACAGAACCTGCTCGCGATCCTGCACAAAGACCACAGGCTGAAATGACAGGGCAACCTTCTCGTCCCGCATGTCTGCAAAGAAACGAGTCGCCAAAGCCATGTCGCGCCGAGTCTGTTCGCAAACGGGAGGCTCAAGCTCGGAAAAGGCAATGGTGCTGGCCAGAGACTGCAAATGAGACAGGCAAACCGGACGGTCCCCCGATGCTTCAACCCAGGCCGGAACAACATTGACCAGGATGCGGTCCGAGCCGCAGCGAACGGGTTCGTAGCACAACGCCGCTTTGACTCGTTCCAGAAACAGGTCCTTGTCAAACTGGGTGGGCAGACGACAATTCGTCAAGCCAATCAACACCACTTGATCAAGCACCAGAATGTCGCTGCGTGTTATGCCGTAGGGACGCAGACGCACCGAAATGGCGGACAAAAAGGCTTGCTGGAACAGGCGCGCATCGTAGGCCTGGGCAAGCATTGCCAGTCTTCGCAAGCCTAAAAGCAAATAGCTGCTTGAAGGAGTAACTTGCTGCAACCAGCAGGACAATGACTCTAGCGACTGGACGCCCATTACGCGCCCCGCTTCGCCGGTTGGCACTCTGGACGCTGTGTGTGAATCAGCGTCTGGCTTTTCACCTGACAGCGGTCAAAAAGCCTCCTTTATGTCAACATCGATTCCATAACAAATAGACACGTTTGTACGTGAAAATTACGCTGAAAAGGATCATTTCGATGCGCTATTCGGTTGGGACTAAAAGGAGGCTTCTTGTCAAAATCGCAAGCCTATTTACGCCTTTTCTTAACCATTGTTGACGCTTGCCTATGGCTGGCTGCAACGTTCTTCAGAAAGTGCATCGGTCAGACCTGCTTCGTGTTGACACACATGTGGCCGCCGCTAACACTTAATCAGTATCTGCATCTGAAACACAGCGTTAATAAAAAATTACGTAATAGTTTTTATTGCAGTACGAGCTACCTCAATCGCCGTTTACGTGGCAGCAGGTTTGCATGCGGTTAGTAAAACTTGACATCGCGTGGCCAACATTCCACTGGACCATCTTGGGTTTACTAACATCGATTGCACTGAGATGTGGTCGAGTGGGAGGGGGGAGGCTGCGCTTTGCGCTAGGAAGATGGGTACTATGAGTAAGAAATATGGATATGCACGCGTTTCAACACAGGATCAAAACCTGGACCTACAGATCGCGGCTTTACAAAAGGTGAATTGTGATCATATCTATACGGATAGAGGGATATCAGGGGCTAAAGCAACACGTCCAGGATTGAATCATCTGCAGCGAAAACTGAAATCGGGTGACACGCTTATTGTCTGGCGTCTGGATAGGCTGGGCCGATCACTACGCTATTTGGTCGACACGATCGATCGTTTAGGCAAAGAGAATATCCATTTCATTTCCTTGACGGAAAATATAGACACGACAACATCGGGTGGTAGATTGCTGTTTCATATGATGGCCGCCCTGGCTGAGTTTGAACGCTCGCTGATTAGCGAACGCACTCGCGCAGGAATGGCAGCAGCGCGTGCCAATGGCAGGCCACTAGGCAGACGCCCTGCCTTATCACCCGCCCAACACAAAGAAGCACTTATTGCGCTGACCAATCAAGTTCCGCTGGACATCGTTGCCAAAAAATATGACGTGCATCCCAGGACAATCCGCCGCATCAAGGCCACGGCCTCGACATAGCCGGCTCAACGCAAGTGACTTAAGTATTAGTCAGCATTGCCGCCAGACAACTAGGTGGCGGCAATGATCTGTAGAGGAACAGGGCAAGCACCCTACCGCCTTTTACTGCACCAGCTGATTCATCTCGATAATTGGCAGCATCACTGCCAGAACAATCAACAGCACCAAACCGCCCATCAGCAAAATCATCAAAGGTTCCAGCAAGGCGGTCATGGTCAGGGCTTTGCGCTCCAGCTCGGTTGATAAGGTCGTCGCAGCCCGATCCAGCATGGGCGCCAGCTCACCGGTTTTTTCACCGCTGGCAATCAGTTGGACTAACAGCGGCGGGAACAAGGCACTACGCTGCAAGGCGGTCGCCAAAGGCAGACCCTCACGCACATGGATGGCGGCCTGATTCACGGCACCGCGCAAGGCCAGATTGGACACAGTACGCCCGGCCGCTTCCAATGCCGTTAGCAAGGCCACATTGCTGCCAGCCAGAATAGCTAACGTGGCAGCGAAGCGAGCGGTATCCACGCCCAGCAAGTAGCCTCCCAGAACAGGCACGCTTAACAAACGACGATGAAAGGCCAGCTTCAAGGCCGGCTGTCGCAGCAAAAAAGCCACCAGGCCAGCCGCCAGCAAGAGCACAACAAATAACACCAGGCCCCATTCACGCAGCAGATCACTGGCGCTGATCATGACCCGAGTCAGCATGGGCAGTTGCTGTTTGGCTTGGGTGAAAGCACCGACCACTTGCGGGACGACGTAGCTCAGCAAAAACACCACCATCGCCACGGAAATCAGGCTGACGATGGCTGGGTAGATAAAAGCCGTCAGCACCTTGCCGCGCAAGGCTCCACTGTCCTCAATGAAACTCGCCAGACGGTCCAGCACTTGTTCCAGCTCGCCAGACTGCTCCCCTGCCCGCACCAATGCTCGGTAGATCTCAGGGAAGTCGCGCGGATGATTCGCCAAGGCTTCACTCAAGCTTTGTCCTGCCCGAATATCCGCACGCAGGGCTGCCAGCAATTGCACCAAAGGCCGACGAGTCGCCTGCTCAATCACCACGCCCAGGCTGGCCTCCAGAGACAAGCCCGCCGCCACCAGACTGGCTAACTGTCGGGTCAGCCAGGATAACTCGGTACGACGCAGGCCCGCACTGCGAGCACGGGCAGCGGCTCGGCTACGGCCCGCCTTCAGGGAAACTGTCAGCAGACCCCGGGACAGTAATTGCTGACGCGCCAGCCGTTCGCTCTCGGCCTCCAGCACACCCCGCTCGCTGCGTCCGGCCTGGTCCACCGCCTCATAATGATAAGTACCCATGCTCTTTCGCCCCCTTATAACTCGCGCGTGACGCGCAATACTTCTTCAGGGGTACTGATGCCCTGCTCTACCCAACGCTGGGCATCCTCGCGCAAACTACGCATGCCCGATTCACGCGCGGCCTGACGCAAGGCAGGTTCGGCTCCGGCAGCATTCAACAAGTGCTGGGCACGTTCATCGATGCGATACAGCTCGTGAATCCCGGTACGGCCTTGATAACCCGTGTGAGCGCAATGCTCGCAACCAGCAGGACTGGCCCGATACTGCCCGTGCTCGGCAGGCTGACGACAATGTCGGCACAGCTTGCGTATCAGCCGCTGGGCCAGCACGCCACGCAAGGTAGACGCCAGCAAAAAAGGCTCCACACCCATATCGACCAAGCGAGTCGCGGCGGACACGGCATCGTTGGTGTGCAAGGTGGCCAGCACCAGGTGACCTGTCAAAGAAGCCTGCACCGCAATCTGCGCGGTTTCCAGATCCCGAATTTCCCCGATCATGATGATGTCCGGGTCCTGTCGCAATATGGCACGCAAGGCACGTGCAAAGCTCAACTCAATACGGGGATTGACCTGCGTCTGGCCCACGCCGGGCAAGTCATATTCAATCGGATCTTCCACCGTCAGCACATTGCTGCGGGCTGTATCGACACGGCCCAGAGCGGCATACAAGGTGGTGGTTTTACCGCTGCCGGTAGGCCCGGTAACCAGCACAATGCCGTGTGGTTGATGAATCAGCTCATCGAGCTGAGCCAGGATATCCGGGGCCATGCCCAGACGCTCCAGCTCCAGTTGCCCGGCTGACTTGTCCAGCAAACGCATCACGGCACGTTCGCCATGTCCGGTAGGCAGAATCGAGACACGCAGGTCCAAGGCCCTGCCCCCCACTTTCAGGGCAATACGGCCATCTTGGGGCAAGCGTTTTTCGGCAATATCCAGGCTGGCCATAATCTTGATGCGGGACACTAAAGCACCATGCAAGGCTCGACGCGGGCTGACGATATCGCGCAAACGGCCATCCACCCGGTAACGCACGACCGAATGGGTTTCATAAGGCTCCAGGTGTATATCACTGGCACCATCCCGCACCGCCTGGGTGAACAAGGCGTTGATCATGCGGATGACCGGCGCATCGTCCTGGTTTTCCAGCAAGTCGGTGACAGCGGGCAGTTCCTGCATCAGGCGATCCAGGTCCACCTCATTGGCAGCCGCATCCACCACGCTGGCGGCATCGTCGCCCTGTGCGTAACTGGCATCAATCAGGGTATCCAGCTCCGCATCCGGAACTTGCCGCTCGTCCAGCTCGGGATAGCGTCGCCGCAATTCCACCAAGGCCCAATCCGGTGTACGCTCGCTAATCACCAGCGTGCCCACGCCTTGCTGCTGCGTCAGCACCGCACGGTGCTGACGTGCCCAGGAGTACGGCAGGCGGGTCATAGCGTCTCTCGCAGGTCCACGGCTCCGGACGAGCCTGCGGCCTGTGGCAACACCATGTGTCCCGCATCCGGGTGGAACCAGGTGGAGCGATCGGGCAAGCCTGTCTGCACGGCACGCATGTAGTTGTAGCGGTCCAAAGACAGGCTTTGGCTATCTTGGGCATTACGCACAATATGAGGGCGCAGGAACACCATCAAATTGGTTTTGGTACGCTTGCGTTTCTCGTATTTGAAGAGGTTGCCCACCAACGGAATATCGCCCAGCAAGGGAACCGATTGCTGACCATCCTCAATCGAGTCTTCCAATAAGCCGCCCAGCACAATAATCTGCCCATCATCGACCAGAACATTGGTACTAAGCGCACGTTTACGCGTGACAGGCGCGCTGGGCGATACCGACGTAGTAGGGTCCAGGCTGCTGACCTCCTGGTACAGAGCCATCTTGACGGTCCCACCTTCGGAAATCTGCGGACGCACTTTCAGGGTCAGGCCCACATCCTCGCGCTGAATGGTCTGAAAGGGATTACTGGCCCCATCACCCGTGGTCGTGTACTGCCCCGTCACAAAGGGCACGGTACGGCCCACCATGATGCTGGCTTCTTCGTTATCGAGCGTCATCAGGTTGGGTGTGGACAGAATATTGATGCCGCCCTGGCGCTCCATCGCCCGGGCCAGGACGCCCAGATTGACAATCTGCTGGCCCAGCACGTTCACCGTGCCTTTGACCACGCCCAGACTTAAACCCGCCGCCAAAGAATCCAGCGTGGTCACCCCGGCCTTGTTAATCCCGCTGCCGCCCAGATTGGCGCCCCCGACAAAACCTGAACCTCCATCGGCAATATTGCCACCGCCTGTCATCCACTGGATGCCAAACTCGGCCGCATTCTCCGCATTCACCTCCACAATCAGGCTCTCGACCAGCACTTGAGCGCGACGTTGATCCAGTTGATCGATCACTTCACGCAAGCTGCGGTAAACCGGATCAGGGGCCGAAATGATCAGCGTATTCGTGGATGGATCAGCCTGCACAGTGGCACCGCCAGCGCTAAAGGCCACGGTGCCGCTGGCATTGTTTGCGGCGCTCAAACCCATCTCGGCCTGAGGCTGCTGCTTGGCGGTGGCCGACGTGTCCATGGCCTTGGCACCGCCGGTGGTGCTGGCGTTGGCGGCGGGTGCCAGGCTATTGCTGTTCGCCTGTTGATTCCCGGTACTCGCGTTCCCCGAAGGCGCTTGCCCAGTCAAGGCCCCCCGCAGCACTTCAGCCAGCTGCACCGCCTGAGCATTGCGCAGATAGACCACATGCAAATTGCCTTTATTGCTTTCCGGGCTGTCAATACGCCGGATCAGGTCACGGGCCAGATCCAGCCGGGCCGGACTGCCTGCCCGCACCAGAACCGAGTTGCTGCGCGGGTCGGCCACCACCGTAATGCGCTGCGCCACATCGTTGCCGGGCGTATCGAGCATTTGCGAGGCCAGGGCTGCCACATCCAGGGCCACGCCGTAGTCAATCGGGATAATGTCCGTGTTCAAGCCTGCGGGGGTATCGATCCCCGCAATGACCTGAGCGATACGGTCCAGATTGTCACCGTAATCGGTCACCACCAGCGTGTTGTTGGACGGGTAGGCATTGATGGGATTATTGGGCGAAATCATCGGCCGCAGCACCGGAACCAAGGCGGTCGCATTTTCATAACGCAAGGTAAACACCCTCGTTTCCAGCTCGCCGCTGCCACTGGCCCCGGTACCGGCCGCCCGCACTGCACCGCCCTGCTGGCGCGCTTCAGCTTCAGGGACCACCCGACTGACCTTGCCACTACGCAACACGGCAAACCCTTGCATGCGCAGGGCAGACAACAGCATCTCGTAGGCGGTACGGGCATCGACCGGTACTTCGGACACCAAAGTCAGCTGTCCTTTTACGCGAGGGTCCACGATGAAGTTCTGGCCGGTAAAACGGGCCAAGGCAGCTACAACCCCATCCAGCTCGGCATCCACAAAATTCAGTGTGATGTCGTTGCCTTGCGGGAACTCGGCCGGATCGGGCAAGTCGATCGGAGCAGCACTGCCCCCGACACGCTGCGGGACCCGACGCGTCACAGCCGGAGGCGACGTATTGCTATTGGCAAAGCGCGGGTCAGCCTGAGTGCTACGAACAGGCGTCTTGCCTACCGAGGCAAAAAACGAAGAAGGATCGGGGCCGGGTTCAGGCTTCTGACCATTGCTCGCACAGGCGCTCAACAGCACGGCTGCGCCCAGGCTTAAAAGGAAGCGAGGCCGCAGCCCATGAGGTCGTTTAGTCAAGGTACTCATAGTCAAAATATCGTTATTCCTGCTTGCTAGTCGTTGTGGCTATTTGCCATTGGGTCACACCCTGACGCTGAGGCCCCAAGGCCTCCAGTAACTCTTTGAATCGTTGATCGTCGGCTTGTTTGGCTTGGGCGCGTCCTTCAAACAGCCCGCCATCCGGCCCCCACTGACCTTGACCTGCCAAGGTCAAATCCCCCGCCAAGGTACGCAGGCTTAACTGCACGCCCTGACCCTTGCGGCTGACTGCCAATTGGTAATCACCCAGCTCGGCCTGGGCTGCCAGCGCGGAGCGTGCATTACGCCAATCCAGTTCCAGCAACGGCCCGGTTTCAGCGGCCAGAGCCTGACTGGGCCAGCGCAGCTGCAATTGCCCTTGCGGTTGCACGGTCTGCAACAAAGGATGTAAACGTCCTAACAGCGCGGCGGGAGCGGTCAGGCTTTGGCCCGAAATACGCCAACCTTGCAGGCTGGCCTGCAGGCGCACAGGCTGATCCAACCAGCCATGGCTCAACTCCATTTGCGGCCAGGGCGCCAAACGCCAACGCCAGCTGACAGGACCAGGAACGGTGCGGGCCAACAGACCCGAACCCACTACCAGCAAGCCTTGACCGGAGGCCAGGCTGCCATGGGCGGTTTCCAGCCGTAGCGGCAACTGCTCGGGCTGCCAGGCCAGCATCATGCGGGCAGGCAGAAAGGGCACGGCGGCCAGCAGCAGAGACAGCGCCAGCAAAACCCACCCCATGATCTTGGTCAGCTTTTTCATGAAGGCTCTCCTGCACGCAGCACAATGCGGCCATCCAGCAGACCGGCGCGTTCACGGCTATCGACCACAGAGCGACTCATGCTGACTTCCTGCACGGCAAAGCCCAGCACGCGAGGGGCGTGCATCAGCCAATCTATCAAGGCAGGAGCGGCCACGGCCTGGCAGACCAGAACACGTTGCTCGGCCTGTGACTGCTCTGTCTGACACTGGGTACCCAAGGTCTGCAAGCTGCGCTGCAACGCCTTGTCTTGCCCTTGTCCATCCACAGGCGCGACCAGCTCTTTATCCAGAACCTGAATTTGCGACAGCACGGTTTGCAGTTGCGCCATCTCGTATTGCAGACGAGGCAGCTCCTGTTTTGCCAAGGCCAGATCACGAATGGCAGGACGTAAGAGCAACAACCACAGAAACATCAAAACCAGCAAAGCGCCCAATACCGACAAGGCCAATTGATCCCGACGGCCCAAGGCTTGCCAGTACTGTCTTGCCAGGGCGAGCTTGCTTTGTACGGTCAGCCATACAGGCTGGAGTGCGGTGAATTTGCTCATTGCGGCGCCCCCTGCTGGCTGGCTGCTTGCGCTGCTTTGCTGAAACCAATTTCCCATTGGCGGGCAGACTCGCCCTGCTTCCACTCCAGATCCGATTCAGCCGGCAAAGGCTGCGCGGCCAGTTCGCTAGCCAGCGTCAAATGCAATTGCTGATCTTTGAAACTCAATGCCCGCACCTGTCCTTGCAAAGCAGGCCACTGCACGGCGCTGGCCATCAATAAACGATCAAAGGGAGCCGAGGCCGGGCTTTTCTCGGTCAGCAAACCATCACGATGCTGTCTGGCCTGCGTCAAGGGCGCGACGATAACGGGCAGGTGTGGCAAGGCTTGCCGAACCGCCTGCTCCATCTGGGTCTGTACCTGTTTCATCTGGGATCGCAACGATTGCGCCTGCTGCTGCAAGACCAAGGTCCAGCTCAAGATGGCGGCCAAAGTCCACCACAGGCTTTGTCGTAGCACGCTGTTTCCGCCACTGGCGGCCATCTCCGGCATCAGCAAGGAGCAGGCGGGTACGGTCAAGGTTTGGCCCTGGCCCTGCCTGTCTTGCTCATGGCCATCGGACCAGGCATAAACCCCGCTCAACGGCAGTCCCAACTGACGCGCCTGCTCCCCCAAAGCCAGCAAAGGCGGGCGCTCCGTCCAGGCCAATTGACTCATCCCGGACGGCCCCGGTGCCGAACAGGCCACCCACACCTGTTCGATAGGACTCAAGCACATAGGCTCGACCGCACTACTCGCCACAGCCTGCCGCCGCGAGGCGCTGACCGAGGGAATACGCGCTTCCGTCACCGTCGCCATCCCTGCAGGCAGGACCAGTTCCAAAGAGCGGGCCAGGCCCTTGAACTCCTGCACCTCTCCCCGCCCACGGCGCAATACCCTGGCGCGCTTGTCCCGCAGCACAAAGTCCACCGGCTGATCCAGCCTTGGCGGAGAGTCCAAATAAATACGCAGCACTTTGCTCATCACTTCAACGAATCCAGACAATCCGGCTGCGGTCCGCGGCCCTGTTGATCAGGGCCTGGGTCGCTACCCGGCTATGGTCAAGTCGTAACTCGCCACTTAATAAAAACCATTCACTGCGCACGCTCAGCGTTTGCCCCTTCAGCGCCTCCTGACGTTGGAGGCGGGCCTGCACATCGGCCTGATCCCGAAACCACTGGCCCCGGTCGCGCTGCTCCAAGAGGCCACGCCATTCCACCAGGCTGACGGAAGGCTGCACGGCCGCCAGCACCTGGGCACTGGCGGTATTCACATTCACGGATTTGGCTTGCGGCAAATAGCTCAGATATGGCTCCAGTTGCTTGGCCTGTTGCTCTGCATTGGGAAAGAAGTCCTGCAAATGAGAGGGCCAAGGCGCTTGCCCGGCCTGTGCCCGCTCCAATCGCTGGGCCAGCTCCAAAGCCAAAGAGGGTTCCTGCTGCACATTGCCCAGCAATTGTTCCAATGCCTGCACATAGCGGGCCTGAATGCGACCATCGCGCAGCAATAAAGCCAGATTGAATTTGCCCTGCTCATCCTGGATATAGCCGGAGAAGTAAGCCGCACGGGTCTTGTCCGGAGTCTCTATCTTCAGCTCGCTCAGGGCCTGTGCCCACAGTCCACCTTTGTGCGTCACAGCCGAGCGCTGCGAGTCCAGACGCAAGACCAGCACAGCCCAATCCAGCGCACCGCGCAGCAACCAGTTGGCCTGCATGTAATCGCGCTCGCTGGCCAACTGGGTTGCCAGCCCACTTTGACGCTGGACGATGCCCATGGTGGCAATGGACACCGCCATCACGACCACCAGCGCATTGATCACCGCCATGCCTTGTTGAGATGCCCGATTCATAGCAGCATCACCACTTTGCGATACGGGTGCTCCTGCCCTTCCAACTGCACTGTCAGTTCTATGCCTGTAGCGGCTGCCCCGGCTTGATCGGGCCACGGCCAGCTTTGCCAGCCACGCGCCGGAATCCAGATACGCAAGTTCCAGGCGGTGACCTGCTCCAGCACATCTTGCAAAGGGCCCAACTCGGGCAAGGGGTAAACCGTTCCTGCCTGGGCAATAGCCCGTTGCAACACGCCTTGCTGCAAACGCCATTGAATCTGCTGGGTTCCCGCTCCGGCTTCGGCGCGACGTTCAATCATCAGGATGGCCGGACCTTCGCCCTTGGCTTGCCAGCGAATACTGGCTGGCAATACCGCCATCGCCCCCGTCGGATCCGCGGGACCTGGTGCGGTGGGCAGATGCAACTCCAGATCCCGGCCCATTTGGGACAAGACATTGAACAAGGCCTGGGTCTGGCGCGCCTGTCGGCCAAGCTGCTCATCCGCGTGCAAGACCGCATCCAGGCCACGCCAGGACATCAGGCTGATCAAGGCCATGATGGTCAGGGCCACCAACATTTCCACCAAAGTGAAGCCTTCCTGGCTCGCGTCTGTCATGGCAAGGACGCCAAGGTCGCGTGCAACTCGGCCAGCACGGGGCCTTGGGGCAAGAAAGCTTGTACCGTTACCTGACGAAAGAAGCGATTGGCCGTGGCCTGCACGGTTTGCTTGCACTGCAAGTTCAAGGCCCCCTGACGACAAGGCACAACGGTTTCACCCGGATCGGGAAACAGGCGGCGCAGCCGCATCTCGGCCACCACACCATCGGCTGCCAACAGAGCCAGGCTGCGTTCATGCATGGCCTGGCTACCAGAGGCGCTAAGGCCCAGTGCGCGCAATCCGGCGGTCAAGGCCACCGAGACGATCGCCAGCGCAATCAATACTTCAATCAAACTCATGCCACGCTCTGTCATGACTGCACATCAAAACGGCCCGTCGGGTCGCTGCGTAAATGCAGGACCTCGTGACCATCATCCAGCTCCAGCTGACGCGGCGCGGACAACCATTCATTCACAAAAAACCACGGTCCCGCCGGCTCCAGGCGCACACGCACTGATTCCAAAGTCCAGGATCGTTGGGGAAACAATTGGGCAAAACGGGCCTGATCGCGCAGCCAGCCCGGAGTGGGGCTGGCACCATCCGTAGCGTCCGGGATCAAGCTGAAGCGATAGCCCTGCTGATCCGCACTCCAGGCGACGCTACGCCCGCTTTCACGCACATAGCTTTGCAGTTCGGCCAGACGCAGAGCCAGTTGACGGGCTTCTCGCTGTATTCCGTGATCCCGGTCCAGCACCAGCACGCTTAAACCCGCGCTGCTGACAATGCCCACGATCAGCAAGACCACCAGGGTCTCGATCAAGGAAAAGCCCCGCTGAGCCACATCAGTCCCAATTGCCTATATCGGCATCACTGCCCGACCCACCGGCCTGCCCATCCGCCCCCAGCGAGAACACATCAATCTCGCCATGAACGCCGGGTTGCAGATACTGGTACGGATTGCCCCAAGGGTCGTTGGGCAGGCGGTCCATATAAGGACGCCAGTTGCGTGGCTCGGGAGGCTGGGTGGGACGCTGGTGCAGTGCCGCCAGACCTTGAGCGGTACTGGGGTAACGGCCGTTATCCAGGCGGTACAGCTTCAGGGCCTGTGTCAGGGCAGCAATGTCCTGACGAGCGGCGACGGCACGTGCCTGATCGGGACGGTCCATCAGACTGGGGACGACCAGGGCCGCCATAATGCCCATGATGACCACCACCACCATGACCTCAATCAGAGAAAAACCTTGTTGAGCGCGGGACTGAACAGAGCCGGCCAAACGGCGTGCCGGACGGCGAGATAAAGTAGATCGAGACATGAAGGAAATAAGCTACCCAAAAAAACCCAAGCTCTTGTCATACGGGCTTCATGCAGCACACGCACACTAAGAGCCCTTAAGACAGCCATCTCGGCCGTCTGCCAAAACACTATGCGATGCAGTCTAAATGGGTATTATTTCCGCCATATTTCCGTCACATCTTTGGTTGCGTCTGTGTCAGGCCGGTATCGCTCTGGCCCTGATCAATTTGCTGATCAACCTGTTCCTGCCCTCGGACGGGACCATTGCGCCGGTACTGGAAGAAGACCACCGCGAGCAGATCAGCACGCAACAAATTGCGCAGTGGTTTGGAGGCAGCACCGCGCTGCCCGAGTTGCGTTTGCATGGCATGATCGTAAGCGGCCAGTCGGGGGCAGCCCTGCTCAGCATCAATCAACAGCCGGTACGTGCGTATCGCCCTGGCCAGGAGCTGGCACCGGGTGTGCTGCTGGATTCGCTGCAACGCGAACACATTGTGATTACGGTCGATGCCGTGCCTCAACAAATCGCCACCGAGCGCAAAGGCCCCGCCATCATTCCCGGTATCCAGCAAGGGGCTAAGCCCTGAATTGAAGAGTTAGCAGTATGATTTAAAGCTGTCTTTCTTCTTCACCCTGGTGGGTATGCCTGCTTTACTTCGTCACTGGTTTGACAGCCTGCGCCCCAAGTCGCTGGCCATTGCACGCCCTGAAATGCTGCGTGCCACGCTAGGCGCCACGCTTAGCGTGTTGTTGGTTTCCTCTCTTAGCCTGTACCTGTCGGATTTTGCACATACGCATCATTGGTTGGTGGCGTCCCTGGCTGCCAGCGCCTTGCTGATTTTTCTGGTGCCAAGCAGCCCGTTGGCACAGCCCTGGAACATATTGCTGGGCAATCTGGTGGGCGCACTCACAGGCATTACCTGCGCGGTGCTGCTCCCTCATCCGATTGCTGCCATTACGATGGCCGTCTGCGTTGCCATGCCCATCATGCTGGCCCTGCGCTGCGTGCATCCGCCCAGTCTGGCAATGGCGGTCTTTCCCGCCCTGAATGGTATTCAGAACTACGACTTCGTCCTGTTTCCGGTGCTGTTTGACTCCTGCGTGCTGATCCTTCTGGGCATGCTGTACAACCGCCTGACCGGTGTGGCTTATCCGCCGGTACATAAACCCGCAACACGTCCGGCCGCCACGCCTGCCCGCTTTACGGACCAGGATTACGATGCGGCTTTAAGCCACTACAACCAGACGCTGAACATCAGCCACGATGATCTGGAAAAGCTGGTCAGCTATGTGCACCAGTCTGCCTTCCGACGCAATCTGGGCACACGCCGCTGCTCCACCCTGATGAATGATGCGCCTCTGTCCTGCCTGGTCTGTACGCCCTTGCAGCAGGCCTGGGACATGATGCGCGAGCGCAAGATCAAGGCCTTGCCCGTGCTGGATCAGAACAAGCACGTGATTGGTATCCTGGCCCTGTCGGACTTCTTGCAACGCGCCGGACTGGATCAGCCGGATAATCTGCGCCAGCGACTCAAGCGCTTCTTGAGCCCCCGACAGCGTGCAGCCCCCACAGTAGCCGAGATCATGACTGCGCCTGCCGTTACCGCCAACGCAAACTGGTCGGTGGCAGAGCTGATTCCCTTGTTCAGCCAGGGCCGCCACCGTCACATGCCTGTGGTCAATGACCATAAAGAGTTGGTAGGCATGATTACCCAATCTGACCTGATGCTGGAGCTGTTCAGAATCCTGCAGCCACCACACGGCAAGCAGGACTGAATATATAGATTCAGCCCAAAAAAAATCCCCACTGTTTGCCATCGCCAAACAGTGGGGACAGATCAGCACCCGTGCGTCCAGCACAGGCGCAGAACCTTGTTACTCGGCCTGCAAGACACCACGGCGCAACTGATCGCGCTCGATGGATTCAAACAAGGCCTTGAAGTTGCCTTCACCAAAACCATCATCGCCCTTGCGCTGAATGAACTCGAAGAACACGGGGCCCATCAAGGTTTCAGAGAAAATCTGCAGCAAGAGACGGCGGTGGCCACCTTCCGATGTGCCGTCCAGCAAAATGCCACGGCTTTGCAGTTCTGCGGTGGGTTCACCGTGTGCAGGCAGGCGGCCTTCCAGCATCTCGTAATAGGTTTGTGGCGGTGCGGTCATAAAGCGCATGCCCATGGCCTTGAGCTTGTCCCAGGAGGCGATCAGATCGTCGGTCAGGAAAGCCACGTGCTGAATGCCTTCACCATTGAACTGCATCAGGAATTCTTCGATCTGGCCCGAGCCCTTGGCAGATTCCTCGTTCAGGGGAATGCGGATTTTGCCATCGGGGGCGGTCATGGCCTTGGACGTCAGGCCGGTATATTCACCCTTGATGTCGAAGTAGCGAATCTCACGGAAGTTGAACAGGTGCTCATAGAACTGGGCCCAGTAAGCCATGCGGCCGCGATACACGTTATGGGTCAGGTGATCGATTTCTTTCAGGCCCGCGCCCACGGGATGACGATCCACGCCGTCCAGGTAAACGAAATCAATATCGTAGATGGAGTTGCCTTCACCAAAACGGTCGATCAGGTACAGAGGGGCACCACCAATACCCTTGATGGCAGGCAGACGCAGTTCCATCGGTCCGGTAGGAATATCGACGGGTTGGGCACCCAGTTCCAGCGCGCGCTCGTAGGCTTTTTGCGCATCACGCACCCGGAACGCCATGCCGCAGGCCGAAGGGCCATGCTCGGCGGCAAAGTAAGCAGCGTGGCTCTTGGGCTCTTCATTCAGGATCAGGTTGATCTCGCCCTGGCGATACAGGGACACTTTCTTGGAGCGGTGTACCGCCACTTTGGTGAACCCCATCATCTCGAAGACAGGTTCCATCACACCAGGCTGGGGAGCGGCAAATTCGATGAACTCAAAGCCCATCAGGCCCATTGGATTTTCAAACAAGTCAGTCATAGCAGACTCCAGTTGCAATCAGGTAATCAAAGATGGCGTAAAAACGCCTTGAAACTTGGGCTCAAGCCTTGCAGGGGGGCGCGCAGGATACCCCACGCACACTGCGTGCCAAGTGATCACCAAACAACAATTGAAATCCCAGAAACCTCACAGGCTCTGCTCCAGTGGGCGGGAAGCCGAAATGCATTCCCATCGCCGACATTTATTATCAGGTAAACAGGCCTTTTTTCGATATAGAGCATTACCCTAGAGGCTTCAACCACCTGCTCTAGCGCGCCAGCAGCTGCGGCACGGACGAGACCAGCATGGCAATGCCGGACAGGGTCAACAGACTTAAAACAAGGACTCGAAACGTGCTTTGGCTAATGCCCACATACAGGCGCGCGCCCGCCAGCACAGGGATCAGCACAGCCAGCATCACCAGTCCTATAGACGGCAACATGGACGGCAGAATAGAACCGGAAGCAATATAGGCCAGCAAAGTTACCGACAAGGTTGCCAGATTGAAGTTTTGTATAACGGCGCGCTGCTCATCTTTGGGCAGCCCGGTCATGGTGGTCCACAAGGTAGGAATCACCCCCGTCATACCACCGAGCCCCCCCCATGATGCCGCCTATCAAACCCGACACGGCATTGGCCAGACGGCTACGCACCCTCACATGGCCCAAACGGCTGGACATCAGCATGATCGGGCACCAGATCACCATCAAGGTTCCTAAAAACGCCTTGAATACGGCTGCATCCAGGAAAGGCAGCAAATAGGTCCCCAAAGGCACACCAATCAGGCCGCCGGCCAGAAACGGCAACAGGATCTGCCAATAAGAGGTACGCCGCCGGGTGAAGGCGGCAATCATCTGCCCTGTCCAGGCACCGCATACCGCCAGCACCGCCGCCAGTTGAGGCTCCAGAAACCAGGCCCAGCAGGACATGGCCACCATGCCAAAGGCAAATCCCGACAAACCCTGCACAAAACCCGCCACAATGGCGCCAACAGCCACCGCCCAGTAAACCGACTCCATCATCCCCCGCTGCTCCTTGCCTGTAGACAAGCGACAGTATCTCTCTTTACGAATCGAGCGGGCAGAAAAAAGCCTCCACAATGGAGGCTTCCCAAACTGTTACCGGCGTCGGCCAAGACTGGCCAATCAGGCCTGGTTCAGATTGGTTCAGGCTGGGTCAGCAGCACGCAGATCACGAGGTTGGATCAGCGATTCGGCACGCAACACGTCATTCAGGGTCTCGGCATCCATCAAACCACGCTTGAGAACCACGTCACGAATATTGGTACCTGTCTGGAAGGCTTCGGCGGCAACCGAGGTAGCAGCTTTGTAACCGATGAACGGGTTCAAGGCGGTGACCAGGGAAATGGAACGCTCGATATTGCTTTCCAGGCATTCACGGTTGGCAGTGATACCTACCACGCAGAACTGGGTCAGCGTGTCGCAAGCATTGCTCAACAAAGCCATGCTACGCAACAGGGAGTGAATAATCACAGGCTCAAACGCGTTCAGCTGCAACTGACCGGCTTCAGCAGCCATGGTCACGGTCATGTCGGCACCAATCACTTCAAAGGCAACCTGGTTGACCACTTCAGGGATCACGGGGTTGACTTTACCGGGCATGATGGACGAACCAGCTTGCACGGCGGGCAGACAAATTTCACCCATACCAGCACGAGGGCCACTGGAGAGCAGACGCAAGTCGTTGGACAGCTTGGACAGCTTGACGGCAGCGCGCTTCAACACACCCGACAGGTGCAGGAAACCGCCGCAATCCTGAGTGGCTTCGATCAAATCGTCAGAGACACGCAGTTGAACACCGGATAGATCGGACAAGGCAGCCACAGCCAGCTGAGCATACTCAGGGTGAGCCGTAATGCCGGTACCAATAGCCGTACCGCCCAGATTCACGTCACACATCAGCTTGCGCGATTCTTTCAGACGCACGATGTCTTCGTTGATCATGGTGGCAAAGGCGTTGAACTCCTGACCCAGGGTCATGGGCACAGCATCTTGCAACTGAGTGCGGCCAATCTTCATGTACGAGGAGAATTCCTCGGACTTTTTCAGGAAGGCGTCGCGCAGACGTTCCATGGCGGCAAACAGCGGGTCCAGCGAACGGTAGGCAGCCAGGTGCAAAGCCGTTGGATAGACATCGTTGGTGCTTTGGGCCATGTTCACATCTTCATTGGGGTGAAGATACTGGTACTCGCCGCGCTTGTGCCCCATATGTTCCAAGGCCAAGTTACAAATAACCTCGTTGGCATTCATATTGGTCGAGGTACCTGCGCCGCCCTGAATCATGTCTACCACGAAATGCTCATGGCACTTGCCCGCTTGTACGGCCTGACATGCAGCCACAATGGCGTCGTGCTTATCCTGCTCCAGCAAACCCAGTTTGAAATTGGCCTGAGCAGCTGCCTGCTTGACCAGCGCCAGAGCATTAATCAGTTCCGGGTAAGTTGAAATAGGCGTACCGGTAATGTGGAAATTCTCCTTGGCACGCAAGGTATGAACACCATAATAGACTTCATCGGGGACTTGGCGGTCTCCCAGCAAATCATGTTCGATACGGAACTGACTCATAATTCCTTCGTTTCCTTAATAACGATAGCAAGACTTTTTTGATACGCCTCATACTCAATCCCGGACTACAAACGGAACAAAGCCCTACCATTTCTTGCGAACTTGGCAGGGGCTCGGGGACATGCTGGCAAATACCGCTAATAAGCTTTGGATAATGCTTGTATCCAATTCCGGAAAGCAAAGGCCCGTAAAAAACGGGCCTCTATTGCAATCCGCCAAGCGGGGTGAATGATCCAACCGCCTTTTTTGAAGGCATCGTCGAGCTCGGGAAGCGCTTTGAACATTGTAAACGCCGAGCGCTCACATGCACGTCGTTTTGCGGTTTTTCTTGAGTTGGGCCGCCTTGTCTTCCTGACTGACAGTTGAAAACTCGCTTAATTTAACGGTGTATCTCCGATATAGCTCGCTCATCATGTCTGTAACAAGAGTCTGGCGCTTTGGACACGAGCGTTGCGCGCTTGCATCATTTTGATGCGTTCAAGCCATAAGACTCACAGCACAGGATCAAAAATCATCCCATGCTGCCCGGATAGGAAGTCCGGAAACCTTGCAGTTTGAGAAAAAAAGGAAGGCAAAAGAGTATACACAGGCTTTACGACTATTCTGTAAACCCATAGCCGCTTATACTGAAAAAAATTGACCTTATTTTACTAAATGAAAATTCCTAATCAATAAAAGATGTTTAAATCAGTAAAAATGGAATTAAAAAATAAGATAAATTTCCACATTAAAAGCAGCGGCTCAGTAATAAAAGAAAGCAAACCCGTTTTTATTGGGTTTTATTGATTCTTTCTAAATAACTACTGCTCTTTGCCGCGCACTCCTTAACGGCACAGCACTATGAAATTACTCGATCTGAAATATCAAACTATCCTGAGCGAATCCCAACGCCAGGCCCACCCTAAAACCGAGGATATCGAACTGTGTTTACGCGTTCTGTCGCTGGCCTCCAGCATTAATCGCGCTTCCAGCTCTGTTCTGAACGAATTTGGTCTGTCCGAAGGACGTCTGGTTCTGCTGTTCTTGCTTAGCCGCCAACCCTCTGGCCTGAGCCCCGCGCTATTGGCAGAACAAGCTGGCGTGACCCGCGCCACCATCACCGGCCTGCTCGACGGGCTGGAACAGCAGCAATTGCTGGTACGCCAGAACAATACCTCGGACCGCCGCGTGCTCACTGTTAAACTCACCGAGGCCGGACAAGAGTTGTGCGAGCACCTGCTGCCCTATTACATCGAGTGGCTATCGGGCGTATTTAGTCATGTGCCCCAAGACGTGCGCGAACGCTTGTCCAATTTGTTATCCAAAGCCCTGCAAGGCAACGACACACCGGAAATCAAAGTTGAAAAGCCTCTTTCGCACACCATCCCCGGAACCATGCAGCGCAGTTATATGGCTTAAGGCGCAAACTCGCCTTGC
Organism: Alcaligenes sp. PF14; assembly: GCF_037150615.1. Classification (NCBI taxonomy): domain Bacteria; kingdom Pseudomonadati; phylum Pseudomonadota; class Betaproteobacteria; order Burkholderiales; family Alcaligenaceae; genus Alcaligenes; species Alcaligenes sp. PF14. The sequence continues at coordinate 29,130 of NZ_JBAGRS010000001.1, read as the reverse complement.
CCCAGGGTCGACCTTGTCGTCGGCCCTACACCGTCAAGGGTGGCAACCGTATCGGTGCCACCCTTTGTTTTCGTCCCCGCAAGGCTGAAACTTATGGATGCTGCTGTTATGGATGCCATGAAAAAATGGCCCAATGTACCCGCTGTCAGCGGGTATATCTCTTTGGATCAGTCTGGTCATTGGCGTCATCACCCGGCTGGCGATGCTAACCAGCACCCAGGGAAAGTGGGCGAGCGCATTGCCCACCAGGGTTTGTTGGCATTTTTCAACCGCAATTATCAGGCGGACGAACAAGGCCGCTGGTTTATCCAGAATGGTCCGCAACGTGTTTATGTCCGTCTGGACGCCGCCCCACTGATTGTGTCCCTGGCCCAGGATCAAGCCCATTTGCAAGACCATACTGGCCGACCTGTTGAAACTATTCAGGCCTGGTACATCAGCGCTGAGGGCAGGCTCTATTTGCGCACCTCCGCAGGCCCGGCCTTGTTGGCGGGTCGTGATGTTCCTGCCCTGCTGGAACAGTTACGTACAGACAAACACGGCCTGGAGAGTCTGGATCTGGAGCAAGCCCAGCGCAGCGAAGGCTGGTCCTTGCCCGCTTACCCACAAGCCTGTTCCCTGACAGTCTGGTCGTCCTGCGTGTCGCCCGCCGAGGAATTGGCGTATATTGTTTTGCCAGAGCCCGATCCCATTTGAACCGCCATCACAGAATCTGCATGACCCAGCCATCCGCCTCTTTCTATTTCCCCGCCCCACGCACGCAAAACTTCTGCAATCAATGTGGCAGCAAATTGACACGCCTGGTGCCCCCGGACGATAACCGCATGCGTGATGTCTGCGAAAATTGCGGCGCGGTGCACTACCAGAATCCCCGCAATGTGGTCGGTATTGTGCCCATGTGGAAGGACGATCAGGTCTTGCTGTGCCGTCGCGCTATCGAGCCGCGCTACAACACCTGGACCTTGCCCGCCGGTTTCATGGAGCTGGGCGAAACGCTGGGGCAAGGCGCCTTGCGTGAAATGGGCGAGGAAGCGGGTGCGCAAGTCGAACCCGGCCCACTCTTTACCGTTATCAGCGTACCTTACGCTGAACAAGTTCACGTGTACTACTTGGCCAAAGTCATCAGCGACGTGCTGGACCCCGGTCCGGAGTCCCTAGAAGCCCGCTTCTTCCACCTGGACGACATCCCTTGGGACAACCTGGCTTTTCGCACCGTAACCGCCACCCTGGAGCGTTACGTCGAAGACCACAAGGCAGGCCGCTTCCAGATTCACGAATTTGATATCGCCCCCCGCGACCACGGCTGATCATGTCGCTTGTATGGGTCGCTCCTGATCAGGCCCTGCCCAGCCCTGAACACGCCAGCCCCGAAGGGCTGGTGGCTGCCGGTCTGGATTTAAGCGTTCCACGCCTCCTGGAAGCCTATAGCCAGGGCATGTTTCCCTGGTACAGCCCTGGCGACCCGGTTCTGTGGTGGTCTCCTGATCCGCGCATGGTGCTGGAGGTCGATCAATTCAAGATTTCCCGCTCCCTGGGCAAAAAACTGCGCCAGATTGCACGGCAGCAAGATCAGGACGACGCCCCTGTCCGTGTCACCTGCGATCTGGCCTTTGAGCAAGTTATAGGCCAATGCGCCGCCCAACGTAGTGCGACCGGCACCTGGATCAGCCCGGATATTGAGCAGGTCTATACAGATTTGCACCACAGTGGCTACGCCCACAGCGTAGAAACCTGGATGGGCGGCAAGCTGGTCGGCGGTTTGTATGGGGTGAATCTGGGCCGCTTTTTCTTTGGCGAATCCATGTTTGCCTTGCAAACCGATGCCAGCAAGATCGCCCTGGCCCATCTGGTGGAGTTCCTGAAGTTCGCGGGCATCCCGTATATAGACTGCCAGCAAGAGACATCGCATCTGGCCAGTCTGGGTGCCAGCCCCATCCCCCGGAAAGACTTTATGGCTGCCCTGGCCTGGGCCAAAGATCAACCCAGCCCGGTCTGGCCGCGTGGGGCATTGCAACTAGGCCTGCCCCCAACTTGCTAGGCTGGCGCGAGCATCCCATAATGGCTCTATCACGCTTGGCAGAGTCGCATGAATTATCCCAAAGCACCCAGTCCCCAAACGCTGCAATTCTATTCCACGGCCAGCTATCGTTGCAGTTACCTGCCAGAACAACAGGCACGCTCGCTGGTTGCCGCTCCTGCTCACCTGATTAACGACACGGTTTACTCCAAGCTGGTCCAGCAAGGCTTTCGACGCAGCGGCACCTTCACCTATCGCCCCTATTGCGACCAGTGCCGCGCTTGCCTGCCCCTGCGTTGTGACACCCTGCATTTTCAGCCTGACCGTGCCCAGCGCCGTGCCAAAAAACGCCACGGCAATCTGGTCGTACAAGACCTGCCCCTGCACTGGAATGCCGAACACTACGAGCTGTACCGCCGTTACCAGGCCAGTCGCCACCCCGGCGCCGGCATGGACGAGGACGACCAGTCCCAGTACGCCCAGTTTCTGCTGGCCAGCCATGTCACTTCGCGCCTGCTGGAGTTTCGTGAACCCGACGGTACCTTGAAAATTGTGGCCGTCATCGACGTGCTGCAAGACGGGCTTTCCGCTGTCTATACCTTTTTTGATCCCGACGACACCGGCAGTCTGGGCACCTACGCCGTGCTCTGGCAGTTGGACTATTGCCGTCAACAATCCCTGCCCTGGCTCTATTTAGGCTACTGGATCGAAGAAAGCCGTAAAATGGCCTACAAAACCCGCTTTCGCCCCTACCAGCTCCTGATGAAAGGTCGTTGGGAATGGCTGGCTTAACGTCCTCTTTTATCGATCCCCATGTCTGCCCTATTCAGCCTTTATCCCTTGGCTCGCCGGGTGCTGTTCAGTCTGGATGCTGAACACGCTCACGAACTGACTCTAAAATCCCTGCATTGCGCCCACCAAACTCCTATTTTGGGCAGTTTGCTGAAAGACCTGCCCAGCAAGCCTCTGGAACTGATGGGTTTGAAGCTGCGCAATCCTGTGGGTCTGGCCGCAGGCCTGGATAAGAATGGCGCGCATATTGATGCCCTGGGCGCACTGGGCTTTGGTTTTGTCGAAGTTGGCACAGTGACCCCGAAAGCGCAGCCCGGCAATCCCAAACCACGCCTGTTCCGCTTGCCTGAAGCCAATAGCCTGATCAATCGCTTTGGCTTTAACAACCACGGCCTGGATACCTTTATTGAAAATGTGCGCAAAAGCCAGTTCCGCTCGCAAGGCGGCATTTTGGGTCTGAACATTGGCAAGAACGCGACTACCCCCATTGAGCAGGCTGATCAGGACTATCTGACGTGTCTGCGTGCGGTCTACCCCCACGCCGATTACGTCACTGTGAATATCTCCTCACCCAACACGCAAAACCTGCGTGCCTTGCAGGCTCAGGATGAACTGGCTCGTCTGCTCGGTTCCTTGCAAGCGCTACGTACGGAATTGGCACAAGAGCACCAACGCTACGTGCCCATTGTGGTGAAAATCGCTCCTGACCTGGATCAATCACAAATTGATGCCATTGCGGACACGGTTCCATCGCAAGGTCTGGACGGCATTATTGCCACCAATACCACCTTGTCGCGCGATGCCGTACAGGGTTTGCGCCACGGCCAGGAGCAAGGCGGTTTGTCCGGTCCACCAGTGCACGAATTATCCTTGAACGTCATTCGTCGTCTGCGCGAGCAACTAGGCCCCGACTTCCCTATTATTGGTGTTGGCGGTATTGAATCTGGCCGTCAGGCTCAGGAAAAGATCCAGGCCGGAGCCCAGGCGGTACAGCTGTATACCGGCTTGATTTACAAAGGCCCGGCCCTGATTTCCGAGTGCATTCGCGCCCTGTAAAACGCATCGTGCCCGCGTAACGCGGGCACTAGCACCCTGAAGCACGTTCACTATTGGCACTGCACGCAAGAAAAAGCCAGCTCAATGAGCTGGCTTTTTCTTTAGCGCCTGATTAAATCAGACAAGCAAAAACTTACTTCTTGCTGGTAGCAGCAGTCGCAGCAGCGGCAGCGGCTTCAACCGTTTTGTTGCTGGCTTCGGTGACTTGAGCAGCAGCTTTCAGGCTGGCGTTGGTGGCAGCCTGGATGTTGCTTTCAGCAGCATCAGCAGCTTGGCGAGCAGCCTTGACAACGGTTTCAGCAGCGTTGGAAGCCGTGGCGAAGGAAGACTTCAGCAAAGCAACAGCGCTTTCGGTACCGGTAGGCGCATTTTTGGCCAGCTGGTCGATAGCGTCAGCGGCGTGCTGTTGACCTTGAGCCAGTTGAGCTTCAGCGATACGCGACAGGTTCAGTTGCAGATCGGAGAAGATGTCGTAAACGTTTTTGCCGTATTCCAGAGCCTGGGCAGCATTAGGCTTGGCCACGCTTTGCGACAGGGCCACAACGTCTTGCACGTCTTTGGCGTTGATAACTTGCTGGGATTGGCCTGCCGCTTGTTCCAGCGAGCTGCGCAGCAGATTCAGGTTCAGACCAACCAGTTTTTCAAAGCCTTGCAGCAATTGACCTTGAGCAGCGAACAGGTTGTTCAAAGTAGCTTGTTGGGATTCCAGTACGTTTTGTGGAATAGCACTCATGATGTTTTCCTTGGAGATACGTGGCCTGGGTCAAGCCAGCGTGAAATTAGTGTCAGTGTTACTAGACAAGGGTCTGAAGAAGGCCCGGCCCATTCGCAACTACGCAAGGCAAACCTTCTATGTTGCACCGCAACAATTCAACTTTAAGCGCTATCCAAAACAAAGTCAACGTAATTTGTTGCGCTGCAACAAAACCGTCATGGACTTGTAATCAAGACTGGAAAAACAACACTAAAACACAGACTTAACGCTGTTTGTCGTATCCCAGCGTTTCGGAAATTTTAGCGGCGGTATTCAGCAAAACGGGAATCCAGTCGTCGTGCAAACGCTCGGCCGGAGCAGATAAAGACAGACCGGCCAAAAGCTTGCCGGTGTCGTCATACACACCAGCCGCAATACAGCGCACCCCCATCTCCAGCTCCTCGTTATCGCGGGCATAGCCCAGACGACGAACTTGCGCCAATTCGCGCTCCAGCAATTCCAGTTGAGTAATGCTGTTACGGGTAGCACCGGCCAAGCCGGTACGCATGACGTAGGCCCGCACCTGACGCGGTTCCCAGGAAGCCAGAAACAGCTTGCCGGTCGAGGTCAAATGCAAAGGTGCATGGCCACCAATGGCGCGCACCACCTGCATACCCGAGCTCTCGCTCCAGGAACGTTCCACATAGACAATTTCATCGCCCTGCTGCAAGGACAGATTCACCGTTTGTCCGGTGTACTTGTGCAGCTCGCGCATGGGGCCCAGGGAAGCCGCACGCACATTCAGACGGCCTTTAACCAGGGAGCCCAGCTCCAGCAAACGCATGCCCAGTCGGTATAAACCGCTGTCCACGCGCTCCACATAACGCCCCACTACCAGATCGTTCAGGATACGGTGAGTGGTTGAGGTATGCAGGCCAGTTGCAGCCGCCAGATTCTTCAATGCCACTGGCTCAGATTGCTTGGCCAGTTCGTCCAATAGAATCATGGCGCGTTCCAGAACCTGGATCGACATCTGACCACCATTGTTTGACGACGCGCCTGAGGGCGTAAAGGAATTTGTTGTCATTATTAGGAGAATTATGATGCAACGCAACAAATTCCATAATATGAAATGGTCGCGCGCTTGGCAAGCGCTATTTTAGCGCAGGGCTCAAGCTCCCACCCAAGTCCAGCACCTGCTGGCGCAAATAGGCCAAGGCCTCTGCCGCTGGTTCCGGCTCCCCTTTAACGCCCAGATCAATATGTGGCTGTCCGCCCGCTTCCCCCACGCTGGGCAGGCTAAACGCTTTCACACCTGGCCAATTTAGCTCTACATGCTCCATGGCCGGCGTAATACGCGACTCTGGCAAGTTAAAGGCCAGGAAAGAGTGTTCGACTCGATGAGCCAGATGGTGCAGTTCCCGATAGCGAGTATCCAGCGTCCACTCCATCATGGGCCAGGCCATCACAGGAAAACCCGGCATGAAGGTGTGATTGTGAATGAAAAAACCGGGAATCTTGTTGTAGACGTTGGGCACAATTTCGGCACCCACCGGGAACACACCCATCTGCAGGCGCTGCTGGTTCTCGGGCAAGGACATATCCGCACTACCCACGCCATTACGCTCATTTTCAGCACAGCGCTCAGCAATCAAGGCTGCGGCCTCGGGATGCAGCCTCAGCTCCACACCCAAAGCCTTGGCCGCCGCCTGGCGGGTTTGATCATCCGGTGTCGCACCAATCCCACCACAGCAAAACACAATATCCGGCGTCGCAAAACTGCGCTCCAGGGTGGCGGCAATCGTATCCAGGTCATCAGGGATGATCTGGGCGCCTCCCAGCTGCAAGCCCCTGGCCCCCAGCAGCTCGATCAGTTTTGAAAAGTGTTTATCGTAGCGACGTCCCGACAGGATTTCGTCGCCAATAATAATCAGACGAATAATGGCTTGATCCTTAGTTGTCATGGTCAATAAGCGTAGTAGAAGCCGCTGCTGCCTCGTGCTGGCGCAGGCGACGAAGATTTTCCAAAGAGAAGTGGGCAAATACCAGAGCCGAGAACACAGGCAAGACCAGCCAGGCCGGTGGAATCAGGTTCAAAAGGGCAAAGATCAGACCGATCAACCAGTACTGGCTATTCAGACGGGACCACAGATATTTGCGCTCTTGCACATTCGCGTGCTCAACCAGGGAATCCACCCGCAACATGCGCGTCAGGGCAAAAACCCACCACAGCACGGGCAAAATCAGCGCAAAAGGAGGAAAAATCCATAACGGCAAGGTGACCAGCCAACCCACTACAAACAAGGTTCCCACCCACACCGCGTTCCAGACGCTGTAGACCGTGGCATTGTGGCCTTGCTTGATCAGATCGGGATAGTCTTTCTGCTGCAAATGGCCCAGGACCAAAGGCATGACCAGCACAGCGGCAATAATCAGGCCCAACACACCGGCCAGAGGCAACAAAATGCCTAAAGCCAACAAGGGCGCCAGATACACTTTCAGCGAGAACAGGCCCAAGCCCACCAACCACTGATCCACGGATTCAAAGGCATTCCAGCCCCCCAGCAGCTCCAGCAACCAGGTCTGAATAGGGGTCCACAATAGCCAGCTCAGTAAAATCAGGCCCACAAACATGATCAGGAAAGGCATGACCAGGGCCACCAGCATGCGTGGCTGAAATTGCGACACCAAAGAACGCTTGAAGGCGATGGAGATGCTGGCCCAACCGCCAGCAGGGCCCGATCGCGATGGGGCAGACGAAGATACGGACATACTGCTCCTGCTAAGCAAAATCGATTACCCGAGTATCATAGACACAGTCGCTTCTTTTTGTCTGTATGAAATTATGGCCTTGTTCAACGCCCAACACGATCTGACCGCCCTGGCGGCCCACCTGCAAGCCGAACCCGATGCTTTGTTGATTGCCTGTTTCTGCGCCGAATGGTGCAAAACCTGTCAGCAGTATCAACCCGCTTTTGAGGCTTTGGCCACACAGTTTCCCCAGGCTTGCCTGATCTGGATTGATATTGAAGAGCAGCCCGAGCTAGTGGGCGATGAAGATATTGAAGATTTCCCCACGCTGCTGATCCAGAACGAAAATGGGACCGTTTTCTACGGTCCCATGCTGCCTCATATCGAACATCTGGAGCGTCTGGTGCACAGCATCTCCGAACGCAGCCCGGTCGTTGATGCCGGGCCTGGGGATTTGCGCGCCTTAGTAGCGGCCGCCGCCTAACAGCACACCCACCGAACGCTTGCGCGTTGTATTGGAAGGAGTCGTCACCGCTGGCTTGGGCGCAGCAGCGGTCGATGGCTCGTAAGGCTTGAGGAAAAATTCATCCACGGGTGGCGTGTTCGACTGATACGAACGACGCTCGCCACGCTCGTGACGGTTGGAACCGGAACGGGACGAGGAGGCAGCCGCTGGCAGATCCAGCTTCAGACGTGGCACAGACGTGCCAATCAGCTTCTCAATTTCTTGCAGCAAATGCTCTTCATCAGGAGCCATCAGGGCAATGGCTTCACCCGAGGCGCCAGCACGACCAGTACGGCCAATACGGTGCACATAGTCTTCAGCGTTGTACGGCAAGTCCACGTTGATCACGCAGGGCATACCGGCCACGTCCAGACCACGGGCGGCCACATCGGTTGCCACCAATACATCCACACTGCCGCTCTTGAAGGCGTCCAATACCTTCATGCGCTCCAGCTGGCTTTTATTGCCGTGGATGGATTCCGCCTTGATGCCTTCACGCTCCAGATAGCGGGCCAGTTGACCAGCACCAATCTTGGTATTGGAAAAGACGATAGTCTGGGTCAGCTTCTTGGTCTTGATCAGATGCGCCACGGCACGACGCTTCTCGTCCGCCGACATGGGGTACACCACCTGGGTGACTGTCGATGCGGTCGCGTTACGGGCAGCCACTTCGATCTCGACCGGATCATTCAGGAAGTTGCGGGCCAGCTTGCGGATTTCCTTGCTGAACGTCGCCGAGAACAACAGGCCCTGACGATTCTTGGGCAGCAAGGACACAATACGGTCCAGATCGGGCAGGAAGCCCATATCCAGCATGCGATCAGCCTCATCCAGCACCAGAATGCTGACCTGGCTCAAGTTGATCGTGCGCTGATCAATGTGATCAAGCAGACGACCTGGGGTGGCGATGACAATTTCAACACCACGGCGCAGGGCTTCTTTTTGCGGACCAATATCCACACCACCGAACACCACCGTCGAGCGCAAGGGGACCGATTTGCTGTAGAGCGCAATGCTCTCGGCCACCTGGTCGGCCAGCTCGCGTGTTGGTGTCAACACCAAAGCCCGCACCGGGTGGCGGGCGGGCGAAGCGCTGGTCGTGGCGTGCGCCATCAGACGATTCAGGATAGGCAAGGAAAAGGCTGCCGTCTTACCTGTACCCGTCTGGGCTGCCCCCATGACATCACGGCCGGCCAGCACCACGGGAATCGCCTCGGCCTGAATAGGCGTAGGCTTGGAATATCCCGCCTCGGTAACGGCGCTTAATATTCCAGGGTGCAGACCGAAATCAGCAAACGTAAGGTCATTGGGGGTCGAAGGAGTTTTATCTGTCATGTACGCAAAAAGTCGGCTTGCCACCAGTGGCAAGCATTTGTAACAATCCTATTTTAACTTATGCCCGCCTGCCTCACAGCAGTCACGGGCATGTCAGTACTCGGGTCAGGATTTTATGGCATCACGGCACGTATCAGCCAGAACGCCACCATCCCGGCCACGATTACCCAAACAGCGTTACGGGTACGGATGAACACCAGCACAGCCACCAGGCTGGCCAGAGCTTTAATATCCAATCGGGGGGTGTCGCCGTAAGCCCAAGGCAAAAGTTCCGGGATAATGATTGCTGCCAGAGCAGCTACCGGAGCAAAGCGCAAGGCGCGCCGCATACGTTCGGTCAGGGGCAGCAAATCACCAAACATGAAATAGCCGGAGCGGGTGAGCAAGCTGCACAACACCAACAGGGCGATTGCACCCAAAACGTACCAATCATACTGCCAATCGCTCATCACCGTGCATCCCTATGCCGTTGCAGTTGTTCTGCCGCCACGCCAGCCAGCACTCCGCCAAGCACCGCTGCCACCAGCCCCAAACGCAGGGGCAGCGCCTGTCCGACCCATGCAATCACGCTGGCCGTAATCAAACAGGCCCACATGGCACGGTTGTTGACCAAGGGAATCAGGAGCGCCAGCAGGGCCAGAATGGCCGCAAACTCCAGCGACCAGGAAGGCGGCACATAGGCACTGAGCACAATGCCTGACAAGGAGGCAATCTGCCAGCTTAGCCAACCAGGCAGGATGATTCCCAGGTAATACCAAAGATGCTCGCGAGAGCCGCGCTCTTTGGAGTCGCCATACTTGGACATGAACAGCACAAACACCATGTCACTGGTGATATAGCCCAGGCCCAGGCGTTTCTTCCAGCTCAGATGACGAAAAAAAGGCTGCAAGGCCGCTCCAAAAATAATGAAGCGAATATTGACGATGAACCCGGCAGTGAAAATCAACCACAAGGGCGCGTGGGACTCGATCAGCGGCAAGGCCGTCAGCTGGGCCGAGCCCGCATACACAAACAAGGTCATCAAGGTGGCCTCAAACCCGCTCAAGCCGGACTTGACCATGGCCACGCCCGTTACAAAGCCCCAGACCACAGTGGCAATCAAGGCGGGAATGAAGTCGATGAAACCGGCGCGCATGTGTACACGATCCTGTGCACTAGGCAACAAGGCCGATAATCTTGTGATGGCTGACACGCCGTCTCCTGAGATGTGCTGCCCGCAAGCTGTAAACAGCGGCGGCAGCTTTGCTTATGATTTTTCTTATTCTAGAAGCAAAACCGAGGCACGAACATCTTGCTCTGTTGATAAGGTCAAGAAAAAACAGGCCGGGTCTTGCTACAATCGCTAGTCTACGCACGTAAAGTTCGGCACCGCCGTTGCGTGCACGGTATTCTTACCTCTCTCATTGTTATCAGGAACCTTATGAGCGCCGCTATCGAACCTAAAAAAGCAGATCACGAACTGATTATGGTCGGAGCCGACGATCTGCCCGTGCACTGCCCCCGTCCAGGTGGCACACTGTGGAACATGCACCCCCGCGTGTATATCGATATCAGCAAGACCGGCGAAGCCGCTTGCCCTTACTGTGGTGCCCGCTACCGCCTGAAAGAAGGCGAGAAAGTTCACGGTCATTAATTTCTGAATCTGGCTTCGTTGGACCCCACTGCTCCCCCCTCTGGCAATGCGATAGAGCCGGGCCCTGTGCCCGGAGCTGACGCGCAACCCTGGCGTCATGCGGATACGGTTGCCCGTCTGGATGCCAGCGCCTGCCCCCTGCCCGCCTGGTTACCTGGCGGACACATACAGACCATTCATGGGGCATTTTTTGCCCGCCATCACCATATCGCCTTTGTCCGTCAAAGGATTGATACACCCGATGGCGACTTCCTGGACCTGGACTGGACCGGGCCTGGTCTGTTTGCCGACAAGCTGGCCAACGGTGCCACCGCCCAACCCGACGCCCACTTATCCCGCACCGCCGCCCGTCGCTGGATGCAGCCCCAGGATTGGGACAGCCTGCCCAGCACGGCCGATACCCATGCCCTGGTTCTGTTTCATGGGCTGGAAGGCAGCAGCCGCAGCCATTACATCCAGGCAATCGCCCAGTACTTCCGCGCCCGTGGCTGGATTGTGGTGGTCGCTCATTTCCGGGGCTGCTCGGGCTTCCCGAATCGCATGGCACGCGCCTATTACTCGGGTGACTCGGAAGAAATCAGCTTTATCCTGAATACGGTTCGAGGCCATCTGCCCAATGTGCGCTGGCACGTAGCCGGCACCTCGCTGGGCGGCAATGCCATGCTCAAATATTTGGGGGAAGCGGGTGATGAAGTGTCCTGGTTGCAGGCATGTGCATCCATTTCGGTACCACTGGATCTGGTCGCTTGCGGCCGCTACCTGTCCGAATCCCGAATGGGCCGCTGGTTTTACTCGCCCTATTTTCTGAAAAGCATGCGCAGCAAGCTGCAGGACAAGACCCACCGTTTTCCAGGCATGGTCGATACTGCCCGCTTGAATCAGGCCCGCACCATACGCGACTTCGACGACATTTATACCGCGCCCATGCACGGCTTCAGCCATGCGCTGGATTACTGGACGCGCGCATCCAGCAAGCCTTTGCTGCGCAATATCAAAATCCCTACGCTCGTTTTGAATGCTCGCAACGATCCTTTCGTGCCGCATGCCAGCTTGCCGACCATTCAGGACTGCTCGGACTCCATCCTGCTGCATCAACCTGCCGAAGGCGGGCACGTCGGTTTCATCACGGGCAGCATCCCCGGCAATATGGGTTGGTTACCCGCAAGACTGGCCCGCTTCTTTGAAACCAATAGCTAAGATTGGCTAAAGCGGGCCTGCGGGCTCATCAGGAGCGGAAACGCTCCAGCAAGATACGCTCACTTTCCACACGTTCACGCAATTGACGAATCTGCGTATCCAACTCGGATTGCTGATAGAAGTCCTGGGTCAAATTGCGCGCCTGCTGCAATTGCTCCACAGCGGTAGGCAGAGCCCCCACTAATTGATAGTACTCAGCCATGGCACGTCGGGCCTTTACACCGTCGCCCAAACGATCATAGGTTTGTGCCAGCAACTGATGCAGCTGGGGTTCATCAGGCCATTGCTTGATACGCTCCATCAAGAAAGCCTGCGCCTGATCGTTTTGCCCCAATTGCTGCAAGACCTGCACATAAGCCAAAGCCACCCCTTGGCTCTTGGGCCAACGCTGCCAGGCCTGCTTGGCCAAATTCAAAGCACCTTGCACATCTCGATCGGCAATCGCAATGCGTATACCCAGGGTATCCAGCTCCGGAGCCTGGAATTTGCCCTGTCCCCGCGCTTCGGTCAGATGCGCACGAGCCTGTTCATAATCCTGACGGCCTTGCGCAATATAGGCCAGACCGTATTGCGCCGCAGAGCGCTCCAGATCACTTTGTGACTGGTTCGTGCTTTGCAGCGCCTGCTCCAGAACACGCAAGGACTGCCCACCCCCAGCCTGCATCACCATCAACTTCGCACGGATATACCAGAACGAAGGGGTGTCCTGATAATTACTGGCTGGCAGACCGCGCACCCGGTTACTGATGTCCGATTCACGCTGCTGAGACATGGGGTGAGTGCTGGCGTACTCATTGGCTGTCGCGCGCTCATTCAGACGCGAAGCCGCGGCCAGACGCTGAAACATCTGCACCATGCCTTGTGGCTCATAACCAGCCTTGAGCAGCATCTCGAAACCGACGCGGTCAGCCTCTTGCTCGGCTTGACGAGAAAAACCCAGCTGCCTATCCACGGCCGCTGCTTGTCCGAAAGCAGCCGCCCCCATCGCCAGGTCACCACTGCCCGCCAGGGCCCCCAACAAGGCTCCGGCCAGAGCAGCAATCAGCAAATGGTTGCTTTGCGCACTTTGGGTAATACCGCGAGCAACGTGACGTTGCGCTACGTGGGCAATTTCGTGAGCCAGCACCGAGGCCAATTCGGACTCGGACTGTGAAGCCGTGAACAGCCCGCTATGAATACCGATATAGCCACCGGGCAAGGCGAAGGCGTTGATGCTGCTATCACGCAGGGCAAATACCGTCACTGGCTGCGCCATGGCAGGACCGTACTGGGCCAGCTTGCGGCCCATATCCGTCAAATACTGATTGATGTCCGGGTCCGAGACATAGTCGGGTGAACGCCTGCCCTGCTCCATGATGGCATTGCCCAAAGTCCGCTCCAAAGCCGGAGACAACTCGGCACCCGAAGCTGCTCCCATTGAAGGGATGCCCACAGGCTGCGCCTGCACAGGCAACACTGAACCGAAAGCCAGCGACAAAGCCAGACATAGAGAAAGCGCGGAACGGGCGGGTTTAAACTGCATGGATACTCCCGACAAAATCAATTGGCCCTGACCATCATAGCGCTTGTCCGCTTGCGAGATTCTGGCAAACGGTGACGCGCTGACAGGCGCATCAAGGTGCCCAAGGCATACAAAAGGCCAAACACTTCAACCAGACCGGCCAGCACCCACATAATCAGGCCACCCATGACCTGATCAGCCAGCGCATCCATACCCGGAATGGCACGACCGCATAAATCGAAAATCGGATAAAGGTCATATTCAGTAAATGTGATGATGGCGCCCACAATCATCTGTGGCACCATCGTAATAACCGGCGAAAGTATACGCCCACCCACCGACAGCCGGGCCGGTGGTGAAGGCCGACGATCCAGAATCAGGTTCCAGTACATGATCCCGCTGATGACCACAGACCAGTTCATCAAACGGTACAAACGCCAGTCCAGCATGGAATAGAACTGCACCGTAGGCAGCATCCAGATCAGGACCAGGAAAACAAACAGAAAGGCGACCAGTATCGGGTTGGTCAGGACAGCCTGAACACGTCGGCCACTGGGTCGGCGCAACCATTGAGCCAAAGCCCGCCGCCAGCTCAACGGCAGCCCCGCACGCAAGGTTTGACCGGGATAGGCACCCATCAGGAACAAGGGGCCCAGATGATGCAAGATCAAATGCTGGGCCCGATGGATGAAGAACATGCGCTCGGCGTAATAGTCCAGGCGCGTGTGCAAGGAAAGGTAGAGGAGAATCAGGCCAATCCAGAAGAAGGACTGGCGCAAAAGATTGGGGCGGTGTACTTGCCGCCCCCGGACGTACAAAGCGATGACCAGCAAGAAGGTCAAAAGCAGAACAGGAGAAAACTCCCAAGGTGTCAGCCAGTCGAGCAAGGACATAGCAGCGCCATCCGCAACAAATCCAGTTGCGGTTTAGTTTATAGCAATACGCTCCCGCCCTGCCCACTTCACATTCAGCACACCGGGATAATCCCGAATCAGTCGGGCACGCTGCATCAGTTCTGCACGCAGCTCAGGCGGGCAAGTCAAGGTCACGCACGCCGTATCGTGCGTATCGGAATGGTCTACCTGCACATTGGCCACGCGGATGCCCGCGGTATTCAGGTCCGAGTAAATACGACGCCGGATCTGGGCCAGATCGCCACGAGGGCAGACAACCGTCAAACGGGAGACGGACAAAGGGGCACGAGCACGCAGGGCAGAAGCCTGGATGCCGGCACGGCGCAAAAAGAGATCGAAAATACGCATACATTCCCCCTATTGCACATAAAAGTTGCAACACATCAAGATTCGGAAAGCCAAAGGCTTTCTAGAGAATGAAATGGCGGGGAATTTGAGGCAGCAGAACAGCCGCCTGAGACACCACGCCCTGAAATTTCCAGGACGCGGCAAGCTGTGAAGGAATCAGCGGGCCTGAACGCGCCTGGACATAGATAGGTCGAACATAGATCGACTAGCACTGTCGCCGGGGTCGGGATTCACCACACAGCTCCTATAAAACTAAAGAACCCGTATTGTAACGTGCGCAAGCCCTCGCCACAAGGGCAGGCCTGTGAAAAACCTTTACTTTACAAGGCACTTGATGTGTTTAATACACAGACAGATCCAGCCAGCCCATATAACGATAAAAGGCCATGATGATATGTACCAGCCAGAACAGGCTGATATTGGCAAAGGCAACCGTCGAGACCACCGCTGCCAGGGCGCTGGGCCAGCCATGCTGATTGTGTTGCTCGCTTTGGGGGTTGTAGAGCGCGTCAAATTTTTCGGGGCTACGCAGCGCCAGAATCACGGCCTCGATAATCCCGGCACTGACCGGCAAGATCAGCAAATTGGGGAATAACGAATCCAGCCCCTGCTGAAACATCAGCGTTCCCAGAATGGCCAGGCTGGTAAACATCAAAGGGACATACCAAAAACGTCTGCCCAGATAGCGGTGCTGTGCGCCCACCACACCTAATAGAAGAGACAGCCACGCAGCGGTGACTTTATGGCGAAAAGGTTTGGTCTGTTCAAATGACAAAGTCTGCTGAGACATGCAGGGCATCCAATCCGGGCTTGTGCTGCCAGCCATTGCGCACAGCTGTCATTTGCTTAAAGCCAATTTGACAGCCACCTTCCCGTACAATACCTGAATTACTTCCTTGCCGTCATGAGGTCCCCCATGAATGCCACCGACTACGACATCGCCATTTGTGGCGCCGGTCCCGTAGGCGCATCTTTGGCGCTAATGCTGGCTGCCCAGCACCCAAGCCCGTCACGCATTGCCGTTCTGGGGAAAAACTTCAATCTGGCCAGTACCGAACATGCCCAGGGCGATCCACGCACCCTGGCCCTCAATCACGGCAGCCGTCGCCTGATTCTGAATCAGCTCAAAGCCTGGCCCGAGCGCGCCGCCCTGATGCGCACCGTGCATGTTTCCCAAAAAGGACGTCTGGGCCGTTGTCTGATTCAAGCCGACGAACTGGGTGTACCTGACCTTGGCGCCGTGGTTCATTACGATGATTTGCTCTGGGCCCTGCATGCCCGGTTCCGGGACAGCGGCGTCACGCTGCTGCCCGCTCAGGAGGCCCGTACCCACTCCGCCCCCAAACAGATTCTGGTCGACCACGATGCGGGTCAAGCCACAGCCTTGATTGCCGTACAGTGTGATGGCGTCCGCCCTACCGGCGTGCGACGCGATTACGGTCAACACGCCTTGTTGACGACGGTGCGCGCCAGCCAGCCTCAAACCGGCTGGGCCTACGAGCGCTTTACCGAACACGGCCCCTTTGCGGCCCTGCCCCACCCTGATGCTCCTGACTTGTACGCGATTGTCTGGTGCAATAGCCCGGAACGCAGCCAATCCTTGGCCGAACTGCCTGTTCAAGAGTTCCAGGCCGCCATGCTGCAAGCCTTTGGAGAGCGCCTAGGACATCTGGAGCTGGTCTCCAAGCGCCACATCTTCCCGCTTGCCTTTCATGCTGGTCCCAGTCGCTTGTCCGAACGCCTGCTGGCAGTGGGCAATGCCGCCCAGACCTTGCACCCGGTTGCCGGTCAGGGTCTGAACCTGGGCTTGCGTGATGTCGCACAATTGTCACAGTGTCTGGCCGCCTGGCAAGCCGATTGCAGCCAGAACCCCGATCCCTTTTTGGCTCGTTACGCTCGTCTGCGCCGCCCGGATCGCTGGTTGACTGCCGCAATCACCGATACCTTGCCGCGTCTGTTCGCCACCAGGAATCCATTGATCCAGCATGCATGTGGTCTGGGACTGTTGGCCATGGACACCCTGCCCTTCGCCCGTCAGCCATTTGCCCGACAGCTGCTGCAAGGAATGCGCGCCTAGGCCCACCTGCGTTACAGGCCCCGATGCGGGGCCACCCCTTATTCTTCTTGTAAGTCCTTGCCCACGAACCCGTGTCGCAGGGTTAAAATCTTCCCCATGCGTATCGGCCCCTGGACCCTTCCTAACCCTATTTTCATTGCCCCCATGGCTGGAGTAACAGACAGACCTTACCGTCGTCTGTGCAAGACGCTGGGCGCCGGTTATGCCGTCTCGGAGATGGCCGCCAGCAACAAGCGCTTGTGGGACAGCGTGAAAACATCACGACGTCTGAATCACGAGGGTGAAGCGGATCCGGTAGCTGTACAGATTGCCGGTTCAGACCCTGAAATGATGGCCGAAGCCGCTGTGTTCAATATCAGCAAAGGCGCTCGCATCATTGATATCAATATGGGTTGTCCGGCCAAAAAAGTCTGTAACGTGGCCTCGGGTTCCGCCCTCTTGCGTGACGAGCCACGCATCATTGAAATCCTTGAACACGTTGTCAAGGCATGTACTCCCTACCAGGTTCCGGTTACACTCAAGACCCGCACCGGCTGGGATGCGCAATCGCGCAATGCTGTTCGTATTGCCCGCTTGGCCGAAGATATCGGCATCGCCGCTTTGACCCTGCATGGCCGCACCCGCTGCGACTTCTACCAGGGCCACGCCGAATACGACACCATACGCGAAGTCAAAAACAGCCTCTCTATTCCGGTCATCGCCAATGGGGATATCGATAGTCCCGAAAAGGCAAAATTCGTACTAGAGTACACCGGAGCGGATGCCGTCATGATCGGTCGAGCCGCGCAAGGACGACCCTGGATTTTCCGGGAAATCCTGCATTACCTCGAACATGGCGAACATCGTGCAGCCCCCACCTTCGGCGAACTGCGCGATTGCATGATCGAACACCTGCAAGACCATTACGCTTTCTATGGGCAGCACACTGGAGTACGTACTGCCCGCAAGCATATAGGCTGGTATTTGTCGGATATGCCGGACTCCCGACACTGGCTGGACCAGATTAATCGTATCGAAAACTGTGCAGATCAATTAGAAGCCATTACTCACTGGTTTCAAGAATGCGACCTGGACCAGCCCTACCTGCAATAACAGACAGCTGTGTGGCTCTTTTGTATTTAAGTACTACGTATACCTTCAGAAAAAAATGTCAACGACCAACCCACTAGAACAGTCCGTACGTGAACGCCTCGAACGCTACTTCGCCGATCTGGGCGAATCCGAGCCACGCGATCTGTTGTCGATGGTCATCTCCTGCGTGGAACGGCCTGTCCTGCAAGTTGCCCTGGAGAAATCCGCGGGCAACCAATCCAAGGCCGCAGAAATGCTGGGCATCACGCGTAGTACTTTGCGCAAGAAGCTCAGTGCCCACAATCTGCAACCCTGATTCCTAACTCTCACGTCTCACCTTCCATGAAAATCCAGACAGCTCTTCTCTCTGTCTCCGACAAAACCGGTATTGTCGAATTTGCCCAAGCACTCGCCCAACGCGGAGTGCGGCTTTTATCCACTGGTGGCACCGCCAAGCTGCTGGCCCAAGCTGGCCTGACAGTTACCGAAGTGGCCCAGCACACCGGTTCGCCAGAAATTCTGGATGGCCGTGTCAAAACACTGCATCCAAAAATTCACGGTGGCCTGCTGGCGCGTCGCGACAGCGCCGAACATTTGAAGACTCTGGAAGAGCACGGCATTGACCGTATCGATCTGCTGGTCGTCAACCTCTACCCTTTCCGTGAAACCATTGCCAAGCCGGGTTGCACCTTTGCCGATGCGGTAGAGAACATTGATATTGGTGGCCCCGCCATGTTGCGCGCTGCTGCCAAGAACCACGGTACGCCTGAAGGCGGCGCCTGTGTGGTGATTGACCCTGTCGATTACGAACGCGTACTGGCTGATATGGATGGCCCTGCTGGTCACCCTTCTTACGGCCTGCGTCTGGAACTGGCCGCCAAGGTTTACGCCCACACCGCCGCTTACGACGGTGCTATTGCGGCTTACCTCACCAGCCTGGCTCAGGCCGAGCCTGCCCAGGACAGCGCCCCCGAAGTGAACACCTGGCCCAATGTGCTGACCATTCAGCTCAAACAGGAACAGACTCTGCGCTACGGCGAGAACCCGCATCAAAGCGCGGCTTTCTACACAGACGGCACCATTGGCGAAGGTCTGCTGGGTCGCTACAAGCAGCTACAGGGCAAGGAACTGTCCTACAACAATATTGCTGACGCCGATGCCGCTTGGGAATGTGTCCGCAGCTTTGACGCGGGCGCTTGCGTCATCGTCAAGCACGCCAATCCTTGCGGTGTAGCTCTGGGCGAAACCGCCGAGGAATCCTATCGCAAAGCGTTCCAAACTGACCCAACGTCGGCCTTTGGCGGCATTATTGCCTTCAACCGTGAAGTGGACGAAGCCGCTGCCCAGGCGATCAGCAGCCAGTTTGTAGAAGTGCTGCTGGCACCTTCCTACACGCAAGGTGCTCTGGACGTGTTTGCCGCGAAAAAGAACGTGCGCGTGCTGAGCATTCAGCCCGGTCAGGCTCACAACGCTTTCGACGTGAAACGTGTCGGCGGCGGCTGGTTGGTGCAAACGCCCGACACCTTCCGCGACAACACCGAAGCCTTCAAGGTCGTGACGCAAGTACAACCTACCGCCCAGCAAATGCAAGACATGCTGTTTGCCTGGAACGTGGCCAAGTACGTGAAATCCAACGCCATTGTGTTCTGCGGTCAGGGCATGACCCTGGGTGTGGGCGCTGGTCAGATGAGCCGTGTGGACTCTGCCCGCATCGCCTCCATCAAGGCTGAAAACGCTGGCTTGACCCTGCAGGGTTCGGCTGTTGCGTCCGACGCTTTCTTCCCCTTCCGTGATGGTCTGGATGTAGTTGCCGAAGCAGGCGCCACCTGCGTGATTCAACCCGGCGGCAGCGTGCGTGATGACGAAGTCATTGCCGCCGCCAACGAGCGTGGTATTGCCATGGTCTTGACCGGCACACGCCACTTCCGTCACTAATATGCGAATCCTGGGCATAGACCCTGGCTTGCGTCGCACTGGTTTCGGAGTGATCGACGCCCAGGGGCCCAGCTTGCGCTATGTGGCCAGCGGGACCATCGTGGTCCCGCCTGATCTGCCTCTGGCAGAGCGGCTAAAGCTGATTCTGACTCATATCACTGAAGTGATTGAGCAAAGCAAGCCCGATACCTCTGCCATCGAAAAAGTCTTTGTAAACAGCAACCCTGCCTCCACCCTTTTGCTGGGGCAGGCACGGGGCGCCGCTTTGTGTGCGCTGGCCGTAGGCGGGCTGGATGTACATGAATACACAGCGTTGCAGATCAAGAAAACCGTCACCGGCAGTGGCCATGCTGCCAAAGAACAAATCCAGCTGATGGTCCAGCGGCTCTTGCAGCTGAACGGCCTGCCCGCACCGGACTCGGCCGATGCCCTGGCCTGCGCCATCAGCCATGCTCATCACAGCAGTGTGGTGGGCGGCCTGCAAAAAGGCGGAGCCATCACCACCGGGCCGCGCCGTCGCATTCGCGCTGGCCGGATCTTGGGTTAACTCTCCAGAAGGAACGTCATGATAGGTCGCATCCGGGGTACCTTGATCGAAAAACAACCACCTACCATCTGTGTGGATGTGGGTGGGGTCGGTTATGAAATCGATGTCCCCATGAGTACGCTCTACCAAATGCCAGAGCTGGGCGCACAGGTCAATCTGTTCACCCATCTGGCTATTCGTGAAGATGCTCACGTGCTGTTTGGCTTTTCCAGCCTGAACGAGCGCAGCACTTTCAAGGCACTGATCAAAGTTACGGGCATTGGTGCCCGCACCGCCCTGTCCTTGCTCTCGGGCATGAGTGCAGAAGAACTGGCTGATGCCATTACGCGCCAGGAAACGTCCCGTCTGGTCAAGATTCCGGGCATAGGCAAAAAAACAGCCGAGCGTCTTTTACTGGAACTGCGTGGCAAGCTGGGTGCAGACCTGGGCAGCGGCGGTACAGTCAGCGCCGCTCCCAATAGCCGGGATGATGTGCTGCACGCGTTGGAAGCATTGGGCTACTCCAACAAGGAAGCCAGTGTTGCTGTCAAAGCCTTGCCAGATGATATTGATGTGTCAGAAGGGATCAAGCAAGCGCTGAAATCGCTGTCACGCGCTTGAGACGACACTGCTATGTATAAAAAATCGGGCCGTTCATATGAACTGCCCGATTTTTAAAAACTATTCCATTTATCAAGCGAGCAGACGCCCCAAGGCGGATACATCCACATTCCCGCCACTGATCAGTACGCCAACCTTGCGGCCTTGCAAATCACCCTGACGCATTACCGCCGCGGCACCCAAGCAACCTGTAGGCTCCACAACCATCTTCATGCGTTCCGCAAAGAAACGCATGGCCTGAACCAGCTCGGTATCAGGCACCGTCAAAATATCTGTGACCATGCTGCGAATCAGCTCAAACGTCATGGGCGCCAAAGCTTGGGTCAGCGCCCCATCAGCAATCGATGCAGGCGGAGCAATCTTGACGATCTCCCCACTACGCAGGGACTGCTGGGCATCATCCCCAGCCTGCGGCTCAACACCAAAGACTTCACAAGCCGGTGCCATAGCCTTGGCGGCCAGCAAACAGCCCGACAGCAAGCCACCGCCCCCTAATGGAACATAGAACTGCTGCAAGTCCGGCACTTCCTGAAGCAGCTCCAGTGCCGCCGTTCCCTGCCCCGCGATCACATCAGGATGCGCAAAGGGAGGAATCAAGGTCAGCCCTTCACGCTCGACCAGCTCTTGTGCAATTTGGGCACGATCTTGGGTCAAGCGATCGTACTCGATCACTTTGGCACCGTAGCCACGCGTTGCGGCCAATTTGGCAGCCGGAGCATCCGAATTCATGATGATGGTGGCCGGTATCCCCAAGAGCTTGGCCGACAGGGCTACAGCTTGCGCATGATTGCCCGAGGAAAAAGCGACGACCCCTGCTTTTTTCTGCTGCTCGTTCAACTGCGCCAGCGCATTGAAGCCACCGCGAAACTTGAAAGCACCAATACGCTGAAAGTTCTCGCACTTGAAGTAGACTTCGCCATTCAGGCGCTCGTTCAAGGTTGCGGAAGTCAAGACCGGTGTGCGGTGTGCCACAGGCGCCAAGCGTTCAGCGGCGGCTACAACATCAGCAAAATCAGGTAATTCCAGGGACATGGCTAAAATCTCGATTAAAAACTCCAACCCACATTATGCGCGATGCCATGCGAAGCAGCCTAGCGCTGGCCGGACAAATCCAGCCTGGCTGCTACGGATGACCGATTTGCCCGCGCACTCCATGAACACTGCCATGTGCCCTGATACTCAGGCGGTGGGTGCTTGGTGTACCATACTGTATATTCAATCAGCGTAGTCATCATGGCCATACATTCCGATTCGCTCTCCAGCCTGCCTTCTGAACAGCGCATCATTACGCCCAAACCCTTGTCACCCAACGAAGAGTCCATCGAACGCGCCTTGCGACCCAAGATGCTGGAGGACTATGTCGGGCAAGCTCGGGCGCGCGAACAACTGGAAATCTTTATTGCGGCTGCTCGCCAACGCCAGGAAGCGCTGGACCACGTCTTGCTGTTTGGCCCTCCCGGTTTGGGTAAAACCACGCTGGCCCACATCATTGCCCATGAAATGGGCGTGAACCTGCGCCAGACTTCCGGCCCCGTGCTGGAGCGCCCCGGTGATCTGGCCGCCTTGCTGACAAACCTGGAACCTAACGACGTCCTGTTTATTGACGAGATCCATCGCCTGTCTCCCGTCGTCGAAGAAATTCTGTATCCGGCACTGGAAGACTTTCAAATTGACATTCTTATTGGCGAAGGCCCGGCAGCGCGCAGCGTCAAACTGGATTTGCAGCCCTTCACCCTGGTCGGTGCCACGACTCGTGCCGGCATGTTGACTAACCCCTTGCGTGACCGTTTTGGCATTGTGTCCCGTCTGGAGTTTTATGACGTCAAAGACCTGACGCATATCGTGGCGCGCAGTGCCGGGCTACTGAATGTCAGCACGACGGATGAAGGCACCTACGAAATTGCCCGCCGCTCGCGTGGCACCCCGCGTATTGCCAACCGACTTCTGCGCCGAGTACGCGATTACGCCGAAGTCAAAACCGGCGGCATCATCCATACCGAATGCGCACAAGCCGCCCTGTCCATGCTG
Organism: Alcaligenes sp. PF14; assembly: GCF_037150615.1. Classification (NCBI taxonomy): domain Bacteria; kingdom Pseudomonadati; phylum Pseudomonadota; class Betaproteobacteria; order Burkholderiales; family Alcaligenaceae; genus Alcaligenes; species Alcaligenes sp. PF14. The sequence continues at coordinate 6,129 of NZ_JBAGRS010000001.1, read as the reverse complement.
GAAGTGGACCCACAAGGCCTGGACTTGATGGACAGAAAATTGCTGGAGGCCATCGTGCATAAATTCGACGGTGGCCCGGTTGGGGTAGACAGCCTGGCGGCAGCCATTGGTGAAGAACGCGACACGATCGAAGATGTGATCGAACCCTATCTGATCCAGCATGGTTTTTTGCAACGCACCCCAAGAGGCCGCATTGCTACCCTGAACACCTGGCGTCACCTGGGGCTCACGCCGCCACGCAACACACAGGGTCAGGATCTGTTCGACGCAGAATAAGCGCTTAGCCCCGGCGAGCCCAGGGGCGGAACACCAACAGCAAGGTAATCGCAATCGACACGGCGGCAGCCAGCAGCAAGGCTGTCAGCCAGTGTAAATGCGTGAAGGTCAACGCCAGCGTGGTGCAAAACCCCGCCAGACTGCCTGTTCCCCACAAGGCCGAACGCAAAGTCGCGACCAAGCTGGCTGCCCCCAAGGTTTGGTGAATGGTCACGGCGACCACGGTGTAGCCAATGGGGAAAGCCATGATCAGCCCCGACAAGCTCGGCCCCAGCAAAGAGCTGCTGGTGGTCACGATAGCAACCAGAAGTCCTGCCAAAGCCCCTCTGAATATCAGCAAGCCCCAACCCGCTTTTGCTTTGCTGGTCCCTTTCATGCCGGCCAGACGACGCGACACGCGCAAACTGAACGCAGTCACAGCAATAAACAAAGCCAGCCCCAACACAGGTTGCACGGGCATGAAGGACAAGAGCAAGGCGGCCACCGCCCAACCAGCAACCGCACACAATAAGGTGCGACAAGGCGACAAAGTGGGAGCACAAACAATGATGAGCAGCAAAAACAGCTGAGTCGCACTAAGCGAATACACGGCATAGGTTGCCGCCTGCTGCACATAATCGGCGGGGAACTGCTGGGACAGAAAATAGAAGCCGGGGCCCAACACCATGGGCAAACCCGCCAGAGCACCACCAATCAATGGGCCAAATGCGCTCACTGACCACGACACCAGAACAACAACCAAAGCGGTGGCGGCCATGCGGACTGCCAAAGCAGACCACGCCACATCAAGAAAAGCAGTTTCCACGACGGTATCTCGCGGTGAAACCAGTTGTCCAGAGCAGCCTGACTCAGCGCTAGTAAAGACGCTGGAGCCAGGCGGCTTCTGTCATCCTTAGCTCACCACACTCCAGTCCAGGGCTTGACCGGCAGCCAGAGGAATCAATGGCTCACCGGCCATCTCCACAGACTCGGGGATCGTGAACTGGCTGCGCTGCAAGGTCATTGTTCCTTCATTGACGGGCAGGCCGTAGAAAGCAGGGCCATTCAAGCTGGCAAAGGCTTCCAGGCGATCCAGACGGCCAGCCTTGTCAAAAGCCGATGCGTACAGCTCCATCGCGTGCAGTGCGGTATAACAGCCCGCACAGCCACAACTTTGTTCTTTGCGGCTACGCGAGTGTGGTGCACTGTCTGTACCCAGGAAGAAACGATTGCTGTCGCTGGTGGCAGCATCAACCAGGGCCTGGCGATGCTTCTCGCGCTTCAAGACAGGCAAACAGTACCAGTGTGGCTGCAAACCGCCTTGGAACAAAGCATTACGGTTATAGAGCAAGTGATGGGCGGTGATGGTTGCGGCAACCGGGCCTTCCGCCTGGCTCACATAGGCAGCGCCCTCTGCCGTGGTCAGGTGCTCAAACACCACTTTCAGTTCGGGGAAGGCCTTGCGCATGGGGATCATCACACGCTCGATGAATACGGCTTCCCGGTCGAACAAGTCGATGCTGGGGTCTGTGACCTCTCCGTGCATCAGCAAAGGCATACCCGATTCCTGCATCTGGGCCAGCACCTTGGAACAGTTCTTCAACAAATCTGTCACGCCCGCGTCGGAGTTGGTGGTGGCACCGGCAGGATACAGCTTGACGCCATGCACAACTCCGCTTTCCTTGGCGCGGATAATTTCCTCTGGCTGAGTATTGTCGGTCAGGTACAAGGTCATCAAAGGCTCAAACTTGCCAGCGTACTCAGTTTTGGCCAAAGCGGCCAGGATACGCTCGCGGTAGGCCAGAGCCTGTGCCGTTGCGGTAACGGGCGGCGTCAGGTTGGGCATGACGATAGCCCGGTCAAATTGTGCCGCGGTATGGCCCAAGACCGATTCCAACACAGCGCCATCGCGCAGGTGCAAATGCCAATCATCAGGACGACGAATGACCAGGGTATCCACAGTAGGGCTCATATCTTTACTCAATATCAAACAAAGGCCCGTGCTTTGAACCGTCAATAAAGCAACAGGTGCCACAATTGCCTTTCAGCAGGCCGAATCCATCATTATGCTACAGCTACCTGTGCTGCGCATGATTGGCACAGGAATCCCGAACCCAAATCCATAGTGCGTTGCAGCAGCCTGTAAACACTGGAAAATCTGCTTACAGACCCGCAAAGCTCTTGCTCACAAAGGGCTTGGACGTATAGGGAGTATCACGGTATGCTGACAGACAAGTCGTGCCCTAGCGCATAACCCGCCCCTTCAACTCGTTTCTCAGGAGTTCCGTTCATGGCCAGCACTGAAAAAAAGCCTGCTACCCGCAAACCCAATGCAGCCTTCATGAAACCACTCACTCCTAGCCCAACACTGGCTGCGGTGATTGGCTCTGGCGCGCTGCCGCGTACTGAAGTTACGAAGAAAATCTGGGAATACATCAAGAAACACGATCTCCAGGATCCCAAGAACCGTCGCAACATCAATGCCGACGCCAAGCTGCGCCCCTTGTTCGGCAAGGACCAGGTCTCCATGTTTGAACTGACCAAGCTGGTCAGCGCTCACCTGAAATAAGCACGGGGTGCCCAGGCACCTCTGGCAATATCGGGCCGCGCCGCTGAGCTTTCAGCCGCGGCCCTTTTTTCATTTGGCGGCATCAAGTCCGCTGCTTTCTCGTATTCATGTCGATTTCATTCTCTACCCCACCCGCTCAAATCCCACGCGCCTTGTGCTGGCTACGCCGTGATCTACGTTTGCACGATCATGCTGCCTTGCACCATGCCTTGAAAAGTGGTCTGCCTGTAGCCTGTGTGTTTGTCTTTGACAGCACCATCCTGCAATCCTTACCCGCCAATGATGTCCGACTGGCTTTTATCTACGACAGCCTGCTACAGGTTCAGGAGCAACTGCGTCAAAATGGCAGTGAACTGATCACCGTTTATGGGGACCCCGTACAGAAAATTCCAGAATTGGCGTTCAGCCTGAATGCAAGAACCGTCTATACAAACGAGGACTACGAGCCTGCGGCCATCACGCGGGATCGGGCTGTCAGCCATGCTCTATCCTCACAAGGCATGGAACTGCAGTTGTTCAAGGACCAGGTGATCTTTGCGCAGGATGAAATCCTGACCCAACAGAAACAGCCCTACACGGTTTTTACGCCCTACAAGCGCAATTGGCTGGCGCGTATCCAATCTGAAAATGTGCAAGCATACGACTGCTCGCAAGGCCAATGGGCCGCGCTGCCCGAGCAATCCTTGCCTGGTTTGGAGCAATTGGGCTTTCAAGACGAGTCTCGCGCAAAACTGCTGAACCCCGCCGGTTGGCAAGGCGCCCAAACCTTGCTGGAAGAATTCGAACCCAGAATCCACGCTTACCAGGAGCGCCGAGATTTTCCAGCCAAACGAGGGGTATCCTATCTGGCCCCCCATCTACGCTTTGGAACCCTCTCTATCCGCCAAGCGGTATCTTTAGCTTGGCCCAGCGACTCCGAGGGCGCAGCAACATGGCTGAGCGAATTGATCTGGCGAGAGTTCTATCAGCAGTTCCTGTGGCATCACCCTGAAACGGCGACAGAGAGCTTCAAGCCCGCCTACAAGGATCTGCCCTTCCCTAATCGCGAAGACTGGTTCCAGGCCTGGAAAGAAGGCCGGACTGGCTACCCGATTGTGGATGCCGCCATGCGTCAACTGAACCAGTCAGGCTATATGCACAACCGGCTACGCATGATCAGCGCGTCCTTTCTGGTGAAAGACTTGCTGATAGACTGGCGTTGGGGTGAGCAATTTTTTGCTCAGAAGCTGCTTGATTACGATATGGCTTCCAATGTGGGAGGCTGGCAATGGGCCGCCTCTACCGGATGCGATGCGCAGCCTTACTTTCGCATCTTTAATCCCATTACCCAATCGCGTAAATTTGATCCTGATGGGCAATTCATACGACGCTATGTCCCCGAGCTGGCTTCCCTGGACAAGCAGGCCGTGCATGCCCCCTGGCAGGCCAAGCAGCTTCCTATCGAATTCAGGCTGGGACAGGATTACCCGGCCCCCATCGTGGATCACGACACACAACGGCATCTTGCTTTGGCGCTATTCAAGCAAGCAGGAGAGCAAGAGCAAACGGATTGAAATACCTTAAGGATATTTATGTCAGACAGCTCCCGACCACCACCTCCAGCCAGTACCCCGGTATTACTGCAAAACCTGCAAACCGCTCATCCTCAAGCACAAGTGGCTATCCTTGATTTCGGCTCCGATCACGCTGAAATAAGCATGGCTCATAAGGGTGTCCCTGTTCATACCGAGCACTTCCCGGAACTTAGTGGCGTCCAGCTCTTGGCAAGCTGTTTCGCAGACTCCAGCTCGCGCGCAGCGCAGTTGGAACATGCTATCGAGGTCGTGGAAGACGCGATCATGCCAGCCAGCCTGGATCTGCGTCAGTTCATGGTGTTTGCCGCTGGGGAGTTTGCTGAAGAGCTTGGCGTCTGGCTCACAGATGCCCAAGGCAGCGAGCAGCACACTCTTAATCGGGACATGATTGACGACCTGTTCACCCTGTATGCAGCAGCCAGCCAAGGAGCGGTCAGCCTGAAAATGATCAACGCGGGCTCTTTGGAAAATATCCATCAGCTGGTCAATAATCAAAACCTGGGTATTTATCTCTTGCTGCTGCGTGAGTGCCTGCATCATATGCATGTCGAACAGATCCACCTGCTGGCACCTTAAAGTCTTCCTCAACAGGGATAAGCGAAACGCACCGACCAAGGGCCTGAACCGGGGTGCATAGCCAAGCAGATGCTGGCCAAATCTGAGCAAGCCCAAGCAAAGCAACATCAAATAAAAAAAGGTGCTCATCTGAGCACCTTTTAAATATTTCTTTCTGGGCTACGCCAGAACACTACTGAAATGGGATCGCGTTAGTAGTCGTGGCCCAGAGCCTGACCACCTGCCAAAGCCAACCAGCCTTTAATCAGACGGTGGATGATCCATACCATGGCTACCAGAGCGGTTACCCAACCAATAAAGATGGTCGTCAGCAAAGCGCTCAACACCACCCACAACAGTCCCCACCAGAAAGTCTTGATGACCCAATCCAGATGGCTGGCATAAATAGTGCCCGATGCATCACCGCGTTTGACGTAAGCCAGAATCACAGCTGCTACAGCTGCAGCACCGAAGATACCTGCACTGATCATAGCCAAAGAAAACAAGCCATAGCAGATGTGCGTAATCTTGCGCAGCGACAAGCCTGGTTCAAGCTCGGGGCTAATGGGCTGATTCATTCGGTTCTCCTGAAACAAGCATTAACAATAACTATACCGAACTATTTTACCCATACTTTGAGCATTAACCGTATGACAGTGGCAGAGCTACCACCATCCAGGCAGAAGAAGCGGCGTATGAAATGCCGCTTCTATGATCCAGTCACGTTCTATGCAGTTACCGAAGAAACAAGCGCTATGCGGGCCACTCATAGAGCAGGCACCGCGCATGCCGATTAGCGTCACTATCCGGAGCAATCAGTAGCAGCAGCAGAAGAAGAAGAAGAAGAAGAAGAAGTGGTCTGTCGCCGCGTTTCAACAACAGACAGTCAGTACAGCAAGAGAGGAACGACCGACCACCCTACAGGTAAGCAGCGACGGATTGAACGCCAATCCTCTTGTGCAGGGACAGGATGCCATGACCAACCTACTAGGCTTAGGCCAATCGGCGTCGGTAAGAACAGGGAATACACGCAGCCCGGAACGGGCCAGGATGGGGGGCGGTACGCCTGAACCGGGTGGTCCAGGGTCAGGCCTTCGAGCAATCCGAGACAGGCCGGTAGCCTGCTCTTTTGTCGCCGCATAAAACAAAACCCCCGCAAGGGATGCTTGCGGGGGG